>DATBZH010000016.1:0-103922 GCA_036513255.1 Candidatus Sulfotelmatobacter sp. | reverse complement strand
CAGCGCCGACTTGGGCACTTCGAGGCCAATCTTCTGCATCGCGTCTTTGAAGACGAGGCGGTCTTCGGCCTTCTTGATGGCAGTGACATTCGCGCCAATCAGAATGACGTTGTATTTTTCCAGCACGCCGCCGTCGGAAAGTTCGATGGCCAGGTTGAGTGCCGTCTGTCCGCCCACTGTTGGCAGAACGGCAAAACCCGCACCCGGAGCCATCTCCCGCTCGATGCGAATAATCTCTTCCAGATATTCCAGCGTGAGCGGTTCGATGTAAGTGCGGTCGGCCGACTCGGGGTCGGTCATGATGGTCGCGGGGTTGGAGTTGGCAAGGATGACCTCGTAACCCTCGGACTTGAGCGCCTTGCAGGCCTGCGTGCCCGAGTAGTCGAACTCCGCCGACTGCCCGATGATGATGGGCCCGGAGCCGAGGATCAGAATCTTGGAGATGTCAGTGCGTTTGGGCATTTAATTATCCGGCTTCTCTCCTTAACTTCTCAATGCTTCATTAACGATTAGCCCAGTAAGAGCGGAACAGAAAGCGATACTCAATAGGGCCGCTGAGAAACCGACTAAGCCAGAAAAGGATCCGACCAAGGGATGTGGATGATCGGGGACGCCTCTCTTCTTCAGTTCCAATGCAACGTCTGGGTGCCTAAAGCCATCGATAAGCATCATTCGGTTTAAAGCGACTTCTTCGCTGAGTTCCCGCATGACGAGAGCGTCGTCTGGTTCTCCAGGTTCTTCCAATTTCCGAGGCGCTGAGGCTGCTTTCGTTTTCGGTTGTGTCTCCTCACGCAGTTTTCTCACTGACTCTCGAACGAGGTCGTCATAAAGAGGCTTGTATTTCCGTTTCCACGGCAGGTAGCGCACGTATTCGACGGCGCCTCCGATCCAGAATCCGAGCAGCACGGCCGAGATTCCCCAAAGCACCGAGGACAAGAACCAGCGCAATATCGAACGCGTTAGTCGGCCTCGCGCCCGAGGCAAAATTCCCGCATTTGAGGGGGCGTTGTAGGTGCTGTCTACGTAAAGCATTTGCGTGACATCGACGACACGACCGAGGAAAAGCGGTTTTTGAATCTCGGAGTTCAGAACATAAATCGAGAACTGAGCCTCATCGCCAGAGTTTAGGAGCGAAAAAGTGAGCACGACCTCACCGCTGCTAGGCGAAGACGTCGTAGCAAACCCAAACCGTTGAGGCGAAGTGTGTTCGACAACCGCACTCAAAATTTTGGTGGGTGGGGCAAATTGCAAGCGCACCGGTTCTATAACGTCCGACCCTTTGATTGCAGCCGCGCCAGTATTCCGAAGGCTGAAGGTAAGCTTTGACAAAGTGACGACTGGCTGGCCGCCAAACTCCACGTGAAGGCTAGGGTCAATACCACCAAGATTCTCACTGACCAATCGGGTCGAGGAGGTCTCCGTGCAGGTAAGTTCCTTTCTCCGCGCGGCCACTGTAAGCAGCAAGGAGATTACTGCAATGCCGATACCAACAATCGGTATCAATGCTTGGAAAACTCGAAGTGGACTGGTTTTCTTTGAGTCGTCCATTTGGCCAGCTATCTCTTCCACTCCTCCATCATCTTGGTAAATTCCTTGAACAGATAATGCGAGTCATGCGGACCCGGCGCGGCTTCTGGGTGATACTGCACGCTGAATAGCGGCAGGTTGCGATGGCGCAGGCCTTCCAGTGTTTGATCGTTCAGGTCGATGTGCGTGAGTTCGACTTCGCTTTCCGGCAGCGAATCGGGATTGACCGCGAAGTTGTGGTTGTGCGCGGTGATTTCGATCTTTCCCGAGCTCAACCGCTTTACGGGATGGTTTCCGCCGTGGTGACCGAACTTGAGCTTAAAAGTTTTTCCTCCTAGCGCAATGCCGGTGAGCTGATGTCCGAGGCAGATTCCAAAAATCGGTTGCCGCCCCATCAATCGCCGGATGGAATCGACCGCATACGTACACGGCTCGGGATCGCCGGGACCGTTCGAAAGGAAAACTCCATCTGGTTTCAGCGCCAGAACGTCTTCCGCTAGAGTCTGCGCCGGGACCACCGTGACCTTGCAGCCTTCACCACGTAACTTACGCAGAATGTTCTTTTTAATGCCGAAATCATAAGCCACTACATGAAAACGCGCTGGCTCGTCTTTCACGCCTACAACGGCCACCGGCTCATGCGACCGTTCCCCCACTTCCCAGACATAAGGACGCTTAGTGCTTACTTCCTTCGCCAGGTCCATTCCGTCCATCTTCGGCAACGACCGTGCTTTCGCGATTAACTTGTCGGCGTTGCTCTCAATGGTCGAGACCACGCCGCGCATGACGCCGTTATCGCGTAGGTGACGCACCAGAGCGCGCGTGTCGATATCAGCGAGCACGGGGACTTTGAAGCCTTCCAGATACTCTTCAGCCACCTGCTGCGAACGCCAGTTCGAACTGACGCGCGAGAATTCGCGCACGATCAGGCCTTCGATCCACGGACGCGTGGCCTCATTGTCGTCGTCGTTGGTACCGTAGTTGCCGATTTCCGGGTTGGTCAGAACAACAATCTGTCCCGAATAAGATGGGTCGGTGAAAATTTCCTGGTAGCCGGTGATGGAAGTATTAAAAACAACTTCCCCGTAACATTCGCCTTTGGCGCCGTAGCCTTTGCCTCGGAAGACTCGCCCGTCTTCGAGCGCAAGGATAGCTTGCATTTCCGCTCCGGTGGGTGGATTTTAGAGAGTTTATCAGGGAAGGAGAATTCGGCCAAGCAGGAAGCGTGGCATAGCTAAACTAATTACGCATCGCCGTGGCAATTGATAAAAGCTTGAATCGCAGAGATCGCAGAGTACTTAGGGGATTGACGCGCTCAGGGCGCTACCTTACTCGGCCTAGCTTCTCCATCGGCCAATATCCAAACACGGCTTTGCCGTAGATATAGCTTTGATTCACGGGGCCGAAGTCGCGGCTGTCGTTTGACATCGAACGATGATCGCCGAGAACGAAGTAGCAATTAGGAGGAACCACGGTCTCCGGATACGACCGCGCATCGGTGTAAACCGGGGGGACGTAGTCTTCGTCCACAACCTCGCCGTTCACATAAAGTTGACCGCCATCAATACGGAGACGATCTCCAGCGACGCCCACCACGCGCTTGATGTAGCTCTTCGAAGGATCGCGGGGATAGCGGAACACCACAATGTCTCCGCGCTCAATCGGCTCCAGACGATAGACGAACTTGTTGACGAAGATCCGTTCCTGGTCGGAAAGCGAGGGCATCATGCTGGTGCCTTCGACTTTCACCGGCTGATAAATGAAGACGATGATGAAAGCGGAAATAGCCAGCGAGATGATCAGATCGCGCAGCCAGACCCACAACGCGGGCCGGTTTGGCGTTCTCGGGTGCGCAGAAAACTGCACATCTGCAGCGGCCGTTGTCGTATGGGAAAGCGTCGAGTCCGAATTTTTCTCTAAATCGAAAGCTTCCGCCATGCATCCTCATTGTATACAGAACCGGGGCGGACAGTTTGCCGTTACTCGCGAACAGCAAGTTCAGTCAAAGTTGCAGATACTTTCGTCTATCGGATGGCGACGGGGCAGGTTAAAATACCTCAGGATTATTGAGGATCTCATGACCTTAGGCAGATTGAATTTACGCGGATTGCTCTCCAATACATTTATTTATCGCGCGCTGACCTTATCGTTTGTATTCCTCATCACTCTGACCGTGTCGGCGCAGTGGACTTCGCAACAGGAAGAAGGCGGGGTGCCGGCCTACAACGCTGCTGCTCCGGGCAAGGGGACAAAGTTGCCGGCGGTCCTGACCAAAGATCAGCTTTGGGGAAACGACGCTCAGTATCCTTATCAGACCCATGCCTATGAACTCGCGGCTAAGATTCCCGCTGTGCTGCATCAACAGCCTTGCTATTGCTACTGCGACCGCATGGGGCATAACAGCCTGCATAGCTGTTTTGAAAACACGCACGGAGCGCGGTGCGCCACTTGCCTGAAAGAGCTTTACTACTCTTATCAGCAAAATAAGAAAGGCCAGACGGCGGGGCAGATTCGCGCGGGAATTGTCAAGGGCGATTGGAAGCAGATTGATTTGCAGTCGGCCGCGACGATGAACTGAGGCGCAGTATTTTCCAATCCGTTCAGCGGCAGAAAAGCAGGTTCCTCGACTCCGGGAAATGATCCGCTTCGCGCATCATTCATCACTACGCTCGAAATGACAGTTTTTGGGCTGCCGTCAAATCCTCGTTCCAAGTCCCTCTAAGCACGAGCTTTAGATTCCATTGCACAATCGTAATCTACCCAAAGGGACAGGTTGACGAGATGATGACCCTGCATCCGAGCCCATTGGTCGGAATCGGAAGTAATCACCATGCAGCAAAAAATATTAGATGTACTGATGTTGGGGCGCTGCTCGCACGAGTTCTCATGGCCCCGCCGCGGCAGCGACGGCACTTACTACCAGGTTTGTTTGCTCTGTGCCGCCGAGTACGAATACGATTGGGCGACCATGCGCCGCACCGAGCGCGTCGAACGGCCAACCGTGGAAACCGGTATCCGCCGCAACCATCTGCGGGAAAAAAAGCGCCCTTCGTGGAAGCCCCGCGCGCGCCGCGTGAAGCTTGATTTGCCGCTTCGTTACCGCGTCAATCACACCAGTTCCTGGTTCGAGGGAACGATCGAAAACATCAGCCAGAGCGGTGTGCTCTTCCACGGACAGGAAGCTCTCCCGGTCAATTCCCTGCTGGAGATGGTCTTTGAGATGCCCGAAGAAATATCAGGCCAGAAGAACAGCAATGTCGTTTGTCAGGGACGCGTCACGCGCGCCGACGGCGATGCCGAGGGCAGCAACCGCGATCGCGATGACGCGACCGACGCCCCAGAGCAACTCGCCATATTGGCCGCGTCCATTGTCGACTACAAGTTCGTTCGTTAACCCAATCGTTCGCGCATCTTTCTTTCGATGGTTCCAGGTGAATTTCCAGGCCAAGGGAAATACATCTGCGCCAGTTGCCAGCCGCATCTAAAATAGAGCTGAGAGTCGGGCCAGCTTTCCCAAACATCTTGTCCGGAGTCGAGTATGAAAAAACAGTGCCTGCGTCCTTGCACGCCCTCCCTTGCTTTTGTGCTGGGGCTCTTCCTTATGTTGGGAATCGGAGTCGGGTGCGCCAGAAAGCCCGATGACGGCAAAATTTCCAGCGAGATCCAAAATAAGTTCAGCCAGGATTCTGGGCTTTCGGCAAAGCAACTCAGCGTTCAGGCCAGCAACGGAGTAGTGACATTGGCCGGCGCTGTAGACAACGACGCGCAACGCGACGCGGCGGCCCGGCAAGCGGCATCGGTCGCGGGAGTGAAAGAAGTCGTCAACAATTTGCAGGTGGGGACGACGGCGGCGGCAAACGTGCCTCAACCATCGCCTGCGCAAAAAACCGACGCGCCGCCGGCAGCAAGTCCTAAGCCCGCTCCCGGCAAAAAACCTCGCAAATCGCATTCTGACGACGAGGCGGCTGCCGCTGCTGCGGCCGCCGCTTACGATGCTTCGGCGAATCAGAATTCCGCACAGGATGCCAGTGCGAATTCCGATCAGAATGTGGCCAATAACGATTCCGCTCCACCCCCGCCTCCGGTTCCGGCTGATACCGCGCCTCCAACCCCACCTCCGCCACCGCCGCCGAAAAAGCTGGTCATCGATCAGGGAACGCAGTTCACGGTTCGTCTGGTGGACCCCATCGACAGCGAGAAAAATCAGACTGGAGACACTTTCCACGCCACGCTGAACACTGCTCTTGCTGCCGAAGGAGAAGAAGTGATTCCCGCTGGCACCGATATCATTGGCCATCTGGTCGACGTGAAGAGCGCCGGAAAATTCGCCGGGCAATCGGAGGTCGTGTTGCAACTCGACAGCATCCACTCTGGTGGCCAGACTTACACCCTGCAGACAGATCAGTTCAGGAAACAAGCCGCGTCACGAAGTAAGAACACGGGCGAGAAGGTCGGCGGAGGGGCGATACTGGGCGGCATCATTGGAGCAATTGCCGGAGGCGGCAAGGGCGCGGCAATCGGCGCGGCGGCAGGAGCGGGAGCAGGCGGCGCGGTCCAGGGAGCGACCAAGAGCCAGCAGATCAAGCTGCCTTCGGAGACCGTGCTGAACTTTACCTTGCAGGCCCCGATCACCGTAATCAAATCGCCGGGTCCAAACGCTGATCGTCCGAAGCTCGGCAACCCGTAATCCGGCTTCCGGCTCTCGGCTTCCGTAATGATGAGGCAAGCCGCTGATTAGATTCTTCGGAAGCCCGGAGCCGGAAGTTCTCTACAGTGACTTCTTCTCTTCCGCAGAAACAGCCCCGGCGGGTTTAGCCTGCGGCTCTTTTCGCTTCTCGTCGGAATCCACGGCGAACAACATGTAGTGATCGAAACTGTGCCGCCGGTAATATCGCTTGCGGCGGAAGTCGAAATAGATTTCCGCGCTCTTGGGCAACCACAGCGAAATATTCTTCTTGGCAAATGGGACGGGGCCGTACTCCACAACCTGATGCTCGCTCAACAACTGAATTTCCGGCATCGAACCGACAAGTTCCGACTCGATGCGCACGATCTGAAATTTATCGGCGGTAATCCACGCACGACCCTTCAGCTTGATTGGATAAACTCTCGGTCCGACTTTGTAGCTGTGGATGCGGCTGGGCTTGTCGTCGCGCTGCTGGAAGCGCACCATCCAGCTCGCCTGCCCTTTCCAGTCGCCGAGTCCTTCGCACTTCATCTCGAAGTTATCCCGCATATGCGGATGGAACACCAAAGCCAGCGCGGCAAAGCCGCTGCTCGCGATCTCATCGGGATAGCCCGCCAGTCCGAGCTTGTCGGCGCGGTATTCATTGACCGCAATAAACCCCGGCTGCTCTTCTCCGATCGAGACCACATAATTGAACTTGCGCGTTTCAGTACGAATCGGCAGCCCGTAGTTATCCAGCCGCTGATGAAACAAATCTTCCACCGCGGCGAACTTCGAGAGGTCGTCAACCAACTCCTGCACCCGCTTGCCCGATTCCTCGATGACTCTTTCGGTGGGACAGACCGTTCCAGAAGCGGCGTTCAACTTCACGTCGTCGATGCCCGGCGGCTGCCACGACTTCACCGAGAGCGCCGGCGCACTCAGAGCCTGAAGCGGGTCCACGCCTCTCAACTTCGGCGCGGCCGCCCCTTCGGACGCTGCCGCGGGATGCGCGTTATGATCTTCGATTTCAGCAATCAGATCGCGTACTTGCCCCGCCATCGGATGCAGTGGCACCTCGATCAGAAACCGGTTCAGCGCCTCCAGCCCTTCTTTGTCCTGGCCCAGGTTCACCAATGCTTCTCCTAGCACCAGTTCGGCCGGGCTGGCATGGCCCTTCCCTTTTTCAATCGCGAGGTGCGCTTCGTCTCGCGCTCGGTCGTAGTTACCCTGATGTAAATAGGTATCGGCCAGCAGATTGTGCGGCTGCCAGTTATCGGCATCTTCCAGCACAGCACGCTCCAGCGCCGAGCGTGCCGCCGGATAGTCCTGCCGCTGCAATCCCGCACGTCCCAGCAGCGTAAGAGCCTGCGTGTTGTTGGGATTGATATTGGTGGCGGCGCGCAGGTAGTCCGCCGAACGACCGTAGTCGCTCTTTTCGTAATACAGATACCCAAGCAGAAAATTTACGTCGGAACTCCACGGATCGGACGTATAAGCAGCCCCTAGCTGTCTCTCCGCGTCCTTGAGGTTGTTCGACTTCAGCGCGGAAATGCCGCGCTTTACCTGCTTGCGCGCTTTGGCGGAAATTCCGGCGTCCGGCACATCGAGATTGACCGCCTCCGGATCGCGCTTCAACGTGAAGCTCAGTTGCACCGGGCTCCACGAATTCGCCACCTGTAGCTCGCGGCGCTCGCTCAAGTACCCCACGGCGCTGACTTCAATGTCGTAAATTCCGTAGGCGACGTTAGTGAATACTCCGCGCGTAACCAGATCGTCAAACGCTCCCTGCTTGGCATCGTCCGTCGTTTGCCAGGTTGCGGTTTGGCTCGTCCGGTTGACCAATTGGAGCAAGGCCTGCCGGTCGATATGAACATTCTTCTTCTCGCCCGATACCAGTACGACGACGATGCCGGTGCCAGGCGCGGTGGTATAGAGCGACGCGTAATCCTGTACCCGGCTGTCCGTCGTAGGGCCAGTTTGTGCGCTGCCTGAAATCACCGAACAGCAGAGAATGAAGCAGCCGACGACCAAGCGGTCGAGGACACGGGACGAAATGCCAAAGCGGCGCATGAAGCAATTCACTCGCGAGCAGTTTGGCACAGGGTCTTGGCCGCGTCAAACTTGGCCAAAAGTACTGGATGAATGAGATTTCGCGCACGTTTTCGTCTTTTGGAACATGGGGAAGCATTTTGCGGTAATTGTCACGGCGAGAACGAATGTCCTAGTTCCGTCGTATTCCTAACAAAACTAGACGCCTTCGCGAAGAATCGGGCAGAAGTTTGTCCTGACTCCGTAACTATTTTCAATTTTCTTGCGCGCTGAAGGCAATCAGCGGTAAAAAGGCTGCCCTGCGGCCTAGGACATCCCTGAACCTTCGCTGTCCGCCGCCGTAGGTTTTCCGCACCATTCTGTGCAAGTCACGACAAATTAAAACAGAGGAGGAGCCATGCTCCGCTTACTCACCCCCATTCCCCTGGCGGGGAAGGCACAAACCCATTCCCTCCGTATCCTCGTGGTGTCGATTTGCTTGTTGGCACCCGCAACTCTATCCCACGCACAAGCTAAAGACCCTGGTCCGCGCGCCGGGGCGGCGGCGGCGGGAAGCTTCTTCCCATCGCTAAACGCCAACGAGCAACTGTTATTCAACCAGTCCCTGGCTCGCTTCAAAGAAGTCGATTCCGTCTCCGGAGCGATTGAAGCAGGTTCCGGTCTCGGTCCGACCTTCAACGGCAACAGTTGCGCCATGTGCCACGCTCAGCCCGCCGTGGGCGGCACCAGTCCGGGCCTGACCAGTCCCCAGCTCCCGATGCCCAACCCTCAAGTTGCGCTGGCTACGCTCGACGGCGCGACAAACACTGTGCCCTCGTTCATCACGACCAGCGGACCGGTGCGTGAAGCGCGGTTCGTTGTGGTTGACCCAACCAACGTGTATTCGCCTCAGGATGGCGGCGTTCACGATCTGTACACCATCCAGGGACGGACTGACGCTCATGGATGCACGCTGGCACAGCCGCCCTTCACCACGCAGCTTGGCTACGGCAACGTGATCTTCCGCATTCCGACGCCCACCTTTGGCCTCGGCTTGGTGGAGAACACTCCCGACGCTACCCTGCAAGCCAGCCTTGCTGCCACCGCCAGCACGCGCAATCAGTTCGGAATCGGCGGCAGCTTTAACACCAGCGGAAACGATGGCACGATCACTCGCTTCGGCTGGAAGGCGCAGAACAAGTCTCTGCTGATTTTTGCCGGAGAAGCCTACAACGTCGAGCAGGGTGTAACCAACGAAGCCTTTCCCAACGAACGCAACACCACCACTGGGTGTGTATTCAACGCCACTCCGGAAGATGCCAGTGTCATTCTCAACGGCGACAAAAGCAGCCCTAACTTCGGCACGACTATCGGCACCGTTTCCGAGATGTCGTCCGACGTGGTGAACTTCGCCGCGTTTATGCGCTTGCTGGGACCACCAATTCCGGCAACGCCAACCTCGTCAACCACTAACGGGTCGAATTTGTTCAATTCGATCGGTTGTGCTTTGTGCCACACGGCCAGCCTCACGACCGCAGCCAGTCCATTCACCGGAATGTCGGCTGTGACCTATCATCCTTACTCTGACTTTGCCCTGCATCACATGGGGGCGGGAATTGCAGATGGGATCAATCAAGGAGGCGCCGGGCCCGACCAGTTCCGCACCGCTCCGCTGTGGGGACTAGGGCAGCGTCTCTTCTTCCTGCATGACGGCCGCACCGCGGACTTGATGCAGGCGATCCAGCTTCACTATTACGCCTCCAACAAATACTGCGCTCAGACTTCGTACGCTCAGTTGTTCTATGTCTTGACCACCAACAGCGTTTACGAACCGGAGAGCTCCAGCATCTCCTGTAATTCGGAGGCCGACACGGTGATCAACAACTTCAACTCCCTGAGTTCGTCGCAGCAGCAGGATCTTCTGAACTTCCTGCGAAGTTTATAGAACTCGGTCGATTCGTTTAAGGCATCAGCGCCGGGGCACGGTCCAGCCGTGCTCCGGAACTGCTTGGAAGAGCGGCACGCCTCTTCTGCCTCTGAAGACACTCGTCACTTCGCGTAAACTCTGTTCGACGCGATATTTCATGCCTCCCCTCAGCGCACTGCTTCACACTTTCAACGATGCCCTGATTTTGGGGCGCGCGTTGGAAACGCTGTATCCCTGTGGTGAAATCCTGATTGTCGATCACGGTTCGCACGACGCTACGCTACACATCGCCCGTGAATACGGTGCTCGCACCATTCCTTTCTCCGCAGATATTCCCCCTGGCCAATTCTTGCAATTCGCCAACTCTGATTGGATACTCTGCCTCGAGCCGCGCGAATCCTTGACCGAAGCATTGGCCGCCAGCCTGTTCGAGTGGAAATTAGGTGACGAACGCGCCCAGGCGTTCAATATTTTTCTGCGTGAAGAAAATACTGAGGGCTGGATCGATCTGCCAGCGCCCCAAACACGCTTAGTTCCAAAAACCTGGTCCCACTGGCAAGGATGGCTTCCTGCACACGATCCATCAGCCTCCAGCCTCGAAGGACGGCTTCTGCGATTTTGATTCGGAGGGAATAAGGTACGTTTTGCCGGGGCCAGACTCCGTCAACACGGACGGATTGCAACGGCCCGCCGAAGACAGACACAGGCAAACGCGCGCCCACGCTTGCGTTCCGTCATTCGCCGTTCTCCGCGTGGCCCAGAAATTCGATCATCGCAGCGGGTGTAATAATCCGTGTGGATTTGTGGCACTTGAGGGCGAGGATGGCTTTATCGCCAGTCACCAGAAATTCGGCTTGACTGGCTTCAGCAAGCGCCAGCAGATAACTATCTTTAGGATCCGGTGCGGTAGGGCGGAGGGCAGTTCTTGGCAGAAAATAGAAAAATCTCGAAGGCCAGCAGCGAGCAGTTCAGCCGCACTTGCGCGAAGCCGCGCCTTGAAGAAAGGCCGGCCTGCTACATCACGGAGTTCCGCAATGAGATTCTCACAGGCAACCAGCGCGAAACGATTGCGCTCCCAAGCGTCAAGCAGTCGGGCCGGTGCGCCCTGGGCCACCAGCAAGCCGGATGTTAGAACGTTGGTATCCAGAATGACACGCAACAGGGCCGTTGAGCGCGCTGCCGGTAGCGTTTCGCTCGGACTTCATCTACCGTCTCGTCGATCATCTTCTGCAGTCGACCCGGGGAGACATCGGCGAAAGCTTCGCGGGCTTCGCGGATCGTCTGATGAAAGATGCGCCAGCGAACCGCTTCTTCAATGAATTTCGAAATATCACCCTTCTTCATGCCTTGAATACCCAAATACGAACGCAAGGCGAGATCTGCCTCTTTGGACCAGGTGATGGTCAGACGCGTGGTTTCGGGCTCGGTTGCCGCCATTTTCGTCATATAAGCATATATCCGCTATGTAGGATAGGCGAGTCATAGAGCCTGCGTCAAACCTACGTCCCCCACGAAGCCGTCGCCGGAATTCGTCTACGCATCGGCCATCCGGACAGTGACTTCAGTACCTTCGCCCACCCGGCCCAGCGACTTATAATCTTCACAAGACTCGGATTTTTCCGCGTTCTTGGTGGAAGGCACAAGATAAAGTGGACCCGCTCTTCGCATCGACGATTTTCTTCTTCGGGCTGGCCTTCGGCAGCTTTCTGAACGTGTGTATTCACCGTTTGCCGCTCGGCTTGTCTGTGGTCACACCGCGTTCTGCCTGTCCCAAGTGCAAGCAGCCCATTGCCTTTTACGATAATCTGCCGGTGCTGGGCTGGCTGATCCTGGGCGGCCGCTGCCGCCACTGCAAGACCGGGATTTCTCCCCGATACATCCTCATTGAACTGCTCACGGGGATTCTCTTTCTCGCCTGCTACTGGCACTTCGGCCTGACGCTGGCGACGCTGAAATATTGTGTGTTTGCATTTCTGCTGCTGGGGCTTATCTTTACCGACGCGAAAACTAAGTTGCTTCCCGACAAGCTCACCCTGCCAGGACTCGCGCTGGGAATTTTTTTCAGCCTTATCGTTCCCGTCAACGATCTTGCTTCGCAGTTTGGTCCTGGCCTCATCAACCTGCCGTTCAGTGATGCCCTCATCGCACATTCGCTTTCTCTGCTCGATTCCCTGCTCGGCGCGGCGGTAGGCGCAGCATTTATTTACGGTGCCGGAGCCATCTACTTGCGCTGGCGTGGCGCCGAAGGAATGGGCTTCGGAGACGTCAAGCTGATGGCCATGGTTGGCGCATTTCTCGGCATCAAGCTCACCGTGTTCACGATTTTCACGGCATCGATCATGGGCTCCGTCTTTGGCCTCACGACCGTCTTTGTAGTCTGGCTCAAACGGACGCGCCGCTTCATGCGGCATTTGGCCAATGCGCGATCTGCGCGGCGCAGAGCCTGGCAATCGGCGCAGATGGTTTATCGCTTTTATCAAATGCCTTTCGGAGTGTTTCTCGGAAGCATGGCTTTGCTGGCTTTCTTTTTCGGCAATCAATTTCTGCGCTGGTATGGGAGGCTCTTCTGAAATTCATGGCCAACCCCGTCGTCTTCCGCGCGGTGTTCGTTTTCATCTGCGCCTCGTTCTCGTTCCTCCTGGGAATGATTCTTATCCGCAAGCTGCGCCACAGTATTGCGGAAGAATCCGCTATCTCCGCCGACCCGACGCCATCACTGCAGACTCTGCCGTTGCACCTTTACAACACAGTGATCCAGCAACTGAAGCAGCAGAAACATGAACTCCAGGTGCAGACCCAGGCTGAGCACCGGCGCGCCCGCATCACGGAAAATTTCAGCCAGGCCGTCCTCTCCAATCTTTCCTGTGGAGTGCTCGTCTTCGGCACCAACGGATTGATCCAGCACTCCAATCCGGCAGCCCGCGAAATCCTAGGATTCGCCTCGACTTACGGCATGAGCGCCGCGGATATTTTTCGCGGAGCGTCCATCTGGACCGGTCACGCTTCCGCCAGCACGTTTGAAGACGGCGCTGTGGCGCAGCCGTTTCCCCTGGCAGATGAAGTTCAGTCCGTCCTTCACGAGGGAAGCGTTCGCCGCCAGGTTGAAACCGACTACACCACGCCATCGGGGCTGGCACGGCACATCGCAGTCACCGTCTCCCCCGTAGCCGCTGTCGACGGCAGCCTTCTGGGCGCGGCATGCCTGGTCACTGATCTCAGCGATTTCGAGAGCATGCGGCGGAAACAGGCGTTACAAGCCGAAGTCTCAGCGGAAATGGCCCTCTCTCTGCGTACTTCACTGGCAACGATCTCGGGCTACGCGCAGCAACTCGCCGCCAGTCATGACCCATACTTGGCCAAACAGATCGCGCAAGACATTGCCAATGAGGCGGCGCACCTGGATCGAAGCATTGGCGGATTTCTTGCAGGCAAACCTGATGTCACAGGTTTAAGCGTAGGAGCAACTTCGACGGATTAGGGACCGGAAAGCGGAAAAATAAAATCATGAACTCAAAGAAAACGAATATGAATTCAAAGGGAATGGAAATCGACAAAATCATGGACGCCATGAAGCACACCGCTCATTTTGTCCTCGGAACCACTCTGGCCCTCGGATGCCTGGCGCTTCCCGGGAGTGCGCAGAATCAGCCAGCGCAGGACTCGCAATCTGCTCCCAGCCAATCATCCGGTGCGCCTCTTGGCGACTACGCCCGCAAGGTTCGAAAAGAGGATGAGGGTAAAGGCAAGCCGAAGGTTTTCGACAATGACAATCTGCCGCGTGAAGACAAGCTTTCGATCGTAGGTCCGCCGCCTCCGGAAAACAGCAACACGTCGAGCGACGCTGGTGCCGCGGAGGCTACGAACGAAACAAAAGCAGAAGCCAAAGCGGAAACAGGCGATGCAAAAGCTCCAGAAGCCGGAGCGGGCAGCCAACCAGCGGCGGAAACCAAGGATACGGCCAAGTCTCCGGAAGAAGACGAAAAAGCGAAGCAGGCCGCCTGGAAAGAATGGCAGGGCAAACTCAGCGCCCAAAAAGATCAAATCGATTTATTGACGCGGGAACTCGACGTTCTGCAGCGTGAATACCAGATCCGCGCTGCCGCCATGTATGCCGACGTGGGCAACCGCCTGCGCAATTCAGCCGCCTGGGACAAGCAGGATGTCGACTACAAACAGCAAATCGCCGACAAACAAAAGGCTATCGACGATGCCAAGCAAAAGCAGGACGATTTGGATGAAGGAGCGCGCAAAGCCGGCGTTCCCTCTTCCATGCGCGAGCCGTAAAGGAAACAATCGCCACTTTACTCAAAACATTGGAAAAAATCGAGCGCCGTCATTCGGCGCTCTTTTATTTTTCCTTCGCCCATCCCAGCCGCAGTGAACCAATCTGCTTCGCATGGTGCAGCCCGTGTACCAAATGAAACTTTCTCCATTCCCGCCCGGTCAGCGGACCAAGAAACGGGTGATCCAGCAACTTAATATTTCGCCCAAACCGCGCCTCGCAACCAGCGATGATTTCATCCAACTCGCTGATTTTCGCGCCGAACTCATGCACAACCTTTCCCTGCGGCAAACCGCGCGGTTGCGCGAACGCTGGCGCTTTTCTGCCCTCGGGAATGTATCCCAAACTTGTCACTACCCACGCTCTCCAACGTTGGCCCCAGGTCGCGGGCGTAACCAGCGTCTGGCCCTTCTGCATCACTCGTTCAAATCCCTTCACCGTTCCGGTATAAGTCAAAAGCAAATGCTCCAGCACTTCAACCGCGCACCATTTTCCCACCGGATGCCAGTTCAACTCCTCCTCCGACATTCCCGCGATCGCGTTGGCTAACGCCCGTCGCAATTTTTCCAGAGATGCTTCCATCGCCACAGCCTTTTCCGCCGCTTCCTCCAGCGATTCAGTTAGAATGATGCGCGGCATTCAACCATCCACGTTATATCAGGAAGGACCACATGAAACAGCGCAGCATCATCTCCGCAAAATCCCGGCAGTGCATTGCTCTCGGAACCTTTTCTGCCGTTGTCGCGCTGCTCGCTTTACTCACCGCCTGTTCTTCCCAACCGAGCCAGCCCGCGGAAGCCCCGAAGCCAGAGCCAAAAGGCCCGGAATTGCTCACTGGGCGTTCCGCATTTCAAAAGGATTTTATCGCCGCCCGCGGCTGGGCTCGCGACGCGCAGGCATTTCGCATTGAATCGATTGCCACGTCCGACACCAACGGCCACGATGGCAAGTGGGCCGTCTGGCGAGCCGCCTTCGCAGCGCCTTCGATGCGTGCCGTAAAATCATTCGTCTGGTCAGGCAGCGCGGCGCCTGACGCGCCCTCACGCGGCATCAATCCCAGCACCGAAGACAGCTACAATCCCAGCAATGCCGCCACACAGGTGTTCGACGCCGCATTTCTCAAGATCGATTCCGGACAGGCGCTGGCTACCGCGCAAAAGCATGGCGGTGACAAAGTTCTGGAGAAGACTCCTGACGTACCCGTCACCTACGTCTGCGACTGGAACCACAATACTAATCAGCTTGTCTGGCACATCATCTACGGCAACAGCCGCGACTCGGCGAAGCTCACGGTCGCCGTCGATGCATCGACAGGAGACTTTATCCGCGTGGAGAAATAGGGTGTGTTCTTGGAAATCGAGTGACAGCGTGAGGAGTACTGGCACACCTCAGCAAAGAACAGGAGTAATGAACTCTGGCCCTGATCGGTGGCATCACCAGCCACTGACCACTGACCACTCTAGCTTACTTCCCCTGCTTCGCATTGACCGCCGTGCCCTTCAGCCGTTCAATCGCCTTTTTCGATTCCTCGGCCTGGGGACCATGCGGAAGAATCCTCAAATAACTCTGATATTCCGCCAGCGCATCGTCTGGACGGTCCAACTTCTCCAGGCATACCGCCAGTTGAAACGTCGCGATGGCATCGTCATCTTTGTAATAGAGCGCTTCACGATAGCGGTCTTCCGCCGCTCGGTAATTTTTCCGCTTGAAATAGAAATCGCCGACTTCCACGTCTTTCGCGGCCTTGTGCGGATCCCAGGGACGAAACTCCGCTACACCGCTTCCACTGTCAACGGCCTCGGCGGCGTTGACTGTCTCCGCACTCTTCGGATGCGCCTTCGCGTCGTTCTCCGGAGGACTCAGGTCAATCTGCGTATCCTTGCTGGAACTTTCGCCGATATCCGAGCCCAGATCACCGGCATTGACTCGATCCGACCGCGGCGGAGACAAATCAGGCACTTGCGCCTTGGGTGGCGGAGAAGTCGAGCTCTGGGAAGAAGAAGCCGGAGAAGATGCGGGTGCCGGATTACTTGGAGACGAAGTGCTTTGCGACGAACTCGCCGGAGAACTTACCGCATTCACACCTGACAGCGCAGCTCCCGACAAACTCCACCAGAGAATACTCAAAGACAACAGGCGAAATGACCGTCGCATATTTCCATTTTAGCGCCACCGCAGCTCAAATGTGCACACTTCCCACCACCATCGAACTACTACGAGCGCCGGAAATAAAAAACAGGCCGCTCTTCGGGGGAGGATCAAGAGCGGCCTGCTTGGCGAAGCCTCCGAGGAGGAGGAACTTGGCGCGATCTGCTAATTACATGGACGACGGATTACCCGAAGTCGATGCGGCTGCGGGCTGTGCATTGTCGCCCTGCGTGTTGCTCATCAACCGAACATCCACGCGGCGATTGTCAGCGCGCCCTTGCGACGTCTTGTTTGAATCGACCGGCTTGTCCTTGCCCAGCCCGATCACATAAATCTTGTGCGCAGGCACGTTGTACTTCATCGCCAGGTATTGAATCACCGAGTTGGCGCGGCGCTGGCTCAAATCGTAGTTGTAATCTGCCGAGCCCACCGAATCTGTTCCGCCCTCAAGCGTGATGATGTAGCCTTTGGTGGCGGAGATGCTCCCACCCAGTTGGTCGAGCGCCTCTTTCGACTTCGGCGTCAGATTGTCTTTATTGAAACCGAACTTTATAGAAGTCTCAGCGACCGCATGGTAATTGTCAAGATTCGCCACAGTGTTGGTCAGCACGCCCACGCGGTTGTTCGCATTATCCGCCATCTGCTGAGCCGAAGCTGCATTCTGTCCCGCAGTCTGCGCCTTCTGATCGACTTCCGCCGTTTTAGTATTCACGGCCTGGATGCCAGCTTGCGCGCGTGCGTCAACATCTTTGATGTCGCGCGTATTTTTAGCCGTCAGATCGTCGAGCTCGTTCGTCTTGTTGATCAACGGCGTCGTTTGCTGTTTCACGTAGTTTTTGCTGGAGCAGCCGACCGTTGCTACCATGCTCACGGCCAGACTAATTACAAATCCCGATTTCATTAACGAAGTGCGGTTCATAGAGAGGAGGCTCCTTATCCGAGTCTTTAATCTTTCGCGCTATTTAACGCCTAAACCAAACCTTGGCCCTTGGAGAATTGATGCAATTGCCTACCGCACGGTTTACTTTTGCACGGGGAATGCCAGTGCTGTATTTAGCAAATTCCTACCACAAGTATATACGTTTTCAAGCACTTGCGGCATTAACGACTAAAGTCACCCACTTGCGGTTACTCTGCCAGAACACGCAAACCCACATAAAGCAGGGAAATTTTATACGGTCGTAAAAAGGCTATTACTACTTCCAGATGCCAGTGATGGGCGCTGCATCGCGATCGTTGACCGCGAGCGGCTCCAGGCCAAAATTATCCTCGATCGTGCGCAGCACGTTGTAGTGCGTGTAATGTTGCGCCAGCACCTTGGGATCCTGTTGGCTGGCTTCTTTTACCATGTCGCCCAGAAACAGCGTAAAGATCCGGTTGTCTTCGTTTCCTCCAGCTTCGTCAAATGTCACCACAACCAGCGTGCCCTGGCGCAATTTCTCCGGAAAGGAATCGTCGAGAAATTTCTTTACCCACGCCGCCGTAACCTTCAGGGTAGTGTCGTGGCCATCGTGGTTCATGTTCGGGCTGTAAAAAGAATAGGCCACGAGCCCCTTTTTCGCGTCCTGAACGAAATAATTGTCCGCCTTACTGGAATCGACTCGTATGACGCGATCGCACCATTTTTCCTGTACCTCGCGAAAACTCAGGAAGGGCACATGCTTTCGCGCATAGTTGCCCAGGTTGTCGGGTACGCGCTGACTAGTAACACTCCACGGGCAATTGGTCGAGGGCAATTCCTCGGCATACTGTTTGAAATCCAGGCCAGACGCGATCAGCCGGTCAGCGATGGTCTTATGCTCCGCATCGTTAGGGAAGTTATGTTGCTTGTCCCCCAGGTACGATCCGCTGCGGTGAATGTTGAAATCCGTGCCCGCGACCAGGGCAAGGTAGTTTGGATATGAGGGATGAAAGAGCGCGTGCAGATTAGTGAAGCTGGCGCCATGGGCGGCAAGCACAGCCAAGTCGGGGTTCTTGACGGCTTCCTCATAGTCGACATTTTCCAGCACGATGAGCAACACGCGATCGAAGTGATGCGCGCTGGCGCGCGCGGCCGCCCGTGCGGTTTCTTCCTTCTTGCCCTCCGGAGACTTTGTTATTTCTGCCTGGCCCGGATTCGATTGGGCCGAAACTCCGCTCGCGCAGCAACAAATAGCTAAAGCCAACAGTGCAGAAGCCAATAAGCATCGAGAGAAACTCAAGCGTACAACGGGTGCGAAACTCATCTCCCTTTTTGTAACATATCGGCATTTTTGGAGCACAGCGGCTGGTCTTCCCATCGAATAGAATACAAACATCCCCGCGTCATGGATCTACTTCAGAAAATCCGCACCATTCCGACAGAACCCGGCGTGTACCTTTACAAGAACGCCGAAGGCGACGTCATCTACGTGGGCAAGGCGAAGAATCTGCGAAGCCGCGTCGCCAGCTATTTTCATGAAGGCCGGTGGGAAGACGCGAAAACCGGTACCTTGGTCCGCGAAGCCGCCGACGTCGACTACATTGTCGTAGCCAACAATAAAGAAGCACTGGCCCTCGAAAACAATTTAATCAAGCAGCGCAAGCCGCGTTTCAATATTCTACTGCGCGACGACAAGACCTACCCTTACGTCAAGCTCACGCTCACCGAGCGCTGGCCGCGCGTCTACGTGACGCGCCGCTTGCGCAAAGACGGCAGCGCCTATTACGGCCCCTACTTCCCTGCCAATCTCGCCTACCGCATTGTTGATCTCATCCATCGCAACTTTCTGATCCCCTCGTGCAAAGTTGACCTCACGCGCTTTCATCCGCGCGCGTGTTTGCAGTATTACATCAAGCGCTGCCTTGGGCCCTGCGTGGAAAATCTGACCACGCCGGAGATTTATCAGGAAGCGGTGCGTGACGTGAAATTGTTCCTTGAAGGCCGGCCCACCGATCTCAGCAAATCACTGCGCGAACGCATGGAGCAGGCCGCGACAGCGGAAGAATACGAACGTGCCGCCCGCTATCGCGATTTGATTTCCACGGTTGAACAATTACAGGAACGCCAGCGCATCGCCTCCGCCGAAGGCGATGACGCCGATGTTTTTGGTTATCACTATGAAAACGGCATGCTGGCGGTGAACCTGTTTCACATGCGCGGTGGCCGAGTCGTAGACCGCCGCGAATTTTTCTGGGAAGATCTGCCGGAGTTCGTAACAGACCAAGTAGCAGGCATGGATCATGTGGGGACAGCCGTCCCCGGCTGTCCTGGCGAGCAAAGCTCGCCAGATGCCGGCAGTACTACCGATCTCGATGAAAGCAGCCGAGCTGCGCTCGGCATGGACAGCTTGTCCCCACATGATCGGTTTCATCCCGACGAATTCTTTTCCTCTCTGCTCACCCAGCTCTACATTGGCCAGCCTTACATACCTCGCAACCTTTACATCCCCGTCGATTTCGAAGATCGCGAAGCGCTCGAAGACCTGCTCTCCGATCAAATTGCAAACAGCGGAGGCCACGGTGCGCGCGTTCACATTCTCGTGCCGCAACGTGGAGACAAGCGCGCTCTCCTCGATCTCGCCGGAACCAATGCCAAGCAATCCTATGATCAGCGCTTCCGCGTGCTGAAACCGAATGCGAGAAAAATCCAGGAAGAGCTGCAAGACGTGCTCAGCCTGT
Organism: Candidatus Sulfotelmatobacter sp.; assembly: GCA_036513255.1. Lineage (GTDB taxonomy): Bacteria > Acidobacteriota > Terriglobia > Terriglobales > Acidobacteriaceae > Sulfotelmatobacter. The sequence continues at coordinate 83,702 of DATBZH010000016.1, read as the reverse complement.
CCGATCTGCCCAAGCGCATCGAGTGCTTCGACATCTCGCACATTCAAGGCGCGGAAACCGTCGCCTCCATGGTGGTATGGGAAGACGGGCAGATGAAAAAGTCCGACTACCGCAAGTTCATTATCCGCACCGTCGAGGGCGTAGACGATTTCGCCTCTATGCGCGAGGTGGTCGGTCGACGCTACAAACGCATTCAGCAGGAAGAAAAGCCCATGCCCAGCCTGGTGCTGATCGACGGCGGTCTCGGCCAGTTACACGCCGCCGCCGAAGCATTGGAAAGTCTTGAAATCATCAACCAGCCGCTGGCCGCCATCGCCAAACGTGAAGAAATTCTCTACGTCTACGGCCAGGAAAAAGATCCCATCGCGCTCGATCATCACTCGCCCGTGCTGCACCTGATTCAACTCATTCGCGATGAGGCCCATCGCTTCGCCGTTACTTTCCATCGCAAGCGCCGCCAGATGCGTGACCGTTCCACCGAACTGCGCGAAATTCCCGGCATCGGAGAAAGCACGACTCGTCGCCTCCTCGAACATTTCGGCAGCGTGCAGGCCGTCAGGCAAGCTGACGCAGCCGCTCTTTCTTCGGTCGTGACCCGCGTGCAAGCCGAGTCGATAAGAAATCACTTTCGCAAATGATTCCTTCCGAGCACAACTACTTCGAATCAGAACTGGTGTTGCCCATATCGAGCACAACCTTGTAGCTTCCATCCCTTTGCCTCTTCCAGATGCTGGTGTACTTACCGTGGCTCACTACTTGTTTCCCGTCCTTGCCCAGCGATCGGAATTCATACGTGCCGTAGGTATAACCAAGATCGCCAGAGGAAGACATATCCGCGCCGACAGGAGTCCACGTGAGATGGTTATTTTTGTCGTCTAGAAATCCCATGGTTTTCGCGATGTTAGTTTTGCCGGGAATCGCATCTGCCCCGTTCGGCACTTCGACCGCATCATCGGCGTAGTAAGACATGTAACCGGCCGAACCTTTTTCCGCGGCGGCTTTCATGAATTCCGCTTCGAGTTGCTTCAAGGTTTCCGCGCTGTTTTTCGCAGAAGCGCTAGTGGAAAAACCCGCATTGGGGATCAGCACAATCACCGCGAGCAGTGCCAGCATTAGCATTAGCAGAAACGTCTTCATACGCCCTCCTTAAAATCGAAGCGCGTATTCTACCCCACCAAACCCTCCACCAGAGGTCACAAAGAAATCACAGGGTAAATCGCTCGCTTTCCCTGTGTTTCCTCGGTGCCTTCCGTGGTAAAGGTTTGAGCCTTTGTTACACTAAGCCCTTCGCATTGATTTCCGTCTCTCATGAAGCTTCGGCATTGGATTATTGGAGTTGTGCTGCTTCTGCTGATGGTTGCTGCCATCGTGGGACTTGTGTGGACGCGCCCACTGCCACAGCCTGCGGAAACCGACGCCACGACACCGTCTTCCACGACGAAGAAATTCCTGGCGCGAAGCTCGCCCGAGCAAGAGCACCCGCTGGTTGACCAGCGGCCTCTGCAAACAGCCCGGCGTATGGCGCAACTCGCCTCGTCGTCTGAAGGTCAGCGTTACGCTCGCGAGGCCGAGAAAGTCGGCGATCACGAAGTCGACCTGGCATTTGCAGACGCGTTGCGAACTGCGGCAGAAAATCCTCCCAAGCTCACGCCTGAGATGAAGGCTCTGCTCGACCGCAAGACTAAAGCAGAATCCGCAGTCAAAGCGGATCAGGACCGCATCGATCAACTCACCAAGCGCCTCGCCGCTGCTCCCGAACCGCAAAAAGACAACCTGCAGGACCAGATTGCCGTAGCCAAGGGACAATTCGAACTCGACCAGGACGAATCTGAAGACGCCGCCGAAGACCTGGCAGCGGCGGGTGGAGATCCGCAGGCCAAGATAAAACAACTATTGGAAGAGCACGAGGCCGGCCACAGCGAAGCGCAAAGCGCAACCGCGACCTCGCCCGATCCCGACTATAACGCGCACACGCTCTACACGGCGTTTCGCGCCTGGAGAGAACTAAAGGACAGAATCGCAGAGCTCGATGCGGCCCGCGAAGAAACGGTAGAAAAGCAGCAAAGACTCGCCTCACGGCATGCGACTTTCCAAAAGCACGTCGAAGAAGAAAAGCAGGACCGCGAGAACGCCAAGCAGCAGGCCGCCGGCTTCGCGCAGAATACCAGCAACACAAGCCGCGAAGAGTCGAAAGCCGCCGCCGGCGCCGCTCTGGATACGCTAAAGCATTACACGGAAGATCAGCGAAATCTCGCTGACTTGGGCAAGCGCATTCAAGACGAGCAGGAACTGAGCGACATCTACACCAACTGGATCGCGCTGGTGGCGACCCGCGAACGCATGGCGCTGCACAACATGATCCAGGCGCTGCTCTGGATTCTGGTTGTCGCGCTGCTGATTTATTTGGCGGATCGCATTGTCGATCGCCTGTTTGCCGGCGTTGCGACGGAAAACAAGCGTATCGGCACGCTGCGCGCGGTAGTCCGCTTTGCCCTGCAAGCCGTAGGCGCCCTCGTCATCCTGTTTATTATTTTAGGCATGCCCAGCCAAACCACCACGGTGCTGGGTTTGGCAGGCGCCGGACTTACCGTAGCGATGAAAGATTTTATCGTGGCATTTTTTGGCTGGTTCGTTCTCATGGGAAAAAACGGCATCCGTGTCGGGGACTGGGTTGAAATTAACGGGGTAGGCGGCGAAGTAGTCGAAGTCGGATTACTGAAAACCGTAGTGCTCGAAACTGGCAACTGGACCGACGTAGGGCATCCAACCGGTCGCAAGGTTTCTTTCGTCAACAGCTTCGCCATTGAGGGACACTTCTTTAATTTCACCACATCAGGACAGTGGATGTGGGACGAATTGCAATTCTCCCTTCCCTCGAATCAAGATCCGTACGCCTTTATCGATGACTTGCAAAAGCTGGTGAGCAAAGAGACAGAAGCCAATGCCAAGAAAGCGGAACTCGAATGGCAGAGCACGACATCGACTTACCGCGTGAAAGGTTTTTCCGCAGAGCCTGCGATCAATGTTCGCCCCACAGGCTCCGGCGTGGAAGTCCGCATCCGCTACATCACTCGCGCCTCCGAGCGGCACGAAACTCGCCGCCGCCTGTATGACGCGGTGGTCGAGTTAATGCATGGCAAGCGGGAGGTTGTGACGAAGCAGATATCTGTATAACGAACGAGGACGACTATGCCCAATCCCGTCATTCATTTCGAAATCGGTTGCTCCGACCGCGCGAAGACGCAAGCCTTCTTCGGCTCTCTATTCGATTGGCAGATGCAGGAAGCCGGTCCCGCTACCATGATCGCCACCGGAGGCATCGGCGGACACATGACCGCACTCGGCCACGAACCACATCACTACACGATTTTCTACGTGCAGGTCGACGACGTGCAGGCTTATCTCGACAAGGTTAGTTCGCTCGGAGGCAAAACACTGGTGCCCCCGGTTGATATTCCCACGGGCACATTCGCCTGGTTCGCCGATCCCGAAGGGAATACCATCGGCCTGTTCAAACCAAAGGCGTAATGCCGTCTCATTAGAAAGTAAACCAGCCTCTAATTCCGCTGCGCACGCGGGTATGGTGTAGGATTCTCTCGTTCCTTCCGTCTACATTCCAGCACCCTATTGAAATCAGCTCTTGATTCGCAAGCAAGCGCCGTCGAGGGTGCCCGTGCGGTTTGGAAGCGGGGACGAAGTAAATTCTGCCAATTGAAAGAGGATCAAATGAAACGCAATCAGTTGTTGTCAGTCGTGGGGATCGTGTTGTTAGCAGCAATGTCGCTGGCCGCGCAGGAAAAGCCCGGCACGCTGGCCAGCGTGGAATTCCAGAAGATCAAGAATGGAACGGTGCCGCAATATGAGGCGGGCAGGAAACAGAAAGCCGCGTGGCACAAGCAGCAGAACGACCCACTCCCGCTGCTGGTATGGGAAACCATGAGCGGCGATGATACCGGAACGTTCCTGGTCGGCCGCTTCAACCAGCACTGGGCAGATTATGACAAGCCAGCCGTCACCGACGAGGCCGACGTGGCTGAGTTTCAGAAAGTCATAGGCGCGTATGTGGATTCCGTCACTACTCGTTACTACGACTACATGCCCAAGATCAGTAATGCCAGGGCTGGCGACACGATGCCGACCAAGTTCGCGGAAATCATTACGTTCCAAGTGCGTTCCGGAAAGGATTCGGATTTTCGCTCAGCCATCAGCCGCATCTACGACGCGACTGTCAAGACCAAATGGCCCGTCAATTATGAATGGTATGCGCTGGTGAACGGTGGCACGGCGGGAACCTACGTTCTCTCTTTCCCCCATACCAGTTGGGCAGATTTCGAAGACAAGCCTGACGCCAAGCCCTTCCGAGACATGCTCAAAGATGCCTTTGGGCAAGCGGAAGCGGATTCTGTTGTCGACCGCCTCGACCGTTCGATCGAGAAAGAGACGAGCGACATCATTCGGTTTCGTGCCGATCTAAGCTACTTGCCAGCCAAGTGAACGTGCTGACAGTTTTTGGGAAGGGCACGGCTCTCAGCCGTGCCGCCCAGAACCCAAAAAAGATAAGGGTTCAGCCCCTGAGAAGGCCGGCTGTCCTCGTTACAGCACGCCCCCCGTCTTCACGGCCAGAACATTCAGCGCCATCTCTAACTTCGTGATCGCCGCCCCGATTTCCGGATGCTCACCAAGCTTCTCCTGTAAAGTCTTCAGAATCTCGTGAGCGCTGGTGATATGCTCCGCTGCCTGGCCAGGATCTCGTTCGGAATTATGTTCGCTCTGTGTTTCCATAGGATGGTCGCTCCTGTACGTTCCAATACTATGGCATCTTCTCCAAAACTGTTTCTTCGAGATGAGCCTTCACGCTCCTCGGCAAGCGCGAAACGTGCAAAATGTCTCGCAATTGTTCAGATGGCATAGTGCAGGCAAACGCCAATGCGTGAGCCAGCGGAATCTTTTCGGTAAGTAGAAGCGCGGCGCGGATCTCGGGGCGGAACGACCATTTCGCATGACGGCACAGAAAAGCGACCAGAGCATCCGAAGCGCCATGCCGGTGCAGCGCCTTCACAATCCCTGCTTCTGTGAGCCGCGGATTTTCGAGTACCGCTTGCCAGACGCGGTTTTCCTTGTCGAGCAGCAGCGCTGCCGCCACAGTCGGCGGAGAGCGTCGGGCGAGCGAGATGCGTTCGCCCACTGTGATCGAGGGCAGACGCGTGAGCAAGAGCTCGGCGGCAGCCTTCTTGATGTCGGCCGCGACGGCGGGCAGAAGCGCGAACCGCGCGAGATCGCCTGTATGAGATTCACGAATCAACCGTAGCGAAAGACGTCGCGCCGTCCGCGGATGAGCCGCAATGGCAAGCCGCACTTTTCGTAATTTCATAACATCGGTGTTCTTGGCGATTTTCTGAATAATTTCCGGAGGGAGGTCTGGGTGTTGCAGAAAAGCAAGAGCTTTATCTTCTGTGAGCGTGCCGCCATCAAGTTCTGGCAACGAGGGTTTCGAAATATCTATTGCAGCAGATGTCGTAGAGATTTTGTGGTAATCCATTTCGAGTGCGTCACTAGTCAAAATGTTCTCAATTATCTTTTGCGCGCGCAGAGGCAGGTGTCCGCAGCTTTCAGGAAGGGCTGCCTCAAACCTGTCTCAATCGCGCCAGTCGCAGCGCACCCTCCACCGGATCGACAACGTGCGATAGAACTTCCACAGTCGGATGCAGCTTCTTCACTTCATTGTAGAAAACTCTTCGCACCAAATCAGAATGACGAAAGACACCTCCTGCCATGGCCAACGGGCTCCCGGCATTGACGTCTTTTTCAGGGAACAGTTTTGGGATGATGACGACGGCCAGCTGCGCGAGTTCACCGGCAGCGCGCGTCAGAACTTGCCGTGAAAGTTCGTCGCCCGCATTTGCACACGCCAGAATGCCTGGAAAAAGCGTGGCGAAATTGGGAGCCGGAATTGCATTCGCAGCCCGCACCAGATCGTCGATCGAAGCAACATTCCAGCTCTTTTGCAGCACGCGAAACAACTCAAGATCAACAGGTGAACGGCTTCCTTTTTTTTGCGCCAGGTCATATGCGCGAAAAATCATTGCCACGGCATTCCGTCCGATCCAATGCGCGGAGCCTTCGTCGGAAACAGCAAAACCCCATCCTCCGGCGCGCACGGTATTCCCACGTGCGTCGCGTCCATAAACAATGGAACCCGTCCCGGCGATCACGACGATCCCGGGCGCGCTTGGAAATGCAGCCTCCAGAGCAATCTGCATATCACCAGTGACCAGGACTTCCGTGGAAAGAAGTTCTGCCAGAGCGCCCCGAAGCGTCGAGATAACTTCGGGCGAACCCACCCCAGCCGCGCCAACGCATGCGCGGGTTACCTGCTGCCGCGAGATTCCGGCCGCCGTGCAAGCCTGCTCGATGCCCTGATGCAGCGAGCGTCGCGCCTCGGCCTCTCCCACCCGCACGATGTTGCTCGGCCCTGTGATCGCTATGGCAAGAATCGAGTCATCGTCCCCCACGGCGCAGGTGGTTTTGGAGCCGCCTCCGTCAATGCCCAGGTAGTAAGCCACGGCATAGTTTTAGCACAGGAGCAGATCCCCGACCTCCGATGTCACCAAACCCTCACTCGCGCGCGGCCATTTTTGACGCCATAATCTTCACGGGCGCACTGTCAGAGCACTCTCAGCGAACCCGAGGAAGATGACGACACCACCGAAAATTCAATTTCTAGAACTACGGAATAAGGGCGATGCCCGCGGCTCCAGTTTCACCGCCCCTGCGGAGGCGCTAGAGTATGTGGGCCGCGCAGCGGACGTGCACTTTGCTTCGATCGAACCGGGCGCGGTGCGTGGGAATCACTATCATGTGACGGGACGCATGGCGATTGTGGTTTTGCCGGGCTCAAAATGGTCCTTCCACTGGGATGAAGGCGAAGGCACTCAGCCGCAGCATCGCGCGTTTGATGGCAGCGGGGCGATTCTTGTTCTGGTGGCGCCCGAGGCGTCGCATGCGGTGCGCAACAATGGCGAACCGCCATTGTGGATGGTGGCGATCTCATCCGAGGTATACGATGCGGCGGACCGCCTCGCACGAAGAGTTGTTTAGATTCTTTGCTCTCAATTTCGCATGGGCCTGAACAATCTTGATCTGGCGATCATCGCGCTCTACCTCGCTGGCATCACCCTATTTGGCCTACGCTTTCGCAAAAAGCAGCGCACGTTGCGCGATTATTTTCTGGCTGGCCGCGATATTCCCTGGTGGGCAATTTCCCTGTCGATCGTCGCCGCAGAAACCAGCACGCTCACCATCATCAGCATTCCCGGACTCGCCTACGACACCAATCTTACTTTTCTGCAGGTGGTAATGGGCTACGTGGTGGGCCGCGTGGTCATCAGTTTCATTCTGCTGCCGCATTATTTTCGCGGCGATCTCTATACAGCTTATGAGTTGATCGAACGGCGCTTTGGCCGCGGCTTGCGCTCGCTGACCGGCGGCCTATTCCTGGTTACGCGCGCCGCCGCCGAAGGCGTCCGCGTGTACGCCGTGTCGATTGTTGTATCGATCGCGTTGGGAACAGGCGAGGTAACCTCGATCGCCATCATCACATTATTGACGTTGATCTATACATTCGAAGGCGGCTTGGCGGCGGTAATCTGGACCGACGTCGTGCAGACGGCAATCTATGTAGGCGGAACGCTGGTCGGCGTAAGCACGATTTTGCACTTGGTGCCCGGAGGATGGCCAGCAATTCACGCCGCGGCAGCAAACGCCGGTAAGCTGCAAGTCTTCAACTTCAGCACAAACTTTTGGATTCCTTACACGTTTTGGTCCGGCGTGATCGGCGGCGCATTTCTCACGACAGCAAGTCATGGCACCGATCAACTCATCGTGCAGCGATTGCTGGCTGCGCGCGGCGAGAAGCAATCGGTCACCGCCCTGCTTTCGAGCGGCGTCGCAATTCTGTTCCAGTTTGCCCTGTTTCTGATCGTCGGCATCATGCTGTGGGCTTACTATCGGGTGCCCTCGGCGACATTCGGCCGCCCCGACCGCATTTATCCCACATTCATCGTTACTCGAATGCCGCACGGAATTTCAGGATTATTGATTGCTGCAATTTTGGCAGCGGCCATGTCGAATCTGAGCGCGGCGCTGAATGCGCTTTCGTCAACCACCATGCTGGATTTTTTTGTGCGCATTCGGCCCGAAACCAACGAGCGCACAAAGATGCGCCTCTCCCGGCTGGCCACGATCCTATGGGCGCTTGTGCTATTCGGTCTCGCAGTCCTGTCGCTGCACAAAGCCGGGCGCGTAATCGAAGTAGGATTGCAGATTGCCTCCGTGGCTTACGGTGCACTGCTCGGCGTGTTCCTGCTCGGCGTGCTTACGCGGCGCGCCAATCAACGGGGCGCTATGGTGGGAATGGCGTGCGGGTTTGCCGCGGAATTGTATCTCTGGCGGTGGACGCACGTTCCCTGGACTTGGTGGGTAATGATCGGCACGGTGATGACCTGCGCGGTTGGATATGCCACCAGTTCTTTGATTAAGGAGTAGCCCTTCGCAAAGAGTGAACTCACGAGCGGTATACTGGCGGACTCGACATGCCAGAAATTATCCAGACGGTGGCTACGCGGCCCGGCCTCTCGCGCGATCTCGGCGTCAGCCACGCCACTGCGGTCGTTGTCGGCACGATCATTGGCAGCGGTATTTTTCTCGTTCCCGCCGAGATGATGCAGGCCGTGGGCTCCGCGAGGCTCGTCTATCTGGCGTGGCTGGTAGGCGGACTGCTCTCTTTCTTCGGAGCGCTGGCCTACGCCGAACTCGGAGCCATGAAGCCCCAGGCGGGCGGCGAATATGTCTATGTTCGCGACGCCTACGGCCCGCTCGCCGGATTTCTTTACGCCTGGACCTGGTTTGTCATTGCCAAACCGGCATCGATCGCAACAGTAGTGATGGGCTTCGTACGCATTCTGGGTACGTTTCAGATTTTTTCGTTTTTCTCCGCCAACGCCATCTCGCTTCCCTTCGCCGTAACCTGGGGACAGCTCGTCGCTATCGCAGCCGCCGTTCTGATTTCGTTGCTCAATTATCTCGGAGTGAAAAGAGCCGGCGAGTTCCAACTCGTCTTCACGATGTTGAAAGTCGCGATCATTCTCGGCATCGTGCTGGTCTGCTTCGGCGGCGGCACGGGAAGCTGGAGCCATTTCCGCGAACTTTACCTCGGCGCTAAGGGAGGTATCGCCGGTTTTATGGCTGCGCTGGTTGCCGCTCTCTGGGCCTATGACGGGTGGAACGATCTCAACATGGTCGCGGGCGAGATCAAGCGGCCGGAGCGAAGCATTCCCATTGCGCTGATTGCCGGCGTAGCCACCGTCGGATTCCTATACGTACTGGTCAACGCCGGCGTGCAATACGTCCTCCCCGCAGCAGCCATTGCCGCGTCGCCGCGTCCCGCGTCGGACGCCGTGGCACTAGTCATGGGACACGCAGGTGCGGCCATCGTGTCATTGGGCATGGCGCTCTCTATGCTGGTCACTCTGAACGGCACCATCATGAGCGGCGCACGCGTGCCCTACGCCATGGCCCGCGACGGATATTTCTTTCGCGCGATGGGCAACGTGCATCCCAGGTTTCACACGCCGTCGGTCGCGATCGCTGTACAGGCCGTGCTTTCCATTGCGCTGCTGCTGCTGGGCGGAAATTTCCGTCAGCTTTTTTCACTGGCGATTTTCGCCGAATGGCTCTTTTACATGATCGCCGGCAGCACGGTTTTTGTCTTTCGCATTCGCGAGCCGCACGCCTTGCGTCCCTACCGCATGTGGGGATATCCCATTGTTCCGGCAATTTTCGTAGCGACTTCGGCGTTCCTTCTCTATTACACATTCACGGAGAATTTGCGGAACTCCGCGGGAGGATTGATCGTGATTCTTTCGGGGATTCCATTGTTTCTTTATTTTGCCCGAAAGCGAGGCCGGCGGAAAAAGATGGCAGGCGGTGAAAAATAAATGGCGGCACGGGACGAAGCGGCACGGGACGAACAGGAAATTCTCCAGCTATTCGAGGATGGCGACCGTGCGCTGATATCTGCGGACGTTGCGGAATTGTCGCGCATCTTCGCCAATGACTACGTTCAATACGACGAATCAGGCAAGCCCTCAACCAAACAAGATGTAATCGCCAATCTCAAGTCCGGTGCCATCCACTACGTATCGATGGTCTCCACCGGCCGCCACATCCGCCTGTTGCGCGACGATGTAGCCATCGTTCACGGCTCCGAAGACGACGAAATCGATCAAGGTGGCAAGCACCTAAACGTTCGTTATGTCTATATGGATGTAGTTATGAAGCGCAACGGCACGTGGCAAATCATAGGATCGCAGTTGGCTCGACCTCTGCCAGGTTGATAGCGGGATTTCAAGCTTCGCCTGGCCCTGCGCGCCTCGCGAGATACAGAGAGCGCCAACTTGGGTGGTTTTTTCTGTACTGACATTCTCAAATCTGGCGCACGCGGATGTACTCCCCTTCTGTCTTGGCGATCGCCCTTCCGCGCGAATTGCTTTAGCCAATCGGGATCGTGTTTGCTCCGCGTACGCCAATCATTTGTGCTGGTCTAACCAAAACCAAGCAACCTACCGTTTCCTCCGCTCTCTCGTCATCACCCACCACGCATCCCGAAACTTCTCAAACATCGCCCCCTTCTTGCTGCCATCGGGATAGAACCACAAATTCTTTCTCGGCACAAACGCCTGCACCGGCACCACATACCAGATATTCCGGTTCGCAATATAAGCCACAATCACGTCGATATCTTTCTTCGTCAGCCCCACAATCTTCCGTCCCTTATACACCGACGCATGCACCGCATATCCCCGCGCTCCAAACCGCGACTCCGTGGCCCGCACCTGCACCCGCCACAGCTTCCCTGCCGTGTCCACCACAAAGTCATACCGATAGCTGTCTCCCCACGGCTTCGACACAATCATCCCCATCCCCAGCGCCTTCCGCAAAAAATCCAGCTCCCACAACTCCCCCATCTGCTTCGGCGGAAACTTCTTCTTTGTTCCGATTAGCTTCGTCGTCCCGCCCGAAGAAGCTTTGTCATCCTGAGGCCCGCGTTCTGTGCTGGCCGAAGGACCTTCGGATTTGTCGGCACCAGCAATGCTACGAACGGGATCGCCACAGACGCGTGCATCACCAGTTCGTTTCCGTCCCGGTCGCCGATCCTCCCTGTCGTGCGGACCCACTTTCCCTTTCCGCTTCCCGCTCTTCTTCCTCTCACCGCCCTCTCCATAGTCCTCATCCGCCACCGCCATCAAATCGCCAATAAACGCACTCATGATCCGATACCCATATCCTCTCCAGAAAGATTCGCCGGAAGTGTGAAGCAGGCGTGGCGCGGACGCCCTCGTCCGCGAAGGCGCGCAGCGCCGCACACACCAAAAACACAAAAGCCCCCGCCGGGATCGCTCCCCAGCAGAGGCCACTACCGCCACACTTCTAACGATAACGAAATTCTCCAGCCTACCTGGACATCACATCAACCAAAATCCCCCGCAGATGTCCCACCGAGTACCCAATTTGGGACGCCTTTGGGTGGCGCAGCGATTCATCGCTGCGATAAAGCGACTTTTGTTTGTCATCCTGAGGCCCGCGTTCTGTGCGGGCCGAAGGACCTATGCAACCGCAGACTGCGCCCATGCTGCTGGCCCTTGAAAGAGAAATCCGCGCCCGATACCCGCGCCGCTTCACCAACTGCAAAATCCTCTGATGCAACTCCGCCTTCAGCTTCAACTCCAAAGCCGCCTGCCGATCCAGCCCCAACGCATCCAATGCGCTCCCTGTGACTCTGTATTCATCCTCTGCGCAGCGCTTGTTTGACATTTTTTCCTCGCGTTCGGGTTCCACGCTACCTCGAAAGCGCCTTCTTTAATTCCTTGATTAGCTTTTCAGTTTCTTCCAACTTCCGAATGACTTGTTGGTCGCCCTTCATGGCTGCCAAGGTTGTCCACGGATAGCGCTGCAGGGATTCCGAGAGTTGCTCTATGTCTCCAAGCAGACCGTGGGCCTTCTTAGATGGAGCGGGCCCAAGTGTTCTGAGGGCGGTCTCAATAGTGCCGCCGCTCACCAGGAAATTATCCTTTGCTACTGGATCCCTGAGAATTTGCCTCAGCTTTCGTATGTCTTTGGAATTCGTTATCTCTTGCTCGTTGATCTTCCTAACAATCGTGTCCAGGGAGCTCGACGTTAAGATCTTTCTGTTGAGATTTTTGATCTCTCGAGCCCAAGTGATCGATGCGCCCGGCTCGGGGAGGTTCGTCAATTTCTCCGAGAGATCGTATATCTCAACAAGCTTGTCGAGTTCCCTCACGGTAATTCCTAAGATATTAGCGGCGCTCGCCCGACCAACCATGTTCACGAGGCTGTAGGCCACCATTTCTTTCTCCTTGGTGTCCCATTCTCGCCTTTGGCGATGAATATATATCCAAACGCGCAGGCGCTCCTCGTCTGTGAGCGTCCGATCAGTGATCTCCGCCGGCAGCAGACGGTATTGGTCTTTTTTCTGCACCTCGACCAGAATCTTGGAGTTTGTCCACCGGCGATCCCCGTCGACGATACGGAATTTGTTTCGATCGTCGGGATGCGGTTCCAGAAGCAGCGGCTCGAAGATACCCTCGTTCGCTTCGATCTGCCGCTGCAGTTCAGGATCCTCTTTCGGCGTCATCCGAGGCTGCTTCTCATTCGGAAAAACATCGTAGAGGTCCACAGTGTCGCGGTAGGTCCGCAGGAGCGTTCTGCCCAAACGGCGCTCCTGCCAGCGAAGCGTGAGTTCTGAGTGCATCAGACAGACTCCTGATTGGCTCCAACTTGCGAGTGGCGAATACCCTTTACGCCGAAGGCTGGCGGGACGGCAGTCGGCTCGTCGCCCTCAATTATCGCCGCAACTTCAGTTTCGGCATCTCGCAGGACATGATGGATGCGCTTGAGAAGTGAGCCACGCTTTTTCCAAACGTTGGAGTGAGCAGTCTGTTCCTGAACCTCTAGATCGAGAATGTCCTGGGTCAGCTTATTCGCTTCCGTCAGCTTCCCGGAGTACATTTCAGAAGTGATTAGATCATAAAGTCTACTCATCTTCGTTGTGCGCTCTTTGATGCTCAATCCTTTTATGTGCATCGCGATCATCGCCTTGCGAAGAATTTCGACGAGATGTACGACATGGGGCGGGGACGCAATGATCACACCGGATTCGCTGCACATTCCCGCCTTGCCCGCCGGGAAGGCGCTCGTAGCCAAAATAGCGTGCTCTGCATCGGCCTCGACTTGATCCTGGCGGAGCTTCGTTACAAAACTGTTCTGCCAGCTCTGGCGATTTTTTGAGTCGATTATTATCTTCCCACATGACTCGCCCTTGTACAGCACATCCTGTAGGATATCGGCACCCGGCTGGCCCTTCTTGATACGTTCAATTTTGTCTCCCCGGAATGTCTCGTTTAGCGAGTCGAACACATCTACTTCGCCAGCGTCTCCCAGATCATTGGCAGTTTTCTTTTGGAGTTTTTTGTCCATTAATTGCATCTGCCTTTGAAAAGACTCCCGCTCTCGATTGAAGCCTGATTGTTGTTTGAGAAGCGCGAGGTTCTTGTCCCTTTCCAGAATCTGACGCTGCTCGGCGAGCTCTTTGCTCCGTTGCTTTTCCGCTTCCTCCGCGATCTGCTTGCGAGCAGCCGCCTCTTTCGTCTCTGCCTCTTTGAGTTTCTTCGTAGCTTGGTCACGCTCAAAGCCCAGCTTCTTGATTTCGATTGCGGCTTCCTCCTTAGCTTTCTTCTCGGCCGCTAGCTTTTGCCTCTGCACTTCTTGTTCTGCTTGTTTTCGGATTGTGGCTTCGCGCGCTTCAGCTTCTTTTAGTTTTTTGGCCGCAAGATCTCGCTCTTTGGCGATCTTCCGGAGTTCCTGCTCACCTTCCTCCCGTCCCCTCTTCTCTGCCACCTTCTTCTGCGTTTCTAGATCTAGCCTGAACTGTTCTTCCAAGTCTCGCCGAGTAGACAATCTAGCCGCTGCTAACTCACTCGCCTTCCGCTGCTCCTCTTCACGGAGCGTTGATTCGATCTCCTTGAACTTTATGCTAGAGAGTTCAGTCCCGCACAAGGGGCACTTTTCAAAGTTGAGTTCCATCCGAGGACTCCTTGCAGCGCGATAGCTCGACAGCGATGTAAACGGCAGGTCGCGCTGACCTCTGATTGTCCTTCAGCAAATGCGCAATAAAAGGACAATAATATGTCCTTGTTACTCCTTATAATTCCCTTTTGTCAAGGTATTTTTTCGAGACTAAGTGGCCCTTGCCAGCAAAAAAAGGCCCCGCTCGCGCGGGGCCTTTAACCTTACTGACGGCTGAAAGCTGATAGCTGACAGCTGCCTTAGTACATGTCTCCCATACCGCCACCGCCGTGTCCACCACCCTGAGGAGCGCCCTTCTTCTCTTCCGGGATCTCCGCTACCAGGGCTTCCGTGGTCAGCATCAGCGAGGCAATCGATCCGGCATTCTGCAACGCGGTGCGCACGACCTTCGTCGGGTCGAGCACTCCAGCCTTAACCAGATCTTCGTACTCGTTCGAGAAAGCGTTGTAGCCGAAGTTCACCTGATTCGACTCCAGCACCTTGCCCAGAACTACTGCGCCTTCTTCGCCGGCATTCTCGACGATCTGACGCAACGGCTCCTGAATAGCGCGACGGACGATGTTGATGCCAATCTGCTCATCGCCATCGGCCTTCACTTTGTCGAGCGAAGCCGCGCAACGCGCCAACGCGACACCGCCGCCCGGGACAATTCCTTCTTCCACGGCCGCGCGGGTTGCATGCATCGCGTCTTCGACACGGGCTTTCTTCTCTTTCATTTCCGTTTCGGTCGCGGCGCCAACTTTGATTACGGCAACGCCACCGACCAGTTTCGCCAACCGCTCCTGCAACTTCTCGCGGTCGTAGTCGCTGGTGGTCTTCTCGACCTGGCTGCGAATTTCGCGTACGCGGCCTTCGATCTCGGCATGCTTGCCTTTGCCTTCGACCACGGTCGTGTTGTCCTTGTCGATGGTGATCTTCTTGGCCTGGCCCAGATCGCTGATCTGCACGTTCTCGAGTTTGATCCCGAGATCTTCCGTGATGGCCTTGCCGCCGGTCAGGATCGCGATATCCTGCAACATCGCCTTGCGGCGATCACCGAATCCCGGAGCCTTAACGGCCGCGACCTGCAACGTGCCACGCAGCTTGTTGACGACCAGCGTTGCGAGCGCTTCGCCCTCGACATCTTCAGCAATGATCAAAAGCGGCTTGCCGCTCTTGGCAATCTGCTCGAGCAACGGCAGCAGATCTTTCATCGAGCTGATCTTCTTCTCGTTGATCAGGATGTAAGCGTTCTCGATCGCCACTTCCATGCGCTCCGGATCGGTGACGAAGTAAGGAGAAAGATAGCCGCGGTCAAACTGCATGCCCTCGACCACTTCCAACTGCGTCTCCAGAGTCTTCGACTCTTCCACCGTAATGACGCCGTCCTTACCAACCTTCTTCATCGCTTCGGCAATAATCTTCCCAATAGTCTCATCGTTGTTGGCGCTGATCGTGCCGACCTGGCCGATCATTTCGCCGGTCACGGGCTTGCTCAGCTTGTCGAGCTCGCCGTTGACGCGGTTGCCTTCTTTGTCGATCTTGCCGCAGATTACGGTGATTGCTTTTTCGATGCCGCGCTTTAGCGCCATCGGGTTCGCACCGGCGGCAACGGTCTTCACGCCTTCGCGGAAGATGGCCTGCGCCAGAACGGTTGCGGTGGTGGTGCCGTCTCCGGCAACGTCGGACGTCTTGGAAGCGACTTCGCGCACCATCTGCGCGCCCATGTTTTCCATGCTGTCCTTAAGTTCAATTTCTTTCGCAACGGTAACGCCGTCTTTGGTGATGGTCGGCGAACCGAATTTCTTTTCGATCACAACGTTGCGGCCCTTGGGACCCAGCGTCACCTTCACAGCATCAGCCAAAAGGTTGACGCCGCGCAGGATTGCCTGCCGCGACTCTTCTCCGTGAATAATTTGCTTTGCCATTTTCTAATCTCCTATTAAGTTCTGTTGCAGGATTGACCTGCGAATTTGGAAGTTCGCGTCGCGCTTTATTGTTCGGTTCGCTTTGTTCACCAAACGCGCGGGCGCTCACCTGGATCCTTCGCTCGGCAAAAGCGCCTCGCTCAGGATGACAAACTTTTTTTAACGACGCGAGCCGGCAGCTTCCTTCTTCGCCGACTGCGCAGCGCCGGTCAGAACGCCAAGCACTTCTTCTTCGCGCATGATGATGAAGTCTTCGTTGTCGATCTTGATTTCGGTGCCGGAATATTTGCCGAACAGGATGCGGTCGCCTTCCTTCACATCGAGGGGACGGACCTTTCCATCTTCGTTGCTCTTGCCCTTGCCGGCGGAGATGACTTCGCCTTCCTGGGGCTTTTCTTTGGCTGAGTCGGGGATGATGATGCCGCCGCGGGTGGTCTCGCCTTCTTCAATACGGCGGACCAGAATACGGTCATGCAGTGGGGTAAATTTCGCCATGGTGCAAACTCCTTTCAGATTTGAATCGATCAGGTTCGTTGGGAACCGATGAAGTTGAAATTTTGATTGAAGCCATTCGATTGCCGCAGCCAAATCCGTAGGATCGCCACGTGCAAGCTAATGATTTATATGGGTTAATGGGCGACTGTTAGCAGTAACACTCACTGAGTGCTAATTGTAGAGATGTGAGTGGGAGTTTGTCAAGGGGATGCGGTTTATGTTGCGCTGAGGACGCGCCGACATTCAATATGTGTGGGAGCACCGCAAAGATCCCGAGAGCAGCGTGGATATCCATGAAGAGGACAAGAAAAGACATCAAAAGCGAATCGCACGGTGAAGTCATGCGGCGTCGTTTGCGGGAGAATCGGGAATTCGCTGCCGAGTATCTCAAAGCGGCCTTGGAGGAGAGCGGGGAGACTGGTAGCTTCTTGATCGCACTGCGGCGGGTGGCCGAGGCGCGTGGCGGGATCGCCAAAGTGGCCAAAATGGCCGGCATCGAGCGCGAGAATTTGTATCGCGTGCTGTCGCCAAACGGTAACCCGCGAGTCGCGACCCTAGTGGCGGTCACCAAGGCGGTGGGATTGAAGTTGACGGTAGAGAATGCACGGTAGAGCGGCGCTCGCCTTTTCTTCCTGGGTGACGACAATTTAGGTGCGCGTTCCGTCTGGAAGCTGTGAAGAAATCGACTCTTGGCAGGTGCCGAAATCATGCCCAGAAAAATTTTGCGATTAGAAGCTCGCTGAGCGATCTCTGGCCCGTGGTGATACATTTCCAGTCACGAAATAATTTTGCAAGAAATGGGCGGAATCAATTTTTTCACAGCTTCCTGTCCCCGATTTTCGTCTCCGATTTCCCGCGACTCACACATTGAAGACGTCATCCCGAAAGCCGGCGTATTTTAGCCGGCTGAGGGATCTTGCGCCGGCCACCCCGGCTTTATACCACGCGAGATCCCTCACTACGCCTGACAAACGGGTTCGTTCGGGATGACGCCCTTGTAGTAGACAGTACGAATTTTCAAACTGAGTCACTACCTCCCTGGGTTGTCATTTTCCATCTGGCCGAGGGGGCAGTAAATTGAGTTCCTTCGAAACCACCGCCGCTAGCTTTATGGCCTCTGCTTTGTACTTAGCTACAGCTTCAGCATCATTCAAATGACTGAAGCCAATAGAACAAATCTCAAGAGCATGAGAGTCACGAATATCATGCGAGAAGATATGAATTTTTCCATCGTCAGGGCCGTTCAAAGTCGGAATCGCCGGTCCCAGGACACACCATTCGGCATTGCTGGCAATCTGCTGACACTTGAGGTGCGGTATTGTTTCGTTAAGCCTAAGAAAAGCATAGACCGTTCTCGGATCATAAGGATCGAGTGTTGCCCCCGACTGCGGACTCGGGTATTTTATGACGTTGATTCGGGGGCGGTCGGCAAAATCCAGTTGACAGAGTGTATAGTCAGAGCCGCTTCCATTTCCATAGGGAGTTATCGTTTTTGGCTGACCAACAATAGCCGCCGTCTCCGGCCGAGTGACCAACTTGCAAGCCGCGTCAAATGCCTCGCCCCTGCTCGCAGCCGCGGGCTGATTTTGAGCCATGGCGCTCGGCAGAAAAAACGCAAGAGCGAGGAAATAAGAAGAAAAGTGAGGTGGCAGGCGTTTTGATCGAGTTCGCAATTTGTGAGTGGCGTGAGCCATGGGAAGTCTCTTGTTTAGCTAAATTGGCATCATGCTAGTCGCGCAACGGTGCTGCCCGCGGTCTCGCATATTCATTGCCAACCGCACGTTTGCACCGTAGTTGTGCTTGTCGCAGCCGTAGTTGTGCTTATCGAATGCGTTTCTTCATGATATGTACAAACCCAATTCCTAAAAGCACCCTCATTACTGGGCGTGGAAGAAGATGATCCGGAAGCCGAGCCGGCTGCGCCTGCGAATAAACCGAGAAGCAACATCGCTGCTCCGTATCTTTGCTTCTCAGTGTCGGCATCGGTTCTGTATTCCGGCGTCCCGTCTTCCTTCATGCCGAGACGAGGAGCAACAGGGTCTGTGTTCGCCTCTAAATCCTTGAGGTCTTTCTCGATAATCTTCTTAAATTCGAGATTGACGTCTCGCCTGAACAACATCCCAGTCCATATTCGTTTGGCCAGATCCGGATGGCGGTAATGGTGAATGGGACAACCCAAAGCATCAATTCGGGCCACATAATAAGATCCCATGACCGAATTTCCGTGGATACCGTTCGACGCCATGCTGAACCAGGTGTCCGCTTCGTCACAATTCTCTTTCGCTCCGTTAGTACCGTAATAATACTGGTAGCCAAGAGTCTCTTCCGCCTTGGTGCTTCCCACTACCAAGGTCCCGTTTACATATCTGTCTCGAGCTTTCTTCTCCAACGCAATCGTCGCTTCTTTTTGTTGCGTCGTCATTCCCGCATATGGATTTTGGGCGTCGGCGGTAATCGTTTGCATAATGAACGTCAGCGAGGCGGCGAACGCGATCATGCGCCGTTTACATTGTGTAACCGCGCTGGGCGAGGCCAACGTGGTATTCATAAGCTCTCCTTTGCGATTTACAGCGTTCAAGGCGGGTGGCCCGGATTGGTCGTCCATTTTGCTTCCCGTTTCGATACCGCGGGTGCCTGTGATCTATCAAGAGGTTGTACCCACGGGAACAGCCCGGCTGATGGGCGGAACGTAACCGAGACTACCACGCGTACAGTGAAAGTTATAATGCCACGCTGTTTCGCCAGGGCATTCCTGAACAGAAGTTCGCGGAGGATTTCCCCGCGCTCAACGAGCGCGATCTGGCCTATGCTCGCCTACCTTCGCGCCTGGGCGAAAAGCCCGGCAGACCCAGAAAGCGGCTGATTCTTAAGCGAAAGTAACGAGCCCACACAACCGTGCTTGGACGGCGCAAAAAGCAGGTTCCTCCACTTGCCGTCGCTGGCGCTCCGGGCGTCGGTCGGAATGACAAGGGGGTGGGCTCCACCATGGATTGTCAGGCAGGGTGGAGCAGAGAAAAATCTGTCAGTAAGCAATCTCAGTAAGTAAACGACTGAATATCCCTCACCTGAGAGTCTGGGCCGTCCACGTAACCGGTGCGGTTACTTGGATTCAACGCAATATGCGTAAACACCACGTTGGAGGCGTTGGAGAAGTTGAATCCGTTCAGCGACTCCACCAGCTTGCCCGCGGTGTTGTAGACTTGAATGCTGCTGCCCGAGCCTGTGCTCGATACCGACTGCGCCACAAAAAACAGTTTGTTCACCGGATCGTATTCCACATCCGAACCGCTCTGTAGCTGGCCGGTGGCGTTTGGCAGGACGTGCGCGAATCCGGTTTGCGTTTTCAGGTTGTAGAACTCAACGCGGAAATCGACTTCCGTGGTGGTGCAGGCAATGCCGTCTTCGGAATCGACCGCCAGGCCGTTGATCGAACCCTGACGAAACGGATACGGGCCTCGAAGTCCCGTGAACTCATTTACCGTTCCCGTGGCCAAATCCACCAGCGCAATCATCGGTGCCGGTCCGCCGACCGCGCTATCGGACGACGCGACGACTGCCTCATTGGTCACACTGTCATAGGCTACATGCGGCGCGTTACTGGTCATAAACGTTGGGTCGGTAAGATCGACCGCGGGCGTAAACGTATTTTCCGCTAAGTTTGTGCCGAAAACGAATGTGTCGAAGTTGTTGCCGGTATTCTCAAAATAAAGAACCGCGGTGGTCGGAACTCCCTGGTTTCGGCTGATGCCGGTAATAATGTCTTTCGCGTTCAACGGCGGCGTCCAGATGCCGGTGAATTTGTTCAAGGACAGCGGATTCAGTTCGTCGTAAATCCGCTGGGTCACGGAGAAGCCGGTGACGCGCTCGCGCTCGACCAGGCCCAAGTTGGTGCCGGCGATTCCGAGAGTCAGAAAGTCGTCCTGCGTCTCGGTCTTCGAAACCACCTTCAAAATCTTGCCGCTTTTCTGGTCGAAGGTTTCCACAGCGGCCAGCACGTTGCCATTGGACAGAGTCTTCGCTTCACTTAGCACACCCTCGGTTCCGTTCTGGTCGATGTCGAAGCCGAAAATCTGCCCGCCAAACTGGCTGTGCACAATCGTAGTTCCCGGACCCACGGGCGCGGCGGGCGTTTGCGCCGCTGCCAGCATTGGCCGTGCCAAACAGGACAAGCCCGTCATCATCATTACCACTGCGCCCACCCGGCAGAATAAACGAAGATTCACGCATTTCATGAAGTGACGCTCCTTGGTGAAATTGTTCCCGCGCGACAACACCAGCGAGCCTATGGCTAAGCGAGGCGGCGGGTGTCAGAAGTTTGTAAATTCTGTTTGTAGATACGGTCAGGGGCTGGTCCATCTTTATTGTTTTGCTGGGTGCATGTCAAAGAATTGGCTGCCCACCTTTGGGAAAGGTGGGCAGCACGGATCTCGATTTCCTATTCATGCGCCGCCGTAGGATCTCCACGAAGGCAGGACCGCTTGCCTGGCTGGCCCTGCATGCCAGCGACGGTGTGCCCACTCTCGGGCTCTGTCATGCCTCCGCATGCAAAAGCCGAGGCTACGGGACTACGAGCGAGACGGTCACGGTGTGCGTCGTGTTGCCCAGAGTGCCGAGGATCGTGATTGGATAAGTGCCTGCCGGCGTGGAGCTTGTTGTCAGAGTCAGTGTCCCGGTTCCTGTGACTGGGATTGTTGAGGCGCTAAGCTTGCCGGACAAACCCTTCACTTCAGAGATTCCATCCAGACTAAGTGCGATGTTGCCGGTGATGCCGCCGAGGCCGAAAGTTCCGATGGCGATGGTTGCCTGCCCCTTCGAGATCGTGGCTCCGGCGTAGGTGCTGGAAGTGATCCAGAAATCTTTTGTAGAGGCGGCGACGTTGCATGCCGAAGGCGCGGTCGTCGTCTTCCACGAAGAACTCTTGTCTTGCCCAGTTTCGCTCTGCCAGCTTGCTAGACTCAAATCGGTCCCTGACCTTGGAGTGGGCACGACAAAGGCGTTAGTGTTGGTTCCGGCGTAGAAAACATTGTCGTTGGATTTGATGCTGTTTACGAAAGCGGTCCAATCGCTACCGCCGAGATAGCTGTTGGAAAGTACGGATGCATTCGGGCCGGCGAAGGTATTGCCCGACGCGGTGAATTTTTCCGTGATCAGGTTGTAGCTCTGGCCGGTTTCCCAGTTCGTGATTTCGATTCCTCCGGGCTGGCCCACGACTACGAATTGATTGACCGAACTACCGTACATGTTGGTTCCGGTGAGCGTGAGTTGTTCCGAGTTGCGCACGGCGACGCCTCCGCGCTGGCCGATGCCCAGGAGATTGCCGTAGCAGAAATAGCTGTTGGAAAGAGTGAAGGGGCCTTCGGTCTTTTCAATCTGGATGCCATTGACGATGTTGAAGGCCGAGACACCGGAGGTGAAGGTGACGTTTTCGTTGTCGGTATCCCAGGCGACGCCGTTCGCCTCATTGAAATTGGAGACCATGTTTTTGTAGGTGCCGTTGTGATCCCACATCCATTTCGTGCCGCCGGCGTCCCAGGTGTAAAAGGCGCCTTGGGCGCCGCGCCAGTTGTTGTAGTTGGCGGTGTTTGATTGCCAGAGTCCGCTCTTGGTTTGGTGCGAGGCAAAACCTACCTGTCCGTTATATTCGGCGATGCTGTTCTGCACGGTGAAATTCTCGACGGTGGTGAAGTCGATGCCCATGGCGTTGTTCCACAGGAAATTGTCGGTGTCGAAAAGAATGTTGGTGGTGTTTCCGGCGACAGTGACGGCGGCGCTTTGCTGGCAACTATTGGCGTATTGGAAAGTCAATCCGCGGAAGACGACGTTCGCTTGGCCCGAAAGCTCAAGGATGCTGGAACGGGTCGCGGTCTCGACGGTTGCGGTGGTCATGTTCGTGCCGGAGGGCGGGTAGGCGTAGACGAGGTTGTGAGCTTCGTCCGCATAGAAGGTGCCCGGCACCATGGAACTCAGAGTCAACACTTGCGTGAGCGGATTGCCGTTCACGATCAGCATCTCTTCGCGCAAGACGATTTCCTGCTGCGGCGGAGCCGGAGGCGGCTGGGCGGGACAGGTGCCAAAGTTGTAGGGCCAACTGGCTTCGTAGATCTTCGAGTTGCCGCTGTAAACGGTCCATCCGGTAATCACGTCCGCGCCGGAGACGAATACGGTGCCGTTGGTTGCGGCTTGAAAGGTGATGGGCAGGCTGGTGCTCTTTTTCGAACTCCCTACCGTCAGGGCTTCGCGATAGGTGCCGGGATTGATGATGACCTTGCTGCCGATGCTCGCGTGATTATTGGTCATGGCCATGGTGACGGATGCGCCGATGGTTTTGAGCGGCGCGGTCTTTGAGCCGTTGTTGCTGTCCGATCCTTTGGCGGCGTCGACGTAGATCGATGCGGTTTCCAAGCCTTCATTGATAACGGCCTGGCCCCAGGATGCGATGGAGAGAACGGCGATTAAAGGAAGGAAAAAGATAGGAACAAAGCGGCGTTGAGAGAGTGGTGGAACTGCTGGCATGGGGGAATGTCTCCTCGAAAGAAATTCGTTACGGACGGAGTGCGGTTGATCGAAGAGCTGACCAGAGATCAGGGTTGGAACTGCTCAGAGATCAATCGCAATCGGATTTCAATCGACGAGCGGCGCTGAAACTGTAAAAGTAATTTCAGTATGGATCAAGTTCGGAAACGGAGACAGACACAGAAGTACATCGCAGGAGCCCGCGAAAGGTCATTACCATCCCCGTGCTGGATAGGGTGGGCCACTGTGATGAGGAAGGAATCGAATTCAGGACTAACGAACGCTAGCGAAATCAAGAATCAAATGAGCCGCTATTCTCAGGGGCGATAGATTACCTCGGTCATCTTCTTCGGCGGTTCTCTTCATGAGAATTCTCTTAACTCTGTCAGACTACGCTGTGGATCGCTAGTTCCCAGAGGCCTTTGCATGGACGTTTTTACACCTAAGACGACTCGACGCAGCACACGGGTGCGGGTCGAAATTCCGATAACGGTTACCAGCCTGGACCGCATGCGTCCGTTTGCCGCGAAGTGTGTGGCCCTGGTGGTCAGTCCGCATGGTTGCGGATTTCGCAGTCCCAGCGTGTTGCCGGTGGGAACGCCGGTAATGTTGAGCGATCTGCCGGGCGGAGGCAGCGTGACGGCACGGGTGGCGAACTGTTTGCCCCTGGGCAGCGACGGCAAAAGCTTTCTGATTGGAGCCGCGTTGTATAGCCACGCAAATATCTGGAAGATCGAAAATCCGCCGAGGGATTGGGAGAATTCGACGGAAGACGCGCCCGATTCTCCAATCGGGGCGTGGCCTCACAAGCTATCAATGGCGGGAGCCCCATCTTCTCCGGGAAGGAAATAGAGCTTGATCCTGTCTGGATGGGGAGGCCGGATTCCAGAAGCAAGACAAGACGCAGGCGCGGCCGCCCGCGCCGCATGGCTTATGCGCCAATTGAAGACAGCCCGGCGGCCATTCCGCGTAAAACTTAGCGGCATGGTGCTGATTCTGGTGCGGCTGCCCAATGGCCGCCAGGTGCGAGCGGCATTGCATACGCTTTCGACCAGTGGCGGAATGATTCATCTGGAAAAGCCGCTGGATGAGAAGATTGAAGTGGAATTGCTGTTTCACGTGGATCGCGCCACGATTCGCGGCAGAGGACAGATGTTGTTTCCCATGTGGGCGACACAGGGATGGCTGCAGCCGTTTCGCTTCATCGACCTGAGCGAGGCCAGCCGCAAGGGGCTGGAAATAAATTTGAAATCTTTTCTGGAAACAGTGGGCGCTGAGAGCGATTAGTCTTGCGGCATCATCTCAGTGGTTCAACTCAGCTTCCTGAATTTGTAGCCTGATTCATACTGAGGCCGATTCGTCCGTCCAGATCTTCCATTCGTTCCGTAAGCCCAAACATTTGAGCATCCAAAAGAGCGAGCCGCGACCATTCTTTGGCAACGCCCCGGCGGCTAAAGCCTTCGTCTCTTGGATCCTTTTGCGGCATCGCTGAAGCGATGCCCTGATACGAATCCTTCGGAAGCCGTCCGCGCCTTGCTGACTTGGTTGACCGATGGGATACAATTCACGGCTAACCGAGGCGGCCTCGGAGAAACGACACGTGGAGGAAAGATGGCGAACGGGGGGCAGGGAGCGGGTACGGCGGAGTACAGCATCTGGCGCGTGATCATGGCGTCGTCTGTGGGCACCATGATCGAGTGGTATGACTTCTATATCTTTGGCAGCCTCGCGGCCATTCTGGGGCCGAAGTTTTATCCTCCCGGGAACGACACATTTGCCTATATCGCTTACCTGGCAACTTTTGCTGTCGGCTTTTTGGTGCGGCCTTTCGGCGCGCTGTTTTTTGGGCGCATCGGCGATCTGGTCGGACGCAAGTATGCCTTTCTGGTAACGCTCTCGATCATGGGCTTTTCGACGTTTGCCATCGGCTTATTGCCGTCGTTCGCAACAGCAGGCTGGTTCGCGCCAATCGCGCTGCTGCTGATTCGCGTATTGCAGGGGCTGGCGCTGGGCGGAGAGTATGGCGGCGCGGCAGTCTACGTAGGTGAGCACGTTCCCGACAACAAGCGCGGCTTCTATACGAGCTTTATTCAGATCACTGCGACGCTAGGTCTTTTCGTTTCGCTCATCGTGATTCTGATCACGCAGAGTTCGATGTCGAAAGAAGATTTTGCCGCTTTCGGTTGGCGTATTCCCTTCCTGATTTCCATCATCCTGGTGATTATTTCGCTGTACATCCGGTTGAAGATGAAGGAGTCGCCAATCTTCGCGCAGCTTAAGAGCGCGGGCATGACTTCGGCGCAGCCTTTGAAGGAGGCGTTCACCAAGTGGTTGAATCTGAAGAACGTTTTGATTTCGCTTTTTGGCGCGACGGCTGGGCAGGGCGTGATCTGGTATACGGGACAGTTCTACGCGCTGTTCTACATGCAGACTATTCTGAAAGTGAACGTCAAGACCGCTAACATTGTGGTCGCGATCGCGTTGCTGCTAGGGATGCCGTTCTTCACCGTGGTGGGCGCGCTTTCCGACCGGATTGGACGGAAGAAGTTGATGATGGCGGGCTGTTTGCTCGGCGTGCTGACTTACATTCCGATTTACAAGGCGATGGAACGGGCCGCCGGGAATAACGTAGTCACCGTGAAATCCGCGCGTAACAAGGTAACCGGTGCGATTTCGCTCACGGCGATGACTACTGATGCAACAGGCGCCTTCGTCCCCGCCAAGGAAGCTCCGGATCCGAATCTGACGATGCTGGTGTTGCTGGTGTTTGTGCAGGTGCTATATGTGTGTCTGGTTTACGGTCCTATCGCGGCTTATCTGATTGAGGCTTTTCCGGCCAAGATTCGCTACACGTCTCTTTCGCTTCCCTATCACATCGGCAATGGAGTGTTCGGTGGCTTGCTGCCTTTGATCGGGTTATCGTCCGTTGCGGCGACGGGAAATATTTATGCTGGGCTTTACTATCCGATGATTGTGGCGGGCATGACGTTTATCGTGGGAAGCCTGCTGCTGCGAGAGACGCGAGGAAATCGCATTTGGGATGAGGCGGGAGGAAAGGTGGCAGGGGATTAAGGACAGCTAGGCCACGGAGCCAACAAGGACGGAACTGTAGAGATACACGCGAGATCCCTCACTGTGCCTGAAAAGCGGCTTCGTTCCGGATGACGCCGTCGAGTACGAAGCGCCGGGTGAGCTACTCGCGCGAATATGCTAGATTTGAAATCGAGGGCTCATAGCTCAACGGTTAGAGCAGCAGACTCATAATCTGTTGGTTCCAGGTTCGAATCCTGGTGGGCCCACCAACGCCGGCTTCCGGTTCCGGGCTTCCCCTAGCCCCCCCAACTCTCCCATCACTTCTTATTGCGGCTCTTGCTGGGCGGGCGAACTGGGATTCAGAGATCGCAGATAAGCGACGACCGACGCGGCGTCTTCGGCGCTCATGCGGAATTGAGGCATTGGAGAACGCAGGCGATGGCCGGTTTTCCAGATGCCTGTGGTCAACAGGGTGACCATTTCGGCGTCCGTGGCTGAGACTGTTCCGCCAATGCGCGGCACTTGCTGCGGCCAGTCGGGCACGGGATTGGCGGGTTGGTACCACAATGCTCCTCCCTGAAGCCAGCGGCTGTGATCGAGGTTGCCGGCGCTGTCGCGCGGCGTGTGGCACTGGCTGCACATGGCAACGCCCTCAAGCAAATATTTTCCGCGAGAGACTTGACTGTTGTTCGCAGGTTTGGCGGGCTGGTTTTGCTGCGCGCGTGCGGGAACGGCAGGGTTCCAACCGAGAGATAGGAACGCAATCAGCAAGATTTTAGTTAAGAGGGTGGGGGCTGAGCTTTCAGTTCGTGGATGCATGGTGTTTAGTTCACTCACTATTCAACTTACGCTTCATTATATTATCGGTAATCTGAGCGCACCATTAGTCAGGCGGATTAGGTAGACCAGAGGTCGGCAAAGCCATTACCAATTTGAGGCTTTCATCTGCGGAGTTATTGACATGGCTATACGGGCGGGATAGCGTGGCTTCGGGTCTATTTACATTCAAAAGAAGTCGGTCAGGAGGCCGGCATGTCGCCGAAGATATTTTGGTTAGGGATTGTTGTGTGTCTGGCGGTGGGGGCCAGCGCGCAAGATCCTATTAAGGTTGAGCCCAAGCATTACAAGCTGGATTTTGAAAACGAAAAAGTGCAAGTAGTATCGGTACATTACGGGCCGCATGAAAAATCATCTCTGCACGAGCATCCGGGCGGAGTGGTAGTGAGCCTGACTGAAGGCCACTTGCGCTTTACCGATGAGAACGGAAAGACGCGTGAATCCTACGCCAAGCCGGGAGAGGTGCGCTGGTACGCTCCCTTCAAACACCGGGTGGAAAATTTGAGCGATACGGCTTATGACGCGGTTTATATCGGAATAAAGGGCAAGACGAACTCGGCCGAATCGACTACACATCATGACGGCGACACGATTGCCCTTGATGACAACACAAAAAAGATTCTTGCCGAATTTGGTGTAACCCCGGCGACCCGCTGATTTCAGACTGGTTCCTCTCAATACTGTCCTCGCGTGGCGATGTAAGATATTCCTTGCGAATGTTTTCGCACATGAGTGAGGAATGTTTATGGCGCACACGGTTTTTTGCGTAAAGTTAAAAAAAGAATTGCCGGGGCTGGATGAACCTCCCTTCGACAACGACCTGGGCCGCAAGGTGTATGACAATGTTTCCGAACCGGCGTGGCGAATGTGGGTGGAGCATTGCAAGATGCTGTTGAACGAATACCGGTTAAATCCAGCGCGGCGCGAAGATCAGGAAGTAATCGTTAAGCAGATGGAGCAGTATTTTTTTGGCGAAGGTTCGGCAGTGCCCAAGGAATATGTGCCGCCAGCGGCGAAGTAGTTATTCAAGGAATTGCGAACTGAGAAGCCCCCGCGAAGGCCAACCCGCCGCGGGGGCTTTTGCTTACATACTGGGGAGAACGGCGATGAACTCCGGACTGGTGATTGCGTAGGGCGAGCCTGGGGCCTGGCCGAAGCTCACGGGAGTAACGGTGAACACATAAAGCTTTCCGGCCGACTGACTAATGGCGTAGAGATGATTCTCGTTATCCCAGAAGACTTGGTCGATGCTGTCGGTGGTGAGCAAATAGGTGTAGTGGGTGATGGGGTTCGCGCCATTGAAGTGGAAGATCTGCAATCCTTTCGAGCCGGCGACCGCGAGCAGTTTGCCTGAAGGCGAGGCCACCATGGCGTTCAGGCTTCCTGCGGCGACTTTGGGCATGTTCTCGTAAGTGCTTGTCGTGGTCAGGTTGCCGGAACTGTCGGCGGTATAGACGCCGAGTTGCGTCGGACCGATCATGGTCATCCCATCTTCAGTCGGCGTCAGAGAGACGGCAACATTGTTCGTTGTGTTCACGGCAGACAGATATGGACAGTAGCCCCCGGTTGCCGCAGCGGGAATCGGAGGATTGAGGTTCAAGTCGGTCAGCGATCCGTTGCCGCTTCGACCGAAGCCGTAGATGGTCTGGTACCCGTGATAGCAGGAGGAACCATAACCAACAGCATTGCTGCCGATGAAACTGAGCGGAGTTTCGAACACGGGGCTGGCTGAACTGGTGGCGCCGAGAAAACTCAACGCCCCGGTTGTCTGGTCCACGTCGAAGAACTGGTATGTGTTGTTCGCGCCGTTGTTGCCATAGATATCTTCGTCGTATAGAGTCGCGCCGGTGCGGTCGAAGAAGAGGCTGACCGGGCCACCATCGTTATAGCCGTTAAATTGTTGCGCGTTGACCGTGGAGACCTGCTTAAGCGCGCCGTTGTCCGCGATCGAAAACGAGTAGATATTTACCGTGTCTGTGGAGACAAGCCATTTACGGCTCACCGCCAGGTAAGAGCCGCTCTCTGTGAATGGTGATCCTGAAACTGCAGTGAGTTTGCCATTGGGAGCTGCTGCATAGGCGTTGATTTGGGAGCTGCTGTTGCTCGTGCTGCTGGAAACGTAGACGAAGGCGACCACAGAGTCGCTGGTTTGCGACCGGGCATTGATTGGGCAGAGGATAGTGAAAATCGAAGCGGCAAAGGCGAGAGATCCGAAGCCTTTAATCGAGCGACTCATTGTGTTGTTCTCCTGCTCTTAACTCCGTTCACGAACTCTTAACTCGTTCACGAACATGATTGCGAATTCAAACGGTGAGAATGACATCATTAGCTTTTACCGCCGGCCAGAAGCGGAGCGAACATTGAGATGCGCAGGCTCCGTGGGAGTTTGCTTTGTTGGCATACGCTGAACGACGAGAAGCACGGCGAAGACGACTACGGTAATGTCCCTACGGTTACTTCTTCATCACCTGATGCACTGATTTTGATGCAATGTTCATCACTCCGTAACATTCGGTTGTTAGAAACGAAGTATGGATCGGCACGTGTACAACACGTTGATCCTCTCGGACCTGCACCTGGGGTCAGAGACGAGCCGTGCGCGCGAGGCGACGCAGGTATTGAAGGAAAGTCGCTTTGAGCGCTTGATTCTGCTGGGCGATATTTTTGCCGACTTGAATTTCGCGCGATTGACCAAAGATCACTGGAAGTTTCTCGGCTACATTCGCAAGCTGTCGAATCCTAAACGCAATGTCGAAGTCGTATGGGTCGAGGGAAATCACGATCACGGGTTGACCGACATCATGTCGCACCTCGTGGGCGTGCGGGTTTATCAGCAGTATGAGTGGACGTATCGCGGGCTAAGCCATCTCGCCATTCACGGACATCAGTTCGATGGATTTCAGGTGAATCGAGTGCGGCTAAGCCGGCTGGGAACGTCGCTGTATCTGCAGTTGCAGAAATTGGATTTCAAGAACAAGCCGGTGGCGCGGATGATCGACCGGCTGAATACGCGGTGGTTGCGCATGTCGACGAAGGTGGCAGCGGGCGCGTTGGCGCATGCGCGCTATCACGGAGCGGACCTCATTTTCTGCGGGCATACACATGAGGCTACGCATGTCCAGGATGGTGGCATTGAGTATTACAACTCCGGCGGGTGGGTTGATTCGCGGCTGACGTATTTAACCATTGATGAAGAGGGGGTACGCATTCATGCATTCAACGAGCATGCATTCAACCAGCGGGAGCTTAGCCAGCGTGAATCCGGCGAACGAACTGACCATTGTGATTCCGGCGAAGAACGAGGCGAAGCTGATTCCGCGGCTGCTGATGTCGCTGATGAATCAGGATTACTCGAAGATGCGAAATACGAGAGTGTTGGTGGCTGACGCGAATTCGACCGACGGCACTCCAGCCATCGTGCTCGGCTTTCGCGATCGCTTGAATGTTAGCGTGATTCGCGGGGGAATGCCTTCGGTGGGCCGCAACCAGGGCGCCGCCCAGGCGGACACAACTTATGTTTTGTTTCTGGATGCCGATGTGGAGTTGGGGCATCCCTCGGTGATTCGGCGGGCGGTGGAATTGGCGCAGCGGAGGCAACTGCACTGCGTGACGACGAACATCATTTGCAGCGAAGGAAGTTGGATCGACAAAGCGTTTTATGCGGCGAACGATTTGTTTCAGTATTTGTCGCGGCTGCATCATCCGTTTGCGACGGGGATGTTCATGCTATTCGAGCGCAATAAATTCTGGAAACTGGGCGGGTTTCACGAGCAGGTGGCGTTTGCCGAAGATTATCTTTTAAGCCAGCAGGTAGCGCGGAGCCGGTTTGGCATTGTGCGTGGCGGGGTGTATACGACGAACCGGCGGTTTAAGAAGATGGGACATTTGCGAGTGGGATGGCTGTTTTTGCGGACAGCGATGAATTACTGGAACGAGAAATTTTTTCTGCGGGATCACAAATATTGGCAGGCGGGACCGGAGAGCCCGCCCCGGGCTTAGGCTCTCCGATTCAGCGACGAGTTTTCAGTGGCCACACGAGCGGGATCCAGACAACCAACTGGATCCTGTTTATTTTTTTTAGCGGGGCTTTTTAATCGCAGAGTTCGCCAAAGACACCGATGAAGCCAGGCCAAGACCCCACTGAGTTCCCTTCCCCGTGCGACTAGAAGCGCAGAACAATCCCGGTCGATAAGCGCAGATTGTTTTGAGTGTTGCCAAAGAAGCGAGTCTGCACGTAGTCGCCTTGGAAGCGCCAGGCGATGGGCCTGATGATGCGGTAGTCGAGGCCGCCGCCGAGTGCGGTTGCGAATGAAGTGTCCGATCCCGCACCGTCTGCATTGACGTGGCCGGCCCCAAACAGGGCTTCGGCGAATGGCCGAAATTTCCCCACCGATACCGATACGCGTGGTCCGAACAAATAATTCTGTTCATGGATGTTTACGTTGAAAGTATTACATCCGCTGACTCCCACGGGACACAAAATAGGAAAATTCTCGGAGCCGTAGTGCTGGCTGAAGTCGGCCACAATGCCGATGAATGGCAGGACTTTGCCTTCGAACGAAGCTTCCCAGCCGTTGGTATTGGAGGTATCAATAGTCGAGATGTTGGTGTGGTAGTACGAATATCCGAAGAAAACGTTGCCCGAGGTTGGGACCTGGGCCGTAGCCAGGCTTCCTAGAATGAAGGTAACGAAACAAACTGCAACAACTGTGCGCATTTGTGCTTCCCCTGCCTTTCATTATTTTGGAACTTTCTTAACGTTTATTTCTTTGATTTTTAGATGCGCTTAGGAGGAATTGGGCTGGCGTAGAAGATGAAATGAGGTGCGGGAGGATATGTATAAGGCGCGGCGGGAAGCCGCGCCGTTACGATACTTGTGTAAGTTCAGAAGCGCCAGACGAGGCCGGTGGAACCGCGGAATTCGATTTCGCGGGCGCTCAAATAGCGGGTGTTGACGTAGTCTGCCTGCACGCGCCATGAGAAGTTCTTGAAATGCCAGAAACTCACGTGCAACTTGCGGTCGACGCCGCCGCCAAAATCGAAGGCGACTGGGTTATATGCATTTCCATCGGACGTGACCCGCTGCAGGCCACCCAAGGCCTGAACAAAAGGGCGCCAGTTTCCGTATGTCTTAGAGAAGCGTGGGCCGAGAAGAAAGTTGTACTGGGTGATGCCCGGGCGGTAGAAGCCGCTGGCGTCAAGGACAACTCCAAGATAAGGAAATCGCGACAAGGGAAAATCCTCGACGGAGGCGTTCCAGCCCCAGAAGTCGTACTTGTTGACGACAATCTCGGATAACGAATGGGATCCCCCGACGTAAACGTTTCCGTCAGGAAGAAGCTGGGCAGAGGACGGCAGGGCGAACAGGATGAGGCAAAGCAAACTCAGCACGGCGGCTGCAAGTTTTGACACGCACAATTCCTTTCCCGGCCGATGCCGGATAAAAAGTGCTGCATGATGAGTGAAATCCGTTAGATGCAGTGTACCGGATGGTCAAGATGTACCGGGTGACAAATTTTGTCCATCCGCCTGCAACGGGAATATGGTTCGGCAGCGGAAACTCCGGTAACATTTAACGCATTTTTCATGCTCCCGAAACCAGATGGAAAGCGTCTATCAACTAGAATGGAAAACAGCAATCCACAATGGCAATTTTTTCGGCAACCGGTTGATTTGGCTGCCCTTTATGTTCCTAAGGAGTCTACGTTGAAACTCAGTTTGGAAATGCGTAATCGTGGCGACATTATGATCGTCTATTGCCAAGGCCGCATCGTGTACCGAGATGAGGCCGTAACGCTGTCGCGCGTGGTCGCCGATGTTGTGCGAAGCAGCAACAAGGTCGTTCTCGATTTGGGCGGCGTGAGTTCGATTGACAGCGCAGGAATGGGAGAGCTGGCTTTTTTGCAGAGCTGGTCGCAAGCGCGCAACGTGAGTTTGAAGTGTGCAGCGCCGAGTCCGCTGGTGCGCTCTTTACTGGACCTGATGAACCTGGATCGGGTTTTGGAGATTCATCCTTCTCTGGCGGATGCGCTGGAGTCCTTTCGCGAGAACGGAGTGCGAGAAGAGCAAGTGTGCTGAATAGAGGCCGGCAAAAACCGAGATCCCTCGCTTTGCTCGGGATGACAATCACACCTATAGTTGACATCAGCGCAGAATGAAAACTATCGCGATATGAAGACCGCTAGCTTTCGCGCTGAAAGCGATAGCGTCCCTTGCGCTTGAGGGCTACCGCCTCCGCTACTTTGAGAAAGGCTCTGGCCGCGTGCGAGATGCTGGCTTGCTTGCGGTAGATCAAGCGTAACTTTCTCTTCAGTTGCAGTTCTCGCACCGGGATGCGGACCAATTCGCCGCGCGCCAATTCGGTATCGACGCTGATCTCCGGAACGAAAGCCACTCCATTTCCCAGGGCCACAAACTGCTTGATGGCTTGCAGCGTGGGGAGTTCCAAATCCATGTGCAGCGGAGTTTTGTGCGCTTTGAATGACTGCAACACTTTTTCGCGATAGGGTGAGGAAACGATGTGCGCGACGAAGGATTCGGCGCCTAACTGGCGGATGCTGACCTGCGCCGCTCCGGCCAGCGGATGGTTGGGCGGCACAACGAAAACGAGTTCGTCGAGGTAAACCACGACCGAATGCAGGCCTGGTTCCTGCGGTTCGTAAGAGAGAACTCCGAGTTCGGCTCCGTAGCGCAGGACGTCGTCAGGTATGTGACTGCCCAGCGAACGCTGGACCGTGATCTTGATCATGGGATGCAGCCGCCGGAATTCCGCCAGGACGGCGAGCAGATACAACGAAGTAAACTCGTTGGCGGCGATCACCAGTTTTCCCTTTTGCAACTCGCGCAATTCGGTGAGAGATTCGGTGGCTTCCTGGCGCAGATTGATTAGCTTTTCCGCGTATTCGTGCAGCACGCGGCCGGCGTCGGTGAGGACGCCCTCGCGTGACGAGCGATCAAACAGCGATTCTCCCAGCTCTTCTTCCAGTTTGTGAATCGTCTGGCTGACGGCGGATTGAGTGCGGTGCAATTTTTCGGCGGCCCTGGAAAAGCGGCCCTCGCGGGCGATCGCCAGAAAGACTTCGAGCTGCGACAGCTCCATTTTCGACCTCTAATCGTAATGGACTATTGTATTAGGACAGCTTATTATAGTAGTTATTCTACTGATACGGTAATAATTATAAGTTTTGCTTCTGAGCCGGGATTCCGTAAAATCAAGAGTCGGTTGGTCAGGCCGATTGAGAAGGAGAGTTCAGCATCATGGAACGGGCGCGGATCACAGTTTTCGATACGACTCTTCGCGACGGAGAGCAGTCTCCGGGTTGCAGCATGAACCATCAGGAAAAGCTGCGCTTGGCGCATCAACTGGACCGTCTCGGCGTGGATGTGATTGAGGCGGGCTTTCCCATTTCTTCCGACGGCGATTTTGAAGCGGTGCGGGCGATCGCGGCCGTGATTCGCCGGCCGGTGATCGCCGGGCTGGCAAGAGCTTGCCGTCCCGATATTGAGCGGGCATGGGAGGCTTTGAAGGATGCGGAGCGGCCGCGCATTCATGTATTCCTGGCGACTTCCGACATTCATTTGCAATACAAGCTGCGCATGACGCGCGACGAATGCGTGGCGGCGGTGCGCAACTCCGTTCGCTTGGCTAAGTCGCTGTGTGACGACGTGGAATTTTCTCCGGAAGATGCGACGCGAACCGATCCCGATTTTCTTTGCCGGGTTCTCGATGTAGTGGTGGAAGCGGGGGCGACAACGCTGAATATCCCCGACACGGTCGGCTACAGCATGCCATCGGAGTTTGGAGAGCTGATCACGACTATTCGCCAGCGGGTAAAAGGAATCGAGAAAGTAACCGTCTCCGCGCACTGCCACAACGACCTGGGATTGGCAGTGGCCAATGCGCTGGCGGCGATCGCGGCGGGCGCGCGGCAGGTGGAATGTACGATCAATGGGATTGGTGAGCGCGCGGGAAATGCGTCGCTGGAAGAAATCGTGATGGCGATGCGAGTGCGGCCCGATCGCTATCCTTACGACACGGGCATCGCCGCCGAGCAGTTGTTTTCCGCCAGCCAGATGCTGAGCGAGATCACCGGTGTTCCTGTGCAGCCGAATAAGGCGATTACCGGGCGCAATGCATTTGCGCACGAGGCGGGCATTCATCAGGATGGCGTGCTGAAAAATCCTCTAACGTACGAGATTATGACGCCGAAGTCTGTCGGCGTGCCCGATTCCAAGCTGGTTTTGGGCAAGCATTCGGGACGGCACGCTCTCGGCATTCGCTTCGAGCAACTGGGTTATCAGTTCGACCGGCGGGCGCTCGACGACATCTACCGGCGGTTTGTGCATTTGGCCGATAAGATCAAGCATGTGGAAGATCACCATTTGCTGGAGTTGATTCGCGAGACGCACAAGCCTGTGGCTTCAGAAACTTCGCCGGAGCAACCGGTTGCCGAAGCGCTGGCGGCGGCATCGATGGCGCCCACTCATGAAGGGCGACGGCAATTTCCGAGCGCAGAAACAGTTGGCGCTTTTTCCGTCCCGATTTCAATAGCCGCAGAACCACATCACGAGCAGGAAGATTATTTGTGGGGTGTGTAGAGTCTACCGCTAATCGCAGTGCTGAGTGCTGCGCCGCAACCGCGGCACTCGAGAGCCATCAGGCAAATTAAGGCACGATAATCAGGGCGCAGGGTTGGTTTTTGGTAACACTGCGGGTTGGTACTGGTAGCTCAGGCGCGGCTCTTTGAGGGTATATTTTGCCAGACACCACAAAGCGCGAAAGCCGTCTTTCCAGCCGATCTTTTTTCCTTCCTCGTAGGTGCGTCCCCAATAGCTGATGCCGACCTCGTAGACGCGCAGGCGGCGCTTGGCAATCTTCACCGTAATCTCCGGTTCGAAGCCGAAACGGTTTTCTTCAATCGGAATGGATTGAATGATTTCACGGCGAAAGACTTTGTAGCAAGTCTCCATGTCGGAGAGATTCATGTTGGTGAGGGCATTGGAAAGTAAAGTCAAAATCCAATTGCCTACCGAGTGCCAAAAATAAAGCACGCGATGCGGAGCTCCGCCGAGGAAGCGTGATCCGTAGACTACGTCTGCTTTGCCTTGAAGCAATGGCCCGAGCATGAGCGGATATTCGGCGGGATCGTATTCGAGATCTGCATCCTGAATAATGACGTAGTCTCCCGTCGATTGCTCGATTCCTCGACGCAGCGCTGCACCTTTCCCCATGTTTTTCGGCTGGAGATAAGTCTTCAGTTGAGGATATTGGCTTTGCAATTCAGCCAGGATTTCGCGGGAGCGGTCGCGAGAACCATCGTCCACGCAGATGAGTTCGATGGTCAGCGGCACGGCGAGCACACTTTCGACCACGGTGCGCAGCGTGGCCTCCTCGTTGTAGACGGGCATGACGACGGAGAGCTTCATGGCGTACTGCCACAGTAAAAGCGGAGGCGGGGAACGTCAAGCTTACCTGCGTGCGCGCGTCGAATTCTTGAATAGAAGGTTCGAGGCTAACAGCGATTCTACTAGCGTCGCCGAGCGATCAGCGGATCGCGGGTTCGCTGGCCGGTTCACTTGCCAGTACGATCCTGGGATGGAACAGAGTACCTGCCACTCGGCTGACAATGGCGATCAGGTCAGTTTGTCCGCTGAATACTTTCACTAGCCGGGCCTGCGACAGTTCCGGAAGGTTCACGGTTCTGCCGTTGCGGATACGGGCGGCGGTGGCTTCGTCGGCGGCCACCGAGGGCATGTGGGGCAAGAGCAATCGGGGATGAAGGAACAATCGGTCAGTTGCCAGTTGCCGGTTGCCAGTGACCTGTTGGTGGACTCCTTCTTCAATCTGCATTTGTTCTGTGATCTGCTCGAGGGTCTTGGCTTCGGCAATTGTGAATTCGGCGACGGCTGTGCGGCGCAGCGACTCCAGATGGGCGCCGCAGCCGAGCTTTACGCCCATCTCGTGAGCGACTGAGCGGATGTAGGTGCCCGACGCAACGCGCGCGCTGAAGCGGACGCGGTCACCATTCACTTCCACGACATCGAATTGCTTGATTTCAACCTGCACCGCCTTCAGGACAACCTCTTTTTGTTTTCGCGCTAGCTTATACGCGGGAACTCCGTGAATTTTCTTGGCGGAAAAGGGCGGCGGCATCTGCTCGATCACGCCGAGAAACTGCGCGGCCAGTGCACAGACTTCATCGGCATTGAGACCTACGGACTGTACAGGAGTGGTCGGTTCGCCGTCGGAATCGTAAGTATCGGTCGCAAATCCGAAGCGGATGATGCCTTCGTAACATTTCTCCGCAGCGGAGTAAAACTGGGCAAGGCGTGTGTAGTTGCCGACAACCACGGGTAGAAGCCCGGTTGCAAGCGGATCGAGAGTGCCCAAGTGTCCAACAGAACGCTGACCCAGAATCCGGCGCACGCGGTTGACCACGTCATGCGAGGTCAGTCCGGAGGGCTTATCGACGATGAGGACGCCATTCATGGAAGAATTTGGTAACTTGGTGATTGAATAATTGGGAAATTGAAAAGCCAGGAAATGTGGAGTCCGGCTTCTGAGGCGTTTTGTTTCTTAATTTCCAAATTACTCAATTACCAAATTACCAGATTCCCCCATGCTTCCCATCAAAGACGATCAGCCGCGCTTCAGCACGCCTTTCATTAACTATTTTCTCATCGCGCTCAACCTGCTGATTTTTCTGTTTGAGGCGAGTTTGACGCCAGCCAGCCTGAAAGCGTTCATTACTGAGTTCGCCATCATTCCGGCTCATCTGTCCGCGCTGCTGGCGGGATCGTCTCAATATTCGCTGATCGCTGTGGTACTGCCTTTCTTCACGTCAATGTTCCTGCACGGTTCGTGGATGCACGTCATCGGCAACATGTGGTTTCTCTACATTTTTGGCGATAACGTTGAAGATTATTTGGGACACTTCAACTACCTGACTTTCTATCTCCTCACTGGATTGATCGCGATGGCGTGCCAGGTTGCGATGGATGTTCATTCGCGCGTGCCGAATCTCGGCGCCAGCGGAGCAATTGCTGGCGTGCTGGGCGCATATTTTGTTCTCTATCCGCGAGCGCGGGTTCTGACCTGGCTCTTCGTTTTCGTCATCTATGTGCCCGCTTGGGTCATTCTCGGATACTGGTTCGTGTTGCAGTTCGTCTCCGGGACTGTGACTTCCCTGGTGTATGAAGGTCGAAGCGTGGGTGGAGGAGTGGCTTTCTGGGCTCATGTGGGCGGATTCGTGGCGGGCTTAGCCCTAATCAAAGTATTCCCCCAGCGCAGGCGGCGATACCCTTACGCAATCTAATAACAGAAAATCCAGGCTGTTATTTTTTGGGGCGCGATTCCGGCGGCACCAATCCCGCTAAGCGGTAGTAGACCACCAACTGACCGTAGTGCTCGCCGTCGTGTTCGATAATGCCGTTGGCAAAGTCTTCAATGGTGGTTTGTTCCGGGGCGAAGGGGCTGACGACGATTTCCGACATGCCTTTGTCGCCCTTGGCCTTGATCGCAGCGGCGCCGTCGGCAAAGGATTTCTTGACCAATGTCACTACGTCGGCCTTGCTTTTATATTTCGGGTTTTCATCAACTTTCGATTTGTCACCGCGTGCAAGGTTGGTGAAATAGTAGTTGGCCCCGGCCGCATGAAGCAGTTGTTCGGCAAAGCTTCGCTGTTCTGGCTTAGGCTTGAAGTCGTATTTATCTTCAGGAAAATCTTCGGCCATAGCGATCAGCTTGCGGCCGACATCGTTCCAGGAATCGAGGGTGACTTGCGCGGTGCCGGGATAGGGCTTGATGTGTACTTCTTTTTTCGCGGCCATCGCGTTGTTTTGCGCGCAAACCGATAGGCTGACAGCCAAAGCGAATGCAGGAATAAACCAGGCTCTCTTCATAAACTCCTCTTTCGATGTCGTTTTGGATCGCCGTAATCTTAGCCGGAAGCGGCGCGGGTGGCAATTCCAAGTGGCACGAAAAAGCGGCGACGGGGCGGCGTTTGTATTCGGCGTTGCGGCTAGGGTATAACCCGGAATACCTGATTGCTTGCAAGCGTGCCGGAGGGCGTTACCACCTTGACTTCGCCGGTGGTGGCGCCTGTTGGGACCTTGGCGGTGATCTCAGAACTCGAGACAACCTTGAAGACAGCCTGCGTGCCGTTAAACGTGACGCCGGTCGCACCCGTCAGATTCGTTCCCAGAATGTTGACTACGGTTCCCACCTTGCCGGAATTAATCTGCGTTTCTACAAAAGGGCCGAGCCCAACGGATAGGCTGAAGACCGTTCCGAAGCCGCCGGTGCCGTGCACACTCGTGGTTCCGTAGAAGTCCCCATTCGTGTCTTGAATCAGCCCGGCGTAGGGCCGGCCGCCGTCCGCGCACCCGCTTTGCGAACAAAAATTATAAAGCGTAGTCAGCGTGCCGCTGAGGGTAATTTCGAAAATCGTTCCGAAGTTGTTCGCCCCGCCGCTGTAGGTTATTCCGAAAAGGTCCCCATTGGTGGCCTGGATCAGTGCCGCGTCGGGTTGAATGCCGTCAGTGCATCCGCTTTGCGAGCAAAAACTGTAGAGAGTGGTTAGCGTGCCGCCTGGGGTGATCTCGAAAACTGTGCCGTAGCTATGGGTCCCACCCTCGGTCGTTGTCCCGTAAAAGTTCCCATTCGTGGCCTTGACCAGACTTGCTTGGGGGGTGGAACCGTCGGTCTCGTCGAAGGTGTGCAGCGTGGTCAGCGCACCGGTTGGAGTGATTTTAAAAACCGTGCCATAGTCGAGCCCGCCGGCGCTCGTTGTCCCGTAGAAGTCCCCATTAGCGGCCTGCACCAGCCCCGAGGCTGGGTTTTCGCCGTCCCTGCATCCGCTTTTGGCACAAAAACTGTAGAGCGTGGTCAGCGTGCCACTGGGTGTGATTTCAAAAATCGTGCCTGCGGCACTGGACCCACCGCTCCCATTCGTAGTCCCGTAAAAACTCCCATTAGTTCCTTGGATCAGGCCCGCGTAAGGACGAGCGCCGTCCTCGCAAACGCCTTGGGAAACCTGCGAGCAAAAACTGTACAGCGTGGTCAGCGCGCCTTTGGAGGTGATTTCGAAGACCGTTCCGAAGTTATTCGCCCCGCCACCGTACGTCGTCCCGTAGAAGTTCCCATTGGTTCCCTGCGCCAGCGCCGCTCTTGGCGTACCGCCATCGGTGTCATCAAAGCAAACTAGCTTCGTAAACCCGCCGCTGGCGGTGAGTTCGAAGACCGTACCAACGCAGGGATCCGCGCCAACCACAGTTGTCCCATACAGATTCCCGTTGGTGCCCTGAACGAGCGCCCCAGCAGGGGCATCGCCATCCGTCAGGTCGAAGCTGTGCAGCGTGGTGAAAGTTGTTTGTGCCGACATCGAAAGGACTAAAGACAAGAATCCGGCGAACGCGCAACCAATGCGAAAAATCTTCACGGGAAAATCTCCTAAATCCAGAGTCAGAAATGGCAAGGGCCCAGTCGAGCAGGAGTTCGCGGCTCGGGCAAAGGCGGGGGAGAACAGCACAGCGGGCCGAGCAGAGGCATTATCTTCCCAGCCTAGACGGGAAGTCAAGCCGGATAAGGCAAATGGCACCGTCTGAAATTCAGACACGGCGTGGGAATGAAAGAGGTTGTACTCGACGCCGCCACGCTAAAAGCTCCTATTAGGCACATTGAATTTCCCATGCGGGAGGTCTGTTACAGGCCTTTTACACTCCGTTGGGCCGCTGGCGAATCAGCGATAAAAACTCCGAGCGCGTTTCTTCTTCATTGCGGAAGCAGCCCAGCATGGAAGAGGTGACTGCGGCGGAGTGCTGTTTTTCCACCCCGCGCATCATCATGCAGAGATGGCGGGCCTCGATGACTACTCCTACTCCTTGCGGCTCGATCACCTTTTGGATTGTCTCCGCGATTTGCGTGGTGAGGCGTTCCTGGATCTGAAGCCGGCGCGAAAAGACTTCGATGAGGCGCGGAATCTTGCTGAGGCCGATCACCCTGCCGTTGGGAATATACGCCACGTGAACTTTGCCGAAAAACGGCAGCATGTGGTGCTCGCAGAGGCTGAACATTTCCACGTCTTTGACGATAACCATTTCGTCGTAGGTGACAGTGAAGAGCGCATTCTTGAGCATGGCCTCAGGATCTTCGTTGTATCCCTTGGTCAGGAACTTCATGGCTTTGTGGACACGCTCGGGCGTGTTGCTGAGGCCTTCGCGGGTTGGGTCTTCGCCCAGGCGGACGAGCGTTTCATGAACCAGATCTTCGAAGGTGGCGCTGGTTAAGGTGGCTGGTTCAGCGCCGGGCTGGGTGGTGGTGTCTCTCATGTTTTGTGGTTCCGTTCTACTTCCGAATCTCCGTCCCGCCCGCGTATTCGAAAGAATTCAGCATGGTTTCGCCAATCCTTACTCTTTCCAGATGCGCCAGGCGGAAGCCTTGCTGCAATATTTGAAAGATCTCAATGCATAGGTTCTCGGTGGTCGGCACGGTTTTTTCGAAGTCTGGCGTCATATTCAAATTCTGCAAATCGTAGCGGGAGAGCACTTCCCTTTCGACAAAGCCGTCGAGATCTACAAGATTGCAAACCATGCCGGTGCGCTCATCAACCGGGCCGCTGACCGTGACTTCAAGCGCGTAGTTGTGGCCGTGACCGTAGGGATTGTTGCACTTGCCGTAGGTC
Source organism: Candidatus Sulfotelmatobacter sp. (assembly GCA_036513255.1). Classification (GTDB taxonomy): domain Bacteria; phylum Acidobacteriota; class Terriglobia; order Terriglobales; family Acidobacteriaceae; genus Sulfotelmatobacter. Next base: position 42,073 of record DATBZH010000016.1, on the reverse strand, counting down.
GCGAGATTTTCTTCCGGGGTCATCGCCTCAGTGTGCAGGCGGTGAGAAGCGGAGAACACGTAGCGGCGGGTGAGATGGGCTTTCATGATTCGGCTCCCGGCTTTGGGCTTACGTTTTGCTTTTAAGTTTCTCCGTAGAAATCGACGTACAGGTCTGAGGTTTCATAGACACGAACGCGGTGCAATTGCGCTCTTGCCAGCTTGCTTGCGAGACGCTGCCAGATGGCGATGGCAAGGTTTTCCGTGGTCGGAATCTGTTTGGCAAACTCGGGAACTTCTTTGTTGAGAAAGCGATGGTCCATGGCGTCGAGCACTTCACGGGTCATGACTTCTTTGAGTTGCCTGAGATCGACCACGAAGCCGGAGCGGGGGTCAATTTCGCCTTTCACCGTGACTTCGAGGGTGTAATTGTGGCCATGGCCGTTCGGATTGTTGCACTTGCCGAACGTGCGCAGGTTCTCTTCCGGAGTGAACTCCGGGTTGTGATAGAAGTGCGATGCGGCGAATTCGGCTTTGCGTGTGAGATAGACCATAGAGTCAGTTGTCGGTTGCTGATGGTCAATTCTTAGTTGTCAGTTCTCAGGTTACGCTTGGCTGCGCCGGAGACTGGCGAATTGGGCTGCGTTGTTTCATAACCCGCGTACTGCCTGCCTTTCCAGCCTACGGCATTGCGACGATGGGCCGAGGCGGAGCGGCAGAGAAAATACGCGAACATCGGCAGTCCAAAGGACATTGAGAGTAGCTCGGGATAGATGGCAAAATTCGCCCGGTGAACATAGAGATATAGTTTCGCAAAAGGCAGAGTTAAGACCAGGACAACCAGCCCCCTCAGCATCGATGGACTGCGCAGAAAAAACAAAACTCCGCACAGAAGCGCGGCCCAGGAGAGCAGCCAACCCAACAATACTTGCACCGCGAGCCGGCGCGGGCGGGGAAAAACAATTTTCAGACTCCTTGTCCAACCGTCGCGAAGTTGGGTAAAGCCGCGATACATGCGCGTGCGAACCGCGTCTCCGCCGTAGCGAAAGAATAGTTTATGACCGGCCTGCTTGAGCTTGCGGGCAAGCGCCAGGTCCTCGAGTAACTCTCCAGCGACCGCCGCGTGGCCTCCGATAGCATCGTAGACATCCCGGCGAATAAGGATGTACTGCCCGTTGGCGGCTGCGGCTGGAGAGTTGGGATCGCTTACCTGTGATGGCCGGTAGTGCGCCGCCAGTTCCGCAAAGACCACTGGCATCACGGCTTTCTCCCAGAAAGTTTCGACAATTTGGTCGGGCGAATAAGAGAGCAGCGCCGCGCCATGCTGTTTTGCCTCCGCGAGACCGCGCGCCAGCGAACCCGGTAAATGCACGGTGTCGGCATCGGTAAAGAGCAGCCATTCGCCGCGGGCTGCGCGTGTTCCGGCGGACACTGCATTGTTCTTGCCCGTCCAGCCTGCGGGCAAAGGGCCGGCGTCAACTACCCGAACGCCAGAAAAAGACATGGCGATCTCGCGAGTGCGATCGGTGGAGTGGTCATCGACGACGATGATCTCGAATGCAACACCAATTTCAACCAGCGAGGTGAGGCAATCAGCGAGGCACGCTTCTTCATTCCGCGCCGGAACGATTACCGACACTGCGGGAGCGGATTCCCTAAGCTTTTCGAATTCTGGAGTTGTCCCGGCCATGGGTGCAATCCGTTATTATAGATGCGTGCGACTTCCCCCTCGCTTCCGCGGCGCGTTTCTCATGCTGACCGCGTTGCTTATTGCATTCGCCTGCTCACGCGGTTCGCGACCCGCAGGCATCGGATCCAATGCACCCGATTTCACGTTGCAGGACGCGGATCGCAAGATCACGCTCAGCCAGTTTCGCGGGCAGGTTGTGGTGCTCAATTTTTGGGGAACATTTTGCGCACCTTGCGTGGAGGAAATGCCCTCTCTGGTCGAAATGCAGCGGCGAATGAAATCCAGGGGAGTGGAAGTGCTGGCGGTCAGTATCGATGAGGATGAAAGCGCGTATCGCCAGTTCATCAAGGACCACAACATTAGCTTGCTGACTGTGCGCGATCCCCGGCAGATGATCGCCGGCACCTACGGGACTTTCAAGTTTCCCGAGACTTACGTCATCGACCGCAACGGCGTGATGCGTCGCAAGTTTATTGGCGCGGTGGATTGGACCGAACCGGATATCACGGAGTTTTTAGGCAAGCTCTAGAAGCAATCCACCACGGAGACACAGAGAAACCATTCGACGACTCGTTTCATCTTTTCCCAACAACAATCCAGGCATCAGCCATTTAACATCAAACATTCACCGAGCGAAGCGGGTGTACAATTTTTTGCGTTTTCGCAGTCCGGTAAACTTCTACCTTTGTCTCTGAATCCGAGAGGAATAATTCATGAGTGAGGATGCGAAGAAGGATATTTTGTCGCGGCGGGGATTTCTAGGGATGGGGTCTGTGGCGCTGGCTGCGGCTGGAATGCTTTCGGCATCGGATGCCGCGGGGCAAGAGCAGAAGCCGTACCCGAACAAAGATGATCGAAGCACGAGCGCGCCGGGACCGGGCAATCGCGCGCTGGATGAGCAGAATCCCGATTCATTCCTGCCGCCGCCCACCGATGCTGGCGGCGTGCAGACATTCAAATACCCTTTCGGACTTTCTCACAAGCGGATGCAAGAAGGCGGATGGTCGCGCGAGGTCACGGTTCGTGAGCTTGCGATTTCGAAGTCGATTGCCGGCGTGGACATGCGATTGACCGCGGGCGGCATACGCGAGCTGCACTGGCACACGGCCGCTGAGTGGGCGTTGATGCTCTACGGAAACGCGCGCATTACGGGACTCGATTCCGATGGCAAGGGATTTGTCACGGATGTGACGGAAGGCGATCTGTGGTACTTCCCTACCGGAATTCCGCATTCGATTCAGGGGCTGGGACCTGACGGCTGCGAGTTTTTGCTGGTGTTCGATGATGGCAATTTTTCCGAATATGAGACGGTGCTGCTCACCGATTGGATGGCGCATACTCCGCACGACATTCTGGCGCAGAATTTTGGCGTGAGTGAGCAGGCGATGGAGAAGATGCCGAAGCGGGAGAAGTTTATCTTCCAGGCGGAAGTTCCGGGGGCACTGGCTGCGGATCAAGCGGCGGCTTATGGGTCGCGCGGAGCATCGCCTGTGGACTTCGCTTTTCGCGTGGCGCAGCAAAGCGTCACTAAGCGCACAAAAGGTGGAGAGGTACGCATCATCGATTCGAGCAAGTTCAAGGTGTCCACGACGATTGCGGCGGCGATTGTTACCGTACATCCGGGAGGTATACGCGAGTTGCACTGGCATCAGAATGCCGACGAGTGGCAGTACTACATCAGCGGCTCGGGAAGAATGACTGTGTTTGCGACCGGAGGCCGGGCGCGCACCATGGACTTTCAAGCCGGAGACGTGGGCTATATCCAGAAAACTTTGCCGCATTACATCCAGAACACGGGCAATAGCGATCTGAAATTCCTGGAGATGTTCAAGAGCAGCTTTTACCAGGATCTTGCTTTGTCGGAGTGGCTTACACATTTGCCACCTGCGCTGGTGATGGCGCATCTGGGCATCGATAGGGCAACGCTTGACGCGATGCCGAAGGATGAGGTCGTAGTGATGCCAAGGTAGCGCGGCGCAGCATGATTCTTGTATGTACTTGTGCTCACTTTCGGCTCTCACCAAGGGGACTACTCCGCAACGAATTTGACCATTACCGGGCACTTCGGCGCTACAATGCCGCTGTAGTGGGGGTTTGGGGTTTCCGGCAGTCGTGGATCATTCCAGAACTGAACTCAACACGAGGACCGCGTTTTCTCGTTCGATGTCTTCTGGCTCTTTCCATGTTCTGCCATTTCTGGCCATAGTTTGACGATCCCTCTCAGGGGCCCCGCTCGAAAGGAAAATCACCATGAAAAATTGCACTTGCATCACGCTGCTTTTGTCTACGGGCCTCGCGCTTTCTGCATTCGCGCAACAGAATTCTGGCGCACCGCCGGCTGCTACCGGCCCGGGTGGTGGCTCCGCATCGCAGTCGGGCCGCCAACAGGATTTTTGGGATGGCGATGAGCCCAGCGTGGCCGCGCTCATCTTTCATCCGTTTGCCAGCAAGCAATACGTCAACCGGCACGTTGGCAGCATTCGCGATCGAGTCAACGAGCTGGATCAGTTGACCACGGAGAACCAGAAGGCGATTCGCGATGTGGATGCGCGGGCCTATCAGGGCATACAGTTGGCGTCCGCCAAGGCCAACATGGCCGATCAGCATGCCAGCGATGCGGCCAGCAAGGCGCAGATGGCGCACGAGACGGCGGCGGCGCTGGACAAGCGCGTTAGCGGCGAAGAAACAATTGTGGGAAATATCGATCAGTACAAGGCGGGAACGCAGACCGAGATTCGCTTCCGTCCGGGACAGAGCGTGTTGAGCAAGGATGCCAAGGACGCGCTCGACCAGATCGCCACGCAGGTGAAGAGCCAGCGCGGTTACATTCTCGAAGTACAGGGCTTTTCGGCGGGACAGGGACAGACCGCGATCGCCAACTCGCGCAAGATGGCGGATTCGGTGGTGCGTTATTTGGTGCTGAACCACGAGATTCCGGCGTATCGCATTTATGTGATTGGGATGGGGAATGTGTCCGGCGAGAAGCGCGGCGGTGGGACGCGGGTGGAAGTTAGTTTGCTGAGGAATGAAGTGGAGCAGACGGCGCAAAAATAAACTTACTTCGGGGTGGGGCTGTGGCGTCGTGCGAGCCTGCGGGATGTTGCGTAGGTTTACCAATTTGCTATATCCCCCTACCCCCCCTACCTTTCGCATCTGCTTTGGAATCCTCACACTCGCAGGAATTTCCCGGCAAGGTACGTGATCCAAACGAGTTAAGGGTCAAACTCTTCCGAACCAAGGAGTTACGGACTAGCTTCCGCCCGGGCCGTCCTTGTTGTTCGAGTTGGATGCACTGCTTCTGCTTTGGCGATTATGAGGCGAGTTTGCAGTGAGGCGCAAGGTTAGGTGTCACAGGAAGGTTGTGGATTTCTTTAGCGCGCTGACTGGATATTCTTCTTGAGGTAGCGCCCGCGTATCCTCAAGAATTAGAGAGCCGTGGTGCCCATTTTTTGGCAAGCCCTTGGGGTGGATACAGCTGAGAATTTAACGTATATTGCTCCAGTATGGCGCGGCATGTGCTGGAAGTTAACGGAGCTTCCGTTGTGTTGACGGGTTCGCTCAACCCGACTATTTTTCAACCGCAATGGTTTGCGCGACAGAATCTGCTGCCAATCGAGGAATGCGAAAAAGCGGAAATTAAGGTCATTTCACCCCAGGTGTGTGAGTTCCAGACAGAGAGATTTATAATTCAAGTAACAACCGAAAGGTTTTCGGCTCTAGCTAAGCCAGATGCTAATCCCGCCCCTTTAAGGGACCTGGTGGCGGGTACGTTTTTCACGCTGGAGCATACTCCCCTTAAAGCTCTCGGCCTGAATCGCGATATGCATTTTTCCCTGCACTCGGAGGAGGCATGGCATAAGGTGGGAGACACGCTGGTTCCAAAGGACGTTTGGAAACGTGTCTTGCAGGGTCACGTAGGATTGCGTTCGCTCTGGATTCAAAGCGAAATACCCGGTTTCCCTGATGCGAAACAGGAATCAGCGAGACTGTTAATCAGAGTCGAACCTTCACCGCGCGTTAAGTTTGGCTTGTACATTCAAACCAACGAGCATTTTGACGCACCAGAAGATGGCGCGTCCGATTACCTTATAGAACGAATCCGTTCGAGATGGGAGGGCGCGTATAGCTATGCCGCCGAAATCGCAAATGACATCCTTTCTTCAATCGTGGAATAGGACCTCCAGCGACGAAATCGGGAAGACTCGAGTTCTCTTTGAGTTCGGCCTGCCTTCACTTACCTACGGGAATGAGCTTGAGCCAGATCAGTTCAGCACTGTGACCGCGAATCCAGGTGTGTCGGCCCCCTTGAGTGTGCAGGAGGCCTCCCCCGAACCGGTTCCGCGTAGTGTGAAGGTGGGACCGGAAGAACCTCAGATGTCGAAGGAGGAGGGGAGAACTCTGCTGGTAAAGCAGCTCTGGGAAGGAACGGTTACGGAGTTGCGCGGCGAAACTTTCCTGGCGGTCCTCAACGATAAGTCTCGACCAGACACCCCAGCCGAGCAAGTCGAATTTGAGTCTGTCGAACTCCGTCAAGACGACTGGCCACTAGTTGCTCCTGGAGCAGTATTTTACTGGATGATTGGCACTGAACGTACACCCTCGGGGCAAGTTCGAAATGTCTCGAACATTGAATTCTCGCGTTTGCCCGTTTGGACTCGTAGTTCCCTCAAGGCAGCTTCAGAGAAGGGATCACGGGTGGAGCAATGGTTTCATGCCAACGGAAACCACACCTCCTAAAGCTGACGAATTCGAAATTTCCATTTTTGGTCCCGGCAGGGGTGAGTGCGTCCTTATTCACCTCGGACAGAATGAATGGTGTGTGGTCGATTCCTGCGTTAGCCGGGGGAGGACCGATCCAGTCGCAGTAGAGTATTTGAGAAGCTTTAATAACGATGCGTTAGCGAATGTGCGACTGGTTGTTGCGACCCATTGGCACGATGACCACATTCGTGGCATGGCATCTCTCTTGTCTCGTGCTCCCCATGCTGATTTTTGCTGTTCTGCGGCCCTGGAAAAAAGAGAATTCCTGACGCTGATTTCGGCTGCATCGGCGACAATACCGGGCTACTCGGGCGTGGACGAATTTGCGGCGATTATCAATCAACTTGAAGTTCGAGGGCGAAAAGCACCAAAGTTGGCCGTTGAAAATAAATTGCTGCTTACGCTTTCAGCATCTGGGAGGGCATTTCCTATTACTTTGGAGAGTCTGAGTCCCTCAGACCCAACTATCCAGTTAGCTTTGGCCCAGATAAAGAGCTTACTGCCGCAAGTTGGCACGCCACAACGGCGCATAGTAAACCGCACGCCAAATCACACCTCAGTCGTCATTTGGGTCGAAGCGGGCCCGGTGCATGCTCTTCTCGGCGCCGACCTCGAGCATACATCACGCGCGGATCAGGGCTGGACAGCTGTTCTAGCTTGTCACTGCTCCAGACACCCGGCTCATCTCTTCAAAGTGCCGCATCATGGCTCCCCAACTGCTGACAATGCTGTCGTCTGGGAACGAATGCTAGCGAAGGATCCCGTGGCCGTCGTGACGTCTTTTGCGGGGGGAAGCGTGCGCCTACCGGAGGAATCCGATTTGAAGAGACTTTCAAGTCAGACGGCGAGCCTTTACTGCACGGCACGTTTCGGTCCAGGAAAGCCGCCCAATAGAGATCCACTTGTCGAGAAGGAAATGAGACGACAGTTGTCCGAGCGCCGAGTCCTCGCTGGGCAGCCTGGACATGTCCGCGTTCGTTGGTCAGCAACTGAGAGTAATCCTGCCGCGCTCATCGAGACCTTCAACGGTGCGTACCACGTCAACCCAAGATAAGGGGACTGGCCTACGTTTGTTTTTGCCTACGCACCGTACCTAACCAGGAATGGCGGGTGCCAGGGTTAATCGTTATCTTCAATTTAATTGTTACCCTCGAGGGGCGCATGGCCCGACCTAGATTCAATTTCCGATCTTGAGGGTGCCCCTCGCAGCATCGACTCCCACCCGCCGAAAACCGCGGCGAGTGGGGCAGCAATTTCGTTAGCGGGCGCGAGCAGGCATCAACCCGCAGTTGTTCCTCTACTGTCATGGCTCCAGTCGATGAAAGCAGATCACGAATTTGAATCGGAGCCTTCAATTCATTGGCCTTTTGGCGTAGGCTTAGACCGCGTTCTAAGGAGGTCTGTATGGCAGAGAATTCTCCAGCCGAACTCGCGCGGCACGGTTCTACGATTTCGGTTTTGTGGGGCGCGTTGCTCATTGTCTTAGGCATGGTGGCGATCGGTTCGCCATTGCTTGCCGCCTTAGCGGTTAACGTGCTCGTCGGGTGGATGATTGTGTTGGCTGGCGCAGTCCACATGATGCTGGCGTTTCGGGCGCACGGAGCCGGGAGCATGATATGGAAGCTTTTAGTCGGGATTGCATATCTCTGCTTCGGCATATACATGATCACGCATCCGCTGCTGGGCGTGGTGTCGCTTACTCTGGTGATCGCATCGCTCTTCCTGATTGAAGGGATCCTGAATATCATTCTGTTTTTCAAGATGCGCCCGATGCATGGATCCACATGGGTGCTGGTGGACGGGATCATCACACTGCTGCTGGGGCTGATGATTTATATGCAGTGGCCGTCGAGTGCCGATTGGGTGATCGGCACGCTTGTGGGCATCAGCATGATCTTCAGCGGAGTGACCCGGATCATGATGTCGCTGGCGGTGCGAAGAGCATTGAGTACTGCATCGCAGCCGCCGTCGTCATCGAAGTTAGCGGCTTAGTGAAAGGGAAGCGCCTGCGGGGAACCAGGTCGGCGAGTCGCGGACGGATTCGACGCGCCAGGGAAGGTGTGCGCGGCTGTGTCCATCGAAAGCCTGGACGAAATGCAGCGGGCATTCCTTTGTTCGCCTGCGATGTACAGGAGTGATCAAATTCTCTCCCTATGTTTCTTTTGGAATCGGAACGGCTTCTGTTTCGCGAACATCAGCGCGGCGATTTGGAAGACTACTGCACGCTGGAGGCTGATGTGGAGGTGCGGCGGTATGTGGGCGGGGCGCCGCGTCCGCATGAGGTTGCGGTGCGCAGGTTCCGTGATCGGTTCCTCAAGAACGCCGCGCGCAAACTGGCGTTGCGGGCGACGATCTTCAAGGCGGATGGACGCTACATCGGTTACTCGGGGCTGTATCCGAATTTTCGCCCCGGTGGTTCGGTTCCGGGAGAGGCTGTGCTGGCGTTCTGCCTGGCCCGGGAGTATTGGGGCAGAGGATTGGCGACGGAAGCGGGCCGCGCTTTCGTGAACTTGGGCTTCGAGCAGTTGCGGCTCAAACGAATTGTTGCCGTGGCGGATGTGCGGAATGCGGCTTCGATTCACGTCTTGGAAAAGCTGGGATTCGTTTGCACCGGGACCGAGCTCGGGGCGCGATCGTTTTATAAGTTTGAATTGGCGAGGGAAGCCGAGCGAAACTCGCCTTGACGCAGCCCATTGCGGGTAGCATAATTCTCACCTCGGTTCGATCCTCCTCCCCTTGAGCCGAGTCGCGTCGCTCTCTGCTCCCGACGCAATCTTCGAACACGAAGGATACCTAATGACTGTCGCAGGTGAAAACTCCAGGGGAGAGCGCACAACTGTCCCCGTCAATTCCAAACTTGAAAACCGCCTACTCGGTTACATCACAGCAGCCGGCGCCGCCAGCGTGGGGCTGATGGCGATGGCACATCCGGCCGAAGCTAAAGTTGTCTACACACCTCTGGCAAATATTCCTCTCACCAGCTTGACCACTATCGATTTCGACGGCGATGGAGTCGCCGATGTTAGCTTCAAGTTCCTCGAGTCGGGCTACGGCGCCGAGCAAATCATTTATCCCCTGGCGGGGAATTCGCTGGCTTTGGGCTCGGTGAATCATCAGTCTGGAGCGTTGCCGTTGCCCTGGCTTACCCGCATCGGACCGAACATCGCATTTTCGCAGCGCGATGGAATCATCACCGGAGTCGATGGCTGCCACTCCACCTGCGGCAAATTCGGACTATGGCTACATCAGGTGGATAAATACGTGGGAGTAAAGTTCCTGGTCTCGGGGCAAACGCATTATGGCTGGATTCGGTTAACGGTCCAAGGCGCCCTGAGCGGCTATGCCAGCGGCTATGCCTACGAAACGATTGCGGACAAGCCGATTATTGCGGGCAAGACGAGCGGTCCGAATGTAGCGGTCAATGCCGCTCCGTCGGAACTGGCCCCCTCTGCGTTTCGTGGCAAGCAAACTCAAAGTTTGGGCATTCTGGCGCGGGGAGTGGATGGGGTGGCGATCTGGCGGAGAGAAGAAGAAGCGGTTCGGGGGTAAGCGAATTGGGGGAGGGATCGCTCAAAGCAGGCCTCTCCCCTTCGTTTTGCTCGGGCTGGGATGACAGAGTTGATCCGGTGCAAACCTTCCTTGGTATACAATCGCCGCCAGTCAAGATAGGAAATTTCGAATGACGATGCGGCTTGCGGGAAAGTATCTGAGCATCTTAGTGGCGGTCACGTTTTTGCTGGGCATGGCGGGATGCGGGATCGGAAAGATATTTCCCAACGGTCTTTTTGGGTGTACCAGTAACTGCTCGACGAGTACTGCTCCTCCGGAGTTTCTCTTCGCCACCAGCGCCGGACACATTGCCAGCTTCACCGTAAATCAATCCAACGGAGGATTGAGTGCACCGCTGGTGGTGGCAGGACCAGGCCAGAGCGCCGGTATGTCGGGCAGCGTGACGGAAGGGTATTTGTACGTTTCCGATTTCCTGAACGATGCGGTGGATGGCTACTCGATGGACCCAAGTTCGGGCGCGCTCACTCTGATCGCAAGTTCGCCGTTTGCTTTAGGAGGCGCAGCTCCGGGTGGCGGCGGATTGTCTATGTTTCTCCAAGGCGGCGACACGTTTCTATATGCCACGGACATGAATGCCGGGACGGTGGCCGGATTTAATTACGACTCGGCCAGCGGAACGCTTACGACGATTCCCGGATCGCCGTTTCCAGCGGGCGACTCCCCAGTGCAAGCCGTGCAAAACGGATTCTTTCTCTATGTAAGCGATCTGAATGATTCTGCGGGCGGAATTTCGGCGTACGCGCTCAGTGCGCAGAATGGAGCGGCCACTCCTCTTCCCGGCTCTCCATTTCCTACGGGCGCGCCGGGATCTTTTCCTGGCCCATCCGCGCTGGCGATCATGAATAATTTCCTGTACGTCGCGCTGGCGGGAACGGCTACTCCTGGTAATCAGGTTGCGGCCTTTGCCATCAACTCAGATGGCAGCCTTACCCCGGTGCCGGGATCGCCGTTCACTACCGGCAGCGGCCCGACGCAGATTGCGTCTGTGCCGGTGACGAGCACTACGCAGGCGTTTCTTTACACGGCGAATGTTCAGGACGGGACGATTTCCGCATTCACGGCCAACGACAGCAACGGAATTCTGACGCCAGTAAGCGGTTCTCCCTATACCTCGGGGACTTCGATTGGCAGCGTGGTGGCAAGCTTGACCTTCACAGATTCGGGAAACTTTTTTCTATATGCGAGCGATCCTCAGGCAGAGACGATCAATGCGTTTACGGTTGATGCCACAACCGGAGCGCTCACACCCATTTCTGGTTCGCCATTCCCTGCGGGCAGCGCAGCCACGCTGTTGACAGTGGTGACAAATCCGTAACTCTTCCGCGCCGATGTGAGCGCTGCGCCACCCAAAACCGCCGCATGTGGAACAGTTCTACAATTCCAACTTCCGCAGGCGTAAAGCGTTTGTGATGACTGAGACCGAACTCAGGCTCATGGCGGCGGCGGCGAAGATTGGGCTGAGCTGCAGTCCGAAAAACGGATAGAGCACTCCCGCCGCGAGCGGGACGCCGACTGCGTTGTAGACAAAAGCGAAGAACAGATTCTGGCGGATGTTGCGCATGGTGGCCTGACTCAACTTGCGGGCGCGCAGGATTCCGTTGAGGTCGCCTTTGAGCAGCGTGATGCCACCGCTTTCGAGAGCAACATCAGAGCCGGTCCCCATGGCGATGCCGACGTTAGCCTGGGCCAGAGCGGGCGCGTCGTTGACTCCGTCGCCGGCCATGGCGACGACTCTTCCCTGCTCTTGCAGTTTGCGAATCACTTCGGATTTTCGTTCGGGTAAAACTTCGGCTTCAAACTCTTCGATGCCGAGTTGTTTGGCGATGTCGGTTGCAGTGGCGCGGTTGTCGCCGGTGAGCATGACGATGCGCAGGCCCTGATTTTTGAGGCTGCGAATGGCGTCGCTTGCAGAAACCTTGATGGCGTCGGCGACATTTAGGCTCCCCGCATATTTGCCGTCGATGGAGACGAAGAGGCTGGTCCCGCCTGGGACATTTAGAGTCCCAACGGATTGGCCCTTACGGTTGAATGCTCCCACGTCAATCATCAGTGCGGCATTCCCAACTGCGACTTGGCGGGCGTCTACGATGCCGCGAATTCCCCTGCCCGCGACCTGAGTGAATTCGGACGGCTCGGATAACTGAAGATGTTTCGCATTTGCAGCATCGACGACGGCAGCAGCCAGCGGATGTTCGCTGGCACGCTCCAGGCTGGCAGCGAGGCGAAGCATCTCATCGTCATTCGGCTGTCCGGTAATGCTGACTAGTTTTGGTTTGCCTTCGGTGAGCGTTCCAGTCTTGTCGACGACGATGGTGTCGACTTTCCCCAAAGTCTCAAGCGCCTCGGCGTCACGGATCAGCACGCCGGCGTGAGCGCCGCGCCCGGTTGCCACCATGATGGCCATCGGTGTTGCGAGTCCTAGAGCGCATGGGCAGGCGATGATGAGAACAGCGACCGCATTCACCAGCGCATGCGCCAGGCGCGGTTCGGGTCCAAAGGCCAGCCACGCCGCGAATGTGATTACAGAAGAGCCGACGACAGTCGGCACGAACCACGCGGAGACGCGATCTGCCAAGCCCTGAATCGGAGCACGGCTGCGCTGCGCCTGGCTGACCAGCTTTACGATCCGGGCGAGCAGCGTTTCCGAGCCCACGCGCTCGGCGCGCATCAGGAACGATCCTTGACCGTTGATCGTTGCTCCGATGACTTTGGCGCCTGCGTTTTTTTCTACCGGCATTGCTTCACCGGTGATCATGGATTCGTCCACGGTGCTATGGCCGTCGAGCACGGTCCCATCCACGGGAATCTTTTCTCCCGGACGCACGCGCAGTTTGTCTCCGGGCTTCACTCGTTCGAGCGGAATATCTTTTTCGCTGCCATCGTCTTCGCTGCCATCATCTTCGCTGCCATCATCGGAGATCAGGCGCGCGGTCCTAGGACTGAGATCGAGCAAGGCGCGAATGGCGGAACTGGTGCGGCTGCGCGCGCGCAATTCCATCACCTGGCCCAGCAAGACGAGAGTGGTAATAGCAGCGGCCGCCTCGTAGTAGACATCCAGATGGCCGGGCATACTTTGCGAACCCATTCGCATGGATTCGGGAAATATCCGCGGTGCGAATGTTGCAGCAAGACTGTATGTGTAGGCAACACCCGTTCCCAGGCCGATCAACGTGAACATGTTGGGGCTGCGGTTGACCAGCGAGCGCCAGAAGCGGTGAAAGAAAGGCGCTCCGCCCCAAAGGACTACCGGTGTGGCCACTGCGAATTCCAGCCAGAGAGAAGATGCGCCGGGCAATATCCGGCTCAGCGGCAACTGCCAGATCATTCCGCCCATGGCGATCACCAGCAGGGGAACCGTCAGTGCGGCGCTGAGCCAAAACCGGCGCGTCATGACGCGTAGTTCGGGATTTTCTTCGTCAGCGGTGACGGTTCGCGGCTCTAGAGCCATACCGCAAATTGGGCAGGACCCGGGTTCAGTACGGACGATCTGCGGGTGCATTGGGCAGGTGTATTCGGGGCGTGCCGCATGGGGAATCTCGGGCTCGAGCGCCATGCCGCAAGAAGGACATGAGCCCGGCTTGGGCTCTCGCACTTCCGGACACATAGGGCAGATGAAAACGCTTGTGGCCGCAGAATGGATGCGTTGCGGCCTCACAAACTGAGTTGCCGAAGCATGGGAGATACTGGCCTCCAGATACTTCTCGCGCTCGGCCTGAAATTTTTTCTGGCAAGCCGCGCTGCAAAAATAGAAACGCTCGTGGTCATGCTCTGCGGCGTATTTCGCCGTTGCGGGATTCACTTTCATCCCGCAAACCGGATCGATGTCCGGTTCTTGTGCCGCGTTCGTTTGAGTCATTTTTCGCAAGCCACAGCCAGGCGGTTCCACTCGACCTGGATACTCCGTCAACTCCGCTCGGGCGGCGAGGAACGGTGTCTCGAATGTGAGCATTCCTAATGTCTAGGTTCTTGGATTGCCGATGGGCTATATTGGATTCGCCCGCCACGCGGGCGGGAGTTTCCAAGTCCATCATAGCGAAGGCTTTTGAGATGACTTATTTGGAAGTGGTTTTTCGGTATGGCGATGCGCCCGGCGAACGCGCGATGCAGGCCATTGACGGCATGCGTGAGGTTTATGGCGTGCAGCGGGTGAAGTTCAACGATTCAGAGCATACGGTGCGCGTGACTTACGATGCATCGCGCCTCAAGCAGGACGCGGTCGTGAAGATGCTGCGACAGGCTGGTGTGGACGTGCGGGAAACGCTGATTCTAGCGTAGCTGGGGAAAAATTTTGAGGGGAGGGCTAAGGCGGAGTGTGGGGAAATCTGCAAGGGGCGCTCAAGAAAACCTCTGGCCGAAGTTATTCTCTGCAGCGCCCCGTTGCGCGCCACTTCGTCTGTTCTTACATATAGCAAGTGGTATGCCGTCCGTAAGTTGTTAGAAATGCTGGGAGTGGATACGTTAGGCTCGGTAGTAATTTCTCTGGAGCGGGAAAGATTTACGCCGGGGCGTAGAAGGCAAGATGGTGGCCGCAAGCCTGTTGAAAACTCCTTTGCGGTCGAGGATTTTCTGGAATGGCGCCAAGTTTCGCGCCGCTGCAACTTCCGCTATAATCAAAAAGTTTCCTGCCAATATGCGCCCTTAGCTCAGCTGGATAGAGCGTCTGGCTACGAACCAGAAGGTCGGGAGTTCGAATCTCTCAGGGCGCACCATCTTTTCAAGGACTTAGGCATCCGACATCGGGGTGCCCTTTGGCTTTGTCCGTGAATAGAAACTTGTTACCTGTTCGCAGCAATCGCGACTATCTTTCCTTTCGCCGCTGCAAGGTAGTCCTGAGTCCCAGGGCGTTTTTCTGAGCTAGCCGTTTTCGACGCGCTCCTTTATATCCGCGTACGCCGCATTGATGAGCCTGCCCAGTTCTGCGGCGTTTGTGGCCGTTCCCGGTCTCAACTTCACATGGCGCATGAACTTGCCGGTGCCTTGCAGCAAGCACGCCGGATCCCGCAGCGCTGCGCCGTGAAAGAACCCCACATTTACGTGCGAAGTGAATACATTGACGTAGCCGAACGGCGCATCTCCCAAACATGCGACCGGACAGCCGTCATGCAAAAGCTCCCGCACTTCGTCCCCGCATTTCCGCATCATCTCAAACCACTGATGCGCGATGGCTCCCAATTCACCTGCATGTTGTTTCATCCACGCATCGATGGCTGGATCCCGCTCGACAGCACCGTTGAATCGCAGCAAATCCGTTCTCATCGTCGCTCCCACAGCAAAAGTCCCTGGTCTGGAACAGTCGTTCTGTTCTTTAGCGCGGAGTTCGAAGTCTGCGTTTCGCGTCTACTTGATTGGCCGCGAACCGGTAATGAGAATGTCCACGAGTCTCCTGGCGCTTTGCCGCCAGTCGGGGCCGGATGCCACGTGGGAGACGCCGATCAGTGCGCGGAGTAGATCGAATGGCTCCAGATCTCTACGAATGTCGCGGGTTTTGATTGCGCGCTTCACCAGCGAATCAATCGCTCCTTGAACCTGAGCGCGTGAACCTTCATATAGCTTTGAAGGCCCTCCGACGACCGAATTTAGAGCGGGGCCGATGATCTGCTTTGTCGCGATGTAGTCGACGAACAGCAACATCCATGCTCGCAAGGCCTCGATGGGGGGAAGGCTTTCGGAGAACTTCTTCTCGGCTGCGGCCAGTTTTTCCACCTCAGTCCGGTAGACCGCTTCGATCAGTGCATCGCGCGTGGGAAAGTGGCGATAGAGAGTTCCCGCTCCCACACCTGCCTCTTTTGCGATGTCGTCGAGGCTGGCATTCGATCCAGACCGAGTAAACGCCTCCTTCGCCACCTCGAGAATGCGCTCGCGGTTCCGCTGCGCGTCGGTGCGCGGTTTTCTGGGGGCAATCTTCTGATGTTTGGTCGGCATAAAAAAGTTGCAACCGGAGATAGTCTCCGGTTATCTTATCTAGTGATTCGGAGACACTCTCCGTTTTAATCGGAACGCGGCGGGCTGTCAATAGCAGTTCCCGATTCTTCCGGCTTTGAGAGGTGAGGAATATGAATCCACTCGCTCGTTATGAACCATTGAAGAATTCCAATCATCCTTGCCCCGACCTCATGACGATGGCGGAGCGAGAGTTGTCGGCATTCTTCAATGCCATCACCCAATTGTTCGGGTCAGAACAGGCGGAGATCTCAGCAGAAGACTGGCTGCATGAGTTGATCGAGATCGATGCTCTGCCCGCTTCAGCACGCGAATGGCGAATGATTACTACGAAGGTTTTGACTCGGCTCGCAAGCCGAGTAATCGCTTCGTCCCCATCGACGTCCTTATCGATCGAACCACAAATTGCTTAGGAGGAAAAGAATATGCGCGTTTTTGTTACCGGAGCTACAGGTTTTATCGGTTCTGCCATTGTTCGCGAACTCATCGACGCTGGTCATCAGGCGCTCGGTCTTGCGCGCTCAGATGCGGGCGCCAAGTCACTTATCGCCGCTGGAGCCCAAGTGCATCGCGGTTCGCTGGAAGATCTCGAAAGCCTTCGCAACGGAGCCGCGGGTGCAGACGGCGTGATCCACACCGCCTTTATCCACGATTTCTCAAACTATGGGCCGGCAGCCGAGGCGGATCGGCGTGCCATCGAGACTCTCGGCGGAGCGCTCGCCGATTCTGACCGTCCGTTGATCGTCACTTCCGGGACCTTGCTGCTTCAACGCCAAGGCTTGCTCGCAACGGAAGAAGACGCGTCCAATCCGAATTTTCCCCGTAAATCGGAGGAGGCTGCGCTTGCGCTGGCGGCACGCGGAGTCCACGCATCTGTGGTGCGGCTTTCTCCATCAGTCCACGGCAACGGTGATCACGGCTTTGTGCCGCGCCTGATTAGCATCGCACGTGAAAGAGGTGTTTCCGCATTTATCGGCGACGGACTCAACCGCTGGCCGGCGGTACACCGGTTTGATGCTGCTCATCTCTATAGGCTCGTGCTCGAAAAAAGTTCCGCGGGCGCCCAGTATCACGGCGTGGCCGACGAGGGCGTACCGACTCGAGAGATTGCGGAGGTTATCGGCCGGCATTTGAACGTACCGGTCGTCAGCAAGTCTCGCGAGGAAGCAGACGATCATTTTGGCTGGATCGCTCGCTTCTTTGGTGTAGACGCTCCGGCTTCCAGCGCGCAAACGCAGGAGCGGCTGGGATGGCGACCGGTTCAGCCAGGGCTCATTGCCGATCTGAACGCCCAGCACTATTTCGAACACGCTGGGGACGCCGTTCCCTTGCACGGCTAGCATGTGAACGATAGTGAACAGTTACTTAGAGGGATCACTGCCAGAGTTTTTGCTCGGCTCGCAAGGCGAGTGAACGCTTCATCCCTATTCACTGAACTACAGAATGCTTACGAGGAAAAGAATGCGAGTTTTTGTTGCCGGCGCTACAGGTTTTATCGGTTCGGCGATTGTTCGCGAACTTATCGACGCTGGTCATTTCCGATGGTGAGCGCAATGGCCTGATTACAACGCTTGTGGTCTTGTGTTCTCCTCATCACAGTACAATTCAAGCGGTCACCGAAATGCAGAGAATGAAAATTACTGCAATTATCGCAATCGGAGCCCCGGTGATCCATGCCGCTAATACAAGCTGTTTCAGCAAAGCATCGCGCAATATCTCTCAAGGAGAATGAACGTGAACAATCTCGACTCGATGTTAAAACGTAACAAAGACTTTGCTGCTCAGCAATCGGCTGCGGGCACACTTATGCCCTCGCTTCCGCGGGCCATGCCGAATGCAAAGGCCATCATCATCGGTTGCGCTGATATGCGTGTGTATCCGGCTCATGTACTTGGAATTAAGCCGGGCGAGGCAGTTGTGATACGTAACATCGGCGGTCGAATCACTCCGGGGTTGTTGGAGCAGTTGGGTCTACTCGGGCGAATCGGTGAGGTTACCAGAGAGATTCCTGGAGGCGGCGGGGAGTTTCACATCATCGTGCTTCAGCACACCGATTGCGGCATCACTCGCCTTGCGGGCGACCCCGCCATGCTGATGAGCTATTTTCAAATACAGGAAGGGGAACTCAAGAAAAAAAGCGGTCACCGAGCCGCGCGCGGCGGTTGCCGTCGACGTTGCTTCGCTGCGGGCGATTCCGGCATTGCCGGGCGAGTGGCTTGTCTCCGGCCTCGTGTATGACGTGGCGACCGGACTTGTTGAGATCGTCGTACCACCAGCGCCGATTCGTACCACGTAAATATCAATACATTAGGGGCCGGAGAGGTGGAGTCTTCCGCTGGCAGAAAAGAGAGCGAAGTCAGTCGTCTTTCTGAGTCACTTCACGACCCCTTTAATCAGGCGCTCGGCCTTGCGCGCTCAGATGCGAGCGCCAAGTCACTTACCGCCGCTGGTACGAAAACTGCCGAGGCTCCGGAAGATAAAGACAAGGCTGGTTGGAGAATCCTTTTAGTTTCCTTCACCGCAAACAACGAACAGTTCCAGGAGGAATGGAATGATTGGACAGACTGATCTCGCCGGCAGCTTTACTCTGCCAGGCACGTCGATGACATTGAACCGCATGGGTTATGGTGCGATGCAACTCGCAGGCCGAGATGGCAACAAGTTGGTATGGGGACCTCCCCGAGATATGGATGCAGCGATCTCCGTTCTGAGAGAGGTCGTCGCAAGGGGCGTGAACCACATCGATACGTCCGATTTTTATGGTCCCCATGTCACGAACCAGATCATACGAAAAGCGCTGCATCCTTACCCCCACGATCTAGTGATCGTCACCAAAGTCAGCGTCCGGCGCGGTGAGGATGGATCATGGATTCCGGCTTTCTCACGCGAAGAACTGACTGCCGCGGTTCATGACAATCTCCGCAATCTTGGACTGGATGTGCTCGATGTGGTGAACTTGCGCAGTATGTTTAGCATTCACGGACCCGCCGAGGGATCAATCGAGGCGCCGCTCACAGTTCTAGCCGAACTTCAGCAAAAGGGTTTGGTGCGTCATATCGGTCTTAGCAACGTCATGCCCGCGCAGATCGCGGAAGCCCGACAGATCGCTCCGATCGTCTGCGTACAGAACCACTACAACCTCGCGCATCGAACCGATGATGCACTCATAGCCGATCTTGCTCGTGACGGCATCGCCTACGTGCCGTTCTTTCCTCTCGGCGGGTTCACACCATTGCAGTCGTCTACCTTGTCTGATGTCGCCACGCGCCTTGGTGCCACGCCCATGCAGGTTGCGCTGGCGTGGCTTCTCCAGCGGTCGCCCAATATCCTGGTGATCCCGGGAACATCTTCCATCGAGCATCTTCGTGAAAATGTTCAGGCTTCGATGCTTCAAATTCCCCCTGAAGTGATTGCCGATCTCGACACAATCGGCGGAAATGCCTGAAATGGGAGACACATATCGTTGCTGCTCTGCGATATCTCCAGAGATTACGTAGTTTCAGGCATGGCAATTGCGGCGAACTAAATTCAATTTCCCGTCTTCTTATCCCGGAGTGTCGAGGTGTTGTGTCGTGTCTTCGCTCGACTGCTAGGCACTACTCCGGGCCAATACCGGAAATCATTCGGATGCGGACGGCACAAACATCCGAACAGCGAGAAGGATGATGCCCGAGGACTGTCAGCATATCGCCGGGCACGAGGAAGTCGTAAGCACGGATCCCCCTCCTTCTAGAAGCAAGTTTCCGGATGGGCTTCTAGGGCTTGCAGCGATCGGGCTTCCAGGAGGTGCGAGCGCTCCCGCTGGCACACATCTTCTCGAAGCTCAGCCCTGCCTTAACGTTGTTGTTGTATGTGTTGCCGTTGGGGCAGATGCAGTTTCCGTTATGGACTGACTCTTCCAGTCCAGTCGTCGGACCGTAGTTCATCGGAAATGGCGTGGTGGTGTTGTGTTCGTGATCGCAGTGGCAGGTATCGATTCTGCCTTGATTAAAGGAGACAACGGCGCCGTTCAGGTTGGCATTCGTTAGGGTGACGCCCGAGAAACCCGCTCCTTGAAGGAAGGCGCCTTCCATCGTGGCCGAAACATCGTTGCTTGGCCCAAGGTCGGCTCCAGTCAGATCGCAGTTGATGAGGCAGGCGTTCTGGAAGTTGGCGCCATGGAAGTTTTTGGAGCCCTGGAACTTGACAGAGTTGAGGTAGGCTCCGGCGAATTTGGCAAGCTCCAGCGATGTGGTGTTCTGCATCGAAGTTTCTTTAAGCGTGGCGCCCGAGAAATCGACGCCCTTGAGATCGGCTTTGTCGAGGACAGCTTTGTCGAGAATGGCGTAGGTGAGGCTTGCGGCGACCCCCGTCGCCCCGATTAGCTGAACTCCGGTGAGGTCGGCGCCAGAAAGGTCGGCCATGTCGAGATGCGCGCCGCCCAATTGCGTCCCTTGCCCTCGTAGGTTGGCCCCGGACAGGCCCGCGCCAGTAAAGACGGCCCCGGTGAGGTCGGCGGCATTGAAAACGGCCTTGGCGAGACTAGCGTGACTGAAATCGGCACTGACAAGTTTTTTACTATTGAGGTCGATCCCCAGGGCTGTCATGTGGTTTGCTTTGAGATCAGGGAGATCCGCTGGCACCCCGACGATCGTGGCGTCAGTTAGGTCAAGGCAAGACCAGTTCAAACCTATCAGGGAGAAATTGAGCTTGGCATTCTTGAAGGACGTGAGGCGCTTTGGGTCGGTGGACAAGATGGGGGGGGAGTTGAATTTTATCTTGGTCAAGTCCGTAGAGAGGGTTGCGCCCTCCAGTCTTGCGCTACTGAGGTCCGCGCCATCGAGGTTCGCGCCCGTCAAAATGGCGCCTGTGAGGGTGGCGTTGATGAAAACGGCGTTGACAAGCTTCTTCCCACTGAGGTCAATCCCGAGGGCCGTCATGTGGGTTGCTTTGAGACCAGTAAGATCCACTGGCATCCCAACCATCGTGGCGTCAGTTAAGTCGAGGTATGACCAATTCAAACCTATCAGGGCGAAGTTGAGCTTTGCATTCCTGAAGGATGTCAGATGGTTCGGGTCGGTGGAGAAGCTGGGTGGAGAATTGAATATTGCCTTGGTCAAGTCCGTAGAGAGGGTTGCGCCCTCCAGTTTTGCGCCACTGAGGTCCGTGCCATCGAGGTTTGCACCGGTCAGGATGGCCTGTGTTAGGTTCGCATGCTGAAGGTTGGCGCCGGCAAGATTCACACCTGAGAGATCAGCTCCGGTCAGGTCGACGTAGGATAAGTCGCAGCCCTGTCCGCCCTTTGACTTGATGGTGCTAAGCCCGGGGACAATCGGCTTGAAAGCGAAAAACAATTCAAACACATCTTGAACAGTGGTGTTATCAGCGCTAAGGATGAAGAGGCTGGCATTATCCCAATAGTCGCAAGGATACGCGCAACTTAGGATCCCCTTATTGTCACTATTGAAGGAAGGTCCAAATGAGGATTGCTTGGATTGGTCGAGATGGATCGTCGCAAAGGTAGTGTTTTTTCCCAGATGTTGGCACCTAAATGACGGGGATCCACCTACTGGGGTTTCCCAGCCCGGCTTAAGTCCCATCGGCTGGCCGTCGTGCGAGGCCAATTGGAATGGGCCCTTCTCGATGTCACCATAGACGATGAATGTTTCCACCGTCGTTTCGTCGCCGAGTCCCTTTCGTGCGGCAACCGTTCTGCGAATCACGACCTGATCGTTAAGTGGCAACGGCGTTCCACCAAAATCTGCCGTAAAGTGGATGGAGAATGTCCCTTTCCCTCCGTATGTGAAGTTCGGGGAGGCACCTACAATCTTGTTGGATGCCAAGGTACTAGCCATTGCATTCGAGAGTTACGTATTTCATCGGTCGATCCTAACTCACTCCAAGCATTGATCCCCGGATAAAGTCGGCGAATGTTGCCAGTCGCCTCCGGCAAGGCCTTACACTTTGGGCGCAGGCGGAATCCACTTGCTAACCGACGGCTCCGGGCCGTTTGGTCCGCTGATCTGCTCGTAGTTCAACGCGTAGACATCGCGCCATAGCGAGACCACCATCTTGCCTGCGGTCACGCCTTTAGTCTGGACGAGAAACGTCCCGTCAGGGTGATAGATGTCAAGCATGTAGTTGGCTGGCAGCGAAGGTTCGCCAACCACCTTTAGGACGTAGATGTAGCCTAACGATTCCACTCCCATGTCGAGGTAGGTGACGGGGGCAGACTCGGCTTTGAGCAGCATCTCGGGGGACTTTGCCGATGAAGGCCCGGCAAAGCAAGCTACCGGGTTGCCGTTCACGTCGAGTGCCTGGATTCGAGCCGGATAGGTAGCGATCGGGTAGGGATTACTTGGCTGGTAGGTCTGGTCGAGGACGAGGATACGGCCGTCGACCGTGGTCACGACTGCGAGCGGCCTGTGGAAGAGCCCGGGGCGATTCCCGCAACCGCCCTTCATGACCGCCGCCGGTGCGTGCGCGTCGTCGATCTCCTTTTCGGAGACGGGCAGAACTTCCATCTTATGGTTCGCGGTCGAGATGCCAACGACGTAACCGGCGGGGTGGATGGCCAACGAGTCCATCTGTTGATTGAAGCGCCCGAAGCTTTGGCCGACGGCTGTTGAGAACGGAGTGGTTCCGTCGAGGATGACCCGGCGGAGGTGGTTCGGGGGGATCTTTCCGGTAGGGTCGAGACGCGGATCGAAGTAGAAATTTCTCTTCTTCCCGTCGGCTGGTCCCAGCAGGTCATACACTACGCAGGCCTTTTGGGCGAACCCGCAGTTGGGCGACGGCCATGTCTGGTCAGTGGCGGGCACGACAGAGATGTTTTGAAACGCGAACGGGAGCTTGATCGCTTGATTGGTGAAGCAATCCTTCAGGTTCAAGCCGGACGCTTGCCAGACATAGCCAAGCGCACCGGTGAGCTGGCTGAAGGTAATGCCGACGAGTTCGGCAAGGCTGCTCCCATGGGGGAGCGGACCGGTCGCCGTGGGCGCCGACGCTTTCGGACTCTGACTCCAGACGCGACGGCTGTTCTCGTAAACGAGCTTTTCGGCGAACTGGTACTGGGTGTTCACCGTGAGCGGGACTGGCACCTGAGTGATGCGAAATAGATCCTGCCCAGGTGGAATCGTCATCTGAATTCCGTCATTGGACTTCGTATCGAACGGCGCCGGCAGAAATTCGGTTTCCCCCTTCCCGCAAAGCCAGTCGTTCTTCGAGTAGACCGCGAAAAGCGCTTTCAGGTTGCCGCCCGCCGGCACGGACGGAAATTTGACCTGGATGCTTCCTGAGGTCGTGTTCGGGTTGAGCGGCCCCTTCGCCTCGCAGGTGTGGCCGTCGTTGTATTGCAACGTCGCTACCCAACGGTCTGACTGCGACGGCCACGATTTTTGCCCTGGGCTTTTGACGTCTGGGTGGACGGTAAGCAACACGTCCATGACCTTGTTAATGTCGAGCTGGATTATGCAGTACGACCCTAGGACCTCCGCCGTTGTCTGGACGAGGAGCGCAAGGTTTGCGGTAATCGCGATGGCCATACAAATCCACCCGACAAACGGCAGCGCATTGGCCATCATTGCTGAACCGATTTCTTCGCCTATCCATTTCCAGACCGCCGCCACGCTTCCCAGAACGATAGTCAACGCGGTGTTCGCCAGTGCCATCAGTAAGGGCATGATACTTCCTGTCTGCTCGCCGGCGATACCACCGGTGGCGATGCCACGGATGATCGCAAGAATGGCGGTGATTCCAGCCTTGATCGCAGCGTCCAATTCCGCTGTCCATACGAACGCAGCTCCCGCCGCAAGAAACAAACCTACGAGGGCGAAGTCGAGAATGCCCGTGAGGATCGCCCCCCCGATGCATACCTCGGTATCCCATTCACCGTGACCTCCAATCCCGCCGCAAAGGATGTGGGCCCCGGAAGCCTCCTGCGGCCAAGTGAACTCGATTGCCATCGGACTCTTGGTTATCGGGATGCCTAGAATAGCGCGGCGAGCGGCACAAAAGTCCAGGTACTTCTTTTCATTTTTATCTTCGCCGGAGTCTTTCGAAAGGCGCGATTTCCAGTTCTTGGGCAAGATGGATTCGCCGCTGGGGCCCTGGAACTCAACGTACAGGGACAACCAGCGAATCCAGTCATTAGTCACCTGTAGCGAGAACTTTCCGGCATCGTAACTGACCTCAGAATATTCGACTCCCGAGTTGGGCGTGATATCCCTGGTGATGAACGTGCGTTGCGCGCCGACGCCCGCGGGAGCCATCCTCAGGGAAGGCTGTTTGAACTTGGAGAACATTACGGGCGGCGTCTGATGCGGGCTCCCGACGCAAGTGGTGCCCGGATTCACGACGTAACACCAATTCTCCAGCTCCGGGTCGTTCTTGGTATCGATGAGAGCCCGCCTGATCGCCGCAGCGGTGTAGGTTTTTGTCGTCTCCGACCATTCGTAGACCAGGTGTTTCGGATCGGGGGTTTTCAGATCTGGACCGAGCGCAGGGATTAGGTTTACCCAGTTGTTGGTCGGCGTCGGGTTCTGCGTGTGATTTTTGGCCTGAATGTAGATTTGTTCAGCCAGATTCGAGGTCTCGGTCAAATAATCGACGTGGGCTTGCACCTTGGCAAAGATATCTTTATTGAGAGTCATCAACTCGGGGTGGTGCATAATCAACGTCGCCGCAACGTCAAAACTGCCCACGATGTCCTGAGCTTCAATGATCAGTTTCTGATAATCGAGTTTTTCTGATTGTGGCGCGTCCGGTCGCGGAGCTTTCACTCCCAGGGCTTCCAGTTTTGGGTACGGCTTCATGGGCAGGCCCGCAGCCGCCTCGCGCCGCCAGCGTTCCTTCAAGGCTTTCGTGCGCGACTCACTCGGGACATGGATCGCGGCTATCGCCAGCGTGTCCATGGTCGCCCCCGCAGGCCGCTGGTCGCTGGTCATGCGGAGCATGATGGGAACATCGGCGGGCAACTCCACTACCTTGTCGACAAAGTGCGTCAACCGATGGGGCTGGCTTTCGTGGATCAATCTGAGCAGCATGCTCGACGGTGCAAACTGCGCTAGCGTCTCTTTGGTGTGGCGCTGGAGCACATGTTTGGCAGAGCCGGCGTGGAGCGTGAAATCGTTGTGATTGGAGTAGTGCGAAAGGTCGAAATGTAGGTACTTTGTCTCTTTCGGGCGTGACTCGTTCGATTGCCGCTCTTTCGAACTTGCTTCTGCGGTCATAACTTGCCTTTCGTTCGTGAGTTGATCAGGCCCATGATACTCGTTATGTGACCTCATCTTCGGCTTTTTCAGTCAGCTCTGTAGTATGCACCTGCGGATCCTCTCTTCCTCTTTGCACCGGCTCTTGGCTTCTCATCCAAATCACGTTTCGCTTTCGCCAGAAAGTACGATTCAGCCATCTTTGTTCCTGGGCGTAATGTATCTTTCGTTGCCATGCATAGGCTTCAAAGTCCGCAACTACTCGCGATGCATATCCCGCTATGGCGTCCTCATTGCCGCGTAATCGCGCGTCGATGGACTGAGCGGCGTCGCGTCCCTGTACCAACGCTTTGAGAATTCCGCGGCCAGAAAGCGGATCATACGATGACGCGCTGTCGCCAACTGCCGCCCAGTTCTCACCGAAAATCGTCCGCCGGTATCCGCATGGCACGTAGACGATGCGTGTCCCGTTCAAGCGCCCGCAATCGACTCGATTCCGCGTAAGCGGCGCTCGTTGCAACTGCTCCGCGATGGCAATCCGTTTATTCCTGTAAACCTCGGCGCCGGTAAAGAACATGGCGACGCTATTCCGATCGGGGACCAAAGAGCTATACCACCACCCATCTGGAGTGGTCTCAATGCATGTACGCTGATCGAGAAATGTTCCGTCTTGAGAAATACTCAACACGAAGGCCAAAAGAACGTCCTCGATGTGGCGCTCCGCGGAATTCTCCAGCCGCAATCCATTCCGCCCGGTCGCATCCACCAGAAAGGCGGCATAGATGTCACCAATCAGCCATCCATCTCCCGCTTTGATGCACGAGCTTCGGTCGCAACCAACTCTGGCGGAGTAAATGCGCGCACCCGCGTCTGCGGCATGGCGAAGCAGCATTTCATCCAGCCGATGACGCTCCACGTGCCATCCGCAGCCGAATGGGTTGGGAGTGAAGTCGATTTCAGTCGGCGCCGCGCTGCCCCACACCGATATCGTTCCAGGCGAGGCCAACGGCGATTGCGACAGAAACGACTCCCACAGGCCCAACTGGCGCAGCACTGGATTGATTTCAGGGGGAAGAGTTTCACCAACGCGGGCGCCGTCTGAGGAAGCTGGCGCAACCAGCGCTACACGCCAGCCGCCGCGCGCAAGGCATAAAGCCGTTGTCGCTGCGGCCGGGCCGCCACCCACTACTGCAATGTCAAACCTATTCGTCAAGTAAATTCGCGCAGCGCGGCAGTTTTACGGGCTGACAAAAACAACGAATCCGTTGGCGGGAATCGTAATCCATGCGGAGTTTGGCAGGCCATGCGCCGGCGGCCCATCTGCATTGATCGCGCCTCCATTGCCCGCCGCGATGGGGTTTACCCAGTTGTCATAGACGTCGCTGTTGAAGACTTCAATCCAGCGGCCGCTGCCCGGAAATCCGATTTGATAGTTGTACCAGGTGCTCTCGCTGAGACTCAGGGCAATCACAACGTCGAGTCCAGTCCCTTCAACCCATCGCTGAAAAGCTAAGACGCGATTGTCGTTGTGAACGTGAAAGACGTTGCAGCCCTCACCCCGCAAACCTGGCTGGCGACGTCTCAGCGCGATGAGATCCTGGCTGAAGCGCAGAAAATCAGCCATCGACTTATCCCCCGCAGCAAGGCCGGACCACCAGATCAGGTTAGCTGGATCGGGACTATCGCTCCATTGTTTGTCTTCGAGAAATTCCTGTCCCATGAAGATCATCGGGATGCCCGGCGCCAGCATGACAAGTCCCAGGGCGACGCGGCTTCGGCTGCGTGCGTACCATGAGCGCGAATTTGATCCGTCCGCCAGATGCGGTATTCGTGGACCTCGTCCGGTATAAACAAGGTCGTGATTCTCTACGCACTGGACCGAGCGCCACCTATCCGTCAGGCGGGTATTGGCAAGAGCTGTGGCGATCGCATCCATGCCAACCGCCGCCGAAGCGCCCGCCGAAGCTGCGCCAATGGCGGCCAAGGTCGTGGATCGCAGATCATCGTCCCAAGCCGCGTCGAAGCCTGCTCCTCCTTGGGATGTTTCTTTGACAACGTAGTCATTGACCGGCCAGTATTCCGCGATCTGAACCGCCTCGGGCTTCTCCGCTCGAAGAGTACCGGTCATCGCCTGGCAGGCCGCCCATCCGCCGAATCGGTCCATCACACTTACTTCATCGAATCGAAATCCATCGACCCGGTATTCCTGGTAAAAGAACTTCGCGTTGTCGATTAGAAATTGTTGGACGTCGTTATTCCAGTACGCGAAAACTTCTCCCCCGGCCCATCCCTGATCGGTAAAGTAAAGGCTGTCGTTGTTGTTTCCATAGGGCATGCGATCGAGAAACCACATGCTGTTTTCGTCGAAGCCGCCGCCGGCATGGTTGTAAACCAGATCCAGGATCACGGCGATGCCGTAAGCGTGGCACACGTCGACCAACGCTCGCAGCTGGTTGTCGCTCCCGCGCAGTACGTCAATACCCGAATAGCCGGGCTGCCCTGCACCCTGCAAAATGCCGTTGACCGCGCTGAAATATGTTTGTAATTGAGATTCGTCGGCTACACCATAATCATTTTCGGGGCTGTAATAATCGGTGCCGTTGTATCCCAGACTGAAATTCGTCGGGAACTCCTGGATGGGTAATGGCTCAATCGCATTGATGCCCAGCGCCGCGAAGTAAGGTATCTTCGCGATCACGTCGAAGAATGTGCCATTCGAATTGCCGGGGGCGATGGAAAACGTGCCGCAATGCAGCTGATAAATTACAAGGTCGTTGAATGCCGGGGTGCTAAACGCAAGATCGTGCCACGGGAAGCGGGATGGATTCCGCAGGAGGCAGTTCGCCATGGGGAAAGCCGGTTGAAACGTCAACAGACGGGCGCGGGGATCGCGTTTGTATCCCTTCGTGCCAACGCCATCCACGTAGAATAGATATTGAACCCCCTCCTGCAGTCCGGGGATAAAGCCCGCGTAATGCCCGCCGCCAATGGTCTGGAGCTTGCAGTCATCGTTTTGCTGCCAGTTATTGAATGTCCCAGAGACATAGACGCTCTGCGCGCGCGGAGCCCAGCATCGGAAGGTTGCACCGCCCGGCATGAGGGTTCCGCCCATCGGAGCCTGCGTCAAATCAGCTTGTGAGGTCATGATTCAGTCGTATCCCCCGAGCATCAGCAGCGAGATATCTTCATCGGTGACATTGAACAACCCGTGCAGATTTCCGGGTTTCAGCAGGCTAAACTCGCCCGGAGCCATGGTGCGGATTTCGAAACAGCGTTCGCGCTCCGGAAACTGGCACCAGTCTCCCGTCACCATGATCCCGATACCGTTCAATAAGAAGAAGATTTCCTGATTGTCCCGGTGCCGGTGAATCCCGATCCCACACTCCGGCTTCAAGATATGCAGATCGAGGTAGGAAACGGCCATGACATTTTCCCAGCGGGAGTCCTTACTCTTATTGCCGTTCGCGTCGAACATCCAGGGCTCGATATCTCGTCCGAGTTCGTGGCTGTTCCGAAAATCGAAGTAGTTTGACAGAAGATTGCGGAAGTGAAGAAATCCGAATCCGCCGTGCGGAGCCTCACTAATACCGACCTTAAGGAAGCGATCCCACCCGCGCAGTAACATATCGAATCTGTAATGGTAGTTTCCCCCGTCACGCGAATCCCAAAACGTTTTCGTCTTATCGGCCCAGGCTAGCTCGATGTTCAAGGGAAGTATGGGATGCATAACGTGATTTGGAGACACCGTACGCATGTCACGATTGTCGAGTTCCTCGCGGACAAAGTCATGGTAGTTCCCAGGCACGAGTGTCGGATTCGCGATCAGCCCGTCCCGGTCCAACGCGGCGGCGCCTTTCTTATCGAGTTTGCTGCGAAGGTCGTTGCCGGTGTAGCCCCAGATTTCGATTTCATAACGATCAGTCGCGGGATTGTAGGGCACATCCAGCGTCGCCGATACAGAACCTACCTTTATATAGGCCCGGATGGTGCTTCCAAGACGATGCCCCGTAACTTGCGACAATTTCGAATCTGGACCGCCGCGATAAGAAAGGAAAAGGAACGGTCCAGTCCATCGTTCTCCCTCGGAACTTCCCGCAACCGTCGCCCAGCCTCGAGCGATCCACGTATCAGTGCAGCGAAAGTCTCGAACATTTTGCTTCTGAAAGTCCTCCTTATTGTCTTGCGCTCGCGGGTCTGTGATGTTCCATGCATCGCCCGAGGGACCGTATAACTCGAGAGTGGAGAACGGAATAAGATATTCCGCCTTGTTCAACAGATAGTTTTCACGCTCCGCCGAAAATTCCACCGTTTCAAGCAGGCTCATCAGTCGCGACAGAGGGTTGTTAGTCTTGTAATCGATGGAAGCCGGCGGCTTGACAGTGAAAACCTTATCTCCGTTCACAATTGTCATGGGCATAACTTTGTTCCCTCCGCCGGGCATTCCTGATTTGTTCGCCTGATTATTCGCAGTGATATCCGAAGGCGACAAAGCGTAATGGCTTCGTACTGTGCAGATTGCGGATGCCGTGAATGCCTCCGCTCTTGGTGAAGATCACGCTTCCGGGCTCGACCTTCACTTCTCGCACTTCATGTTTCGGGAGCCCGAAGATATCTACGACGCGCAGAGGATATTTCACGTCATCTGAAAGCGAAGGATCGTCACCGTCACCCATATAGGCGACGCCTTCGCCTTCGAAAATGTAATAGAGTTCCTCGCTCCCAATGTGCTGATGCGTGCCCTCGATGGCGCCCGGAGGAATCGTGACTTCGTGGAAGTAGACGATTGAGCCGCCAAGCTCACGCTGCACGATCCATCGCATTTCAATGATGTTGTCGGTGGGACCGCTGCCTTGGAAGTCAGCCGAGGTTGGTTCGCTCATTGCGTTCTGGTATCGCACCGGTGCGAGATTCCGCACGTTCTGGAAGAACCATCCCCGCTGGAAATCGAGCAGATAATTGTTCGTCTGCACCGTATTCTGCGGTGCGCTTGGCGCCTGCGTGTTTGGGACCTGGTAGGTCCGCTGATAGTCGTTGTCCCACTGGGGATCAGTGATCGCATAGCCAGAAGGCAGATCGATATCGCTCTCGCGAAACGCCAATTCGATGCGCTTGATTCCGGCGAAGTCGGAGAGCGCGGAATCGAATTGCCGCACGCGCGTGATGCTGCCCTCGCTTCCCATCATGTTCGCGACCTTGATATCGTGCTGCTTGGTCGCCGGAGGCTCCAGGCTGTCCCAAATCTCGACTTGATAAGCATCGATCCATGCGTCAAAGTGAAGGCGGATCACCGCCACGGCGCTTTTCTCTGCGTCGGCATGATCGAGCTTCACATATGCCAGCACGCTATCTTTCAGAAAGCGTTCCTTTTCGCGAGCCTGTTCGACAAGGCGCGAAGCCCGGTACTCAATGCGGAGAAACTGGGCGATCCGGATTCCATCGAGAAACACCAGGCCCTTCATCGCCATATTATCGAAGGCATTGCGAACCTCATGGACGTAATACCGGTAGCGCGGGCTGCGCGTCGCATTTAGGTATTGGGCGTGGTAAATGCGATCCGGGAAGAACACGATGCTGAAAATCGAGTTCTCCGGTGTGTTTTGAATCTCGTTAAATAGCTGATCCATTCGGTCCGTCCTACAGCCGTGCCAGCAAGTGATCCGCCACCCGGAACGAGTTTGCCTCGATGGTGTTGGTTGGATTGCCGCTTCCGGAAGTTGGCATAAAGGCTCCATCGGTAACGTAAAGATTGTCGAAATCCCACGCTCGGCAATTGATGTCGAGA
This sequence comes from Candidatus Sulfotelmatobacter sp., assembly GCA_036513255.1. GTDB lineage: Bacteria > Acidobacteriota > Terriglobia > Terriglobales > Acidobacteriaceae > Sulfotelmatobacter. The sequence continues at coordinate 11,164 of DATBZH010000016.1, read as the reverse complement.
ACGGAATCAGCCCGGTCGCGGCCGAATCGCGCTCCTCCCAGGATGTGGTTTGCAATTCTCACAATTCCATTCGGCGCCATATAAGACCCGCCTTTCCCTACGAACTTAAACCTCTTGTCTCCCGCTCCTGCGAGTTCCAAGATTTGGGCCGCCATGTCGGCATAGGTATCCATTAAGTAGAGATCGTGCCGATGCCAACTCTTGGAGATGTATGCTCCCGGACGGTTCCATTTATCGGTTACGTGTGGATGCAGTTCAATGCGATTTGCGCGTTGTGGAACCTGATTAGCCATGAAACTGACTGAGAGCCCACGGCCGAATTGATCGTCGAGATAGTCAACGATTGCCGGTCCTTTTAATGCAGTCGACCCCATGAACCCATCCCATAAGTTGTCCAGGTCCATGGCGCCCATGGTGCGGAAGAGAGAAATGGGAAGCGCTTCGTCAGAAGTATTGTTGTAGAGTGTGCCGCCCGCCCACAAGCCACGGTCGCGCAGAAATTGCTGGGTAGCGCAACAATCGGTAGCCCAGTCCGCGTCGAGCGCAATCGACTTGTCGTACTGGTCCGGCAATAATGCACTTGCTCCCCCGAAGCAATGGGTTAGGAAGTACCGTCCCAGCAGATCGTTCTGGTGAATTGCTTTGTCAAAAGCACAATCTAACCTCGCCGAAAGTTTCAGCAGCCGAATCGATTCGATCGCCGAGCAGGCGACTACAACCATCTTTCCTCGCGCGGATCGTTCCGTGCCAGCGGGATCGAGATAGTAGACGCGATCGACTTTGCCGTTCTGGCAAGTTAACCGCGTCGCCACAGAGTTAGGCAGGAGCGTAAAGTTCGGCAATCCGCTGACCGGCGAAAGTAGAGAAACCCAGGTGCTCGATTTCAACCCGAGCGGATCGCCATATCGGTTTACATAGCTTGTCTTGGCCGTTTCAGGATTTGCCGGTACTCGCCTCCCACTGGGCGCGTGGTCGCGAGTAATCACTGCCAGGGGGGTGCGATAGGGCAGAATCGGATTTTGTGCGTCTAAAGTCGCTGCGAGAAGCTCCATCCCCCGTCGGGCATACTCGCTGATGCCATTTGGAGCTAAGGGAGGTTGATAAACGTCCTGCGGAAAAGGCTTCTGCTGGTTCGCGCTCGTTCCGCTGACCCCAACTAAATGTTCCGTCCTCGTGTAAAACGGTTCGAGGTCTTCGTAATGGATTGGCCAGTCGCGCGCTTCTCTCTCAATATCGCCGTCCGGGTCTTCTCGAAGGTCAGTGCGCCCGGCATTGAGAGTTGCAAGGCGGAAGTCGATTGGAGCAAACCGGAACGACACGCCTCCATATAATTGAGTTCCGCCCCCGACAAGCTGCGCCGTGTATCCCTCAATTGTCGCTTTATCGGTATAGTCGGTATCGCGATAAACGTGGGGCTCGTCGTTAAGGTCCGGTTCCACGTGGCTCGAATAGTACGGCTGGCCCTTATTTGCCACGGGAAGTTGAACGCGCTTCTCCGGTCCGTCGGAAATCAACTCGTCGCGCTTGAAGTCGCTATGCCCGTTCGGTGCCTGATACTGGGGGAGAAGGAGTGGCCCCTTCTCCAATATCAGGACAGACTTCCCCGCCTTCGCGAGGATATGCGCGATAGGAGCGCCGCCCGCACCGCTGCCGATAATGACGACGTCGAAATCGCGCTGCATAAGACTCGCACCCTGTTGGAACTCAGCCTACGTAGTCGACATTGACGCCAAGAGGTGTTTCGATGGAGCGGCGCCAATCGAACAGCGTTTGACTGGGTTGGTCCGGACCTGAGGGACGCACCCTGTACCGCTCCGACAGATATGCCCAGCTCGCGGCGCCAGTGTTGCCGCCATATTTGGGATGGCAGAATGCGCCGGTGACCGCGTGCCGGCGAAGCAGATAGAGAAAATACTGTGGACTTGAGTAAGCCTGGTAATCCCAGCCGGCGACATTGTTCGAGGCCATCTCGTTGTACAAGTCGAAGTAAACGTCTCTGCTCATGCGGCCTGGCTCCGTGAATGGGTTCCGCTGCCGCAACACCTGATCGATAATTCGCAGGCAGATCTTATAGTCAGTGAGATGGTGGCGCTCTTCGCGCGCCAGAATGTTGTCGATGAAATTCACTTCTCCTGCCGAGTCGTCGAGCCGATAAACGCTCGCGTAAACGGAGTCTCGATCAGCCTGATCGAGATAGTTATAGAAGCGCGACAGAAAGTTGCTTGCTTCTGCAGTTTGAAACGGCAGAATTTCCGTCGCGAGACGATAAAGAATATCGAGTTCCCAGCGTTCCATCACCAGCGGAGAAGTGAAACTCTCGGTGAAGAATCGCGACCATGCGATTCCGTTGTCCAAAGTCTGCCGTTGCGGATTGACGGGATCGTTGAGGAAAAATGTACCTTCCACAACGAAGCGATAACGATGCACCTGGCCCTTTGGAACCACGCAGGTCAGAGACCAGTAGCGCGACGGCTCACCTTCGACAGCCACCTGGCGCATGGGAGTCGGCTCATATAATGTTGCGAATGTTCCGATCACCGACACGTCCGGAGGCGATTGCGCATCGGCGCCGGCGTAGATGAAGGTTACTTCGTTGTAGGACCCAAAGGTTGCCGCATCGGAAATGCCTGGCGCACCCCCGCCATAAGAATCGATGATAGGAAATCGCCAGGCCTCCGCGATGTGTTCGCACGGCGCATGGTTACCCGGCGTTCCATAGGCATGGCGGCACTCTCGATTTGACCGCGCGAGATACTTCGCGCAGTAATTCAAGAGGTATCGATCATCCTTTACGAAAAAGTTATCCGCCATGAGTCCCTTTGACGAGCCACGGGCTGACCTCGTAGAGAGCGGTCCGCACGGCGGGTCGACCGGCGTTTCGTAGAGAATTGGATTCGCAACCCGCACGATTGTCGATCACGCTGGGCCCACAATATCGCCTTCACGCCACGCCTCGGCATCACGATAGTAGTGTTGAAGCTGCCCATCTCTCCGCAGGACGATGACTTCAAGACTGAAGCCGCGGCTTCCTTCCAGCAAGGCAAGGACTTCCGCCACGTTGCTGCCAAAAGTTGCCGCCAGCCGCCATACCACTCCGCCTCCGTTATCGCAGGACCAATGTTCAACCTGTCCAAGTGAAGTGCTGACACAGAGCTCAAAATTGCCGACTGCATTCTCATCGTCGGCGCCGTATTGTCCTTCGATCAGACACGGGGTCGAGGAGATATTAGTGCCAAAAGAGTCCGCTGGACCCCAGGCGCCGCCAGAGTCATTGTCATGATAAAAATGCTGCATCTGTCCGTTGCTCAAAACCGCGATGCACTCGAAATTGCCGCGTACGCCCCAATGGCTTTGCACTAATGCGACGCCACTCAGCCTGATGTTGGAACCGAACGTCTCCTGCAGACTCCAGGTGTAAGGATTAGCGTCGTGGGCCCGCCGCCAATGTTGAAGTGTCCCCTCCGATGTTGGGACTACAACCTCGAAATTTCCTGGGCAACCTAGGTCGCTCTGGATGAATGCGGGCCGGCCAACCGCGTTGCTCGGGCCGAAGTCGCCTTGATCGCACCATTCTCCGAGCCCCCGGTCGAAACTCCAGTGATGCAAACGTCCGGCATTCGCGACATATACTGATTCCAGATTGCGATTGAATGTGCTTTCGATGAGGGCGGGAAAGTTGGAAGCGTCCGAGCCGAACGTTCCCGCTGTGCTCCATACCGATCGGTCTCCGCGTCGCTGATAGTGGCGTAGCTGCCCGGAAGGCTCTCCCGCAATTTTTCCCGTGACCGAAACCAGCTCCAAGGCGTCGTGGTTCACGCCCTCGCCGCTTTCAATCATGACGCCGCCGTGCGTACGGCGCTTGGCCCATGGATCGGGATTGGTTCCATACAGGCCAAACTGTCCGAACCGATCCGAGTTCGCCGCCCCGTAGGCAAGGTAGAAATAACCTTCTATGCCGAAATCCACATTCCAGGAATTCTTGCAGATCCAGGCAGGAGGGGACAGCGTGTCATCGTACCCGACGATGAGCACAAAGTGTCCGCAAATCTCGTCGGATAACTCAATCGACGGGGCGTCAAATACACCCTCGCTGTATCCGCCCAGGTTGTCCGCCACCAGCCATGCGATCAGCGGACCATTCAGATCAAGCCACGTTTTCTGCAATTGATAATTCAGGTTGCCGCTGTCCGCCGCCGGCGAAGGGAGGTTCACGTAGTTCTCCCACGAAATCTTCACACATCGTCCGTCGCGATCCGCGCAGGCATTCGCGCTGACGTCGTCGTTCGTATAAGGAGCGCAGGCCTCGTCGCAAAGGCCGCGATCCGCAACCCATTGCATGCCCTCGCACACGTTTCCCGCAGTTTGACATCCGCGGCCCGTGCCTCGGCGAATGTCACGTTCGGAACGTTTGGACCACACACAATGCTCGATGCGTACCATCGACTCGACGAGGGCGCTAGTTGCGAAACACCAACTATCCGCACACATTTGGTCTTGCACCGTAGTGATCCACGACCAACCGAAACGTTTGCGCCAATCGAGGACGGGAAGCAATGGACCTGAAGGCCACAAACCGGAACCAGTTCCGGCATCGGCGGAAGCTCCGGCCAACTGCGCGCCTACTCCGATGGCGGGAGAGTCGAGGTAGCCCTGGACAATCCGACGTTGTGTGATCAAGGGATTTGGCGACGGCTGGCCCAGGATCAAGCGCAACTCTTTCCAGGGGACGACCCGCGCCGGAGTGGGCACCCTCGGCGGCTTGCCTCCGGTTGGATGCTCTGGAACAGGATCATCCGCCTTAAGTTCAGGGTTGACCTTCCAGGCAGCGGTCGACAAAGCGAGTTCGCGGCGGAGATTGCCGACAGTCTTCATACAATCATTCCTTGGCTGAGCAAGTGCCTGATCGAGTGTCGGGTGATGCGAGCGGCTCGTGTGCCGGGCATGCATCGAACCTTTGTTCACGCGCTATCAGGGTGTAGCTGTGGTTTGCGCCCCCAGGGCGGCTAGAATCGCAGTCCCGTCGGGAGTGCCCCAACCCGTGCACGCGTTCCAGCCCGGCCCTGCGGTGTAGGCGCCATTGTTGCCAATGGTGACACCGTGGAGCACGCCACGGTTCGAAAGGCTCGAGTACAAAACCGATGTCAGGTTGCCGGTTCTTCTTCCCAGCGACTGATTACAAAGTGCAATCAGTCCAGCCCACAGGGGCGCAACGGCGCTCGTTCCCCCAATGACCATCGCCTTCCCGTCCACATAAACGTTGTAGCCAGTAAACGGATCGGCATCGCCGGCCACATCCGGCATTCCACGTCCGGCGAAATTTCCCGGATTCACCGTGGGCGGCACATTCGTGTTGGCCTGATAGTCCGGCTTAGGGAAAACGTCGCTTACCCCGCCGCCGGTTGCGCCTCTGCCCTCGGCCAGTTCGTTCCACACCACCTCTGCGGTGATGGTGTTATTCGCAGCCGTTAGTCTGGTGCCGCCGCAAGCAAGAGCGTACGGACTGGATGCGGGAAAATCCACGTGTTGCAAGCCGTCGGTTGCGCCGTCGGTTGAGCCGTCGTCACCGGATGCGATACAGACCGTTACCCCCAGACTCGCGGCGTCTTGCAGAAGTTTGTTGAACTCCGCCAGCGACTGTTGACTCCACTCCGACTCCGATCCTCCCCAGCTAATGGAGATGACCGAGGGATTGTTCTTCGCATCATGCACGGCGCCCGCGATGGCGTCGTAGAACCCCTGGTCGCTGTTCGGGGCGAAATACACCGCGATCGTGGATTTGGGCGCGATCGCTCCTGCCACCTCGATGTCCAGCAGTACTTCTCCATCGTCAGCCCCGCCCGGAGTATTGGCGGCGCCGTCAACCGGCACGTCGACAATGGTCGGTGCAGATAAATTCAAAACATTCTGGAAGTAATAGGAAATGTCGCTTGGCTGATATCCGCCGCCTAATTCGATAATCCCGATGCATTGCCCGCTGCCATCGGCATTTTTCGGAAAGTTGTAGGCGGAGCCGACCTGAAGCGGAGTAAAAGCATTCGCCGTTTGCTGTGCGTGTGCACTCACGCCGGGAGCATTCGGACGTATCCGAAAATGAGGTTTCGCCTGCGGCCGGTTGTCGAGTCCGAGCACTGCCGTAACAATGCCTTCGAGTTCGGCGGGAATGTACACCGGACCGGTGCGCCCTCGAAAAGAACCCTTGGGATGGTCGTACTCTAATAATTCAACCTGAAACGCTTCGCTGACCTCTGCCGACGAGCCCTCCAGCACTACGGACCTCTTGTGGAGATTCGTTTCGACCACCGTTAAGTCATATTGTTCGGCAAAGTTCTTAACCCTCCCTGCGTCTTCCTCGCTCGCCCCCCGCGCCGAGAGAAACTCCTGGCGCGTCAGATACTTTCGCTCAGATGGATGTTGTCTGACGAGCTTTTCCAGCGCGGCCCGGAAAACTTCAGGCCCGGTATGTTCCGTCTCTGCCCGGGAGCGGAGAAGCACTGTTATCCGAAGAGTCTTTTCCGGATTCGCGGCGCCGATAACCTTCGCACCGGCAACGACTGCTCGTTCACTCCCCTTTAACGCCATATGTTGCTTGTTCGTGGTCATAAAATCCTTTCAGCCTGCGCTGAGACAAGACCGAGCCGGCGCTTTGGACTTATCGAGCGGCGACTGCTGTTCGAATGGTCGTCTGCTATTCAACTGCAGAAACAAGTTGCAGAAGAACATTCACCGTTGCTCTTACTGGGACCATTAGAGCGAATTCGGTTGGCCTTGGACTTCTCCAGCGTTGCTCGGTTGCTTCATCACGGGGCAAGTAGTTGGAAATGAGTTAGCCGGCCAGAAGCCTGGCTGAGTCGTTGTATAAGTGCAATCTTGTGCCCGGTCATTCCGGGAGACTATAATTGCCGAAATTCGCCACAGACTCGGTGCGGCCACGAGTCTTTATTGAGGAGTAACAATGAAGATGATATGGATGCCGGTTATTGTCGCCGCCATCGCTTGGTCGATGACCATGTGGCTTCCGCAGTCAAACACCGCGGCATCGCAGCAGGTGATCGTTGCCAGCCCCAATGACGCGAAATGGGAGAGTGAATCGCACAATCCTAATTCCTCCCAGAGCGCGACTTTGCGCGAAGATCCGCAAACCGGAGGAATCGAAATATTAGTGAGATACCCCGCGGGATTTGTTTTTCCTCCCCATTGGCACAGCGCCAATGAGCGGATTATTCTGCTCGAAGGAAAATTGTCGATCGCGCGCGAGGGGAAGGATGTATATCTTGAACCGGGTGGATATGCGTTTCTTCCGGCGAAGGAAACCCAGAAGATAGCCTGCGTTTCTCAAACCAGATGTATGTTCTACATCTACTGGGACAGCAAGCTTGACTTCCACAAAGTAACGGCTAACTAGCGGATGGAACGCTGGAAATAGCCTGCCTGGCCTGGCTTATCTCTAAATAAGTCAGAGGCTGAGAATGGCGGCATTTGCCGCTTTCTCAGGCCGCATTGACGTGATCGAACCTTGCAGGATGAAGGGCAGCGCCTCGCGCTGAAAATCCATCTCTGCGTGGACCTCTTTGGCGATGCCCTCGAGTACCAGGAGCGAAATAATTGCCATGATCGGTGCGGTGGTGCCGACAATCCGAAAACGCCGCTGGATCTCAAACAAGCCGAAAACAAAAGAGGCCACATGGAAGCTGCCGGCGCTGGCTCCCGCGACTCGTTGCACTAATTGCACAACTTTGTCCTCAAACGCATCGTAGTCGAGGTCGTTGGGCACGGAAGCGGCAGCCTCCAGGGTCAGTTGCGCACAGTGAGCGCCGTCGTTCACGGCCATAGCGTAAAAGAACTGCGCGAACGTGAGCCGGTCGGAGCGACCGAAATCGGCCACAAAGCCAAAGTCGAGGAGCACTGCGCGACCATCGGGCAGAAAGTGCAGATTTCCTTGATGGAGGTCGCAATGAATCACACCCTCGACGAAAATCATTCGATAGAGGGCGCGAAAAGCTGCGAGCAGCGCTTTTCGCGCGTTCTCCGCACTCAATTCCCGCGCCTCGCGCAGTCCTTCCACAAATTCCATCGTGAGGATCGAACGGCTGCACAACTCTTCCACCAGCGCCGGAACGACGATGTTTGGTTGCCAACTCAAGGCGCTACGCAGCCGTCTGTGGGCCGCCGCCTCCAATCGAAAATCGACCTGCCGCTCCAGGCACCTCCCGAACTCATCCAGAATCGCCCGCAATGGGATTGGCCGAAGTGCAGGCAAGCGTTCGAGCATCTGCGCGGCCCATCGCAATACTCGAAGATCGCATTCGATGCGGCCGGCGATTTCCGGCCGGCACACTTTTACGGCTACTTCCTTTCCAGCGTGTGTCTGTGCCCGGTAAACGCTGGCGATGCTAGCGCTCGCTATGGGAGTGGATTGGAATTCCTCGAAAGCTTCTTCGATCTCTAGTCCCAATTCCTCCTGGAAAAGCCGCGGGACCACCGCGAATGGTATGGGAGCGAGATTATCCTGAAGACGGCCGAGTTCCTGAATCAGCGCCGCGGGGAACAGGTCATGTCGTGTGCTAAGAAGTTGACCTAACTTACAGTAAGTGGGCCCGAGAGACTCGAAGACTTCGGCCAAAGTTTTGCCCGCAATGCTTGCTCGGGTTTCGCGTCCCTCTCTGATCCAGTTCAATACGATGCGAAACCCGAGCAGCGTGGAGCCCCTAAGAAACTGCCACGCGAGGGCCATTACAGCCAAGACGTCTTGACGCTTGTGCATTCCGATTACTCTAACGGCGAAAGAATCACGCTTCCCACCACCGTCAACGTCCATCCGCCGAGTGCCGCACCCAGCACGTACATCGAGAGAGGCCAGGAATTCGAATTCCTCGCCAGGCCGCTGCCCTCCGCCGGTGCGCTGGACCTGGTCACAACCGCTGGGGGAATGAGCAGCACTGCGCTCAGCGCAGCCCACCAACCCAGCTGGCGATCGATCTCCTGCAGAACCTTCACCATTGCTTTGTCGTCCTGCAACAGAATGTCGATTCTTGAGGGAAGCAAATCCGGAGTGAGCAACTCTGGCTCGAAGCTGGGAAACCGGGCCTGGACTGCCAGTACGACGTCCCGGCCATTGGGTTGTTTGGAAAGGTCGAGCTGATTGAAAGAGGCCTCCGGGCTGCCATCGTAGATCACAATCTTGTCCGCCAGCTCGAACCACGAAATCTCTTGCACCGGCGGACCGGAATGCTCTACCGATCTGAAGGCGCTGGAACGAAGCTCTTTGAGATGATGGACGATCTGGTCGGCGCGCGGCTTGCCGATAAATTCCCGAAGCATCGCATTGAGCGTCTGTTCGTCAACCAGCGGTTTGCCCGTCTCGGTGTTGACGCGCGGAAAACTATCCAGGGCAAGGTAATAACGGCTGAGCCGCGCGAAAGCTTCTGCCGGAAGAAGATGTTTGGGAAAGCCCTCGAAAATGCTGTTAAGGCGAGGGAGAGAGGCTGTGGTCATAGGCATCGCTACTCCTTTCTATTGGTCGCTGGCCCGCGGCTGCGACAGTTCGTGGACATTGCCAAACGGATCCCGGAAGGCGATGAACGGGCCGAAGGGCGAGTCCGCAATTCCAGTTTCGTCTTTGGCCCACGCAATCGGGATGAACGACACGCCTTTTGCCTTCCAGGCGTCCACCGTAGAGCGGATGTCGTCCGTGTAGAAAGCAAGGACGACACCCGTCTCGTTCGGATACTCCCGCATCCCCCTGTGTGTAACCGGGTAGACTAGAATGGTCGGACCGCCGCTCCCCGACTCGAGTTCGAAGGCCTTTCCCGGCCCCAGAGTCTGCCGCCCGCGAAGCCCGAGCTTCTCGACATAGAAGCGCCATGCTTCGCCAAGGTTGGTGACGTTGATCTGAACGATTCCGATGCGAAGGTTCATGTTGCTGTTTTAGTCTTGACCGCGCACCTTGCGCGCAGCCGCGGCGCCACGTTCGAATTCCTCCTGGCTCACCGACGTCATTCCCTCGCATGTGCCAGCCGAGAAAGTGAACAGTTCCGACTCGAAGGGTTTCTCGAACGCGACGGTTACGTTTCGTGGTGGAATCTCCCAGATAGGCGTCGCCATCGCCACTCCGGGCTGCTTTTCGACGATCTTCTCTTTGCCTACGTAGATGTCGTAAAGCGCGTTGTACACCATCAAGGCCGGATAGTCGGAGTCCCGCTGAAGCGAGACGCAGACGCTCTTGGGCTGAGGGCAATCCGAGATGGTGAAGGTGATGTCCGCATTCAGACCCTTGCTGTAGGTGTTCGTCAGTTCCCACGCGTCGATGAAGAACTCGAACTGGCTGTACCCGAGTCCGTTGCGAGTTGGGGCCTGGCGAATGAGCCGCATATAGGCGTCAAACGCCATAATGTCGACATCCTGGCTTGCGGCCGCTTTGGCTTTTCCCTTGAGTTCGAAAGGGATGCGGATGACGGAACGCTCGTATTCGATTTCAGCGTTTGCCGGGAACGCCTTCTTCGAGTAGCGGAGTTCTTCCGGCTTCAGCGGTTGCCGCACCGGCAGTGTGGCTCGGAGTGCCTCGCGGGTTTGCGCGCCCTGAGTTGTCTTCCCCACACTTTCCGGCGACGGCCATGTGAGTGGTCCTTTGCTTTCCATACTTTTCCTCCTGTGCCATTGAAGGCATCAAGCTCGATTGAGTTATGTCTTGTTCGGATTGTCCGGCTCCATCGTACGGTTCGAGAGTAGCGGCATTGCATCGGAGGCACTTCTCCAACCTTGCCCGTTTAAACGGTTAAAATCGCGCCAATCCTGGAGAGATCACGAAGGGCGGGGCGGAGAGGTGTATCCACTTTGTTTGACTTTGAAGCAAGTAGACAGCGACAGAGAGCCGCCGACGAATCAGGAGCCAAGCACAATCGCGATCGTTAGGATCGTTGCTGGCTCGATCTTCATTACCCTATCTGATTACGTGTCGCGCAAACCGCGAGGGAAACGCCGTACTTTGTTATCCTGCCCGGCAATGGTCTGCTCTTCTTCTATGCGGGCGCCGCTGGGTACGCTTACTTGCGACTCGACCTGCATCACGGGCGGAAACCCCGGATCATCCGCAATCCCGGCTCGAACCTCGATGACGCCCATCTTCCCAAAGTCTCGCACCATAGCATTAATTGGCTGGGGATAGACA
>DATBZH010000015.1:0-21320 GCA_036513255.1 Candidatus Sulfotelmatobacter sp. | reverse complement strand
GGCGGGAAAAAGCAGGGTGCCGCCTCCCGCGGAGGCCGCGGCATCGATCGCATGATTGATTGCCGAACTGTCTATCGTCTTGCCGTCGCCCGCCGCTCCGAAAGTCCGGACGTCATGAATGCCTGCGCTGTGCGAGGCCGAAGCAGACTGCGCATTTGCCGAACCGTACGGCAGCGCAGCCGCAATCCCTGCACCAGAAAAGCGAAGAAAATCGCGGCGTCCTCTCTGATCCATAAACCGCCTCCAAAACTGGAATGCCTTCCCATGAAGTCACCCGCAGCATCCAGCCAGGACCCGACCGCCTGCGCCATTGGTAAAAACGATTTAATGGCTAAATGCGGAGTGCCAATTGCTAAAAAGCTCTTAACTCACTCTGCTTTGCAAATGACGGCGCACGTTAGCCAATAAATTCTTCACACGCTCGCTGAAGGATACCGAATACGACTGCGGGTGACCCAACTCCCGGCACGCTGGTGGAAGTTTGGCCAATTGTTCCTGCGCATATCGCTGGACAGTTTGCAGCGATAACGAGGGGCCGGCACGTCTCCCATTTTTCACCACGCAGCGCAGCAGCGGCGTCGCCGCAGAATACTCTTCATTTTCCAATCCGACAATATCTTCTCGGTAAGCTCCATCGTCGTCCGAAAAACGAAATACCTGTTTTGCTCCTGGATAGGTGATTTTGTCTTCGCTCAACTTGGCGCGATAAGTCACCCCTTGCTCCGATTCCAGATCAACCAGTTTGTAAACGCCGCCAAGAGCAGGAGCATCTTTCGATGTGGCCAACACCGTGCCTACGCCGAAGGCATCGATCGGCGCCCCCTCTGCCAGTAAACGCGTAATGCGGAATTCATCGAGATCGCCGCTCACGAAAATGTGCGTCTCAGTCAGTCCGGTGCGGTCAAGACGCTCGCGCACCTGCCGCGACAGCTCTAGAAGATTGCCGCTATCCAGGCGAACCGCTTTCGGGCGCAGTTTGGCAAGAATTATTTTGTCGATCGCGGCAAGAGTGTCATACGTATCCACAAGCAAAATGTTGTGCTCGGGAAAGAGCTGGTCAAAACGGCGATATGCCTGTTCCTCGTCTGCGCACGCCATAACAAACGAATGTGCCATCGTGCCAAAAACCGGAATGCCGAAGAGTTTTCCTGCCAGCAGGTTGGAGGTCCCACTGCATCCGCCAATGTAAGCGGCGCGGGCAGCAAGCACACCAGCTTCCGGACCGTGCGCCCGGCGCGAGCCGAATTCAACCACTTGCCGCCCCTGGGCAGCCGTTGTGACCCGCGCGGCCTTCGATGCGATCATAGTCTGGAAGGTCAGCGTGGACAGCAGAAACGTCTCTATGATTTGCGCCTCAATGATCGGAGCGGAAACACGCAGTAAAGGTTCTTCCGCGAAGACCGGCGTACCTTCGGGGAGGGCCCAAATGTCGCCGTGAAAAGAAAAACTCCTTAAATAGTCGAAGAAGTCATCGCCGATGCGGGAAAAGATGGGCTGTTCACGGAGATAGGAAATCTCTTCAGCGCTGAAATGCAAGTTTTCTAAATACTCCAGCGCCTGCTCCAGGCCTGCCGCCAGGAGAAAAGTTCGTTCCGGCGGAAGCGACCGCACAAATAATTCAAATGTTGCGTTACCGGTTAGCTTGTTTTCAAAATACGCAGCCGCCATCGTGAGTTCATACAGATCGGCCAATAGAGAGGAATGAAGGAGCGGTTGAGGCATTTAGGCTTTATGGTGCAGGCTTCCGGCAGCCGGAACCCTGCTGAAATATTGTATCGGGTGGGAGCGTTACGAGGGCTGGGAACGAGAAAGAATCGAACGAATATGAGAGAAGTGATTCATCACAGGCCGAGTTGTAACTTCGCGGCTTCGGACATGAGTCCCATATGCCACGCGGGCTCAAAAACCACATCGACCTGTACTTCTTTGACTTCGGGCAACCGGGAAAGCTTGCTTTGCACATCGGCTTTGAGCACATCACCCATGCCGCAACCTGGGGCGGTCATCGACATCTTCACGAGAATTTTCTTTCCACCATCGTCCGGCGATGTAACGACGCAGGAATAAATCAATCCCAGGTCCACGATGTTGACGGGAATTTCGGGATCGTAAACAGTCTTCAACTGGTCCCACACCATTTGTTCCTGGAACGTGCCTTCCATCTCTGGCTTTGATGCTTCAGTGTTCGAGAGCCCAAGCGCATCCGCATCCTTGCCGTCGATGCGGCACATGTAACCGAGATCGGTGGAAACCGTGTAGGTCCCGCTGAACGATTGCATGATCCGCACCGGCGTACCGGCAGGAAGCGTGCCTCGCGAACCGCTGGGGATTTGTACGACGTCGCATTCGCGATTCAACGAGATGGGTCCGATTGCAGTCATAAGAAGGAAATCTTCCTAGCCGATGTCACTCTGTCGAGACCGCATCGTGCTGGCCCGCCAGCGCGGCTTGCAGCGTGTGCCACGCCAGCGTAGCGCATTTCACTCGTGTGGGGAATTCGGAAACGCCGGAGAACACGGCCAGTTTGCCAAGATCCGCGTTCTTTCCATCTGTTCCTGTCACGAGCTTGTGAAAGTCCTCAAACAAGGCGGACGCTTCCTGCTTGCTCTTGCCTTTCACGATCTGCGTCATCATCGAGGCAGACGCTTTGGAGATGGCGCATCCCGATCCCTTGAATCCAATGTCGCGGATGGAATCGCCTTCCATGTCCAGATAAACCGTAAAGTGGTCGCCGCACAACGGATTGTAGCCTTCGGCGCTGCGGTTCACGGCAGGGGGTTGCTTGAAATTCCGCGGTGTCTTGCTGTGCTCCAGGATCACTTCCTGATACAACTCGCGCAAATCCGCCATCAGGCAAATACCTCTCTTACCTTTTGGATGCCCGCAGCCAGTGCGTCGATTTCTTCTTTTGTGTTGTACACCGCGAATGATGCCCGCGCCGTCGCAGGAATGCCGAAGCGCTCCATCACCGGTTGAGCGCAGTGATGCCCCGTGCGAATGGCGATCCCTTGCTGATCTAGAATCGTTCCGATATCGTGCGGATGTATGTCTTCCAGAACGAATGAAAGAGCGCCGGTCTTCTCACGAGCGGTGCCGATCAAACGCAAACCAGAAATGGCCGAAAGCGTGTGAGTCGCATAGGTTAGCAGTTCATGCTCGTGAGCCGCGACGTTCTCCCTCCCCAAATGATTTACGTAATCAATGGCTGCGCCCAAACCTATAGCTCCGGCAACATCCGGCGTGCCGGCTTCAAATTTATACGGCAGCTTGTTGTAGGTCGTTTTCTCAAACGTGACCGAACTGATCATGTCGCCGCCGCCCTGGTATGGAGGCATCGATTCCAGCAGGGAAGCCTTGCCGTAAAGAACCCCGATTCCCATCGGTCCGTAAACCTTGTGGCTGGAAAATGTATAGAAATCGCAATCCAAAGCTTGGACATCCACTCGTAAGTGTGGAATTGCCTGCGCTCCATCCACGAGTACGGGGATGTTGCGGCTGTGCGCCATCTTTATGATCGCCGCCAGCGGATTGACCGTGCCGAGCGCATTGGAGACGTGCGTGACAGCCACTATCTTCGTTCGCGGGGTCAACAGCTTTTCGAATTCGTCGAGCAGCAACTCGCCGCGATCATCAATAGGAGCAACTCGCAGCCGCGCCTTCTTTTCTTCGCACAGAATCTGCCAGGGCACGATGTTGGAATGGTGTTCCATCGCGGTGATTAGGACTTCATCGCCGGCGCCGACGTGTGCTCGCCCGTAGGTTTGGGCCACCAGGTTAATCGCTTCCGTGGTGCCGCGCGTAAACACTACCTCGCGCGAGTCGGCCGCGTTGATGAACTTCTGCACGGTCGTACGCGCATGGTCGTGGGCTTCCGTTGCCAGGCCGGAAAGGAAATGCACGCCGCGATGAATATTGGAATTGTCGTTTTCGTAGTAACCGGAAATCGCGTCGATCACGGCGCGTGGTTTCTGTGAAGTCGCGGCATTGTCGAGATAAACAAGCTTCTTCCCGTGAACCATTCTCGACAGGATCGGGAAATCTCTCCGGACTTTTTCTACATCGAGAGCGTCGCTCGTTGTCGATTCACCTGCGGAAGTTTCCGGGAGCTTATCGGCTAGTACGGTCATCCCACTTCCTCCCAACTTAATTCGCGATCCTTCGAAAGCAGTTCGTTCGAAGCATTGCCGGAACTCAGCAGAAAGGCTGACAACGACTCGTCGATCAACTTTTCCACGTAGCTTCGCGCCGCGCCCTGTTTCATACGGTCCAGGCATTCGCCGGCAAACGCGGAGAGTAGTAATTTCCGCGACGAAGCTTCATCGATGCCGCGCGAGCGCAGGTAAAAGAGCGCGACCTCGTCAATCTGGCCAATGGTTGCGCCGTGCGTACACTTCACATCGTCGGCGTAAATCTCCAACTGCGGCTTGGTATCGATTCGCGCATCGTCGGAAAGCAGCAGGTTACGATTAGTTTGTTTGGCGTCGGTCTTTTGCGCGTCTTTGTGAACGATAATGCGGCCGTGAAACACGCCATGCGCATGATCGTTCAGAATGCCGTTATAAAACTGGCGGCTCCCGCAGTGCGGGCTGGCATGCTCCACCAGCATGTAATTGTCGAGATGCTGTTCGCCTGTACCCGCGAACAGCCCGTTAATCAGGCATTCGCCGCCTTCTCCGGCCAGGACAGGATGCACATTGTTCCTAACTAAACCGCCTCCGAGCAGCACGGAGTGCGACGCCACATTTGCGCTTCTGCCTTGTTGCATGCGCAACGTCGAGATATTAAAGGCCTGCCGGTTTTCGCGCTCGAGCATGTAGTGCGACACGATCGCGCCATCACCCGCAATCAGTTCCGTCGCCGTGTTGCAAAAGCTGACGCTGTCATCCAGAGAAATGTAGTCCTCGACAATAGTGGCTTCGCTTTCCGCTTCGGCCACGATGAGATTGCGGGGATGCATCATTAGCGGAGATTGAGCGGAAGAAATTCCATTCGATACGAATAGTAGGTGAATGGGACTTTCCAGAACCGTGCGTCGCGCGATATGGATATAGGCCCCGTCTTCCGCAAATGCCGTGTTAAGCGCCGAGAACGCGTCGCGCTGAATATTCAGATAGCGACCCAGATGGCGTTCAACCGCTGCTGGGTCTTTCTGAATCTGCAACGCCAGACTGTTCACTTCGACACCTGTTGGCAGCTTGCCCATCGAGGACAACTCCGCCGCAAAGTGTCCGTTCACGAATACGAGCCGGCAGGAAGAATCAGGGATAATCCGCTGATCTGCGAGGGCGCTTTTTTCTGGCGTAGCTCCTGACTTTGTCGCCAAGTGAAAAACAGACTTTGCAATGGCCGCAACATTGGTAAAGCGCCAATCTTCGTCTCGCGTCGTGGGAAATCCGACTTCGCAGAAGCGCGCGAAGGCGTCTTCGCGCAATTTTCGCAGCCAGCCTAAATCGCGCCCGGCGGCATGCTTCGTGAATTCGCTGAAATTCTCGAGATGACTTTGTAATTGCTCAGTTGTCGAAATCATTTATCCCTATAACCTGTTGTCGAGAAGTGCCAGCACTACGCAAGCATCGCCTGCCGCGCCTCGGTCTCGAATACGTATCCTTTTTCTTCCAACTCCAGCGCCAGTTCTTTGCCGCCCGAACGAACAATGCGACCATCCACCAGCACATGCACGAAATCCGGCACAATGTAATTCAACAGCCGCTGATAGTGCGTCACGACGAGCATGGCTCTGTCCGGAGTCCGCAGAGCGTTCACGCCCTTGGCCACAATCTTCAGCGCATCAATGTCCAGCCCCGAATCGGTTTCGTCCAGAATTGCCAGCTTGGGTTCCAACACCGCCATTTGCAGGATCTCATTGCGTTTTTTTTCCCCGCCGGAAAAACCCTCGTTAACCGAGCGGCTCATCAGCTTGTCGTCCATTTCGAGCAGCTTCAGCTTCTCGCGGAACATGGGCAGAAAATCCATGGCGTCCATTTCATCTTCGCCCTTGTACTTGCGAATCGCATTGAGCGCGGAACGCAAAAAGTACGCATTTCCAATCCCCGGAATCTCCACCGGATACTGGAACGCCAGAAAGATACCCTCGCACGCGGCTTCTTCCGGCTTCATCTCCAGAAGGTCTTTTCCGTTGTATAGGACCTGGCCCTGAGTGACCGTGTAAGTCTCGTGGCGCGAGAGCACCTGGGCCAACGTGCTTTTGCCAGAGCCGTTCGGGCCCATGATCGAATGCACTTCGCCCGCATTGATGGTCAGGTCGATGCCCTTCAGAATCTCGTGGCCATCCACGCTCGCGTGCAAATTCTTGATTTCCAGTAAGCTCATTCTTGTCCTCGTTGATTTCTCATCCGCCATTCACAATCCCCGGGTGCCCCATTTCTCGCGTGCTCTCTGCGCGAGAAATGGGAATCGCAATTATCCGACGCTGCCTTCCAGGCTCACGCCCAGCAACTTCTGCGCCTCCACGGCAAACTCCATCGGCAATTCTTTGAACACCCGCTTGCAGAATCCATTCACGATCATGGAAACGGCATCTTCGGCGCTCAAACCACGCTGCCGCAAATAGAAGAGCTGATCCTCGCCAATCTTTGATGTGGAAGCTTCATGTTCCATGCACGCGGTGGAATTTCGCACTTCAATGTAAGGAAAAGTATGCGCGCCGCACTTGTCGCCGATCAGCAGGGAATCGCATTGCGTATAATTTCGCGCTCCGGTTGCGCCCTTCATAATCTTCACCTGGCCGCGGTAAGTGTTCTGTCCGTGACCGGCGGAGATTCCTTTGGAAACAACCGTGCTTCGGCTGTTCTTGCCGATATGAATCATCTTGGTACCGGTATCGGCCTGCTGATAATTGTTGGTCAGCGCCACGGAATAAAACTCGCCCACCGAGTTGTCGCCCTGCAAAATGCAACTCGGATATTTCCATGTGATCGCCGATCCGGTCTCGACCTGCGTCCAGGAGATTTTGGAATTCACTCCCTGGCACTTACCCCGCTTGGTGACGAAGTTGTAGATGCCGCCCTTGCCGTTCTTGTCGCCCGGATACCAGTTCTGCACGGTCGAGTACTTGATCTGCGCATTATCGAGCGCCACCAATTCCACCACTGCTGCGTGCAACTGATTTTCATCGCGAATCGGCGCAGTGCAACCTTCGAGATAGCTCACCGAAGCGCCTTCGTCCGCAATGATCAGAGTCCGCTCAAACTGTCCGGTTTCAGCCGCATTAATACGGAAATAAGTGGAAAGCTCCAGCGGGCACTTCACACCCTTGGGAACATAAACAAACGACCCATCGGTGAACACCGCCGCATTCAGCGAAGCAAAAAAATTATCAGTGTAAGGAACTACCGATCCTAAATATTTCTGGATCAGCTCCGGATGCTTCTGCACGGCTTCAGAGAACGAGCAGAAGATCACGCCGATCTCACCCAGCTTCTCCTTGAACGTTGTTCCCACCGATACGCTGTCGAACACCGCATCCACGGCAACGCCCGCCAGCCGCTTCTGCTCCAGCAGCGGAATGCCGAGCTTTTCGTAAGTGCGTAGAATTTCCGGATCGAGATCCTCCAGCTTCTCCAGGTTCGGTTTCTGCTTGGGCGCCGAGTAGTAAGAGATTCCCTGATAATCGATCGGCGGATATTTAATGTTCGCCCACGTAGGTTCAGCTTCCGCCTTCTCGAGGGATTGCCAGTGCTGCAACGCCTTCAACCGCCATTGCAGCATGAACTCCGGCTCGTTCTTCTTGGCCGAGATTAGGCGAACGGTTTTCTCATCGAGGCCCTTGGGAACGCGCTCTTCCTCGATATCGGTGATGAAGCCCCACTTGTAATCCTGTTCTGCCAGACTGCGAATTGTTTCAAGATTGCTGCTGCTCATTGCATGCTCCCGGAAATGATTTCGATACTAGGAACCAGTTGCCCGCGCGAATTTTTTATCGCCACTAACTGCAAAGGATGAAGCAGATCGGACAACGTCACTTTTTCCAGCGCGCCCCGCACCACTTCGCTTACGATTCTCTGATTGCTTTTGATGGGGCACGAGCGCTCCACGTCACACATTCCCACCGCATCACTGCACTCGGTCAGCGCGATCGGACCTTCGATGGCCACAATAATGTCAGCTACGGAAATTTGATCCGGCTTCTTAGCCAGACTGTATCCGCCCTTGATGCCCCGGTGCGAGGTCAAGAGGCCGCTCTCCAAAAGCTTCTTCAAAACCTTGCTCACAGTAGGCAAAGGCAACTTCGATTCGACCGCCAAATCACGGGACGTGCGAAGCGTCGGCGATCCATCGCGCGCAATATACGTCATCAAAACGACGCCGTAATCGGTCAGTTTGCCGAGTCGAATCATAGGTTTGACTGGTCCCGTAAATAGGACTGATTCAGTCTGCTTTAATACTAGACCATTTCAGTCCCCATTTTCAACTCTGGTTACTATTTCTTTCGCTCCGGCTTGTGGTGAACAGTCGGGAGATCAGGAAGACCGCGCCGGCCATTCTTCGTTGGACCGGCAGGAAAACTTCTGGATGAGGCATTGGCTCAGGCGATGCCATGGCGGTCGTGCATCCATCGTCGATCTTGCGAGCGCCCGACGACGGATCAAGACATAAGCAAATGAAGTTGTTCGTTGACGATCTAAAAAACTACATTTGTGGACCGAAAAACGCAGAGCGGCGCGTGACGTCGAAGGCATTAGAATTGCACGAACCAGCAAGCGAACTCCGCGACAGCTACTTGTTGGGAGGTCCGTCCTCCTGCTTCACCGTGACCCCTTCGCCTTCGAAAGGCCAGCTCTTATCAAGCAGCAATTCGTTTTCGCGGGCGTCTTTGGGTACATGATTGATCTTTAGATTCTCGAAAAAGTGAACGCCTGTCTTTCCCGCCGTCGCAATATCCAGGTCACCATCTCCATCCAGATCTTCCACAACAAACTGCGTCCCGGCTCCGGCAGTTCCGTTCAGTGAAACGGGATAGCGCGTGAACTCCCCAGTCTTGCGGTCAATCTTGTAGTAATAAATCACCAAAGGATCATATGAGCCCGGGTCGTTGCCCGAGTGCCCGCGATAGCGCTTTCCCGCCAATAATTCCGGAACTCCATCGCCGTCGATATCGACCAACTTGAGCGCATGAATCTGCGAGTAAGATTCGTCGATCACATGCTTCACCCAAGTCCGGTCGGCACCTTCGCCCTTCTGTTCCAGCCAATAGAGGCCGTAGCTATGGCCCTGGCCATAGATAATGTCGGTCTTGCCGTCGTTGTTCACGTCATAGCCGATGATGGGAAAGCCGGCATCGCCGAGCTGCCAGTCTCCATGCCACTCCCACTTGTCGTTGTCGGCATCGATGTTCTTGAACCAGCCGTAAGGAGTCAGAATGTCGGCTTTGCCATCGCCATCCACGTCGGTAATGCCGATGCCGTGTCCATCTTGTTCTTTCCCTCCGACATGGTGAACCTTCGGTTCCAGGCCGGAGAAATCAACCCAAAGAATTCCCGAATGGTTGTAATGCGCGAGCACGAGATCAGGTTTGCCGTCGCCGTTGATGTCGCCCGTCGCGCCGCCTTCGGTGTCATAACTGTCAGTGATGAAGTGCTTCTGCCACATTACCCCGGCCTTCTTCGGATTCTCGTACCACCACAGCCCGTTCAGCATCCACCCTGTTGTTACCACATCAGGTGCCCCGTCGTGGTTCACATCGAAAGTCCATTCTCCACAGTCGGAGACGAACTCGTTGAGAAGGCCTACTGTCCGGTATTGATGGCGCTTCCACTCACCTCCCTGCGGTCCCGGATTTTCATACCAATAAGCGCCGCTCAATATGTCGGGCCGACCGTCGCCATTCATGTCGAGCGTGGTAATGCCCTCGGCATGGTCGGTGCCCAGACGGTGTACGAAAAAAGTCGTCTGCGGAATGTCTCCGGGGCCATTGCCGGGAGTGGTCTTATGCGCGCTTTGTGCGGCGGCAACGCAAACGCCCGCCACTGTGGACACAATGATAAGAACTACGAATCTAATATTTTTCAGCAAGCCGATTCTCCGCGAAATCTTTTAGGCGACATTATTGTTTCATACTAGTTTCATCGCGTCGGGGTCCCACTTCACCACAGCGCCGCGATCAAGGCTTACATTGCTGAGCAGTGCCGCGCCCGCAGCGCGGAAACCGAACACCGCATCTTCCACAACAGGTTTCCGCGAGCGAACCGCCGCAAAGAAATTCTGGAAGTGGTCATAGCGGTCGCTATAGCCCTCAGGCGCGACGTATTTTTCGTATTCCGCTGACGGCACTCCCGTTGGGTGCGAAGCCAGATACTTCTGCTCATAGCTTTCCAGAATTTGCTTTTGCATTGCCTTGGTGAAAGTGCCGATCATGTAGCCCGGTTCTTTTTCGAGTGGCGTGCGGCTCACGCTGACCGTATTGCCGGCAATCTCCATCGTGCCTTCCGAGCCGGTGAAGATCAACCCTTCGCTCTCCTCCCCTCCATCCACGAAGTTCACGCGCAGGCTAAGGTTGAACCCTTCGCGATAGTCAAATAGACCCAGCATCACGTCGGAAGCGTCGCGTCCATCTTTCCAGAAGCGTAATCCTCCAGTGGCCATAGCTCGCGTGGGACCATTGGTTCCGGTGATGAAATGCGTTCCGCTGAATAGATGTACGAATAAGTCTCCTGCCACGCCGCTGCCGTAGGCTTTCCACTTGCGCCACTGAAAAAAGTGTTCTGCATTGAAGGGGATTTTCGGCGCAGTTCCCAGAAACCCCGTCCAATCGCAGGTTTCAGTCGAGGCATCCAGAGGAACGGTATAGTTCCACGCGCCCATCGACGAATTGCGATCCCAATGCGCGGTCACCATGTTGAGCTGCCCAATAGCCCCGGAAGCGAGCAGCTCTTTCGCCTTCATGTAAATGATCGAGCTCACACGCTGGCTTCCGATCTGGATGATACGGTTCGTCGCGCGAGCGGTCTCGATCATCTCCGGCCCATCGGCATACAGATGGATCATGGGCTTCTCGCAATAGACGTCCTTGCCCGCTTTCATCGCATCAATGGAGACTTGCTTGTGCCAATGGTCGGGAGTACCGATAATGACGGCGTCGATGTCCTTGCGCGCCAGAATTTCTTTGTAGTCGCGCGTGGTAAAGATCTCGTTGCCCCAAACTTCCTTGCAGTGATCGAGCCGGCCGTCGTAACAGTCGGCCACGGCGACAAGCTTCACGCCCGGAACTTCCATCGCAACCTTGGTGTCTCCCTGGCCCTGACCGCCAGCCCCAATCAGCGCGATCTGAATATGATCGTTAGCGGCAATGGGCGCTGTAGGTGCTGTCTGCACCGCGGTCAGCGCGTGAATTTTCGTTTTCGCTGCGAGGAACGTCTCTGCGGTTGCAGTGCCCGCCACTTTCAGAAAATTTCTACGATTCAACACGTTGAATGTCTCCCAGCCTGGAAGTTGATCGCCGACAGCAACGATAGTCTCTCGTGTGGGATTTTGTCTCGTGCCAAAATCCGGCAGGGTCAGTTCCGTAGGAGTCGAAAGGTTAGAATGGATTTCGGAGAAGGCGGCAATATCCGTTTGCGGCGACCCCCATTCCGTGAAGTGAAGGCTGAGCTTTCTGCGGTTGTACACTTTTGAATCAGAGGTAGGAATCGATGTCCACGCGTCACCAGACGCGCTTTCCTGGGAATGGCCGCTGCCATGGGCGCCACGGCAGCCTGGAGTAGTCCGTTTGGGACAAAATCTCATGTTGCATGGCGGGAACGCCGCGACCTTTTCCCCGAAGGAGTTGCATCAGGAGATCCCGACAGCAACAGCGTTTTGCTATGGACGCGATATCCGTCGACCGATAAGAATCCAGCTCTGAAGCTGAACGTCGAAGTCGCCGAGGATGAGGCGTTCTCTCGGGTTGTAGCAACTGCGGCGGCTCCGGTTTCCGCAGTCTCCGACTGGACTTGCCGCGTCCTGGTTGGCGGACTCAAGCCGGGCCGCGTGTATTGGTATCGCTTCACCGATCGCGAAGGCTTCGGCAGCCGTGTCGGAAGAACGATCACAGCGCCCGCGGTGGACGATGCGAGGCCGGTCCGGTTTGTTTTTGTGAGTTGCCAGAATGCGAACCAGGGAGCGCAGAACGCCTACCGCAGAATGATTTTTGAGGATGAACACGCCGCCGAAACGGAGCGCATTGGTTTTGTGCTGCACCTCGGCGATTTTATTTATGAAATTGTCTGGTACCCGGAGGACCGCCCGCAGGGCATGTACGACCGCCGCCTGCGAGACATCGCCCGCTATCCGCACGGCGAGAAGATTCGCGATTTTCATATCCCGACAACGGTAGAAGACTATCGCGCGGTCTATCGCGGTTACCTGAGTGATCCCGATCTTCAGGACGCGCGCGCACGCTGGCCCTTCGTCAACATGTGGGACAACCATGAATTCAGTTGGCTGGGCTGGCAGTCGGTGCAAAGATTCGGAGGCAAAAATCTTCCGGCGCAGACCCGCAAAGTTGCGGCCAACCAGGCATTCTTCGAATACGAGCCGGCACGGATTACGAAACCCGCCTGCATCGCGAAACTTTGCGACGACGCAATGCCGGACATACTGCCTTGACAAAAGGGTTCACGGGAAGACTCGCACGGGCAATCCACAACCGCGTGATGGAGGACTTGAACCGGAACGGAACCGAGATCTTGCCGTATCCCCTGCAACGAGAACTCGTCAGAAATCTCACAATCGCAGCAGACGCTGCGGGTCGGGCAGATCTTGTGCCGATGTGGGCAGGGCAAAGCGCCAATCTTTCCCCTTGCATCGAAGTGTCCGCTTTCTTGATCTCATTGGTCGAGGAGATTTCTGAAATCGCGGAGCCCATCATGCAGTGGAGCGCAGCCCGCCGTGAAAAGTAAATTCTTAAATAAGGAGAAAAGAGATGGAAACGTCAAATATCACGGACAAAGTTGCACAGGACTTCTAACCCGGAGGTAACCCATGCATCCTTTCTACATGTCCCGTTGGCCCCGATTTTCGCAGCTTTCTTGTATAGTGCTGGTGTTTTCTATGATGCTCGCAATATCTCAACTGCCGCCCCACGCCCAGGGAAAGGAACGCCCCGTGAAATACCCCACTCTTTATCGCACGATACAGGTAGATGGACTCTCCATCTTTTACAGGGAGGCCGGGCCGAAAGACGCGCCGACACTTCTCCTGCTGCACGGACTCCCGTCTTCCTCGCGGATGTTCGATCCCTTGTTCTCTCGGCTTTCCGATCGCTATCACCTTATCGCGCCCGATTACCCGGGCTTCGGACATAGTGACTGGCCGGACCCGAAACAATTCGCGTACACGTTCGATCACATCGCCGAAACCATGAATCACTTCACCGAAGCTCTTGGGCTCTCGCGTTACACGCTTTATATGCAGGACTACGGCGGCCCCGTGGGTTTTCGCATGGCCTTGGCCCATTCGGACCGGATCGAGGGTCTCATAGTCCAGGATGCAGTGGCGCACAATGAGGGTCTGGGCGCAAATTGGAAAACACGACGAGCTTTCTGGGCCGATCGCGCTGCCAACGAAAGCGCACTTCGTACCAACCTGCTGTCGTTGCAGACGACGCGCACGCGCCATGTCGGAAGCGATCCCAACGTGGAACGCCATGACCCCGATCTGTGGACGGACGAATTTTACTTTCTCAATCAGCCCGGCCAGGTCGAGATTCAGAGCGACCTCTTCTACGACTACCGCACCAACGTTGAAAGCTATCCCAAGTGGCAAGCTTGGATGCGCCAGAAGCAGCCGCGCCTGCTGGTGATTTGGGGCAAGTATGAGTCATCGTTTGACTCCTCGGAACCGGAATCCTATCGGCGAGATGTGCCCAATGCTGAGGTCTACGTTGTCGATGGTGGTCATTTCGCATTGGATACGGCGGCGGATGATATTGCGACGCTTATAGGTCAGTTCATGAAGCCGCAGAAATGATTTGGACCATTCGTTTTGAGCCGTGCAAGGAGAAGAAATTATGGCAAGTGAAACGACAGCCCGCCCACCCTTGCCTCCATTCACCCGCGAGAGTGCGATGCAAAAAGTGCGTCTCGCCGAAGATGGCTGGAATACTCGCGATCCCGCAAAAGTAGCTCTTGCCTACGCGATCGATTCACGATGGAGGAACCGCTCGGAGTTCATCAACGGGCGAAACGAAATCATTGCTTTCCTCTCTCGCAAGTGGGCCAAAGAACTCGACTACAGGCTCATCAAGGAAATGTGGGCATTCACGGGAAACCGCATTGCCGTGCGCTTCGCGTACGAGTGGCACGATGAATCCGGTCACTGGTATCGCTCCTATGGCAATGAGAACTGGGAGTTCAATGACGATGGGCTCATGGCGTCAAGGTATGCATCAATCAACGACCTCTCCATTCTAGAGGCCGATCGGAAATACCACTGGGCTTTCGGGCCACGTCCCGAAGGCCATCCAGGATTGAGTGACCTCCGCCTCTAGGTTAAAGGACACAATATGGACAAGCGAGTTCAGTCTTTACTGCAACCGCCATCGGTGGCGGCACGGCCAAACCGAAAGTAGCGACGAAATCCGGGTTGCTTCTCGGAGCATGTTAAGACGACCGCCCGTCGGCGGCAGACGGTTTCGCTTACCGGTTCCGATGCGATGCGAAGGAGAACGCGACGCGAAACGAAGCAGATCCACTGCCGCCAAATCGACAAAACTCCGGATGAATCGTAACCACACTCGCTTTTTGACGAATAAATTATGACTTTTTTATTCGAACTTTATGCATTTTGTTCGTTAATGATTTGGGTTGCGTGATTTGAGTAACGCTTCGGGTTGGGAATCCGGACCGAGGTTTGACATGTTCGCAAAAATGGCAATGACGTTTCTTGGCATGATGGGCATTGCATTTTACGTACGGTTCTTGGTGGCTCTTTGGAAGGAGAGCAAGCCTCGTTCGAGCGGTTATTGGCTGCGTCTGCGACTCGGCTCCGCCGAACCCACGATAGCTGAACTGCCGAAGCAGAGAAAGCCACTGAGGCGCGCTGCGTAAGAACGGATTGGAATAGGACATTTGTGGAGGTCAGTTATGCTGGCACGAACGCACATCGTACGGGTCATCGTCAGTGCAGTGCTGGTCGCTATCTTGGCCATGGTAGGAACCGCGGTCGCACAAAGGGCAGCAGTTCCGAAGTCACAGGATAAGCTGGCATTGGGAGAACCCGAGGTCAAGCAGTTGCTTCTCCTTATGGATACCAACAAGAGTGGCAAAATCTCCAAGGAAGAGTGGATGAAATTCATGGAATCTGAGTTCGACAGGCTGGATAAAGATAAGAAAGGACAGTTGGACATAAAGGAACTAGAGCAATCGAAATTGCGCGTAAGCCACCCAGTGAACGTGGGGAAGTAGAGGCAGCGCGTTTCAGTGCTTGCTAGGGGAACACTGGACTGTTCACTCGGATAATGCTCGCTCGCGTTTCTACCGTTCTGCTGGCATTCATCTTGGCCGGAGTGCCGCCATTACATGGCCTGGATCAGTCCCCGAGCGTTGACGCATTGGGACCGATCGCAACGGATCGGCCCGCAGTTACGAATTCCAGCGTTGTGGTCCCGGCTGGCAGCCTGCAGGTGGAGAACGGTTTCCTTGAAACTAGCAGCCAGGGACAGATCGTGTTAGATGGCCCGGAGAGCTTAGTACGTTTTGGAGTCGCCAAGAGGACTGAGTTACGTTTCACCGTACCGGACTATTTCCACAACCTGAACGCCGGGGGGCTCGGGATTCGGTGACTCTGCCTTTGGAGTAAAAGAACAGCTTGGCCCTACGCCGGGTAAATTCGATATATCTGTAATCCTGTTCCTGAGTTTTCCGACCGGCACCAACGACGTGTCGAGCGACGGGTACGATCCGGGATTGCAGGTACCATGGTCCCGCGCTCTATCCACTAACTGGACGGCGGCCGGAATGTTCTCGGTGTATTGGCCCACTCAAGGCCGCACGCGAAACGTGACCGGCGAATCGACGTTCCTTTTGGATTGTCAATTGACGAAGCCCTGGGACGCCTTTGTCGAATACGCGGGCGACTTTCCGGAAAACGGTGGGCCGCGGCACTTGCTGCACTTCGGGACGGCTTTAAAGATCACCAAGCAGCAACAGATTGACTTCCATGTCGGCGTGGGTCTGTCATCCGCCGCAGTGGATCATCTCATTGGGATCGGCTATTCGTTCCGCATTCAGGCGATCCGTCGCCAGACGAGCTTTAGGTGAATTTGTTGCCATACAAAGACACCGACGCGGCACTAGAATGCTGCAAGCAGGGCGGGACTCCTAGCAGGTTCGGGGACCCGGTAATTGTTTTGATGACGCTTCGGTTGGGCTGCTCCTGAGTAGATCGTGGATTTATACAGCGCAATTCAATACGTGTTGTTTGTGGTCATCGTCACCGCCTTGGTGAAGCCCTTGGGCGGATACATGGAACGGGTCTTTTCCCGGCAGCGGACGGCACTTGATCGTTTCTGTGTTCCAGTTGAACGGCTGATCTATCGCATTACCTTCGTCGCTCCCGATGCGGAGATGACCGGCAAGGAATATGCGACCTGTTTTGTGCTCTTTGGCTTTGCCGGCACGCTCCTGTTATATGGCATTCTCAGGATGCAGCAGTTTCTTCCCTGGTTCTTTCCGCAGTACCACACAACACCATTATCCCCGGACTTGGCTCTGAATACGGCAATCAGCTTCTCCACGACCACGACATGGCAGGCCTATGCCGGCGAGAATACGATGAGCTACTTCAGTCAGATGGTCGGACTCTGCGCGCAAAACTTCTTGGCTGGTGCTGCGGGGTTAGCCGTGGGCGTTGCCTTTATCCGCGGCCTTGCGCGGCAACTCTCCGACACGCTGGGCAACTTTTGGGCTGATCTCACACGCGCCCTGCTCTGGATCCTGTTACCGGGAGCACTGATGGGCGCCTTGCTGCTCGTATGGCAGGGCGTTCCGATGAGCTTCCATCGCTACGCTGTCGTCACAACCGTCGAAGGCACGCAGCAAGTGATACCACAAGGTCCTGTGGCAGCAATGGAGATCATCAAGAATCTCGGCACGAATGGCGGTGGCTTCTTTAACGTAAATGGGGCGCATCCCTATGAGAATCCTACGCCGCTTGCAAACTTCCTCGAAATGTTGGCAATCGTGCTCCTGCCCGCCGCTTTCACGAACACCTTCGGCAGGATGGTGGGCCAGCCTCGACAAGGATGGCTTCTTTACGGAGTGATGCTGCTCCTGTTCGTCTGCGGATTGCTCTTCGTACATCACTTTGAACAACGGGGTATTCCCCAGGTCGGAAATGTGGATTTCCGAAATAGCCGCCTCCAGTCTGGCGGAAACATGGAAGGGAAGGAGGTGCGCTTCGGCATAGGTAGTTCGACCCTTACAGCTGTCGTTACATCAAACACGGCCACGGGATCAAACAACTCAATGGACGACAGCTACACCTCGCTCGGCGGTATGGTGTTGTTGATGAACATGCTGCTCGGAGAACTCGTGTTCGGAGGTCTGGGAACTGGCATTTATAGCATGGTCATGGCCGCTGCAATCGCCGTGTTTCTAGCGGGACTGATGGTTGGACGAACGCCTGAATACCTGGGAAAGAAGATAGGGCCTGCGGAGAACAAAATGATCATGCTCTACGCTTTGGCGGCCCCGCTAGTCGTCCTGCCACTCACTGCGATTGCCGTGAGCACCAGGATGGGACTGTCCGGGCTCACCGTCAACACCGGCCCGCATGGTTTTACGGGAATTCTCTTTGCCTTCACTTCCTGCTTCGCCAACAACGGCCAAAGTTTTGCCGGTCTGAGTGCCAACACTCCGTTTTACAACCTCACCACGGCATTGGCGATGATGGTTGGCAGGTTCGGCTTAGCGATTCCTGCATTGGCGTTTGCCGCTCTCTTTGGTCGTCAGAGAAATACCCCTTCCTCATCGGGAACTCTTCCTACCCATTCTCTTGTGTTCGGGGTCCTACTCATGACCTGTTTGATAGTACTGGTGGCACTGAGCTATCTTCCTGCCTTGGCCCTGGGTCCAGTACTGGAACGATTGCTCTTGGGAAGATAGAGAATTTTAAATTCAAATATCATGCTTGCACCGCGCCCTACCAAGCTCCGTTCGCAACGCGACATTAACCTGTGACGGATCCCGCTGCAGCTCTCGCTCGCCGCAGTCGCGCTGTTCGCGATCACCCTGATTCCGGACATCCTCGACAAGTATGGCGTTATTCACATCCCCTCGTGGTTGACCATGGGCAGCATCGACGACGCGCGCGCGATCCTGTCGGCGATGATGGGCGCGGTCGCGACCGTGCTCGCGCTGATTTTCTCGGTTGCACTCCTCGTGCTGTCGATGGTCTCCACGCTGTTTGGGCCGCGCCTGCTCTATCGGTTCCTGCAGGACTGGGTTACCCAGGTCACGATCGGCATGTTCATGGGAACGTTCGTGTACATCTGCCTCGTCTTCCTGGTCACGCATCAGGATCCGCGGTCATCGTTCATCCCACAAATTTCGCTGATCACGGCCTGGATACTTGTCGTGCTCAGCTTCGGGTTCCTCGTCTACTACAGCCATCGGGTTGCGAAATCGATCCAGAACCCCGACATGATCGCCGCGATCGTGGACGATTTGTATGTCGCGGCCGGCAGAGCACACATGTCCGGCCCTGGCGAGGGCACGGGTGTCGTGCCCGATGATGCTGCGATTCTTCACCAGGCTGAGACTGGCGGGACCGTGTCGTGCGCGAAGAGCGGATATCTACAGCACGTCGATCACGGTGCCCTGGTCGCGTCCGCGCGCGCGGCGGACGCACTGATCGTGCTGAGGTTCCGCCCCGGCCAGTTCGTGCTCCGCGGTGAGCCGCTCGCTGCAATCGTCCCAGCGGACAAAGTCGGCACCATGGAAGCCGCGCTTGATCGGGGAATTCACATCGGCCGTCACCGCACGCTTACACAAGACAGCGAGTTCGGCATTGCGCAGGTTGTTGAGATCGCGATCCGCGCGCTGTCTCCCGCAGTCAACGATACATTCACCGGCGTTGCGTGCGTTGACTGGCTCGCCGACGCACTGCTTACGCTGGCCGAGCGGCCACCGCTGGAAGGGAACTGGTACGACACCGGCAGCCGGCTCCGGGTATGGATGCCGCCGGTGCGGCTAGAACGCCTCGTCAAGCTTGCGTTCGATCAGATCCGTCAGGCCTCGTCGACGACCCCCGCTGTACTGATCCGTCAGCTCGAAGCGATTTGCCGGCTCGCACCGCGACTTCCGGACGCTTGCCGTCAAGCGCTGTCCGATCAAGCGGACGCGATCCTCGAAATTGCGAACACACTAGTCGCGCTTGATCGCCGCGACCTCAATGCAGCGTGGCACCGCGCTCGAAACGCTGCCCCGGTAGACCACATTCTCCGCTCGTCGGATGCAACAAAGAATTTAAGCATACAGAGTGCCTTAAGGATGTGATCTCAGCAGGTTGAGTCTTTACCCAGGCTTTCTAAAGAATATTTACTGCTCGAGCTGCCAACAGGGCCACCGTGGTCAGGGAAATCAGCGCTTGAACCATCATGAGTAGTTTGGCCCAGGTTGACAAGACGGGACAGTCCGTTGGCGAGAATGCGGTACTGGTATTGAACGCAAGAAAAAGGTAATCCACAAAACCTGGACTCCAGCATTGCTCTCCCATCTCGCGCTTGGCTTGCTGATCGAGGGTCATCTGCGGAAAAAGGAATGCTCCATCCGTATGTACGCCACGCAACTCACGCTCGCGCGGGCCACCTGCATCTAAACGCCAGTACCACGAGGCGAAGACCAGGATGTTCGTAATCCATAAGGCAGCTGCGGAACGCAACAGATCCTTAGGAGACTGTCGATGCGCTGGTAAAGCGGCGACCAGCAGTCCAAGCGACCAGATCATGTCGACAGTCACGATGGTGCTCAGCAGATAGCCCAAAAACTTATTGAGGTCATCATTACCGCGCTGGCGTGCCCACGCTGTGGGAATCAGAAGCACTCCGACAACAACGATGATCAGCCAGTCTGGGCCCGCTGACAGGGATTCGGGCAGAGAAAAGCGCAATCCGCCCACGGCAAGCAGAGCAAGCATGGCAGGCCAACGCGGCTCCAAATGTTTCGAAGTATTTGGCATGGTACTCCGTAGTGCGACACCGACTTGAAAACAGCGGTTCAGCGTCATTCTTCAGAAGATTGTCGCATGATGCCTGCTTTCTCCGAGTCGTCGGGTGGCCTCCAAATTCGGAGATTACCACGAAGCTTCAAGCCGGAAAGGGTTCGCACAAGTGACCGGAATGAATCGATGAACCGACTGGGTTTTCGCCAGTCCAGTCCGACAGGGGATTTGAACCCGTGTTACCACCGTGAAAGTACGAGGGCCGATAAGTAACTGCAACTACGCGACACGGATGGCTACCTGACGCGGTTTCAGTAGGGGATAGTAACAGTTCGTGGATCATAAATGGAGCAAGATCTTGCTTTGAAAAGCGCTGCGTCGAAATCCGTCTCATCGATGAAATCAAAACTGCCGGCGAAATCTGGGAATGATCTCTCGCCTTGTCATTTAGACTTCACGTGCAATTCCTCATTGGCGGAGAGGTGCACGGGCGTTTATCAAAACCGATCAGAGTACCTAACTAAATCGTGCCCGACGCTTGGGAGGCTGTATCGCTTGCGGCTTTAACTAATTGCGGAGAGGTTGAGGCCGTTGCGATTCACGGGCTCGGTCTCTATCAGCGGGAATACGGCGACGGGACGTGCCTATCTGGGTGAATTCCTAACTGCCGTCGCGAACTCCCGCCCGAGATGCATCACCCGGCAAATGAGCCTTCGCTGATTTGTTCAAACTGATCAGCTCATCGCGAGTCCGTTGGAGAATCTCTCGTGAAAGGTTCGGGTCTGACACGGCACGAGAGAGATTGATCGCTCCTAGCATTGCACTAATCGTTAAAATCGCACGGGCACGCCGATCAGAGTGGCCATTTGGAGGAACAAGGCCCGTCGAGTAAGCCAAGGTACGTTTGAGTCGTGCGGTATATACAGCCTTCGCCGATCGACTCGCCCGAGACATGTCACCCAGCAAAGCGCCCAACGCGCATCCTGCTCCCGGCGCATCCCGGTGCTCTTCGGACAAATAGTTCTCCAAAGCTGTGGTTAGCGTGTCAGTATGTTCCTCCCAGCGGTCGAGGTCTTGGAATGCGGTGGCTAGAGCCTCAACCACCAGTTCATCGCGCGAATCGAAATGTTTGTAGAAACCGCCGACCGTAACGCCGGCCTCCT
>DATBZH010000014.1:0-42308 GCA_036513255.1 Candidatus Sulfotelmatobacter sp. | reverse complement strand
CGACAAGGACCGGAGGGTTGTCTTTTCAGGCGGTAGCGCGGCTATCCACGATTTCAAAGGGTTTGGTACTGACGGCAAACCAGTTGAGCCTTCGACTGTGACTTTCGACTTCGATGTGCGTGGCAACCGCTGGGAGACAGTGTCCGAGGACAACATCGACCCACGCATGGACGGACGTGGCATTCTGGAAACGCCAGTGGGACGGTTAATTCTTGGCGGACTACTGAAGAATACCGCGGTAACAGCGCGCGTGCAGATGGTGCCGCACAAGTAGAAGCTGGCGGATTTGACGGAGAATTCCGGACTCGTTTTCTATCCGCGGTTTCGATTGCTTGACGGTTTGCCTCAAGTTACAATTCCTAGACCGATTGCAGGATTTTCTTCGGGCCAGTTTTTATTTGATCAACACCGAGTAACCAACATGTTCATCCCGCGCTAGTTCGCCATCCTCTTGAGTCCGCTGACTGCGGACCTCTCCTTCTTGAAATGCGTTCGTCGAGCGACAGCCCGTATTTTTTTGCGGACCACGTCGCAGAGATGTCGGTGCTTATGGAAGAGATTTCTTCAACGGCAGAGGGTCAGCGCCACGTATCGCAATCTATCTGGGCGTCGCTGAAAGAAGCGCTTCGTGGCTCACACCAGGACTACACCACCGCGAGCTTGAACCGCGCGATTTTTCTGCTGGCTGTTTGGTTTTGGAGATGGTCCTCGAATCTTTTTTTGCCGTGGTGGATGTGTTTTGGGTGGGACGGCTTGGGGCCAATGCAGTGGCTACGGTTGGCCTGACAGAGTCGATGCTGAGTCTGGTGTTTTCCGTTGCGATGGGGTTGAGCCTGTCAACGACTGCGATGGTAGCAAGGCGCACGGGGGAGAAAGATCCAGAAGGCGCAGCCGTTGCAGGAGTTCAGGCTATCGCCTTGGGATTGATGGTCTCGCTGGCCATCGGAATTCCCTGCTATATTTTCGCTCCGCGCCTGCTGCAACTGATGGGCGCTTCGCCGGAAATTGTTGCCATCGGCAGCGGCTATACCAGGATTTGCCTGGGCGGCAGCGGCACGGTGCTGCTGTTGTTTTTAAACAACGCGATTTTTCGGGGCGCGGGCGATGCGGCGATTGCCATGCGATTGCTGTGGGTTTCAAACATCATCAACCTGATTTTGGATCCCTGCCTGATTTTTGGCTGGGGACCGTTCCCGCGGCTGGGTGTGAAGGGCGCGGCGCTGGCGACCTTGATTGGACGCAGTATCGGAGTTCTCTATCAATTCCATCGATTGATGCGCGGAACGGAACGCATCCACATTTTGACGCGTCAACTCCGGTTGCGCTTCGACGTGCTCTTCCGGTTGTTACGGGTTTCATTCACCGGCATTCTGCAACTTGGCATTGCGCATACGAGTTGGATAGGACTGGTGCGAATTGTCAGCCTCTTCGGCGCTGCGGCGCTGGCCGGATACACGATCGGTATACGAATTGTGATCTTCGTGATCCTGCCTTCGTGGGGGTTGAGCAACGCGGCGGCCACGCTGGTCGGGCAGAATCTGGGAGCAGGAAATCCGGAGCGCGCGGAAAAAGCGGTGTGGCGCACTGGGCTCTACAACATGATTTTCCTCGGGCTGGTGGGAGTTTTCTTTGTGCTTTTTGCCGAGCCGGTCGTTCGATTGTTTACCCACGATCCGGCAGTCGTGCCGTTGGGGGCGGCGTGCCTGCGGATTGTGAGCTACGGCAATCTCGGATATGCCTATTTCATGGTGATGATGCAGGCCTTCAACGGCGCGGGCGACACTATTACTCCGACGATTGTTAATTTCTTCGGCTTCTGGCTATTCGAGATTCCCCTCGCTTACTGGCTGGCGATTCCCTTGCACATGCGCTCGAACGGAGCTTTCTTCGCCATTGCTATTGCCGAAGGAGCGATGGCTGTGGCCAGCGCGATCCTGTTCAAGCAAGGGCGCTGGAAGAAGAAGAAAATTTAAGGAAGATGGGGCGGGAGGAACGGTGTCGAACCGTCATCTCCGGGATGGAGCCCCGGCGCATTGCCGTGGTTATGCTACTCCCGCGTATAGGGTCTGGAACTTCGCTGCGAACAGCGAGGAATCAAGTTATGTCATGCGTCGTTAACGTGTCAAGGCCAGCGTGTGGGGTCGCAATATCAACGTGCGCGCGCCAGAACCAGCGTAACGTCGTCAGGCTGTTCCTGATCGCCGATCCACGTATCCACAGCAGCCGTCACCGTTTGGCTGATCTGGGCCAGAGGCAGATGACGGTTTTCGCGAATGAGGTCGATGAGACGGGCTTCGCCAAATTCGCCAAAATCATTTTCGGGTTCGGTGACGCCATCGCTATAGGCGACAAAAATTTCTCCCGGGTGCATTTCGACTGAACCCTCATCGTACCTCTGGTTGTCAAACAGGCCGACAACCGTGCCGCCATTTTCCAACCGGCGCAATGCGCCGTCTTCGCTGATTAGCAACGGCGGAAGGTGGCCGCCATTGCTGTAATCCAGCCGTCGCGTAAGCCCGTCGTAAATGGCGAGAAAGAGCGTGGCATATTTTTCCGGCGGCGTGCTTTCATAGAGTTGATGATTGAGCAGGCGCAGCAAGGCTCCTGGCGAAATTTCGATGCCCTCCGGGCGGGCTGCCATCATTAAGCCGGATCCGGCAATCGCTCCGACGGCAGCGGCTTCTCGCACCTGGGGCAGGCTTTCCACGCTGTAGGCGCGAACCGCCGAGTGGATAGTCGCCATCAGCAATGCCGCGGAAATTCCCTTGCCGCTAATGTCGCCCATGGCCAGGATCAGTTTGTGAGAGCTGGCGGTCAGGAAATCGTAATAATCGCCGCTGACTGTTCGCGCGGGACGGCAGAACCCATGGACTTCCAGCGACTCCAGTTGCGTGATTTGCCGGGGGAAGAGCTGCTCCTGCACTTCCTGGGCGATGGCCAGTTCGCCTTCCAGCCGCTGCTTTTCTTTTTGTTCCAGAATCAGCTTCTCGATCGATTCGGTCATCGAGTTGAAAGAGAGCGAAAGCTGCGCCAGTTGGTCTTCGGATTTGACGGGAATACGATGGCTGAAGTCGCCGCGATCGACATGCCGGGTGGCATCATAAAGTTGCGCCACAGCCCGGGTGACAGTGCGCGTCATGCGCGTGCCTGTGAATAACGCAATTAGTTCGATAATAGCGAAGAAAATAAGGATACCGAGGAGGATTTCCTCGACGCCTTGAACGAAGTCTCCCAGGGCCGCGAACAAGTGGCTGTAAAGAATCGAAGGACGGGTTCGTACTTGCACGAGAGCCCCGGTCGAGCGCTGCCCGGTTTTCCAATCCACTACCGACAGTGGCGCGTAGAACGTAACTTCACGGTCAAGATTGTTGGCGGCGGCGGGCAGAACGCCAACAGAGAAAGACTGGCGCACCCGGACGGTGCCGCCGCCTTTTTCACGAATCTGAATTCCGCGGCGGGGGGCCTGAGAGCTTGCCCCTGCGCTTTGCGGGGCCGGATTTGGGTTTTCGCTGGTGGCAGCAGGAGATTCGGAAGAGAATACGGTGATTTCACCCATGTCCGCCGCGATTTTCGCTACAAACGCCTGGTCGAAAGGCTCGCCAGTCACCACGGTGAGGGTCTTCGTGCCTGCCGGAAGCAGAGTGACAACGCGCAGATATAATCCATCCGAATCGCGTGTTATATCACTTAACCCCTGCTTGGCAAAGGAGGGAAAGGAGAACGGCGGACGCGTGGATTCGTCGCTCTTGTATTCCGTATTTCCGGTTTCGTCGTTCTTTTTTAATCCGCTCTTTTTTTCAGCAGTCTTTTTTTCGGTGATCAGGGGCAGCGGCTTGTCGCCATTCCAGGCGAATATGCGGCGCCGCCGCCATGCTGAATCTCGTTTTCGCAATCCAGCCAGTGATTCAGCCGTGGCACTGTCGCCGCGTTCCAGGCGGGATGCGAGTTCATTTCCGACCGCCGCATTCACCGCTTCCATGCTGCGTAGCTGCGACTTTATTTCCGAACTCACCACGAAGATGGCGAACTGCCCGGCCAAACCATAAAGGGTGATGAAGGTCATCGCGATCAGCAACACTGCGGGTATGACACCGATGAAAACATAAGTGACGATCAGCCGGTTGCGCAACCGCCATAGAATTTTTCGCTTCAGCGAGCGAAAGCCGAGTATGGAAAAAAGGATAAGCGAGAGAACTATAAGGAAAGCAACCCAGCCGCCCAGATTTTCACCCCAGGCTGGCGCGAACAGTCCCAGAAGCTTTTTCAAAACAAAAAGCGTTCCCGCCAGAGCGGCCACATAACAGGCAATCCGCGCCACGCGGCCCTGAGGCCACAGGTCAGCACGAATCATTGCCTGGCGGATTTGCGAATAGGACAACTGCATCTTGGGATTCTACGTGGATTTTACGCCGTTTGGCGCGAAGTTCGGAGTCAGCCCAGAGTTTGAAAAATTTAGATTTACGCCTCTTGTCATTTAGAATTCTGCCGTGTCCAGACTTCCTCCTTTTTCATTCCAGATTGTTCTAGTGCTGGCGTTTGCCGTGTGCGCTGTGGCGCAAGAACCGGCAGGTAATTCACCCGCGGGCCAGCCCCAGGTAAAGGTGAACATGCTGAATGTGTGCGCGCCGTCGGCAGAAGAACAAAAGGAAATAACCGCCGCGCTGGCGAGAATTCCCAAACAGCCGCTGTTTTCTCCCGACTTCGAAGTGTCGCGCGGCCGCTCGACGCTTGCTGACATGCCAAGCTTCTTGCCGGTGGGACAAGGTGCCCAGGTTTCCGACGAGCCGTCGGTCGCCAGCTACGTCCGTGAGCGCAAAGAATTCTCTATTCAGGCGTTGTTTTCGAGCGTGCAGTACTCGTTCAGCAATGACGGGCACAATATGGTGGAGACTCTGGTGTTGCATGTGCGCGATCCCAAGGACTTGATTCAGGTGTCGATGGAAGACAGCGCGTCGTCGGTTACCAGTCCGGAGGTCATGCTGACGGCCGATACTCCGGTGAACCGCATTCGGCTGGAACGCTTTGGCAAATCTTCTGTGGCATTGGCGCGGTGCGGAGCATCCGAAGGCGGGCCCGCGCCGGATCAATCGGCGTATGAGCCGATTTTCCGGAACGCTTCGGCTGTTTTGGCCAACTACCGCAGCTTGTTAGGCGTGAGCAAGATTGTTCCGGAAGAACTGGCCAAGGTCGCGGGAACCCCTCAGGGTAAACCGGCACCCAAGTCGAAGATGAGACGCCCCGCAGAGGAGAAGAAGTGAACGGCGAGGGACAGCTCTGACTCGCCGAAACCTGGCGTGTGCATCGAAATCTGAGCCCTGTAATCTATATCCCAGCCACAAACAACTATGAGTGAAACCCGCAACGTCGTAATTATCGGGTCCGGCTGTTCCGGACACACGGCTGCTCTTTATGCCGCGCGCGCCAATCTCAAACCTTTGG
The DNA here is from genome assembly GCA_036513255.1 of Candidatus Sulfotelmatobacter sp. Lineage (GTDB taxonomy): Bacteria > Acidobacteriota > Terriglobia > Terriglobales > Acidobacteriaceae > Sulfotelmatobacter. The sequence goes on along the minus strand of DATBZH010000014.1, from coordinate 36,869 downwards.
TGATCGAGGGGCACGAGCCGGGAGGCCAACTCGCGCTCACCACGCTGGTAGAGAATTTCCCCGGCTTTCCCGAAGGAATCCTTGGCCCGCAATTAGTCGAAAACATGCGCAAGCAGGCGGAGCGCTTTGGCGCGGAATACCGCATGGCGCACCTGACCAGCGTGGATTTGAGCCAGCGACCGTTTCTATTGCACCTGGGAAAACATCAGGTCCATACGCAGTCGCTGATTATTGCCAGTGGGGCCTCCGCGCGTTGGCTCGGCTTACCGCATGAGCAGCAACTCATCGGGCATGGAGTGTCGTCGTGCGCCACCTGCGATGGGTTTTTCTTTTCGGGCAAAGAGATTGTGGTTGTGGGGGGCGGAGATTCGGCGATGGAAGAGGCGCTCTTTCTGACGCGTTTTGCCACGAAGGTCACGGTGATTCACCGCCGCGACCACTTCCGGGCTTCGAAAATCATGCTAGAACGTGCGCAGCAACACCCGAAGATAAAGTTCCTGCTCGACACGGTCGTCGAAGATGTTCACGACGCTGGGAAACAAGAGGTAACCGGGCTGAGGATACGCAACGTGAAAACCGGCGAAGTTTCTGATTTTCCCACGAGCGCGCTTTTTCTCGGAATTGGCCACGATCCCAATGCCAAGATGTTTCACGGCCAGTTGGACACTGACGCCGACGGCTATCTCAAGACGCATAACTACGTTTTCACGAAGGTGCACGGTGTCTATGCCTGCGGCGACGTGCAGGACCGCCGGTATCGTCAGGCGATCACGGCCGCGGGATCGGGCTGCATGGCCGCGATCGAGGTGGAGAAGTTTTTGGAAGAGCACGGCGATTAGGTTCTGCTTCATTGGACTCTAGTGATAGGGCTAGAGAGATTTTGCCGCCAACTTCTCTTGCGCTTATTTTGCCGGCCTGCGCTCGATGAAGAACGGCAACGTCGTGATAATGCTCCTTCCATCTTCCAGCACAAAGCTGACACGGCTCTCGGCAACGAGCGTGAACTCGCGCACATTCTCATAAGTGTTCACGGCGACTGGCTCGCCCGGAACGTAGACGCTAATCGTGGTCATAAAATCACGCGTATTGTGCACAACGCTACCTCCCTTTGGCTTCTCTCACGCGTACAAGTTCAGCGATCTAATCGGCTCGCCTCAATTTCTAATCAATTTTCTTGTTGCGCCTGGGCGCTGGCTCGCAAAGTGATCGATTGCCAACTGCCGATCGGCACGGGAGAGTTGAACTTATATCCGAAACTGACGCGCATTCCGAGCGCGGGCTGACTGCCACAATTCTGCGGCGGTACCTGGCAGGCTGCCGAGCCGCAAGTCAAGGGCACTCCATTGCAGATCTCTACTCCCTGGGTGGTCGAGCAGGCAGGGGCGGGCGTCGCGTTGCAGGCGAACGCTGGGGAATTCGATACAAGGTTGGTCCCGTCCAAGTGAGCCGCGTTCAGCACGGAGTCGACACTCTGAACCACCTGCGCATTACTCTGGAAGGCGTCTCCGCACGATGCGCATGTGGCGCGCGTGGCGGCGATAACTCCCTGCTTCGCCGCTCGCTGCAGAGTGGACGCCGAACTCAAGGCCAAAGTAGACCAAACAATTCCGAAGAGAACGAGAAACAGGATCGGCAAAACGAACGCCGCTTCAGCCACCTGCGATCCCGATTCCCGGACGCAGGCTTTTGAAGTGCGGGCCGCAAGCCTCTTGATCGCAAGCCTCCTGGCCGTCATCGTTAACCGTTGCCTTTCCTAATCAAGTTCCTAATCAAGATTCTGCGCCACCGCGTCAGCATTGATGTTTGTGACTCCGGGCCACACTGACCCGCTCATGAGAAGTTGCACCACGCGGCCATAGCGCCACGCATACGGATAGCTGATGCTTACGTGGACGCCTTGCACGGTTATCGCCGGCGTTCCCGTCGTCTGGAATGTCATGCCCCGGTCAATGGTCAGCGTCAAGTTTGCGGGGCAATTCGTGTTGGCGGTGTAGGTCCACACCAATGCGACCGGCGGCGATGCCGCGGCGGTTGCCAGGCCGCAGTCATTCACCTTCGCCGACACCAGGTAGCTGTCTACTGCGGCGCGAATCGCTTCCGTGGATGCCGGATCGGCATTGGTCACGTCGGCGTAGGGCTGAGTCGAACCCAGCCGTGCCGCCTGCGCGACCGCCAGAGCCAGCCTATGTTTCAGGCTGAGCGCGCCCGAAAAATCAATCACCCCAATCATGAACATCGTCAGTAGCGGCAGACAGACAGCCAACTCAAGGATCTGTGATCCGCGCGAGTCCGCGATCCGTCCCAGCGCGAGTTTTCTCAGCCTTGTCATTGTTGCGTTTGTACTTTCTTCGTTCTCGATCACTCGCTGTATTCGCACCGGCGACTTTTGCCGCCGATTTTTCGGCTAGCGCACCAGTCGTACTGGAATCGGCGAAGTGCCACCGCCGGCGATTGCGGTGCCGGTGGCTGAACCGCAGCCCGCAACGTTTAGGATCACTGCGTCAATGTTGCCGTTCGACTGCACGTCTGTGATTCCCAGTTGCATGAAACCTACGATCTGGAAATCAGCGCAGTTGACCCCATTGATGCAGAGTAAGTCTCCATTCCAGATGGGTACAGTCACGACTGAGTCGCTGCGGCTAACGTCGGCCCTGCCCTGTAGCGCGGGATCGGGATTGTTGCTGCCCCCTGTAAGCGTTGTCGGGACGCCGGGAGCGTTTAACACGTCCTGTCCGTTGCCCAGCCCGTAGTCGCTCGCATGCGTCAGGCACTTCCCGGGCTCGGTACTGTTAGGCGGAGAGATAGTGAAGTCAATTCTTACTGGTCCTGCTATCTGATTGGTAGCCGATCCGCATGTGAGCTGGGCCGAATTTGAGCAGGCAGCCGTCTCGTAGAACCCGGGAGCATCTGGAGTTACGCTGCCGCACGATGTCGCTGACGAAGCTGGACACGATGCCGACGACGAACTGATCGGTAGGTCGAGGACACTGTACCCGCCCACCAGGCTCGTCAAGAGTAAACCGGCTATGGGTTTTGCCTGGTGAAGCGTAATCGGCTTTCCTATGAATTTTCCGTTATTGTTAATGGCATAGTTGTTGGCAGGATCGAGGAAATAAGCGGGAAAGATTGTTCCGGCCAGCACGCATCCTAGGTTCCCACCTGAGAGAGGCGGGCTCGTGGGATCGCAATTGGCCACCAGCCAGGGCTTCACATTTGCCACTGCAATTTGCGTTGTGCTGCCCGAGGGATTGAACGCTTCCGCCTTAGAAACCGCCGTCACCTGACCAGCCGCCGGGCTCCAGATTCGGCTGAAGAAATTTGGCAAGCCGGTTCGCTGTACCGTCACCGTGATCTGCGGATCCTCCGGGTTGGTGAAGTCGCAGGCTGTGGTCACGGTGGTTGCCGGCGCCCCGGCAATCGTGTTTTGTTGGGCCGCGGCCTGCGCCTGCAAATCCGCCAGGCCTGACGCTCCATTGCAGGCGGTGCTCTGCACGCCGCCGTCGGTCCAGTCCCCCAAACCTCCGGAAGTGAAGCCGGAACTCACAAAAGCTTTCGCCCCGGCCAGGGCTGCCTGGTCGGCGGTTTTTTCCGCCTCGCTGCGAGCCACGTAGAGCGATGTGACGTCTATGGCCAGTGCCGCCAAGCCAATCAACGCTGCCAGGGAGACGGCCACCAGCAACACGGCTTGTCCCCGCTGCGCGGTACGCTGCTCAGGCATCTTTTGGCTGGCAGTCTGACACGGATGTGGCCACAACAATTTCTTCATATTGCTTGCTCGCCGATGGAGACCAAAATCTCGACAAAGGTTCGTTCCGGGCGCTACAACAGGGCGCTGGACCAGGGGAGGAACTACAGTTGTGCGATCGACTGACGCAACTAAACGCTGACCGCCAGCCTTTATCGCTCAGATGGTACGTCAGTTATGGTCTGCAAGGAATGGCCCGCTAGTCACCGTAAGTAATAGCACTTAGATAACAAGAAAGTAACATGCGACGTCCGCCGCCAATGGTTGCGGATCTGCGTAAGAAATTTTGTTTAGAGTATTGAACGCGAAACTGTTCCTGAAAACCGAATGTCGAATCTCGGACATCGTCGTTCCGATTGCCTCTCATAACCGAATTGCGAACTGACTCTCATAGCCCATGAAATGCGGTATCGAGGACGAGAAAGACTGCGGCGCCCACAATTACTAGCAACGCCATCTTCATGGATGGTTCGCGATTGACCTCCGGAACCAGGTCGGTAGCGGCCACGTAAATAGTAACTCCCGCGGCCAGCGGCAGACCTGCGCCCACGTGGTGACGAAAGAGCGCCATGGTTAGAACCCCCGCTACTGTGGAGCCTCCCAGAATGACCGACGCGAACCATGCCGTCCCTCGGCTGCGTCCACTGGCTAGCATCACCGAACTTACGGTGAAGCCTTCCGGAATCTTATGCAGAAATACGGCGAGAAAAATCAGCCAACCGAGAGAGGTAGAAACCAGAAATCCAGAAGCGATGGCGATGCCGTCAAAAAAAGTATGAATCACCAGCCCCAGCAGCACGGAATAGCTCTTGTGCGAATGCATGAATTCGCTGGCATGCGTTTCTTCGCCGAAGTGAAAATGCGGAGTGACGGTGTGCTCGAAGAAGTGAATGACGAGATAGCCGAAGAGCACGAGAAATGCGGCTGACTTGCCACGCAGCTCAATGCTGTCGGGAATCATTTCTACCAGTGCCGTGGCCAGCATGAAGCCAGCTCCGAGCGCGACAAAATACCGCAGATAGCGGCGCTCCCAATGGCGCTGCACAATGATGGCGCCGCCGAACACATTGGCGGCGGCAGCGGTCAGACCGAGCAGCACGCTGGTAGCGATGGGATGCATGTGGCGATAGTACTGAGTGATTAATGCTTTTTCGCAGCCGCGGTTTGGTTCTGCAATTCCTCAGAGAATGCCTGCTCGCGGTCGGCCACGTAGTTTTTATAGCCTTCCGGATCGATATATGGATTCGTCCCACCGGCGCTTAATTTTGCGTACTTTGCTTCCATTCCGTAATAACTGCCGTGAGCACCCAGAAAAACGTCGCAGGGAAGAGACTTGAGCACGCGAAACTCGCGTGCGTAATCGTCGGCAATCTCGAAGTAGATCGCGTTATTTACCAGCTTATATCCCGGATTGACGTTAGGGCTGCCCACAATCACAACGTTATAAGTCTTGGCCGCCTCGCGCACTTTCAAGCTCCAGGTGGTACACCCACGAGTATGCCCGGCGGTCTTGAAAGCAGTGAGCACGGTATCGCCGAGTTTTACCTCGTCACCATCGTGGAGCACCCGGTCCACTTTGGTTGCGGGATACGAAAGCGTCGGATCCTCACCGTATTGGAAGTCGCTCTTGCCACCCGATTCGACGACCCCGACGTCCCCATCCATGACCATGTATTGGGCTCCGGTCAGCTTCTTCACTTCGGCGCCGCCGCCGTCGTGATCGAAGTGAGCGTGGCTGATGAGGAGGATTTTCACATCCGTGAAACGAAACCCCAACTTTTCAACGTTGCTCCGGATGAGCGGGACTGAAGATTTAAGATTGCTGTTGATCAAAATGTGCCCGACGGGTGTCGTAATGAGGTATGAGGCCAGCCCACGGCTGCCCACGTAATAGATGTTGCCGATCACGCGATGCGGCGGGAAGGGTTCACTCCAGTCCGCGGAGCTGGAAAACGTTGCAAGTGCTTTGGCAGTGTTGCCCGGCGCCGTCTGAGCGTGTGCAGGGTCCGCTTGTGCAAACAGGCCACTGGCGAACGCTAGTACCGAACAAAACAAAATTAGGCGAGTGAGCATATGTGGAGGAAGTATACGGCGATACTAGCGCCAGTCTGCTTTGCAATCGGGACTGCGATGTAAGAACCGATGTAAGAACCAAAAGATAGACACTCGTAGCTATCCGCTATGCCGAATGTGCATCACATCGCCATCCTGAACGATGTAGTCTTTGCCTTCCAATCGAAGAGTGCCTTTGGCGCGTGCGTTGGCTTCCGAACCTGCTTCCAAAAGTTGATCCCAGCGGATGGTTTCGGCACGGATGAAATGTTTTTCCAGATCGGAGTGAATCGCGCCCGCGCCCTCCTGAGCGCGGGTGTGCGCGGGGATCTGCCAGGCACGGCATTCATCTTCACCGGCGGTGAAAAATGAAATCAGCCCCAGCAATTGATACGTGGTGCGGATAAGGCGGACCAATCCGCTTTCCGTGAGGCCGTAACTCGAAAGAAATTCCGCCGCGTCGGCATCGCTCATCTCCGCAAGTTCTGCCTCCACCTTGCCGCAGATCGCAGTAGCGGCGGCGTTGGGGCGGGCAGCAATTTCCGTGAGCTTATATTTACCGACTGCCTCATCGAGCTGTTTGCCAAGTTCTGTAGACTCGCCGATGTTGAGCACGTAAAAAATGGGCTTCTCGCTCAGGAACATGAAGCCGCGGAGACGCTTTTTGTCCTCGGGTGTCATCTCCATTTCGCGTAAGGGCTTTTCGGTCCCCAGATGCGCATTGGCGCGTTTCAGCAACTCGAACTCTTTTTCTAGCTCTGCCGTCTTCATCTTCTTCAAATCTTTTTCCAGCCGCTCCAGGCGTTTTTCTATTTGCCCAAGATCGCTAACCATCAAATCGAATTCGACATTCTTAATGTCGCGCAGAGGGTCGATGGGTCCGACGTGCGGAATGGAAGGATCGTCGAAGGCGCGGACCACGTGCGCAAGCGCATCGACCTGGCGCAGATGACCGATGTACGCGGTCTCTTTCAATGCGTCCTGGCCAATCGCGCCGACATCGACATACTCAACAGAAGTGTGGGTCAGCTTTTTCGGACTGTACAAAGCGGCCAGGCGGTCGAGACGATCATCGGGAACTTTAGCTACGCCAATGTGAGCTTCGCGTGGGTTGGAATAAGCCTGATCAGAAAGATGAGCCTTGGTAAGTATGCGAAACAGAGAGGTTTTTCCCACCTGAGGCAGGCCAATGATTCCGGTTTTCATAAAGAAAGCTTCTAGCTTCTAGCTCTTAGCTCCTAGCTGGATCGGGATGGGGAATGTACTGTACATGCATCCAACGACGCACGCAACGATTCAGAATAAACGATGGGTGCGAAATTGCCCTAATGAGTAAGGGTAATAGCGGCTAATTTCTTCAGATTATCTTCACTTGTTTGTGCCAAGATCGTGGAACGGGATAAGGGTCGATGGCAAGCCGCGGCACAATTCCATGAAGCTCCTGATTGTTGAAGACGAAAAACGAATGGCGGACCTTCTGCACAAGGGCCTTACGGAAGAAGGTCACACAGCTCTGTGCGCGTACGACGGCGCGGAGGGACTGGAACTGGCTAAGGCCTATGAGTTCGACGTAATCATTCTGGATATCATGATGCCGAAGCTCAGTGGATACGAGATGGCGAAGCGCCTGCGCAGCGAAAAGATCAGTACTCCCGTGCTTATGCTGACCGCCAAAGATTCGGTGCCAGACATCGTCCGCGGCCTCGATTTGGGCGCTGATGATTACATGACCAAGCCATTCTCGTTCGAAGAGCTTGTGGCACGGCTGCGAGCGGTGAAGCGGCGCACTTTGACTGCTCAGGAAGTTAATCTGCGCGTCGGCGATCTCGTGCTCGACCCATCCAGCCGTGAAGTCTCGCGGGATGGGGTGCGCGTCTCTCTCACCCGCACGGAATACAATCTGCTCGAACGGTTGGTGTATCGCGCCGGCAAGGTAGTATCGCGCCGGTCGTTGATCGAATCGGTCTGGGGATACGATCGCGATATCGAAGAAAACACTCTCGACGCATTTATGCACTTGCTGCGCAACAAGGTCGACCCGGCGGGCCGGGCGAAATTGATTCACACGATCCGCGGAGTGGGCTACATGATTCGCCCGGATGATGTGGCCCGAAGCTGATGGGGAACAATGATCAGATCGGAAGAAACGGATGATGAGAAAGCTTTCCATCGGTCTGCGGCTTGCGCTTTGGTATCTGGCGATTTTTGCTGTGGCGCAGATTATCTTTGGTGGAGGCATGTGGTTCCTCCTGCGTCACAATCTCTATGACATTGCCGATGACGCTTTGGAAAACCAGGTCGAAGACTTAAAAAACTTTCTGCAGACGCAACAGAAAAACGCTTCTGTGGCCACACTGCAGGCGCAAGTTGCGGAGAACTACACGCTTGAGCATTCAGGCGACTATTTACAGGTAGAAACGAGCGACCACCAGCCAATTTACCGCTCCGCGTTTTTGCAAGCTCACCCCTTGAGCGCGTTGGAACCTAAGCTTGCCGGTCAGTTATCTTTCACCGACCGGGCCTTGGACGCAAAGCCTCTTCGCTTCGCCACAGCAAGAATCGAAGTTAACGGACGCGTCTACCTGATCGCCTCCGGTATCCTCATTGACGACGTAGTCGATACGTTGTCTCTCTTCCGGATTTATCTGCTGATGTTTGCTCCGCTGATTCTGCTGGCGGCGGCGGGAGCCGGATACTGGCTCAGCCACAGGGCGCTGGCTCCGGTCGACGCGATTGTGCAGACTGCACGAGAGGTCAGCGGCACAAACTTGAGCAGCCGCCTGCAAAAGCTCGACTCTGGCGACGAATTGCAGCGCCTGTCTGACACGTTGAATGAAATGCTGGATCGTCTAGAGAGCGCGTTTCTTCGCATCACGCAATTCACGGCCGACGCCTCGCACGAACTCCGTACGCCCATTTCCCTCATCCGCACCGAGGCGGAACTGGCCCTTCGCCATTCGCGGCGCGAAGAAGAATATAAGGAATCGCTTCGCCATATTTTGCTGGAGGCGGAGCGCACAACTTCTTTGATCGAGGAGTTGCTAGCACTCGCCCGTGCGGATTCGGGGCGCGAAGCGCTGAAGATGCGCGCGCTCGATTTGGGAGAAACTTTGCGCGGAACCGTCGAGAGCTGGCAGCAAATCGCTACCATCCGCAACCTGCAATTCAGTGCTCGGATCGACGCTGAGGAAGTTTTGGTACTGGGAGACTGCGAAGCCCTGCGGCGAGTAGTCGACGTTTTGCTGGATAATGCCTTCAAGTACACCCCAGCACCGGGAATGGTCGATCTATCACTCAAGCGGACGGAGGAGAGAGCGGTGATCACCATCCGCGACAGCGGAATGGGAATCCCGCCTGAGGAGCAGAGCAGAATATTCGAACGCTTCTATCGGGTAGATAAAGCTCGCAGCCGGGAACTCGGAGGCTCAGGTCTCGGGTTGTCGATCGCCCAATGGATCGTGCTGCAGCACCAGGGATTGATTCGAGTTGAGAGCGTTCAAGGGAACGGATCGACATTTTGCGTAGAACTACCGCTCAGGGCTGCGGCGGTACAGGATTCGATATTGGCGTAGCGCACCGTTGTCAGATCCCAGACCTAGCATGCCCCATGTACTTGCTGCAGCAACCGCCACGCCTGACGTACAATAAAAAAGCTTCCTGTGCCGGGATGGCGGAACTGGCAGACGCAGCGGACTCAAAATCCGCCGACCTTCGGGTCTTGGGGGTTCGACTCCCCCTCCCGGCACCATCGACGAAAACACGTCAGTCTGGCCACCGGTCATCGGCTGCTGCCACGACTGCAAAGTGACGCATACTCCCTCTCCCGCGTAAACTTCCTGGTGGTCATGGTTCAGGAAGTTCAAACCGCAATGTGCAAAGTTGTCTCCTTAAACCCGGCAACCGGCGAGACTTTGCGAGAACTCAACTGTGCATCCGAGCATGAAGTCCACGAAGCAGTGGCCCATGCCCGCGCGGCTCAGCCGGCTTGGTTCGAGCTCGGAATTCGCCGACGCATTGCCCTGGTGAAGAATTTCCAGTACCTGCTGCACGAAAGAAAGTCTGAGGTCGCCAAGTTAATCACGCGGGAGGCCGGTAAACCTTACGTTGAGGCCCTCACAACCGAGGTGATGGTGGTTCTCGACGCAGCGCGTTTTTACATCGAAAACGCATACCGGCTTCTGCGTGACGAATCCCTACCGCATGGCAATCTTGCCATGAAGACGAAGTCGGGGCGCATCGTGCGTGAACCGTATGGAGTTATCGGTATCGTCTCGCCGTGGAACTATCCGTTTTCTATTCCCGCTACGGAAACGCTGGCCGGGCTTGTGGCTGGAAATGCGCTGGTGCTGAAGCCCTCGGAACTCACTTCACTGGTTGCGCTCGAGCTGGCTTCTCTGCTGCATCGCGCAGGTGTTCCCGAGGATATTTTTCAGGTAGTTATCGGCGATGGCGCGACCGGGGCCGCGCTGGTCAATGCGAAAATCGACAAGCTCGTTTTCACGGGAGGCGTGCCGACGGGGAAGCGCATCGCGGAAGCAGCCGCGGCGCGGTTGTTGCCCGTCACTCTCGAACTGGGTGGAAAAGATCCCATGCTGGTGCTCGATGACGCGGATATCGATGTCGCCTCCAGTGGCGCCGTGTGGGGAGCATTCTTAAATGCCGGCCAGACATGCCTCTCGGTCGAACGCTGCTACGTGCAGCGCCAGATATATCAGCCCTTTCTCGAAGCCTGTGTGCGCAAGGCTAGACATTTGCGCGTGGGCAATGGCATGGACCCGGAAACCGATATGGGGCCGATGATCAACGAGTGCCAGATGCAAATCGTGGAGCAACAGATAGAAGATGCAAAGCACCGGGGAGCTCGCGTGTTAACGGGAGGAATGAGGCTGCTAGAGATCGGCAAGAACTTCTATGCACCCACCGTACTGGCCGACGTGACTTATGACATGCGCATCATGCGCGAGGAAACTTTCGGGCCAGTGCTTCCGGTGATGCCGTTCGACACTCAGGACGAAGCTATACGCCTGGCAAATGACTCCGAATATGGCTTAAGCGCCAGCGTGTGGACGCGCGATCATTCGCGCGGCGAAGCGGTAGCCCGCCGCATCGCGGCCGGAACCGTGATGGTGAACGACGTTGTGTCCTGCTTCGGCATCAGTGAGGCGCCGCATGGCGGATTCAAGAGTAGTGGTATCGGCCGCACTCATGGCCGCTTTGGGCTGGAAGAGATGGTCCGCATCAAGTACGTCGACCATGATCGCATGCCCGGCATGAAGAAAGTTTGGTGGTACTCGTACGGCGAGGGACTCACACGCCAGATGGAAGGATTTCTGGACTTGCAATTCGCCCGTAGCGCCAGACGGCGCTTCCAGGGCGCAATCCGCTCCGCTACAATCCTCTTACGAAGAGGATTGTAGCGTTTTCTTCTCAGTCTGCTTCGTCGATCCAATCCAGGCTTTTGCTCACCGCTTTCTTCCAGAGTCGATACATCTCGTTGCGTTTCTTCTCTTTCATGGTCGGCCTCCAGGTCTTGTCCACCGACCAGTTTGCGCACAGATCGTTGACATCTTCGAAGAAACCTACAGCCAGACCCGCCGCATAGGCCGCGCCCAGGGCGGTGGTTTCCTTCATGACCGGACGCACCACGGGCTTCGCAAGAATATCGGACTGGAACTGCATGAGCAGATCGTTTTCAATCATGCCGCCGTCGGTGCGCAGCACATCGAGCTTGATCTTGGAGTCTTTTTCCATGGCTTCGACCACTTCCCGTGTCTGAAATGCCGTAGCTTCCAGAACCGCGCGGGCAAGGTGACCCTTGTTCGCATAGCGTGTCAGCCCAGCGATGACTCCGCGAGCGTTCGCTTTCCAATGGGGTGCGAACAATCCCGAGAAAGCAGGGACGAAATATACGCCGCCGTTGTCTTCCACGGTTCGCGCCAAAGTCTCAATGTCGGAACTTTTATTAATGAGCCCCAAGTTGTCGCGCAACCATTGCACAAGAGCGCCGGTGATGGCAACGCTTCCCTCCAGAGCATAATGCGCGGGCTGCTTGCCCAGCTTATAAGCCACCGTGGTGATGAGCCCGAAACGCGATTTCACAGCTTTTGGACCGGTATTCAATAAGAGGAAACATCCCGTACCGTAAGTATTTTTCGCCGCACCCGGCTTGAAGCAGGTTTGCCCAACCAGCGCGGCCTGTTGATCGCCGAGATCGCCGGCGATGGGGACACCCGCAAGTATGCCAGAGCTCACATCTCCATAGCTTTCGCTGCTGGAGCAAATGTTCGGCAGCATTGATTTGGGAATGTCGAATGCTTTGAGCAGGTCCTTGTCCCACGCAAGCGTTTTCAGGTTCATCAACTGAGTACGGCTTGCGTTGGTAACGTCGGTGACGTGAATGCCGCCGCTCGGGCCGCCGGTCAGATGCCAAATCAGAAAGGTATCGATGTTCCCGAAGATTGCTTCACCCGCGTCCGCGAGTTTGCGAACTCCAGTCACATTCTGAAGAATCCAGCGAATTTTGAGGCCACTAAAATAAGTGGCGAGAGGGAGACCTGTCTTTGCGCGGAACCGATCCTGGCCGCCCTTTCTTGCAAACTTTGCCACATCATCGGCGACCCGCGTGTCTTGCCAAACCAGAGCGTTGTACACCGGTTTGCCCGTTTTGCGATTCCAGACCACAGTGGTCTCGCGTTGATTCGTAATTCCAACGGCGGCTAGATCCTGCGCGGCCAGCTTTTTTGTTTTCAACGCCTCGGCAATGACTTCTTGTGTCCGCCGCCAGATCTCATCCGGGTTGTGCTCAACCCAGCCTGGCTTGGGATAGATTTGTTGATGTTCCTTTTGCGCGACAGTAATAATGCGTCCGGACTTATCGAACACGATGAAGCGGGTGCTCGTCGTGCCCTGGTCGATTGCTCCAATATATTTAGCCATGAGGTTGCATTACGCGTCAGCGGATGGCTTCATTCGGAACATACCGCGCTGCTTTTTATTGTTCGGTTTTTCCGCCACGACACTCAGCGACGGCGGAGCACCCGCGGGAAAAAACATGCCCCCATCCAATAACTCCTCCACAGCTCGCGCCAGATCGCGCGCCGCCTGGGTCTTGGTCACGTAGCCAGCGGCTCCCGATTTCCTTATCTCCGTTATCAGACTCTCCTCGTCGTGCATTGTCAGCACAAGAATCTTGGAACCACTCCCATTCCTGGTTAGTTCAGCCGCTACTTCGAGTCCATCTTTGCGCGGCATGCTGATGTCGAGTATCACCAGGTCGGGATGGAGAGACTTAGCCTTCTCGACAGCCTCGACACCGTCTCCCGCTTCTGCCACGATTTGCCATTCGGGATGGCCATGCAGGATGCGCCGCACTCCCTGGCGCACCACATCATGGTCGTCTACGACAAGGATACGCTTCGACATCCGCCTCCTCGTGGGATTAGTTAATCCGGGCTTTATTCTGGAGAGTCTGGAACTAACATGCGACTCGCCGCGGCTTCATGCCCCTCATCAAGTGCTCACCGCGGGAGATAGTGTGTCCGCAAAACACTCGTAATCGAGGATAAAAACAAGCGCCGAACAACAAACAGGTCAGATTATCGGGCTTGAAACGCTCCAGAAAATAAGGTAAATCCGGTAGTGGCCGCGTTTGAAAATCTTGTTCACCCATGCGACAACGATCGACCCCAGGGCCTTGACAGTTCGCCTCGGAACGCCAATACTTTGACCCTGCTGCGACTCTGACTTGCAATCGCTGCAAAGGCAAGACTGGCGCGGCTTCTATCCTAATTTCTTCCAGGAGGTTCTTCCTATGCGCCGTTCTGCGCAAACATGCTGCTGCATACTCTTTTTTCTTTTCTTGCTTCCGGCTGTGCTGGTTTCGTTTACATTCGCTTCTGGTCCCTATCAGGTTGGCTCGGCCAACACCGTGACCGCCGATCCTCTGGTTACGCGCCCCTCCACCACCCCCTGCGTCGTTCAGTTGTTCAGCGATGCACAGTTTTTCGACTTCAATAATGAGGACTTTACCTACACTCCTCCCACCGATTGTCCCGGACCCTGGGCCAAGGTGGTGCTCGAGTCCGACATTAGCGTTCAGGCCGGGGTTCAATTTGATCGCACCGCCAACTACTGGCTCGGGCCTTACAACATCTACTTCGGCACGACTGCCGAGCCCTCTGCGATTGGTCCCTCGTGGCACGTCGAGAACGATCTCACCGACTACAGTTCCATCTTCACGACGGCGCAAAGCGGAGTGGCCAGCATCGGCAACACGCTGTGCTGCGGCCTCACGTCGATCATTTTCGCCTCGGCGCAACTTGAGTTCTATCCGCTGCCGGCGAATCGACCCGCACCCGTCACCGCGAACGTCGTTCTGCCTCTGTCCGCCGGATCGACGGGCGGCACGGTCACGCTCAACACCGGCACCGACACGCTCGCTGGAACTTTCACCATGCCAACCAATATCAGCGCCGCCTATCTTGACATTTGGTCGCAAGGCCAGTCGGGTGACGAGTTCTGGTACACCTGTGTTCCCAGCGATGTGGCTACGGAACTCGAAAGCTGCAGCAACACGGCGTTTCGCGAAACGGAAATCACCATTGACGGACAACCCGCGGGCGTGGCTCCCATCTTCCCCTGGATCTTCACCGGCGGCATCGATCCTTTTCTATGGCTCCCCATTCCCGGCGTGCAAACGCTCGACATGGTCCCGTATCGCGTGAATCTCACACCCTTCGCCGGATTGCTGAGCAACGGCCAGCCCCACACGGTATCGATCAGCGTTTTCAACGCCAATGGTTATTTCGAAGATACCGCGTCATTGTTGCTCTACACCGATCCCAATGTCACGCAAGTAACCGGCGGAATTATCAGCAACACGTTAACTGCTCCCTCGCCGGCAGTGACCGAAAACCTAAAGACCACCAGTAGCGGAAACATATTCGGCAATGTGGGGGTGACGTCGAATCGCAACTTCGTCATCTCCGGGAACGCAGTTACCTCAGCAGGCAACGTACTGACAACCGTTGCGCAGAATATAAATTTTTCCAACCAGCAAACGTTCGCGATCTCTGGGACCAAGTATCAGCAGGATATTAATCAAAGAACTTTGCTCGAGTCGTTGGCGACGCAGTCAATCGGCGGTACGACTACATCCGCAACTCGCCAAACATACAACTGGCCCCTGGTGACGGATATTCTGGTAGCCGTGAATGCGGATGGCTCGGAAGATCAGACCACGAAGATTAACCAGGAGTATCAGCTCAACATTGCCGCGACACCGACCAACCAGGCGTCCTTCACCAGTTCGCTGTTCAACGCCGGAGCGCACGTGGACACGCTGGAATTCGATTCGTCCGGCAACTTCATTGGCAATACCGGCATGACCAGCGGTCAGCGGTATTCCTATAGCGACTCAACCGGAGCGAACTACAAGTGCGCGATTGCGGCCGCGAACAACGTGCTGACCAGTTTTAGCGGAGGCTGCGCGCAGTAAACACTGACTAGCGAGCGTAAGATAAATGGGAGCTGAAGTTCGCTCCCATTTTCATTGGGAAGACATGGAAAACGAGAAGGCCTCGTCGCTGGATGGATTACTCAAAGAGAACAAGCGAGCCCGACGCAATGGGCGAACTCTGCCGATCGCGTTCGTCCTAATGTTGGCAATCTTCGGCCTCGATTATGTTCTGCATCCGGGCGCAAGAAGGTCTCAACAATCAATGGAACAGGAACTCAAGGCCCTGCCGTTGCCTCCTGACTCACGTGACAATGGCTTTACTTCGGGATTCCAACCAGCCAAAGGGAGGGCATCGCGGACGATTACCGCCGGAGAGCATCCGAAGGAGTTCTGCGGTTTCTATCGACCGGTTATGGCTGCCGCAGGATGGCAGCTAACTCAGGACCAATGCTATGCGGGTGATGCCGGGCACGTCCTACTGGAATTTCATAAAGTCACAGTGACTTGCCGCATCCAGTTTCTCAGCCAAGACGTATCCGGGATGACTAAGTACGCCATCGTGTCGACCTGGCCCCAGTGAAACCCAACCGAGAGCTGAATCACGGTGTGTTCCTCTGTGCAATCCCCAGTGTCCCTCTGTGTTGAAGATTTTGACCTTCGTGCATCTGCCCTAGAACCTCGGCCTCGTAATCGCCCCCTCAGAGGCCGACGACACCAACGCCGCATATTTCGCGAATACTCCGGTCGGATACTTCGGTGGCAAAGCTTTCCAGTCCTTCATCCGCTGGCGCAAAACTTCGGCGCTGACTTCCACTTCCAGCACGCGCGCATTTACGTCAAAGCGGATCGTGTCTCCATCGCGCACGGCGGCAATCGGCCCGCCCAGCGCGGCCTCCGGAGAAACGTGTCCCGCCATCAGTCCTCGCGTCGCGCCGCTGAAGCGTCCATCGGTCAGCAGCGCTACGGATTCGCCCAGTCCCTCGCCGACAATGGCCGCAGTCACTCCAAGCATCTCGCGCATGCCCGGGCCGCCCTTTGGCCCCTCATTGCGAATGACGACGACATCACCCGCCTTGATTTGCTTTCCAATCACCGCTGCCATTGCATCTTCTTCGCATTCAAATACCCTCGCCGGTCCGCGCTGCGACAACCGTTCATGCCCGCTGATCTTGGCTACGCAACCTTCCGGAGCAACATTGCCTTTCAGTATGACAAGCCCGCCGGTAGCCTTCAGCGGCTTTTCTAGAGGAACAATCACTTCTTGCCCCGGCGTTTCGATGGCACTTTCGCTTTCGCTCGCAATCGTTAGCCCAGTCACCGTAGCCGCCGATGGATGCAGCTGCTTTCCCCGCAACAGTCTCCGGACCAACAATCGCACTCCGCCTGCGCGGTGCATGTCGGCTGCGACAAAACGTCCCGAAGGTTTGAGGTCGGCAAGCAGAGGAGTTCGTTCGCTGATCGTTTGAAAGTCGTCAATCTGCAACTCGACGCCCGCCTCGCGAGCAATCGCCAAAAGATGCAGCACAGCATTAGTCGAACCGCCAGTCGCAGCCACAGCCGCAATCGCGTTTTCAAACGCAGGCCGCGTCAAGATGTCCGAGGGAAGAATTCCTTTCTGTAACAGGTTCATCACAACCTGGCCGCAATCGAAAGCGACTTTATCTTTCTGCGCGTCCATCGCGGGAACGCTGTTAAAACCCATGGGCGACAGCCCGATCATCTCCATGACCGTTGACATTGTATTCGCCGTGTACTGGCCACCGCAGGCGCCCGCTCCGGGACAGGCAACATCTTCCAAAGCCTTCAAATCGCCATCCGACATTTTTCCTGCCGCATTCGCACCCACAGCTTCAAACACATCCTGAATGGTCACATCTTTCCCGCGAAAGCTTCCTGCAGCAATCGTTCCCCCATAAAGCACCAAGCCGGGAAGATTCATGCGAGCCAGTGCCATGGCCGCAGCGGGGATTGTCTTATCGCACCCCACTACGCAGACCACGGCGTCAAACATCTGTCCGCGGCAAACCAGTTCAATCGAATCGGCAATCAATTCGCGGCTCACGAGCGATGCGCGCATGCCCTCGGTGCCCATGGTCTCGCCGTCAGAAATGGCGATGGTATTGAACTCCATAGGCGTGCCGCCAGCCTCGCGAATGCCCTCTTTCACCTTGGCTGAAAGCCGCCGCAGATGAAAATTGCACGGCATAGTCTCGATCCAGGTGTTGGCCACGCCAATCAAAGGACGTTTGAGATCGGCATCGGTAAAGCCGATGGCTTTGAACATGGCGCGCGCGCCGGCACGGTCGCGCCCCTCGGTGATTCCGCGGCTGCGGTGTTTGAGATCCATGGCTTGAGAGGTTACAACGGTTAAGAGATTACAACACAGGTCAAAATCCGGGTAGAGCGCAGCCACACACTCTCGGAGAAAAACGGGGAACCTGCACTCAAAAACATCGACGTAAGGAGGTCCATCTTAAATGCAAGTTCCCCAGCTCGCATGACGTTTGCCCAGGAACCGTCATGCCCAACACTCAATTCCAAAATCGCTTCCGGCGTTAGGCCCGGGCCGCGAGTCCTTCTTCGGTGTTTCCGGCCACAGAAGCTGGCGGATGCGGCAATGTCCATGCGGCCGGAAGTCCCGCATGGACGGTCGACACCTGTAACACATCCACAATCGAGAACCACTCTCGCTCAAGCTGTGCCGCCTGCTTGGGTGTCACTTCGAGCAGCAGAATTACCTGATGATCGCCTTCCGCTTCTTCCGCCCGCACCGAGGGCATATCCAGCGCGCGGCGCGAAACGGCGTTCAGAATGCGCATCAACGTTCCCTGCGTATTGCGATAACGAATATAAAAAGCTTGCATTCTCACTCCCCCCGTGAAACGTTAACGGTAAATCGACGTAGATCGATCCGTCTTATTCTTCTTCGAACACCATCTCTGAAAGCGAAGCGCCCGCTGGCACCATGGGAAATACATTCGCTTCAGGCGCGCAATCGAACACCAGCAACTCCGGGCCGCGCGAATGCAGAAATCCGTCGATCAGGTCTCCCGTTCCCTGCGAAACTGGAAACTCTCGCATCGCATCTTCGTTTAGCCGCCGCGCGGGAATCTTGTAAGCCTTCGCGATCTCCACAAAATCCGGGTTGTCGCTCAGGTCGGTCTCGGCATAGTTGCGCTGATAAAAAAGCTGCTGCCACTGCCGCACCATGCCCAAATACTTATTGTCGACAATCACCATCTTCACCGGAAGCCCAAGCCGGTGGACCGTGGCCAGTTCCTGAATGTTCATTTGAAATCCGCCATCGCCGGAAACGCAAAGCACGCAAGTCTGGGGCTTGGCGAGTTGCACGCCGACTGCGGCGGGTAAAGCAAAACCCATCGCCCCAAGTCCGCCCGACGTTATAAATCCGCGCGGCGACGACGAACGATAACGCTGCGCCGCCCACATTTGGTGCTGTCCCACATCAGCGATAACGACGCTATCTTGCGGCAGGCGGCTGAAGAGTTCGTCGAGAAAACGAATCGTAGGCTGCGCCAACCCTCGCGGATCGAGTTCCGCCCGCTCCGCGCCGCAGGCCAACGCGCGCCACTCGCTCCAATCGCATTTCTCGCCGTCTTTGCGAGAAGTGGGACTTTGGCCAAGGGCCGTATGGAACGCCGGAATCGTCTCAGCCAGATCGCCAAGCACGGGAATTTCGCACGCGCGCACGCGATCAAGTTGCGCCGGGTCAATCTCAAAGTGGACGATCTTGGCGAACGGCGCAAACCGAGAAGGATCGCCAGTGACACGATCATCCAGCCGCGCGCCTAAAACCAGCAGCAAATCGGTTTCATGCAGCGCCATGTTGGCCGCGCGCGTTCCGTGCATTCCCACCATGCCGAGATAGTGCGAAGCTTGCGGCGGAATCGCGCCCAGTCCATGCACCGTGGCGAAAGACGGAATATTCAAATCGTCGAGAAGCCGCCGCAACTCAGTGACAGCTCCCGACAACTTCGCCCCTGCGCCCACCAGGGCCACAGGCCGTTGTGCCTTCTGCAACATGGTCACAACCGCATCGAACGTACCACCCCTGCCTGCCCCATTGCCGTTTCCGTTCGCAGAATGACTGTTGCCGGAATGCCCATTGGCAGAATTCTTGGCGGCCTGCTCGATGCGCGGCTGCGGAACAAACTTCACCGGTTCTGAGAATTCTTTCTTGGCCTTGAGCATGTCGGTCGGGATGTCGATCACCACCGGTCCCGGCCGGCCACTTCGCGCCCAGTAGAATCCTTCCGCAATCGCTTCGGGAATTTCGTCGATGGTGCGCACCAGGCGGCTCCACTTGGTGAGCGAAAGCGTCATGCCGAAAACGTCTGTCTCCTGAAATGCATCGCTGCCAATGAGCGCGCTGCGGACTTGCCCTGTAATGCAAACCAGCGGCACGGAATCCATCTTCGCGTCGGCAATGCCCGTAACCAGATTCGTGGCGCCCGGACCGCTGGTCGCAATCGCTACGCCCGGCTTGCCCGTCACGCGGGCATAACCTTCTGCTGCAAACACCGCGCCCTGCTCATGCCGCGTCAAAATATGGCGCACGCCGCTGCCTTCGAGCGCGTCATACAAGGGCATAATCGCGCCGCCGGGGTAGCCGAACACCAGGTCCACCCCTTCGGCGCGCAGGCACTGCAGAACGATTTCGGCTCCTTTAAGCATTCACGGCCTGTTTGATCTCTTCCTTCGGCTCTTCCGGCTTCGAGGCATTCGGCTTCGGCCCTTCCGGCTTTTTCTTCATCTCGGTCGGCAGCCAGCTCATCATGCCGCGCAGTTGCGCGCCCACGATCTCGATCGGATGCTGCTGCTCTTTTTCGCGCAGCGCCGCGAACTGATAGCCGCCGTCTTTGTTTTCCTTGATCCACTCGCGCGCGAACGTCCCATTCTGAATGTCGGCCAGAGTTTTCTTCATCGCCGCGCGCGTCTCATCGCCCACAACTTTTTCGCCGCGTGTCAAGTCGCCATACTCAGCAGTGTTTGAAATTGAGTACCGCATCCGCCCAAGGCCGCCTTCGTAGATCAGATCGACGATCAGCTTCATCTCGTGCAGACACTCGAAGTATGCGATCTCCGGCGCATAGCCGGCTTCCACCAGCGTCTCAAAGCCCTTCTTGATCAGCGACGTGAGTCCACCGCACAGAACCGCCTGCTCGCCGAACAAATCGCTTTCCGTTTCTTCTTTGAAGGTTGTCTGCAAGACCCCAGCACGTGTCGAGCCGATTCCGTGCGCATAGGCCAGCGCCAGTTCGTGGGCGCGCCCGCTCGCATCCTGCTGAATGGCAATTAGCGACGGCACTCCACGCCCTTCGCTGTACACGCGCCGAAGCAAGTGGCCCGGGCTCTTCGGCGCAATCATCACCACGTCAACATCATCTGGAGGAACGATCGTCTTGAAATGAATGCTGAATCCGTGCGAGAAGCCGAGAACTTTTCCCGGATGCAGATAAGGCTTGATGAACTGCTCATACACCGCAGCCTGCGTCTCATCGGGAGTGAGCACGTGAATCCAGTCGGCGCGCTTGGCGGCCTCATCCGGAGCGACCACGACCATACCGTCGGCACGGGCTTGCGCCGCGCTAGGCCGCGTTGGCTCGAGACCGACAATCACTTTGTACCCACTGTCGCGCAGATTCTGCGCCTGCGCATGACCCTGGCTTCCGTAGCCCAGAATCGCAATGGTCTTGCTCTTCAGCGCGTTAGGATTGGCGTCGCGCTCGTAAAAAATCGTAGCCATCAGCGTGCTCCTGTCGTTCGCAAGGGGGAGAAAGCCCCAGCGTATTGGGAAACCTGCCCTCAAGACCGACCGGTCGGTCGGCACCTCATAATGCTACCGTTCCGTCACGGCGACTGTCAAGAGATAAGTCTGGTCCGGCAATTCAGGGATTATGATTCGCTTGTCACTGGCGGGAAAAAGACCCAGTTTTTAACTGAAGTTGCATCTACGAATACGCCCGTAGAATTTTCTCAATCACTTTCGCGGTTCCGGGGTCTTTGTTCAGTTGTTTCCGGCAGGCACTACACACATTCAGCCTGCCGGCGATGGATTCGATGGCACACTCTTTGTTGTAGTAGAAGGCGCAATCTTCCGGTCCCTCTTCGTGCGCTTCCAGGCCCCCGATCAGGAAGGCAAGGGTATTGGCGATCATGTGCTCTGCATCGAACGGCGGCTTCAGATCTTCCAGATAGCCGTGGGTTGAAACGACAGAAATCCGTTTATCCACATCTTCATCCCAGATATACAAATCGTGCGTTTTGTCGTCGCAAACCGCGAAACTGGTAATTGCGACCAGGCGCTGCAGACCCAGTTCTTTTGGTTTATCGTGCAGACGTTGAGCAACCCGCGGAGCGTTCAGGTAGGCGACGTCTTCGCTCTTCTCCCGCTGCCATGTACCGAGCGGAGCAACGAAGGAAACCGTTTTGAAGATGTACGCGTCCTGCACCGCGGTCAGCCGCGCGGTAATCGCGTCAAGCCTGGGGATGGTGTGCTGAACATCCCACAGACCCATAATCACGCGGCGCTCCTCGCGATCGGCCATGACGCTCCGGCGAGCGCGGCGGTCAGCCACTCGCTCTTTTTGTGAACTGATTACCCGCTCCCCGGCAGCTCTCTTCTCCGTCGCAAGCCGGTCTGCCGGATTGCGGGCAAACACCACCGGCACCGCCCAGTCGATAGCTTCGCCGGAAATTAAATAATTAACCGCCACGCGCGCTTCGCGGGCCGCGTCGCCGACGCTTTGTCCCTGCGCGATCGCCCAATAAAAATGCTTCGCAAAATCGGTGGCGGTAACATCAAGCACGCTGAATTGGTTAGCCACAATGACCGGCACTCCCCCTGCAACCAGCGCTGGCGCCACGCCTCGATTGAAGTCGGCCTTCCCTCCTTTTCCAGTCTCACAAGCGTTGAGGAACATCAAACGCACGCCCCGCCGACAGACGATTTGCTGCAGAACATGCGAGTCGACCGCTTGAACCCCCTGGTTTTCATTTTCGAAGATCAGACACCCTAATCCAGTCGCCTCGTTAAATTCGCCATGTCCAATGAAGTGGAGAATGTCGTAAGGCTGGGAAACTTCCAAAGTTTGATGAAGTAGTGCCGGAGTGGCGTCGAGCAGCACATCGACTTCCGCCAGTCCCGCAGCAATCAGCGACTGGAAGCCCTCTTTGATGACGGCGGTCTCATCGTCGACAGAAAGATGCGCCAGACCTACGGGCTGCGCAACCACCACTAAAATGCGCAAGTGGTCGCGGGATGGAATCAGATCGGCAGGAATAGCGGTACCGACGTTGCGAGTAAAGTTCACTTCGGAAGTTGCGAGGAAGTTCTTGCGCTCGGGATCGTAGGCGAATTCCCAGGGCAAATCGGCAATCCAACTGATCATTGATGTGAAAATGAGATTGAGCCGCCCGTTGGGCTGGGCGGTGCGCGCCGCGTCATAGAGACGCCGCACCTCGCCGGGGAAAAGCGTCTCGAAGATGTCCTTGCCCAGATCGATGAGAGCCGCGTCAGTAGGCAACGGTTTGGCGTTTGCGTCTCCATTGACGAAGGCGTGCATCTCCTTCTGCTTCTGAATGATGTCGTGAAATTGCTTGCCAGCAATATCGCCATGAGTACGCATGGGGACCAGGGCCCGGGCATTGCGAAACGTGGCCAGCAATGTTGCGCTCTTTGTCTTCTTGTATTCGTCGTCCGATCCAAGCACGGACAAGTAAAAGACTTCGTCCGCGTAGGTACCGGTTAAGGTTTCTACCGGCACGTAAGTAGCAACTCGTGCAGATACTGGAGCAACGGTAACAGCAGCCTGAGGAGGCGCAATCACAACCGATGGCGAAGGCACTGATACCAGGGGCGCCGGGGCTGGCGGCAGCGCGGCCATCGCACCACGGCGCAGCAGGTAAGGCAGATGAGTTCCCGGATCGAGTCCTGAAATTCCATGCGGCTTGCCGAGCAGCGATTGAACCAGAAAATCGACGCTGGCCGGACGGGAGAAAAAACTGATGTGAGTGACAGCGCCGTCTGTGGGATTGGCAAGATTGCCTCCGCGCCCGAAACAGGCGATTTGATCTCCGGGAATAAGAGGCGTTGCGGCTGGATCAACACGCCATCCACCTTCGGTCGGCACGACCAGATCGTTCGCAGTCTGGAAGACGAGATCGACACCGACATCGAGCATCCGTGACATCAGGCCCTTGTCCGGTTCAAAGTTTGCGACCAGCGAGGAGTAAGCCTTTGGCGGAGGGCCGGGCGGTAATTGCAACTGGTGGATAACCGGGCCTTGACTGTTCATTACCGCCAAGCCCGGGATATCGACTTGTACAGCGTGCGCGACCCAAGCCAGCGCGTCCGCGATGAAACCAACGGCGGTGGTGAACGGGTTTTCGGGGAATAGGTCGATCACGTTCGAGAGCCAATTCAAGAACTGCTCGAAGCGATTCGGTGAAGCTAGTGGCGTTCCCTCATTTGGAGAGGCGACTAGAACCGCCCGGCCCAGTTGGAAGCGTGCCGCATTCGGTCCGAGAGAACCGGTCATTTCGACGAGAGTGCGCAAAACCAATCCACCCCGGGAGTGGGTGATGACGTCAAACACACAAGGGCCTTTGGGCAATCGCTCCAGCAGAGCGCGAGCGTTCTCTTCCACGGTGCGGCTGATTGTGAAGTGGTCAAAAGCAAAAATGCGGTCTGCGTAAAGTGGTTGAAGACTTTCGAAGAGAGTCTTTCCGTCGGAGCCGCGTGTATTAGCCAATGCCGAAAAAGCGGAGGCGGCGTGCGAAAAGGTACCGTGAATGAAAAGCAGATTGCGTTTGGCGGGATCCGTGCTGATTAAGCCGGATAAGGTGGCATCGGGGAGTCGAGCGGCGAGCAGCGCCCCCGGGGAAACTGCCTTCCAACCCTCGTGCAATTTCTTCACCTTCCACACGCCGGTCTCACAGAGTTTGGAAAGCAGTGGCATCGATTTTTCCGCCACCTTGCTGACGACTTTTAAGACGGCCGCTTTGATTACTTTGCCGACTACTGAGCGGCGTTGCTGATCTTCAGGCGTCGATTGAGGAACAGGGATGGAAAACTTGAGAGTGCTGGCAGTGCCGCGCGCCAAGCTGCGACGCTCTATGAGAGAAGGTTTGACGAAGACAATTGCGCCCGACTCGTGTCGAGCCATAACCATGTAGGCCGTATCGGGATCGGCCTCCATCTCAAGGTCAAGCGTGGTCGGGATTCCGCGGCGTGGCGTGGAACGAAGGGTTTTGACATCGACAACCGTCAAACGTTGCGACGCTTCCAGCCGTTTGAGGAATGGGTCTTCGCCGGTTAGCGCCGCGCCACGACGTGCAGCCGCAGGCTTGGCATCGACAACATCCCAAGTCTGTCCTGGAGATAGACGGATTTCTTCCCGCTTGCGAGGGGGCATGCTGTACTCCTTGAGCCTTAGCACGCGGGGAAGTTGCGTGCAGTCGACTTAAAAATAGCTAACGCGTAGAAACGAGATTATTGTAACTCCCCGGTCAAGCGACATCACGTGCGTCGTGGGCCACTTTCAATTCTAAGGGTCTCCCGCTGGCAATTCTTCCCACTACTCGCTACCATGTCCCCCGATGGCCCGCGAGACACTCCTCGATTCCCGGCAGGAAATCCTGCGCACCGCCGGACGCCTGTTCCAGCAGCGCGGTTATGACGCGACTTCCATGAACGACGTCGCCGCCGCGCTCAAGCTAAGCAAGGGCGGCTTGTACCATCACTTCCAAAGCAAAGACGAAATCCTGTACCAGATCATGAATCATGCCATGGACATCACGCAGGAGCGCGTGATCGATCCGGTGCGCCGCATTGCCGACCCTGAGCAGGCTTTGCGGGCGCTGATCCGGCTGCACATCGAAGTGGTGCTGAGCCCGCGCGACCGTGAAATAACGGTAATGTTGCACGAAAACCATCCCCTGCCGCCGTCTTTGCGCAAAAAGATCAATGCCCGCAAGAAGGAGTATGTACGTTTCCTGGAGAATCTGATTACGGAAGTACAGAAGTTCCGCCGAGCGACAGGGAAGGTGAGCCCGCGAGCCGCAGCCTTCGCCTTGCTTGGCATGATCAACTGGATCTATCAATGGTACAAACCCGAGGGCGAACTGCAGGCGCAGAATCTGGTACCGCAGTTCACCGACCTTGTATTTGGGGGATTATTGATGTGAACTGACTATTGCACGGAATTAAGGAGTTCACATGACCACGACACTTACACATTCTAAGAATCCGGCGGTAGGTTGGGATATCTCAGCCTCAGCCGCAGTCGGGCCCGGGGAAAAGATCGTCCAAGTACGAATTCTCGTGGACGATTTTCCGGAGTACGACAAGACGTTCGATCCGCCTTTGAACAATTGGCAGCAGCAACTCACGCAGCAGGGGCAGTTCCCCGGAGACAACCGGGTACGGCTGATCGTCACCAACGACAAAGGCGAAGATACGGAAGCCGACGACATGTGGAGCTGAACATACTGGAGACTATCGGCAATGCCGCTTGAGGTTCAGTTCTTTCCCATGATTGAGCTGGAGAAGGACCGCGCACAAGCCGGTTCGCGCTATCTTGAATTCCTGCGCGTTCCCGCGATGAGCGCGGGATTGTATGTTCTGGCCGCCGGCAGCACCGATCCACAGCAACCGCACCGCGAAGACGAAATGTATTACGTGGTGCGCGGGCGCGCCCATTTTCAGGCTGCTGCGGAAAACCGCGAAGTTAATGCTGGGGAAGTAATTTTTGTCCGTGCCGGAGTGCAGCATCGTTTCTACGATATCGCCGAAGATCTGACCGTGCTGGTGTTCTTCGCTCCGGCAGAAAGCTAGCTGCGAGCGTTCCAATGGATCATTTGATTACGCCAATGCAGCCGGAGGACTGGCCTGCGGTCCGTGAAATCTACCGTGAAGGAATAGCGACGGGTAACGCCACCTTCGAGACTGAAATGCCTGACTGGCAGAGGTGGGATAACAGCCATCGCCAAGACTGCAGGCTAGTGGCGCGTGCGCTGGAGAGGCTGAATACTCCCCTGGGCCCGCTGCTCGGATGGGCGGCTCTCAGTCCAGTATCCAGCCGCAGAGTTTACGCAGGCGTGGCCGAAGTTTCCGTTTATGTGGCGGAGGCCGCGCGCGGCAGCGGCATTGGCAGAGCGTTACTGCAGGCGCTCATCGATGAATCCGAGCGTGAAGGAATCTGGACATTGCAGGCTGGAATCTTTCCCGAAAACATGGCCAGCATCAAACTTCACGAGTCTCTGGGGTTCCGTGAGATCGGAGTAAGGCACCGCGTCGGCAAGATGCGCGATGTTTGGAGAGATGTTCTCTTGCTGGAGCGGCGAAGCAAGGTAGCGGGTAATTAAGCCGCGAAAACTCCAGTCGTTCCATCTCAGTACTATTTAGCCGGCACCCAATAAATCTCTTCTTTCACGGATTGTTTATCGGTAAAGCCTCGACGTTTGAGAATCGCCTTGCTGCGCTCGATCATTTCAGGATGACCGCACAGGTAGGCGATGGTGTTCTCAGCATCAAGTCCCCACTGGTCTGCATATTTGCGCAGCACGTCGTCGGCCCGGCCAATCTCACCCGGCCAGTCCGCATGGTCCCAGGGACGGCTCACAGTCGGCACGTAGGTGAACCACGGAAGTTCCTCGGCGAAATGATTTAGTTCGTCTTTGTAACCGAACTCCCAGGGACGGCTGGCGCCGTTAAGCAAATATAGCTGCTGCGAACCGTCGAATTTACCTTCCTTCCAATCTTTGCACAGAGTGCGAACAAAGCTTACAAAGGGAGCCACGCCGGTGACAGTGGAAACCAGTAGGTGATGCGTGCGTCCATTTTGCGTGTCCAGCGTGAAGCGTCCCTTAGATGCTTTGCGCATGAACAGGGAATCGCCCGGCTGCAATTTATAGAGATGTGGCGTCAATGCGCCTTCGGGCACCAACTCGAAAAAAAATTCGATTTCCTGTTCCCACGGCGCGGACGCGATCGAGTAGGGCCGTTCAATGCGCTTGCCATCAATCTCAACACCAAGGGTTGCGTATTGCCCGGGGGTGAATTTGAAGTCGCCATCGCAACGGACGCGAATCATCCACAGGTCGGCGGCGAAATCCGCGCGTTGTACGACTTGAGCCTGATAAAACCTTTCATCAATGGCGTTCATTGTCCTGTTTTTTTCGATTTCCGATTCTACGCCATTTGCGGTTGGACCACCGTACCGGCCAAGCAATGTGCTCCTGCCGTGCAGTTTTCTAACAAAATAAGCAGGGATGTTTAGCGGTCCCGCTAAACAACGAGGGATTGAATGCTGATTCGTAAATGCTACTGGACCATGGGTGCGCTGGCGTACCGACAGATAGTCCGCACGTGATTAGTGTCTAAATTATCGTCGCAAAAAAAAGGCGAGCTTATGAATCAGTTAAATAATGCCCTGCCTGCGCGCGTCTCTTCTAGCTCCAGTTCGGAGTGGAAGCAACTTTACGAGCGCGCACTTCTCGAGGTTGATGGCAGCAAATTACGGAACCGGATCGAGAGTGCGCGTCACGCAATTTTTGACAGAGCCGAAGAAATAATCACCGACCCTTCGGGAGAGGAACACCGCGCTCTGAACGACGCGCTCCGGATTTTGCGCGTGCTGGATGTAGAGGCCAAGAAGGAAAACAATGCAACATAAGAGCAGGCACCCATTGCGCGCTCTTGGTTTGCAAAGAACGGCGACAAGAAAGAATGCCGCTGAATCGTTAACCAGGTTCCCGCATCTGTCACGGCCTCCCGCCGCTCTCTGGGCCACAAAATTTTCATCGTTAGCCTCCATCACCTATGGTCAAGCCGCCTTTGTCTGCAAAGTCCACGTCAAAACCCCCGACAGGAACGGTGATGGAAATCACTAACGAAATTCTGCTCGACTTGCCGCGCAAGGAATTAGATATCTTGTCCCCGAAGCTGGAATTCTTGCGCCTGGGGCTCGCCATATTCTGCATGAACCCGGCGACAGCTTGAAATCCGCATATTTCTGCAATAGTGGACTAATTTCCATTCTGAGCGTCTTTCCCGATGGCAAGAGTGTGGAAGTAGCCCTGGTAGGCAACGAAGGCTTCATTGGGTTGCCGCTGGTGGTCGGCTTTCGTACGGCAACCACGCGCGCTGTGGTTCAGATTGAAAGCACAGTTTTTCGTGTTGACGGGGAAGCGCTGGTGGAAATTCTCGGTCAGTGCCCAACGCTCGAGCGGCGATTGCAGCAGTTCTCTCAGGTCATGACCATGCAGGTCACGCAGATTGCGGCTTGCAATCGCCTGCATGAAGTTGACGAGCGACTCGCACGGTGGCTCTTGATGAGCGCCGACCGCATCGCTTCAAATTCGGTGCCGTTGACTCAGGAGTTATTGGCTCAGATGCTGGGAACTCGACGTTCGAGCGTTACCGTGGCGGCGGGAATTTTGCAGAAAGCCGGACTCATCGCGTATACGCGCGGGGACGTAAGAATCGTCGACAGGCACGGTTTGGAAGAAATCGCCTGCGAATGCTACGGAATCATGCAACAGCAGGTCACGGAGTGGGAACGCGATTCGAAATAGTTTTCGCTGAGGATTTCTCCGCAGACGGCAGCGCCTTCAACCGTTGTAATTCATCTTGCGTTTTTTGCCACGCCGCGGGCTTGCGCTTGGTTGCCAGGGGAGCATTGGGATCGCTGTAGAAAGCCAGGATGTTCGATCGGAGTTCAGGTGTGAGCTGGTCAAAGTTGTGCTGCGTCAATTTGTCCAGTAGCTGAGCGTAGGTGGCATCGGCCAGAGCATATTCTCCCGGCTCGGTTGAGCGCCCGGTATCGAAATCCATGTCGGGCAGTTGCAGGTCCCTGGCTCCGACTTCGTGAAGAAGTTGCTTGTAGTTATCCAGCGTGTGGTTCACGCTGGCAATGTACAGATCTTCGGTTTGCTTCGTGGGAATCTTAAAATCGACGGCTTTGAAGGGTCCTATTTTGGGGACGAGTCGCAAAAAGAATGCCAGCACGCGGGTGCCGAAGGTCGGCTTGCGATAACCCTTGCCCCATTCTTTTTGATAGTTCGAACGCGATAGATTATAGCGAAACTTACGGGAATTGAAGTTCGGGGTTTCCTGCACCAATTCTTTTTTCCGCGCAATCAAAGCCACGCGCGTCATTTCCGGAATCACTTTACTGATGGCACGGCGGAAGGTGCCGATTGCCAGGTCCTCGTTCGACATTACATCCGTGAGCGGAATGCCGTAAGTCTTCAGAAAGGCCCGATCCATCAGCTCTTTCGACATTTCGAAGCCGATGAAATCGTGGTAACGGTCCGACGTGTAACGGTTCTTCGCCACCTGCACCATGTCAAAGCCGAACTCAGTACGAATGTGCGCCTTGGGATCCTCCTCATAGGTAACTTCATTGCCGTACTTTTTCCCCAGCTTGGGAAATTCGATGGCGACGGAACGGTTGACAGCAGGATGCCCACAATTGTCGGCTGAGTAGTGCGCCAGCGCTCCCAGGGCGAATGCATACTCGTTTACGTCAGATGATTCCTTCAGCAGGTTCACGATGAAGTCCCCGCTGCGAACATAGTGGGTGAGATCGCTGAAGAGTTTGCTGCCGAAAGGGTAATAGCCCATGTCTTGCACAAGCGATCCGCCGTAGGCAAACGCATGAGCCTTGAGTAACTCGTCTGGCGTTGTGGCGGGGAAACGCGCCAACAATAACGGCTGGATGGAGTCTTTCCACAGCAGATCGACCACCTGCTCATGGGTAAGCACGGAATAGGCTCCGCAAACTTGCACGAAACTCAGGACCAAAAGCGGCAGTATCGCCGTCTGCAACGAATGAAGAAGTGATCTCATCGCGAAGTTGGATGCATTTATCCGGTGTTTGTCGGCAGCTTTTTACTTACCCAGCACCAGAACCACGAAGCTGTCCGGCATGATCGACCGGCGCGGGCGCGGATTGTCCGTCGTAGCTGACGGAGGCGGGCCAAACTTCGCCGTGACCACGAACACGTTGTGGGTCTTGGCATCCAGAGCTAGTGTGCGTGCCCCCTGCTGCGTCGGCACGTTCTCCGCAACGCTGAACTTGTCTGGCGAGTCTTCGTGAATAACGGTCAGCACGCCTTCGCCGCAGGAGGCGAACGCCAATCCGGTTTCGTCATCGAATGTAGTCGCATCCACTCCGTCGCCAATCGGCAGGGTGGTAATCACTTTGCCGCTTTCCGCGTTCACCACCGCCATCATCTTGTTGTCGCAGCCCACGAACAAACGGCGATTCTTGCGGTCCATCGATAATCCGGAGGGCGACTCGCATGGAGCAAGCGGCCATTTGGCCTTCACTTCCATTTTGTTTGGATCGATGGCGGTGAGTTCGCTCTTGTCTTCAATGTTGACGAAGATCTCTCCCTTGCCGTCGCTGGCTGCGAACTCCGGCTTGCCGTCGAGTTTGATAGTGCTAAGTACCGTTCCCTTCGCAGCGTCGATCACTGTGGAATCCTGGCTGCGGCCATTGAACGTAAACACTCTCTTCGTCGCCGGATCGAACAGAATTGCATCGGGATTTTCGCCCACTTTCACCTTGCTGCTGGTCACTAGAGTTTTGATGTCGAAGATGCTGACTGTGCCTTCGCGTCCGTTGCTGGTGAACCCGCGGCCGAGTTCAGGCGCGAGCGCGATGCCATGGACTCCCGGGGTGTCGGCGATCTCGCCGACGCTCTTGCCGGAATCGGCATCCAGGACCATCACTCGTGTAGCCCGCGAAATATAAATGCGCCGCGCGCTCGCGTCCGCGGTGAGATAGTCCCAGCCGCCGTCGCCGCCAACTTTATAGGTGTTGAGGATGTGGTAGCCGGGCGCGGCGGCGAGAGCCACAGTTGCGAATAATACGACGAAAAGAAAAAGAAAACGGAATTTTGCCCGCATAGATGGTCTCCAGAGGATATTTAGGACGGGACTTTCGTCCTGCGTCTCAAGCTGCTGACAACCGTCTTGTTGCATCTAATGAGCAAGGGCGGTCCGGAAGTAACTTTACCAGCATTCAGGTGGTCTCTTAAAATTTTAGGTGTATGGAAACCTGGCAGCAAACTCGTCCGGAGCAGCTTGATCCTCTCGGGAAAGAGACGGAGGAGCAGCCTCTGCAAGGCTGGTCGGCACAGGATCGTCTGCGGCCAACTCCCGATTACGGCACGCTCGGTCCAGGTTCGGATATCGCGGTCAGGCGCTCGGGATGGTCATCCCAAGACCTGACTTTGCGGAAAGCTACGCTTGCCGCGGCCATCGTTGCCGCCGTTTTTATCTGGGTTCTTGTAGGAAACGTGGACAGTGCACGAGCCGCGTGGGATCGTCTCGGAGACTTGTTTGCGCCGGCGCAGAATTCAGGGAAAAGCGCCGGCGTTTCCAGCCTTGCTTCGGCAAAGAACATAAACCAACTAAATCGGCTCAAGCCGCAGAAACAGGCCGAAAATTTGCTGGAACTTGCAATTGGCAACTCCGGTGGCGCCAATCAGGAAATTGCGCATAGAGTGGACGGCTGGCGCGGCAAGCTTAATTTGGATTCTCAGTTAGGAACACTGACTACGGCCGCTCTGAACTCGAATGATTTACGGGTTCGCCAGTCGGGCCTGGAAGTGCAACTGGCCGCTTACGGGCTGGCCAAGAATGCTTCCACCGTAGATTTTCTCATTCAGAGCGCGGAATCTTCCAGTCATGCGCAGAAGATATGGGCGCTGTGGGCGCTGGGTGCTCTGGCCAATCGCGGAATCGAAACCACGCGCGTGGAACAAGCATTGGTCAGTCACCTCAAAGACGCGGATGAGGATTCCCGCGGATGGGCGGTGGAAGGACTTGCCCTGGTGGGCACAGGCACCACGATTCCGCCTTTGCTGAACGCGATGCACAACGATCCGTCGCCGGCAGTGCGCGAACGCGCCGCCTGTAGTCTTGCCGAAGCGGGCATGTTGAGTCACGAACAGCGGCTCACCGCTGTGCCGCAACTGGTCAACTATACGGAAGACTCTTCACTCGACTCTCAGACGCATGCGTGGGCCTTTCAAGCGCTGGGAGACATCACCAAAGAGCGTTTGCCCAACGATCCCAGGGCGTGGCGCAATTGGTACGCGTTGGCAAAAGACGAATAATCGCAGGATGATTCTCGCCTCGAATCAAGAAAATCCATTACTATGCGCGGGTGCTGTTAACTGACTGTGCGCACATGCCGTAGAAATATTGGTAAAGCGCCGCTGCGCGTGGCACAATCTGACTCGCAAAATCGTTTTTTGAAGATGCACTCGTTGAGCTGTTCATCCCGGCATGAACGACTTAAATGTAGTAGTTGCACTGATCACTCGGGAAAACGATTACCAAGCGGAGCAGGCGGCTTCCGCGATCGCGGCCGCTGCCCGTCTCGGGGCAAAGCTCCAGGTCATCTACGCCGACAACGACGCAGTCAATCAAACCCAGCAAATAGTCAAAGTCATCCAGGATCCAATCCAGCGGCCAACGGCGATTCTCGTGGAACCGGTTGGGACCGGCATGATTCAGGTGGCGAAAGCGGCGGTGGCCGCGGGCATTGGCTGGGGAGTTCTGAACCGTGAACCCGAATACATCTCCGAGCTTCGCCGCGACCGCCGCGCCCCGGCGTTTTGCGTTACCACGGATCAGGAAGAAGTGGGCAGAATTCAGGGAAGACAGCTTGCGGCATTGGTGAGCGAAGGCAACATTTTATATGTGGAAGGTCCATCGAGCAGCAGCGTAGTAAATCTCCGCACCAAAGGAATGCGCGCAACCAAGCCTTCGCAAGTAATGGTCAAGAGCCTGAAAGGGGATTGGACGGAGCGCAGCGCGCAACAGGCCGTGAGGTCATGGCTTTCGCTAAGCACATCGAGGCATCTGCACATCCGGGCGGTTGCCTGCCAGAACGACGCCATGGCTATGGGCGCACGCAAGGCATTATTGGACTTGACGGAGAAAGACCGTGAAGAATGGCAACAAATTCCGTTCATCGGTTGCGACGGCGTGACCCGAACAGGCCAAGAGTGGGTTAGGCGGGGCCTGCTCAACGCGACCGTAATCACGCCGCCCACGACCGGCACAGCGCTCGAAGTGCTAATGAAAGCTGTCCGCGACGGCGCGGAACCGCCGGAGCGCACTCAGCTGGCGCCACTGTCTTTCCCGCCGATAGCAGAGTTGCATCTTAAGTACGCCGCCACAGCGGCACAACATAAAGGGCTGGCCACCAACGCCCAGCCCCGTACGTAAGCGGCACTTCGCCGCTTTCCTCTCTTAGTCCCCACCCGTTTCAGTCCGCCATTTTCGCCACGTGAACTTCGAATCCGGTCTTGGGCAGCAGAGCAGTGAGGGAGAATGCCTTGAATCCGTCGCCGTTCACTTCCGTGTGACGATAAATTCCCGGCTCGTTCTCGATGGTTTCCCTGCGGCCCTCCATGTCTTCAAGAAAAGCTTGCGCCTGTTTCGCGCCAATCTCTGCATCTTTCGCGCGCGTGACCACGGCTTCCGATGCATATGAGCGCACCAGCTTGGGCCAGTATTTTTCCAGCAGATCGGAGCTGGCAAAGATGTCAGCCCAAATGATGCGCCCGTTCACCGCCACGACAACACCAACTGCATTTCGATCCCGCAGTTGCTTGATCAGACTCTGATAATTCTGTTCGATGGGCTTGGCAACTGCGTCCACTTGCGCTTTGACTTCTTTGTTTTCCATCACCCGCGCATACGAACTCGTAGACCGTAGTTCCTCCGCACTTGCCGGTGACGCGGCCGCTACCTCAACGGTTTCCATGGCTTGTGCCTGCTGCTTGCGAACCGCTGCCCACACCTCATTCTGGTCTTTGTCACCCATAGCTTTGGCGCGAACCGACGGTTGCGCCATGAGAGTCATGGGAGCCGCTGGCTTCGGACTTCCGTTAGTCGAGGCATACGTCGCTTCCGACGCGCCGAAGTGATCGCTGGTCGCGACCCAGCGCCCCGGCTCCACGCAAAAGACGCTCAGATCGACGGGGTCGCTTTCGGCAGGAACGATGCGGTCTTTGCCGATCACGCGATCCTGTTTGCCGCCGGTAACAATTTCGCCCGCTAACAATAACAGCGGCCGTTTGGAATTATTGATCAGCACCAGCCGGTTGACCTGAGCGCTGTCTCGCATGAGCGCAGGCGTAGGATGCCGGCGGATAAGGCCCCTTGCATTTCCATATTCCGTGACCACGACTTCTCCCGATCGCAGTCCCTCGTCGAGCGTAAGAAATTCACCGGTGGGATAACTTTTTGAAGTTACGACCGGAAAGACCGTCAGGTTCCCATGTCGAATAGCATCAAAAACCTTGTACCCTGGCGCGCTGGAAACTTCTCCCGCCCGCGCCTGTTGCTGATTAACCACTAATCCCGCCACGACTACCAACCCTGTCAACGCCAAAAAGATCCTGCAACGCATATTCTGACGCATAGTGTTCCCCCGTAGCTGGCAGGCGCGCGCCCCGGACTCCAAGGAGGATTTCCCCACCATTTCCCGAGCGCGCAGCCCATCTCAGTTCTCCGGAAGAACGAAATAATTCCCCGGCCTTGCGCCCAAAATTCACGTTACGCGCGTCTAACTAATTGGTAGCATCAAGAACAGCCACAGTTTTCATGGGCAGAAATATAAGGAACTATGGCTGGCTCTCCCGAACGATTCGGAAAAGAACTCTGATGATCTCGAAGCAGTAAGCCCGGTTGAGGGCACGACGCGCGTCTCTAAATGAGCAACTCGACACAAAATTCCGCGGTGCATTCGATCGTTGAAGATCTGCTCGCGAAACTATTCCCGAAGAGCGATTGTGAAAAGTTCGGATTGACTGGCGAATCGTTCGCCGCAATCCTTATTGAGGTAGGTCAGAAATACGCTACGCCCGCGACTTCAGAAGCCGAACTGCGGACTTTTTTTCTCGCTCTTCGAGTCGACGATCTCGCGCTCGCCCGCGCCTGTGCCGCAGGCAGCAATTTCGCCTGGGAAATTTTTCTCACCCGCTTCCGCGAAAAGCTCTATCAATCCGCTCTTCGCGTCGCACGCCAGGACTCCGGAGCGCGCGAACTGGCCGACACATTGTATGCGGACTTGTACGGCACGACGTTGCGCGATGGTCGGCGAGTATCCAAGCTCACTTCCTACAGCGGGCGCGGATCGCTCGAAGGCTGGCTGCGTACCGTGTTGGCCCAGGAATACGTAAACCGCTATCGCCGCACGAAACGGCTGGTCAGCCTGGATGAAGAATCCGAAGAAGGCGTGCAATTTCGCGCTCCCGATCCTGAACCAGAGCCTGCAGCCGACAATCGATTGGGATTGGCTACAGAGGAAGCGCTGGCATTTCTTCCCGGCGAAGACCGTACTGTTCTGTGCGCTTATTTTCTAGACGGGCGCACTCTGGCCGAGATTGCCCGTATGTTGGGCGTTCACGAATCCACCATCAGCCGCAAAATCGACAAGCTTACGAAAAACTTACGCAAGCAGATTGTAAGCGGACTCGTGCGCCGAGGGATGGCGCGCCGTCAGGCGGAAGAGGCTCTGGATGTGGATGTGAGAGATATTACCCTGGATATCCGCAGAAGCCTGACGCAAGAACCGTCACCGTCCTCGTTCTCTGGAAAGAGGGTAAATACAGATGCCCCGGCTGGAACGAAAGCCGAAGCCAAGGTGGAACTGAATCCGTAACCAATGCAACAGCTTCCAAAAATCGTAAAGGAACGACTTCAGGCAATACCGCGATCAGACCATCCAGATGCTGACGTTCTGACAGCCTTTGCCGAGCAATCGCTGCCGAACTCCGAACGGTCACTGGTGATGGAGCACCTCGCCCGGTGTGGCGACTGTCGCGAGGTGCTCGCGCTCGCCCTGCCCGAGATGGAAGAAGCGGTTGAGGTCGCCGCTTTGCGCCGCCCCTGGTTTAGTCTGGCGATGCTTCGCTGGGGAGCTATTGCTGCGGCGTTCGTTGTTCTCGTGTCGGTGGGCGTTGTGCGTTACCGGCTGAATTCTTCTAAGAACATGGCGTCAGCTTTGTCCGGACCCAAGAACGAGATGATCAGCGCTGTGAACACGCCGTTGCCTTCCGCAACCGAAGCACGACAGCGAGCCGTCCTTGTTAAGCCTTCAGCCGCCCCCGCTGCTGTACAGATGAAGACAGCGGAGAAGGAGACGATCACTCGATCCAATGGGGTACAGGCGCAGGGAACGAATTCAAATGCATTGGTCTTCAGACGGGCAGTTCCCAGCACCGGACAGTCGCAGGTTGGCCTCTCTCAATCTACGGCAGACGGATTGAAGGCGGAGCCTAAGCAGCCCCCGGCATCGTCTATGCCCGGCCAAACGGAGACCGTCGAAGTCGCGAGCGCATCTCCGGCTCTGTCGACAGAACAATCTGCGCTGGGTTCGAACCAAGGTCAGACACAAGTGGAGATTCAGCAAAGCCAACCCTCGCCCGAGCAACAAGCGGATCAGGAATTGCAATCGGAAACACGCGCG
The DNA here is from genome assembly GCA_036513255.1 of Candidatus Sulfotelmatobacter sp. Classification (GTDB taxonomy): domain Bacteria; phylum Acidobacteriota; class Terriglobia; order Terriglobales; family Acidobacteriaceae; genus Sulfotelmatobacter. The sequence goes on along the minus strand of DATBZH010000014.1, from coordinate 91 downwards.
GTGGTCGGCAAGGCCAAGGCTCCTGTTGCCCTTCCAGCGACGCCATCTCCCGCGCGCAATTTAGGGGGAGCTACACAGATGCCGCAGGTCG
>DATBZH010000013.1:0-64722 GCA_036513255.1 Candidatus Sulfotelmatobacter sp. | reverse complement strand
AGCTCTTCAGCAACTCGCGCACTTCGAGTTCGACCAGTTCCAGCAACTCGGGATCGTCCACTGCATCGACTTTGTTCAGCGCCACCACCAGATACGGCACGCCCACCTGCCGCGCCAACAGCACGTGCTCGCGCGTCTGCGGCATGGGACCGTCGGTCGCCGCGACCACCAGAATGCCGCCATCCATCTGCGCCGCGCCGGTAATCATGTTCTTGATGTAGTCGGCGTGGCCCGGGCAATCCACATGCGCGTAGTGCCGGTTCGCCGTCTCATACTCCACGTGCGCCGTGGCAATCGTGATCCCACGAGCCTTCTCTTCCGGAGCGTTATCAATGCTGTCGAAAGACCGGAACGTGTTCTTCGGATTGTGCTTCGACAACACCTTGGTGATCGCCGCCGTTAACGTGGTCTTGCCATGATCGATGTGTCCAATCGTTCCCACATTGCAGTGCGGCTTGGTACGGTCAAATTTCTCTTTCGCCATTTCCGCTCTTCCTCAGGGGCTAAGGCCCCGAATTTGTTTCATTCACCGGTTGGCATGGCTGAAGCCATGCCCTGATACAAACTTTATTTCGTCGTCCCTTGCACCTTGGCGATGATTTCCTCCGAGACCGATCTCGGAGCCTCCTCATAACGCGCAAAATGCATCGAGTATTCCGCGCGGCCCTGCGTCGACGAACGCATGTGCGTGGCATAGCCAAACATTTCCGCCAGGGGAACGATGGCCTTGATCACCTGCGAACCGGCGCGGTGCTCCATGCCCTCGATACGTCCGCGGCGAGAGCTCAGATCGCCCATGATTGTTCCGGCGTAATCTTCGGGCGTCACAACTTCGACCGCCATCACCGGCTCCAGCAATACCGGAGAAGCCTTGCGGGCGGCTTCTTTGAACGCCATCGATCCGGCAATCTTAAACGCCATTTCGTTCGAATCGACGTCGTGATAACTGCCGTCGTAAAGCGTGGCCTTAACATCGACCATCGGATAGCCCGCGAGAATGCCGCCTTCCAACGCCTCGCGAATGCCCTGATCGATTGGCTTGATGAATTCCTTGGGCACCGACCCGCCCGTAATGTCATTGACGAACTCGTAACCCAAGCCCGCTGGTTGCGGGTCGAGATAAATCTTCGCGTGACCGTACTGCCCCTTGCCGCCGGTCTGGCGAATGTATTTGCCTTCCGCTTCCGCGTGCCGGCGAATCGTCTCGCGGTACGCCACCTGCGGCTTGCCCACGTTGGCTTCGACTTTGTACTCCCGCATCATGCGGTCGACGATGATTTCGAGATGCAGTTCGCCCATGCCGCTGATGATGGTCTGCCCGCTGTCGGGGTCGGTGTGAACTTTAAAGGTAGGATCTTCCTGGGCCAGCCGCGCCAGCGCCATTCCCATTTTTTCCTGATCGGCTTTGGTCTTGGGCTCGACCGCAACCGAAATTACGGGAACCGCAAAGGTGATTGATTCGAGCGCAATCGCGTGATCGTCGTCGCAAATCGTATCGCCGGTGCCGACATTCTTCAACCCAACCGCGGCGCAAATATCGCCCGCAAGAATTTCGCTGATCTCTTCGCGCTTGTTGGCGTGCATCTTCAGCAGACGCCCAATGCGCTCAGTCTTGGTGGTGCGAACATTCAGCACCGAATCGCCGGTCTTCAGCGACCCGGAGTAGACGCGAATAAAGGTCAACTGGCCGACAAACGGATCAGCCATGATCTTAAACGCCAGCGCGGAGAACGGCTCTTTGTCGTCGGCCTTGCGGAAAATCTGCTCCCCGTTGTGCGGATTCGTTCCATGCGTCTCCGGCACGTCCAGAGGTGAAGGCAAATAGTCAACCACCGCATCGAGCAGCGGCTGCACGCCTTTGTTTTTGAACGACGTGCCCACCACCACCGGAAAAACTTTCAGAGCAATGGTCGACTTGCGCAACGACGCGCGCAGTTCGTCCGCGGTAATGACTTCGCCTTCGAGAAACTTGTGCAGCATGTCGTCATCGTTTTCGGCGACAGTCTCGACCAACTGGGCGTGAAACGCTTCGGCCTTCTTCTTCAGATTTTCGGGGATCTCTTCGGTGACGTACTCGGCACCCATGGTCTCATCCACCCAGACGATGGCCTTCATGTTGATCAGATCAACCACGCCCTTGAATTTATCTTCCTGCCCAATGGGAATCTGAATGGCGACAGGCTTGGCGCTGAGACGCTTGCGGATGGTATCGACGGCATGCTCGAAATCGGCGCCCATCTTATCGATCTTGTTGATGAAACAAATTCTCGGAACGCCGTACTTATCGGCCTGGCGCCAGACTTTTTCCGACTGCGGCTGCACGCCATGCACCGCGTCAAATACCGCGACGGCGCCATCGAGCACACGCAGAGACCGCTCGACCTCGGCCGTGAAATCCACGTGGCCGGGCGTATCGATAATATTGATGCGAATGTCGCGCCAGGTGCAGGTCGTCGCCGCGGACGTAATCGTAATGCCGCGCTCCTGCTCCTGCTCCATCCAATCCATGGTCGCAGTGCCTTCGTGGACCTCTCCGATGCGGTGCGTCCGTCCCGTATAAAACAGGATGCGCTCCGTCGTAGTGGTCTTACCGGCATCGATGTGGGCCATGATGCCGATGTTCCTGCAACGCTCTAATGGGACTGTTCTAGGCACGACTCTCTCAACTCTTTCTGGGGCTCGTAATCGTCTTTCGGCTTTCGACCGTCAGCGTTTCAGCTCAAACTCACCACCGGTAATGCGCGAACGCCTTATTCGCTTCCGCCATCCGGTGAACGTCTTCCTTCTTCTTGATCGCTGCGCCTTTTCCGGTCGCGGCGTCCAGCAACTCGTTGCTCAACTTGTCGACCATGCCTTTTTCACCGCGTCCACGCGCATACGTAATCAGCCAGCGGATCGCGAGCGACGTACGGCGGTCCGCATTCACTTCGATAGGCACCTGGTAGTTCGCGCCGCCCACACGACGGCTCTTTACTTCGAGCAGCGGCTTGGCATTCTCCACGGCCTTGGTGAATAACTTGATCGCCGTGTCGCCGCCCTTGGCCTCCACGCGCTGCAGCGCCTCATAAAAAATTCCTTCGGCGGTCGAGCGCTTGCCCTGCCACATCATCGAGTTAATAAACTTCGTCACCAGGTCCGAGCCATAAACGGCATCGGCCGCGACGGTCCGCTTGGCGATATGTCCTTTTCTAGGCATCGAAACTCCAGGTTTCAATGTTTCAGAGTTTCAAGGTTGCAAAGTTTTCCGTGGCGAAGCCACCTTGAAACTTTGAAACCTGCGAAACCTTGAAACTTTGCTTCTATCCCTTCTTCGGTCTCTTCGCTCCATACTTCGAGCGCCCCTGCATGCGGCCCGCGACGCCCACCGCATCGAGCGTTCCGCGAATCACGTGATAGCGCACGCCCGGCAGATCCTTTACGCGGCCCCCGCGAATCAGCACAATCGAGTGCTCCTGCAGGTTGTGGCCGACGCCGGGGATATACGTCGTCACTTCAATGCCATTGGTCAAACGCACGCGCGCCACTTTGCGCAACGCGGAGTTCGGCTTCTTCGGCGTCTGCGTATACACACGGGTGCAAACACCACGCTTCTGCGGACATCCCTGCAACGCCGGACTCGCGGTCTTGTAGCGGGTCCGTTCCCGGCCTTGACGCACCAACTGATTAAACGTAGGCACTCTTCCCGCTCCTTACTTCTGCTGTTTGCAGCGTATCGGTCCCGGACATTCTCAGACGACCGGCAAGCCGTCACATGCCAATGTTCTCGACGCGCATTCGGCACACGCTCAACCTTTCGGCTGACCATGCTTCTCGCCGCGCACAAACGCCAGAGAGATTCTGGATTCCTATTCAGATTTACGCTGCCGACGGTGACGCCCGGCCAAACTGCGGGGACGCTCCGTTTCGCCAGCCCTGTCCTGCATATCCTTACCGCAAGGCGGAAGGCACCGCAGGTACGTTTCAGCGAGGAAGCCTCCGGATTATAATTGCTCCCGATCCGGAAACGCGTTTCTCAAAAAGCTCAAGCTGCAAAATTTTCTGCGCGCACAACCGCACGCAAAAACCACAGCGCCACAACAAGCCTGGATGAACTCGCGGAACCCAACAACTATAACAAGCGGATGCAAACATCGTCAACCCATGTTTTTGCATCCCACCAAAATCAAGTGGCGCTAGCCCCGAATAGCAAGAGAGTACTCGCAGTCATATCCTGGGCTTGATGATTCCCGCTTGACCCTCTACACTACAAGCTTTCTAAATACTTGGTTGCTAAATTTGATTGTGCGCTCGTCCTGCGTATTCCCAGGCGCGGGGCGAGGAGGATGAATGCATAGGTTGCGCCGGCTTTCAGCGGCTAGAGCGATTCAATTGTTTGCGGTCGCGATTGTGGTCTTTCTATTTTCGCTGCTAGCAGGTTGCGGCGGCCACAAGTCCGTTGCGGTTTCGCCTTTCCCGGGGAAAATTACTCTTACCCCGGCCACCAGCGCCAGCCTGCAACTGGGCAGCACGCTGAACTTCATAGCCAGTGCGCAAAACGATAGCGGATCAAATGTCAACGCCACCTTTACTTACCAATCGAGCGACACGAATATTCTCAATATCGCCCCGAACGGCGTAGCTTGCGCCGGCGTTTGGGACTCCTCCTTTGTCACCTGCACGCCCCAGAATTATGGATTAGTGCAGGTCACGGCCGCTGCCCTTGGCGTCACGAGCCTGCCCACTTTGGTATATGTGCATCCGCCCGTTGACAGCGTTCAAATCAGCTTTGTGCCGCCAGTCAACTCGACACCACCCGCTTGTCCCGGGCCCCAAACCATTCCGCTCGCCTGCATTCCGCCGACTCCGGTCGCGAAGCAATCGTGTCTCTCAGCGAATCAAACCATGACCTTGCAGGCGAATGCCTTTAGCAAAGGCCTCGACATCACCGCATCGGTAGGCCCGTTCACCTGGACAGAGACCAGTTCGACCGTGGTGGGAGTCACACCCATAGTCACCGACACAAATACGAATCTCCCCACCAATCAGGCTACCGTTACGCCTAACGCCCCTGGCTTTACTACTGTCTACGCCAGTGCCTCCAACGTTTCCAGCCAGCCCTATTATGCAGAAACTTGTCCGGTTCAATGCGTGGCGCTGGAGTTGGGAAATATCGGCTCCGGCGAGACCAGTTTTGCTGTTAACAAGAGCACTGCGGAGACGGTGGTCGCTACCGCTGTCGACGTACAGGGCTGTGTCGTTCCCAGTCCTGCGTTGACCTGGAGTTCATCGCAACCAGGAGCGGTGCTCGCGGGGGGTGCCGCGACAGGATGTGCGCCCGGAACAACTTGCTCTATCTCAACGCCGCAACCGGGAGCGGGATCGGTTACTGCCGCATGCCTCCCGCCTATATGCAACATAGGATTTCCGCAGACCGTGCCCGGATTGCCCCAAATTCTGCAGCCAGTACCGGTTTATCCGGTATCGGCAATTTCTGGTTTGGTGAGCGGCGCAACGACCTCTACCAGCGTGCTCGTCACGAGCTTCGATTGCGCGGCCAACTTTTATTGCAGTGACAACCTATACAACGTTTCCACCTCGACCAACGTATCGGGAAGTCCTACGCAGCTTCCGTTGCCTCCCGATTCCCTGCTCTTTGACCCTGCGGGAGACAAAGCCTACATGGGTGGTAACTTCGGATCTCTAATTGTCACTCCCGGCAACATAGGAAGTGCGAACAGCCCGTTCACGGGCTTAAGCAACGTGACCGGTAAAGTGCTGGCGACTTCGGAGAACGGGAACCTCGCTATCTTTTCCGACACCATGCACACTCCCAACCAGGTTTACCTGGTGAATGCGATCAACACCACGGCGGCCGTGACCGCTCTGAACATCTCGGGAGCAACTGCCGCGGCTTTCTCGCCGGATGGCTCGAAAGCATTGATCGTCGGACCCGCCGGGCCAACCTGCAATCTTTCGCCGCCTGCTCCCGCGTGCCTATATGTTTACTCACCTCTGCAAACGCTGCAAACGATCCCTCTGACGGCGCCAGCCACCGCCGTTACTTTCTCATCCACCGGAGCGTTTGCATTTCTGACCGGAGGCAGCACCGGTTCGACGATTACTGCCTTCAACACTTGCGATAACGGTCTCTCCACGGATTCCCACGGCAATCCGCTGGTCGTTACCCTTCCAGCACCACTATTTCTTAACGATCTGCCACCTGGAAACCCGCCTCAGTCGGTGGCGGTCGCGGGACTCAATCCGATAACGTGTGACCCGACCGCACTGCATTCGGCGCACAACTGCGCAGGATTAGACGTCCTCATTGGACTCGACAGCACGGGGTTGGACCTTATCGCGACGAACACGTGGCAACCCACCGTTGCACAGTCCTGCCCGCAGGCAATCGCGCTCGCATCGAACCCAACAACCATGGCGTCTTTTCCGCCGGAGCACTTCGATCTCGGTCAGGGCACATTCAATCCCATCGCCTTTTTTGTGTCACCGGACGCTTCCACCGCCTACATTGTGGCCAGCGACCGCAGCGATATCCTGGCGTTTAATTTCAATACCAATTCCACCAGCGGCATTCCATTGGTCAGCACAAGCGGAAATTCCGTTGCGCCGGTTGCGGCGTCGATGACGGTGGATGGAACTTTAATCTACGTGGCGGCCAGTGACGGAGAGTTACACGAAGTGAGCACGACGTTGAGGACGGATCTCACGCAGATCGTATTCCCCAATCTCCCGGATATTACAAACCCATTCTGCGCCAGCGGCGCAACTACGATAGCCTGCAATTTGAATTTCGTGGGAGTGAAACCCTAAGGCAGGGTCGTTCGTCGGTCGTTAGTCCTTGGTCGCTCGCCAAGGGCTCGATAAGAGATGCTAACGACAAACGACTAGCGGCCAAACGACTGTTACGCAGGTTTCTCCAACTCTTTCCCGACACTGTCCAGCACACCGTTCACAAAGTGCACCGACTCGGGAGAAGAGAACCGCCGCGCAATCTCCAGCGCCTCATTGATCACGACTGCCCGCGGCGTTTCGGGATAAGCCATAAGTTCCGCCACCGAAGCCCGCAGCAGATTGCGATCGACGGCGGCCATTCGTTCCATGCGCCAATGCTCCGCGTGACGCTCGATCAATACGTCAATTTCAGGAAGCCGGTCTGTAGCCACGCGAAACAAATCATCGGCAAACCCACGCACCTCGGCACTGGCGGAAGCGTGCTCAGCCCAAAATGTATGCCGCACGTGTTCGGCATCCTGCTTCCCCATGTCCGCCTGGAAAAGCATTTGCAGAGCGAGTTCGCGAGATTTGCGTCGGGTGCCCATGAAAGCAGTGATCAGTGGCCAGTGATGCCAGTGGCTAGTGATCAGTGTTGTCAGTTTACTGTAGGAAGGTTATTTGCGCCGCTTCTTCGTAGTAGAAGGTCTGTCATTCCGACGACTCGCGGAGCGAGATGGAGAAATCTGCTCTTTGCTGAGGTCCGAGGTCCGAGGTCCGACGCCGCCTTTCCGTGAGCCGGGCGCCGGGCGCCGGATGCCATTCGTAAGCGAAGCCATCTCCACCGCCGCCAGCGCCGCTTCAAATCCCTTGTTGCCCATCTTCAGCCCCGCACGGTCAATGGCCTGCTCCAGCGTCTCGCAAGTGAGGACACCAAAAGCATGCGGCACGCCAGTCTCCTGCGCCGACTGCCCAATCCCCCGCGTCACTTCGTTGACGATGACGTCGTAGTGCGCAGTGTCGCCGCGCAGAAGGCATCCGATGCAAATGACAGCATCGTATTTCCCAGTCTCCGCCAACGTCCGCGCCGCCGAGGGAATCTCAAACGCGCCCGGCACGCGAACCAGCGCAATGTCATTCTTCGCCGCGCCGGAACGTACCAATGCGTCGTAAGCACTTTGAAAAAGCCGCTCCGTAATGAACGAATTAAAGCGCGAGACCACGATGGCGAAGCGTTTGCCAGAGCCACTCAAATCGCCCTCGATGGCCGGAACCGCGGAATCAGAAACCCGCTCGATTTTCAGTTTTTCCTTCGTACCAGTCTCCGGCTAGGCAAGAATCCCGTGATCCTCTGTGCTCCCCCAGTGGCTCTCTGTGGTAAGGCCTTTGATCTTACTTCCCCTTGAACTGCGCCGGACGCTTCTCCAAAAATGCCGTCGTCCCTTCCTTCTTGTCCTCGCTCGAACAAGACACCGCAAACAGCACAGCCTCCAAATACAGCCCTTCGGAGAGAGTCATCTCCATCCCTTTGTTAACAGCCTCCATCGCATATTGCACAGCCAGTGGAGCGTTGGCAATAATCTTCCCCGCAATCGCCTCCGCGCGCGGAATCAACTCGGCTGCCACTGTTACTTCGTTCACCAACCCGATGCGATGAGCTTCCTGTGCGGTAATCATTTCGCCAGAGAGCACCATCTGCATGGCAAAGCCTTTACCCACGAGACGTGGCAATCGCTGCGAGCCTCCGTAGCCGGGAATAATTCCCAGCTTAACTTCCGGCTGCCCCAACTTTGCATTCTCGCTGGCCAGGCGCATGGTACAAGCCATGGCAATCTCACATCCGCCGCCAAGTGTAAAACCGTTAAGGCAGGCAATCACCGGCTTGCCCAGGTTTTCGATTAAATTGAGCACGCTCTGTCCACGATGCGTATATTCCTTGCCACTAACCGCATCGTGTTTGGCTAACTCGCTAATGTCAGCGCCGGCAATGAACGCCTTCTCCCCTGATCCAGTAAAGATCACCACGCGAATCGCAGCATCATTCTTGATGTTATGAAATGCCGCCCGCAGTTCTTCCATGGTGGCCATGTTGAGCGCGTTGAGCACTTTGGGCCGGTTGACGGTGACGTAAGCGATAGAGTTTTTCTTTTCGAGAAGTATGTTTTCGAAGTTCATAAATTCATTTTCACCACAGAGACACAGAGAGAACCCTTTTTTTCTCGTGTTTATTTTTCTCTGTGGCTCTGTGCCTCTGTGGTGAATTGCCTTTCAATCCGTGGAAATCCGCGCAAATCCGTGGCTAAAGCTTGTTCGCCTTCGGCTTCTCCGGGTCCGAGTAATCGTAAAACCCCTTGCCCGTTTTCCGCCCGTACCACCCCGCCATCACCAGCCGCTTCAGCAGCGGAGGCGACGCGAACCGCCGCTCCTTGAATTCGTCGTACATGACTTGCGTGATGTAGTAAGTCGTATCCAGCCCGACAAAATCCAGCAGCGTAAACGGCCCCATCGGATAGCCGCAGCCCAGCTTCATCGCGTTATCGATGTCGTCAATCGATCCCACGCCCTCTTCATAGGCGCGAATCGCATCCAGCAGATACGGCACCAGCAGCCGGTTCACGATGAATCCCGTCTTATCCGACGTGCGCACCGGAACCTTGCCCAGCTTTTTCCCAAACTCGTAAGCCGTCTGGTACACATCGTCGGCCGTGGCAATCGTGCGCACCACTTCCACCAGTTTCATCAGCGGCACGGGATTAAAAAAGTGCAGCCCAATAAACCGCTCCGGCCGTTTCACCGCAGTCAAAAGCTCGGTCACGGAAATCGACGACGTATTCGAAGCGAAGATCGCGTCTTTTTTTACGATCGCATCGAGCGACGCATACATCTTCTTCTTCTCTTCCACATTCTCGATGATGGCCTCAATGACAATGTCGCAATCGGCAAGGTCGGCCTTGTTGGTCGTCCCTTTAAGCCGCGCGCGAATCTCATCCTTCTGCGCCGCCGTGATCCCGCCCTTCTCGACCGGCCGCTCGGCAAACTTCGCCAAAGATTTCTCAATCCCGGCAAAGCCCTTGTCGAGATATTTCTGCTCGACTTCAAGCACAGTCACATCGAATCCAGACGTAGCGCAAACCTGCGCAATGCCGGACCCCATCAGCCCACAACCGAGTACGCCAACCTTCTTAATCTCCATAATGGCTCCAAAAAACAAAGGCAGCCGCGGATCACACGGATTTCACGGATCAAACAATTAAGGCTTTGTGTTCATCCGCGAAAATCCGCGCGATCCGTGGCGAAAGATTTAGTTCAAGCTCTCCACAATCATGGCAATCCCCTGCCCGCCGCCAATGCATGCTGTCGCCAGTCCATACTTCTTCTTCCTCCGACGCAACTCATATAGCAGCGTGATCACCAGCCGCGTCCCGGTCGCGCCCAGCGGATGCCCCAGCGCAATCGCCCCGCCGTTCACATTCACCTTCTCGCGGTCTAGACCCAATTCCTTCTCTACTGCCAAATACTGCGCCGCGAACGCCTCATTCACTTCAATCAAATCGATGTAGTCCAAGTTCAACCCGGCTTTTTGCAGCGCCACCTTGGTCGCCGGCACCGGGCCGCGCCCCATCAACTTCGGCTCCACTCCGGCGACGCCCCAGCTGACAATGCGGCCCAGCGGCTGAATCCCCCGCTTGCGCGCCTCCTCCAGCGACATCAACACCACCGCCGCCGCACCATCCACAATCCCGCTGGCGTTGCCGGCGGTCACCGTACCATTTTTCCCGAACGCCGCCTTCAGCTTTGCCAAGCCTTCCATCGTGGTCTGCGGACGCCGGTGATCGTCCTCCGGAAAAACTTCTCCCGTCGCCTCGCCCTTCGCATTCCGCAGCGGCACCGGCACCAATTCTTCCTGAATGCGGCCTGCCTTGTAGGCCTCATCCGCCTTCTGCTGCGCGCGCAGCGCGAATTCATCCTGCGCCTGTCGCGTGATGCCCTGCTGCTCGCCATACAGCTCAGCCGTGTTGGCCATGTACAGGCCGCAATAACTATCGAGCAGCGCCACCATCAGCGAATCTTCCAGCTTCCCTCCCGGCGCAAGCGTAAATCCATCGCGCCCGCGAATCGTAAACGGCGCCTGCGACATCGCCTCCATCCCGCCAGCGAGAACAATCTTCGCTTCCTCCAACTGAATCATCTGCGCCGCATTCACAATCGATTGCATGCCCGACCCGCACAGCCGGTTCACGGTCAACGCCGGAGTTTCAATCGGCAGCCCCGCACGCAATCCCACATGCCGCGCGCCGTACAAAGCGTCTCCGGAAGTTTGCTGTGCATTCCCAAACACGGCGTGATCGAATTCCTTGGCGTCGATCCCCGCACGAGTGATCGCTTCCTTGGCCGCGACCGCGCCTAACTCCTGCGCGGTGAAATCCTTCAATTTGCCGCAATAGCGGCCAAAGGGCGTGCGCGCCCCGCTTACGATGGCAATGTCCCCAGGTTTCAGCATGATTTTCTAAAGGTGCTCCGAGCAGAGTGGTTCCAACCGCCTCACCAAACTTGTCAGTGTAGCAGTTCAGTGAGGAAGATGGGGCAGAGCAGCGGAGGGTAGACGAGCCGCAAACGGCTACCGGCTATCGGCGCCCGATGGAGTGTGGGAGTTTCTCATCCTCGGATCGGTCGGGGAAACATCGGTCGCTGGTTCGGCGGTGCCGACGAGAGGCATCAACTTTCCCCCGTCATGCTCGAACGAGAGAAATTTTTCGCCATGCACACAGGCCACATCGACCTCGGGATCGTGGTCACCAATTTGAAGGCGTCTTAAAACTTTCCCGGTTTGTCGGTTCAGTTCATAGAAGGATATTGAACCCTGTTCATTCACGCGAGCATACAAATTCCCGTCGCTGGGAATGAGCTTATCGATCTGAACACCTTGAGTCAGGTCGGGCTTGATCACTCGAACGGCTCCCGCTTCGTTTACCTCAAGAAGCGGAAACTTACTCTTGTTCTGAACAATGATGATGGAATCACCGTCGGGCACAAGCTGCGCAGGAGCAACGAAGACGGCTGGACCTCTGCCACCCCCGTCTTGTGGTCCGAGCATCGATTTCGGCGCACCGCCCTTGGGAGTTTCGAGGAACTTGAGGAGGATCCCGTCCTCCTTCAGCATCGCCAGCTTCGGCGACTGGTCTTGCCGGTCGAATCCGAAAGCGAGAAAGACGCCGGAGGGAAACATGCCGATACGGTGTATGGCCAGAGTGTCGTCGATTTGCACTCTTCGCTTATAGTTTCCTGCTTGGTCAAAGATCAGAAGGTAATCGTGATGTTCCGCCAGGCTCCGGTTCACTTCGTGCTTGGTTCCGTCAGAAGTTATAAATTCCTGCGTACCCCGTTTGTCCTCCTCCGCGGCGATCACGAGCACACTTACATTCGACTCCGACGCGTAATAACCTTTTTGCCGCACATCGTAAAGATCGGTAATTTGATCGAGGCGGAATTCGTGAGCCTCGCCGGACGGAGCAACCGATACGAGCAGTTCCGCGGGAGGTCCATCCGGTACCCGGAAAGAAGATAGAACCGTCGGACCTTGCGGTACAGGAGGCAGAAGCATGTAGAGAAATGCCGTCCCGTCTCCAGTGCATTCAGATGGCACGGAACTCATCGGCGAAGCGGCCACGCCCGCCACGGGATCACCACGCTGAAAAGAGATGCGAAAGACGGGCGTTGATGTCGAACTCGGTTCGGCCTTGTGGGGGACTTGGGCTGCTGCCGAGGCGCATAGACCGGCGCCCAGTGATGCGGCGAAGAGGATTTTCCGTATATACCAAAACACAATACGGAATTATGAAGCAGAAGCTAAATATTAGTACAGATTAAAAGGAAAGACTACGCCACCGCTCCCGTAGCCAGCACCGGCCCCAGCACCACTGCCTTGCCCGCGCCCTGAGCCTGCGACAGCGACAGCGCCTGCTCGGCCCGGTTGATCACTTCAGTGACAATGTCAACGACATCGTATTCCGGACGGATCACGGCTTCGGCAAGTCCAGCGGAGAACTGCACCGCGAGCGCAGTGCCGCCGTCTTTTCCTGGCAGGCGCACTTCGGAGATTACTTTGCGCAACTTTTCCACCGCCTTTGCCGCTTCTTTCTCGGCCGTCTCGCCCAGAATGATTGCGATCGACGTCGTTCCGTAGCGAAAGGCCAAATCATTCGAGCGGATATTAGCAGCCAGCAACTGTCCGGCTTTTTCCATAGCGGCTTCCAGTTCCGCTTCGCCGTGTTCTTTTAGTAAGGTCGCGGTCTTGCCCATTTGCATGAGCAGCACAGAAATAGGAACCGAGTTCTGCAGCGCGCGCCGGCTCTCGGCCAGCAGCAAATCAATGTAGGAAGCACGCTTGAGCAGGCCGGATTTTTCATCCGTGACAGAAAGATTCTTGACCAGCCGCCGCAGCCCGGCATTGTTGAGCGCAATCACCATCTGCTCCGCCACGGTCTTTAACACCAGCACATCGGACTGAGGCCATGACCGCGTTTTCCCGTGCATCAGAATCAGCATGCCGACGGATTCTTTACCATCAGTAAGCGGAATCGCCAGAATCGAAATGGCTCCCAACTCTTCTATCGCTTTTCGCACCGATTGCAACTGCGAGGCTTTCTGCGTGTCCGTCAGAACGAGCGGTTCGCTTCCAGTGCAAGCGACCTGCAAACAGGCAACCGCTTCCATCAGCGCCGCCGTACTGGCCTTCTCCACCGCTTCGACACAGTGCTCCTGAATCGCCGTTGGCGGCTGGCCGGATTTTCCCGTCGTAGCCACGCATCGTAACGCTTCCCAGTGCGATCCAATCTCTTTCGCGGCGGTGCTCAGCACTGCTTGCGCGGTTGATTGCTGATACAGTTTGCGCGTAATCTCCGCCACCCGCGTGAAGCTGCGCACATCGGCGGCAGGATCGACGGCGGTAGGCGCTGAAGCAGCAGGCTGAACTGGCGCGGATGCTGTTGGAGGTAACGCTGCAGTGCCGGCGTAACGCGGGGTCACTCCCGCAGAAAGATAGAGGCGTTGCAAGTCTTCGTTGCGTTCTTCTTCGCGGGGAAACAGCTCTTGAATTCTCTGCAACCGTTCTACCGCTTTGTTGCGCATTCCATATTGCACCAGAATTTCCGCCTGCAACATCAGGTCCTGCAGCGTAGCCGCACCCAGCGTAGGCCCCGCAGCAGGCGATGGCTCTTCCACTGGCTTGCCTGTCTGGGTAAATCGGGAAGCGATTGCACGATATCGACTTTCATCGATCTTTCCTTTGATGGCATCGAGCCGCTTCGCGTGACCGGACTCGTACGGATCTACTTCCGCCGCGCGGTCCAGGCACTCCGCCGCCTTGGCGAATTCGCTGGTGCTGATGTAAAGATCGAACAACTTCAGCAGAGTCTGGCAATAGTCGTTTTCCCGGTTCGACGCGTTATAGAGCTCACTCAGAAACTCCAGGATGGGCGGCGAGACTCTGTGCGCCGCCGTAATATCTTGCATGATGGCGATGAACTGCCGGCGTTCACCGCGCCGCCGCTGAAATTGCTCCAGCTTGCGCGCTAAATCGACAGCCGCATCATCCTGCTCGCGGTCGAGCAGTTGCCCGATCAACGCAATCACTTGCTGCAATCGCGTGGGATTTTGTTCGAACAGTTCCCAGATCAAGGGTTCGGCTTCGGTGTAGCGGCCCGCGCCCAGCAAAGCTTCCGCGTAAACATTTCGCAGTTCGGGACTCGCCGGCCCCATGTTCAACTGTGGCTCAAGAATAAAAATTGCCGCGCCCACCTGCCCTTGGGTGAGCAGACTCTTTCCATAAGCCACCGCAATCGCCGGATCGGACGAGTCCTCTTGATAAGCCTTTTCGTACCAGGGCGCCGGATCGCCCTCTTCGACCTGCGCCAATTGCGCTACTCTTAGAAACGCGGCGGCCGCGATTTTGGAATTACCTAACTCCGAAGCCAGATCAGCTATCCGCATATAATTCGACTGCGTGGGATCAAGCGCGACAATCCGTTCAAGAACCGGCATCGCTTCCTGTCTTTTATTTAGTTTGTCCAGATCCGACAGGGACGCTTCATAGGTTCCCACCGCCAGCTTTTTGTTCGATCCTTCCAGAAGTTGTCCAAAGCGGAATTTCTGCTCCCATGTAGGACTTCCGTGCCGCGCTAATTTCTTGTATGTCAGACTGGCTCGCGTAGCATCGCCAGCGTTCACCTGGCGCTCGAATAAATCGCCTAGAAGAACCACAGCATCGCGATTCCGGCTCACTGAAAGGCACAGATCGGCGGCCAGTTGCCGCACGACATCGTTTTCCGGATCGTCGCGCAGAATCTGCAGATATTCTTCCAGGGCTTCCAGGCTCTTGCCCTTCTGCAGCAATTTTTCTGCGCCTGCCGTTCGCCGCGCTACTTCGGCCCGGTCTACGCGCTTTGTCATCTCTGGCATGAGTAAGTGAGGCGGAGAAGTCCTGCTCCCGATTCTAGGAGTCGCGTCCACGAGCGGCAATGCGGTAACCCGCAGCCGCGATTACGAAGGTCACCAGCCAGGACGCCCGCGCACTATCGCTGCGGTTCGCTGGATTGTCACCTGGCCGAAGTGAGAGCCCGCCCTCAGCACTCTGTGGTTTCAGCAACACGGACCGTGTCTCAATCGACACTTCGATTCTGCCGATTTGCAGCAATTTGGGCCTTGCGTTCTTGGCACGCTGAATGCAAACTCCCGATCCGCTATGCCAAGCGGAAAATCAATGGTCGTGCGGTCTACAGTAGTGTTGGGGGCTACGCTGGCGATTTTTGTTTCTCTATGGGCACAAGTGGGCAAGGCAGAGACGAATCCAAAGGCTCCGCACCGTCACTGGCATGAGTACGTCAATCGGGAATACGGCGTTTCGTTCCTCTACCCCGATACCTACAAGCCAACCGTTGCTGCCGACAGATGCCAGGATAATTACTACCGCAGGTATTTGCTTTGTCTAGCGCCTATGGGTGGTTCAGATCCCGTCATCTCCGTCACCCTTATTGTTGCATCGCCATTCCATGTATCTCCTGGTGCTGATGACGTAATGCCAACGCGCCAAAGAATCGGTCGCCACGCATTCTATTGTGGAATCTTCGGCAGTATGGGTGTGGGGTTTTCGGATAGTTGCGTCCTCAACCTTAGGGGCAAGACCCTCGAGTTTCAATTCGATCCGCTTGACGGGGTAAATGTGAACGATGAAACAAAGCAGATCGAAGCGACCATGTTAAAGACGCTTCGCATATTTTGAGGTTTCAACGAAGGGCTGATTTAGGGAAACATCTCCTTACCGCTCATTCACCAACCGTCAAAATGTGTAATCGCTGTTTTCTACAGTTACGGCTTGGCCGATTGAGCCAAATGCGCTCTGAGGCGAATCGGTGAGAAACGCACTTCAACGGCACTTGGGAGCGTTGTGCGATTGGCACACAAGTCGACTGAATCGATAAATCCGCCGTGTTCCTCCGGCTTGAACACATTTCTGAGCATTCGAAAATCACCGTGCAAGGCTGCATCCACCGCCTGAGAGGGCCAAGTGTGCAGCTTTAGACTTGCCGTTACACGCATCGACTGCCCCGGCTCTAACCTTAGAATCGTGTCCGGATGTTTGGCTGATCCGAACAGCTCAACCCACCCAACCCCAGTGGCTCCTGATGGGCGGATACCAGAAAGAATTATCCGCAAAGCAAGGCTGATATAGCCAAACTGCTGCAGGTTCCCCGGCGGCTGGAGATCACTAAGGTGGGGTGAAATTGGAACTTCAACTGGGTCAGTTCCAGTATTCAGAATGCTAAACTCCGCCTTGAATGGGTCCAACGTGATGTCATGCGGCGCGACCCAGTCAAGCATGACGCGCAGCGGTCTAACGTCGGTGGTGCAGTCACCAACAGAAGTTTCTCTTTTGCCGACGCACGGTTCGGGGGTGCAATTTGGCACTTTTGTCTGCGGAACTCGCAGCGTAGTGCGCTGCTGAACATCGGAAAAGTCGATGAACTTAACCTCCTGCGCTCGCACCCAAGGCTCCGAGCAGAGGAAAAACACTAGCAACAACATCGACCTGAGAGGCATTGCTGCATTGTATAGCTCATGACAATTGGCGAAACATCGCCATTACACTCATTGATTTTGGAATGGACTCTCTCCTTTTTTGATATTGTGCAGCATGTCCTCCGCCCCTCCCGCAATCGCCCACGAAGAAGGACTCGGCCATCAACTCACTGCCGGACAAATGGCCATGGTCGGAGTCGGCGGCTCCATCGGTACTGGAATTCTGCTCGGCTCCGGCGCCGCTATGCAGATTGCCGGACCCGCTGCGATTCTCAGCTTCATCGCCGCCGCTTTCATCTGCTTTACGGTCACCATGGCTCTGGGCGAACTGGCGTGCGCCCATCCAGCCGCCGGATCGTTTGGCGTTTACGGCGAACTTTACCTCAATCCCTTCGCCGGCTTTCTCGCTCGCGCCGGTTACTGGATCGGAATGGCGCTCAATATCGGCGCGGAGATGGTCGCAACCGCGACCTACATGGCATATTGGTTTCCCAGCGTGCACGCCTACGTGTGGGTCTTCGTGTTTGCCGCGGCATTGCTTCTGGTCAATCTCAGCAGCGTCGGCTCGTATGGCCGTTTCGAATTCTGGCTTTCGATAATCAAGCTGGCTACGATCGCCGGATTTATCGTCATCGGAGCGAGTCTGCTGCTCGGTGGACGGGTGCATCCACAATACAACGCCTCAGGTGGATTGCTCCCCAATGGCGCGCTTTCGCCATTTGTTGCGCTCACTTTCGCGCTCTACACTTTCGGCGGAGTAGAAATGGTCGCGGTCGCCACCGGCGAAGCCCGCTCGACCAAAGACACGCCGCGCGCCGTGTGGCTCACATTTCTGATTCTCGTATTCGTCTACGTCGGAGCAATCATCGTTCTGCTCGGCGTCATCCCCTGGAACCATGCGGGCGTTACCGAGAGTCCCTTCGTCACCGTCTTCCGCACAATAAAAATCCCCCACGCTGCCGGGCTGATGAATTTTGTCGCTCTCTCGGCCGCGCTGTCCGGTGCGAACGCGGCATTGTATGTCGCTTCGCGCATGGTTTTCTCGCTCGCCCGTACGGGGTGGGCGCCGCCTTCGCTTGGCCGCCTCAATCGCTCGGGCTCGCCTCAGGTTGCGGTGGTTATTTCAGGTTTCGGCGTGATCATCGCCGCGGCGCTTGCGTTGTGGTTTCCGGAAAATGCTTTCCGTTATCTGGTGGGTGCAGGCTTTACCGGAATGATCTGCGCGTGGCTGGTTTCGCTGGGCGCGCATGTCAACTTCCGCCGCCGTCACTCTGCTGCTGAAGTTGCGGCTCTGCCGCTACGATCACCGCTGGGCAACTGGGGGTCGAAAGTAGGTGTGGTGCTCGTCTCGTTAGCTCTGCTCGAAACATGGCTCAATCCGCGCGTCAATCTCTTCAGCGGCCTGGCCTGCATTGGCGTAATCGCCGTCGCTTACTTCTTCGCGCGCCGATCTCGCAATCGCGTCAACTCATGAAAAAAACGGCGCCGGGAAATTTTCCGGCGCCGACAGGAAAAAACGCTCGCGAGATGCGGTCAAGCGAGATCGTAAAATTTGTTCGGGTTACTTGCTCTCCGCGGCCGAAGGCGACGGGCCCGTGCCAAAGTCGCGGCGGTTGCCCGCGGCAGTACGGGCAGCCCGAGCCGAAGGCTGTGTTGCAGCTGCGGCTCCGTAACGTTCGAGCATGACCGGCGCCATTGTGTTTTCCGCCTCTTTGACGAAGATCATCTTGCTGTCGGTCGCCATATCGACGCGGACGAAATCTCCGAGTTTCACCTGGCTGGTCGCCACAAGATTGGCCAGCGGAAATACCAGATTGCGTTCAATCGCACGCTTCAGGTGCCGCGCACCATAACGCGGATCGGTGCCTTCGCGCAACAGGAATTCCTTTACCGCCGCAGTGCAGTTGAAAACAAACTGATTGGTGCCCGCAGCCATCAGCACACGTTGCTGCACCATGCCCAGCTCGATTTCCAGAATCTGCGAAAGATGCTCATCGCGCAGCGTCTTGAAGACCACCGTCTTGTCGATGCGGTTCATGAACTCCGGCGTAAACTTGCGCCGCGCCGCTTCCACGGCAGAGCGCTGGATCTTGTCGTCGAAGGAACCATTGATTTCCACGACTTTCGGCGCAAAGCCAAGTCCGCCATCCACCAGATTGGTCATCTCCGATGCACCGAGGTTCGACGTCATGATGATGATGCATTGAGACAAATCCACGCGGCGGTTGTCGCCGAGCGTCAGCGTCGCTTTGTCGAGAATGCCCAGCAACAATTGCCACAGCGAGTCGGACGCCTTTTCGATTTCGTCGAACAGCAGAATCGAGAGCTTCAGCTTCTCCGTGAACCACTGGTTCAACGCTTCCTGCGTCAACAGCGGATGCGTCTCGCGATGTCCCAAATATCCCGGAGGCGAGCCGATCAGCTTCGCGATTTCGTGCGAGTGCTGGAACTCGGCGCAGTCGATCTTAATGCAGGCGCGCGAGTCGCCAAAAAGCGATTCGGCCATGGCTTCGACGACGCGCGTCTTGCCGGAACCAGTAGGCCCCAGGAACAGCAGGTTGCCTACCGGACGCCCCGGCGCGTTCAACCCCGCCAGAAACATCTGATAAATTTCGACGACTTTTTCGACGGCCGGGTCTTGCCCAACAATGCGCCGGCGGAGCGCGGTTTCAAATTCTCCGGCGTCGTTGCTGCGGCGGCTCGGATCAAGAACAGTGGCGAGGTTCGTTCTCATAATGTCAGCCCGTTTTCCCTTCATTCAGCCGCTCTTTCCGGCTGTTTGATTCTTTTCTTACCGGTTTCTCGGGCTCTGTTCCGCATCTCTGCCCGTTTCTCAGTAGCGACAAATTTTGTCAATCAGCCAGATTTGCCGCTCCCCGAAACCGTGTTCGTTCTGGGTATCTGGAATAAAGCAAGCTGTTCGCCACGCACCGCCATTCGGCCAGTGAATGGGAAGTCTTGCATCTGGCGGGAGTTAGGCCCGATTCGGGTCATTCCGGAAAGCGGAAGATGAGAAACGCACGAAGGGTAAGAGAAATACTTTGCAGCATCGGGGAAAGAACCCGCGCCAAAGGGCGCGCCCACAGCGGAACTCGCCGCTCAACGACCAGCAAACATTAGAACGAATTGGCGATGACCGCACGTAACTAGCGGCTCAAAAACTCGCCATCTACCATCGCGAACGAAGAGCAGTTCCGGGAGGAACCTTTGCGCCGTTCGTCGATTCGCACCATCACCGCAATTTCTTGTCTTCTGTTTGGAGCCGCTGCCTGGCGGCTTGGCCCTCGTTCTTATTCCGACTTCGCCGTAGAGGCGCAAACTGCGCAAAACCTTGCAACACCGCCAGCGGCAGGCCAATCGACTGGTTCCGGAGCGAAGCTGCAGCCGGTAAGCGCTACGGTTACAACAAAGCCCGCAAAAGCTACCGCGAACATTCCGGCGTTGCAGCCTGCCCCCGGCACTGAAATCTACACCGCGAAGCGCGGTGAGAGCATTCCGACCATCGCTCACCACTATCTCGGACAGACTTCTTATCTGACTTCTTCAGAACTGGCCGAAGCGATCCGTCACGTCAACGGCGACCGCACAGGCAACATTCTGAAGGCGAACGAGAATATCGTCATCCCCGGAATCTTGCCCGAACCCATCGTCGAAAAAACCGTCGCCGTTCCCAGAGATTTTGAAGTGCGTGCAATTTACCTCACGGGCGTGATGGCAGCCAGTGATCACGGCCTGCGCATCATCCGCCACTGGAGAGAGGTTGGCGGCAACGCCGTCGTCTTCGACATCAAAGATTCCGACGGCAGCGTCAACATTCCATTCGAGCATCCGCTGCTGGGCAAACATCAGATCTACATTCACGACGTGCCCAAGTTCGTGCGCTTCCTGCACTCGCAAAACATGCACGCCATCGCCCGCGTCGCGATTTTCCGCGACGAGCGCATGGTGAAAGAACATCCCGAACTCGCCGTGCAGTCGAAGAAGAACAAGCAGCCCTGGCGCGAGAACGGCAAACTGGTCTGGACCGATTCATCGAATGCCAAAGTTCAGGATTACAACATTGCGCTGGCGAAGCACGTAGCGCAGCTCGGCGCCGATGAAATTCAGTTCGACTATGTGCGCTTCCCCGCCGAAGGCGACCAGAAAGATGCGAGCTTTGTCTTTCAAACCGATCACCCAAAGTGGCAGCGGACCGACGTCATCACCGACTTCCTGAAGAAAGCCTACGCTGAGATTCATCCCACGGGTGCACTGCTCTCGCTCGATGTCTTCGGCGTGATGGCTTGGCAGCGCCAAGTAGACCTTTCGCACACGGGGCAGGACATCGTTGGCATGGCGAAATACTGCGATGTGATCTCGCCCATGATTTATCCCTCGCACTTCTTCGGTATGGACAACATCGCCCACCCCGGCGACGCGCCCGAGCACTTCATCGGCGAATCCATGCAGCGCTTCGAGCTGATCACCCATCCTGACGGAAACAAGGCCAGCGGCGTGGTGATCCGTCCCTGGCTGCAAGCCTTCCGCTGGCGCACCAAGACTTACTCGCCGGAATACATCAAGGTGCAAGTCGCCACCTCGAAAGAAAAAGGCGGCATAGGATTTTTATTCTGGAACGCAGCCAACGACTACTCGAAACCCTACGAAGCCATGCCAGAAATGAAGACGGCAAACGTCAAAGAAAAAGACAAATATTTTCGCGGAGACGAATTGCCAACAACGATGGCCAAAGCCAGCCTGACTACCGCATCGCCATCGGTACCCTGAAGCTGTCTGAGAGATCTTCTTGGGAAGGGCACAGCTTGTAGGGAAGCTCTGATTAAGCAATCTGTCATTTCGAGCGCAGCAGAATTGCCCCGTTGGGGGCAATTCTGCTGAGTCGAGAAACCTGTTTTCGCTTTTATCGGGCTTGCGGCTAGCCCACGCTCGCTCTCGATTTTTCTCGACGGCAATTCCGAAGGAGGGTGCCCCTCTTCTCGCGTCTGTTGCGAGAAGTGGGAACCCATGCAGCCTGCATCGCGAGGGCTTCCATCCGTCTGCATTACACCGCACGCGTCAGTTTGGCCATTGTCCCGCCGAGCGCATCACTTTGAACTGTTTCTCCAATGAAGCCGTTTCCCAATGAAGGCGTCATCCCGAAACGCGGCGTACTCCAGCCGCCTGAGGGATATCCCATAGATACGCCCAGCTGGAGATCCCACTTAGCTAAACCGACTAAACCGGGGCGCCCATTGACCCCGGCTGATCGATCCGAAGATGAACCCCGGTGATTCTCTCTACCGACATCCTGGGGAGCACACTATCGACTATCGCAAGGTAATGTTCAATCAGCGCTCGAATGTGATTGAGGTCGCCGTTCTCTATGTTGTGCCAAAGTGAGGGAAGATATCTCACAACGATGCTCAGCGCATATAAAACCATAAAGTGAATAACGAAGGCATCAGAGATTTCACCCCACAACGGCACGATGATACTGGTGCCGGAATAGCCGGATTTATATGTGTCAAGATGCTGCCACCAATAACTATCGTCTGGATGAGTAAATTTCCCCACGAAATAGTGGGAGTTCGTGGGACCGTCGTGCTCCGCGGTGATGTTTTTGATAGGCAGCCCTAGAGAGTTTAAATATGCTTCCGTGATCTTCGACCCTTGGGGATAGACCGCGATGTAGGTTATTTGGTCGGGTGGGACATATGCTGGGTTTCGTCCCGGGTGCGGATTGCGCCTCCAGTTCTGGTGAGCCATTTCCGGCAGGTACTTGTTGGCAATCCCCACGTGAAGAGACAAAGGGTGAACACCCAAGTATTCTTCAACTACGGGGCTCAATTCAGGCACCCTCCGAAAAAGGTCTGTAAGAGAAACCAATCGTCGTTGCTCCTCTGGATTGAGCTTGGAAAGGACGCGCGGCGGCCGCTTTTCGAAGGCGTATTCCCCGAGATTAATTTCTTTGTACCGACAATACGAATAGAAGTGGCCGCTCCTCAAGCAAGCAAGGTAGTAACTGTCAGGAAAGATTGCACTCGGGTCGCTAAGAGTAGATAGTCCGTGTCCTTGCTCCGTGTGCCGTTGAACCTCGTTTAGATCGAATGCCAGGTTGGGAGAGGCGACCTGTTCTGCGATAGAAATCTGAAGCAGTGCATAGTAGCGGGTTAGGATTCGTGCATTCAGGTCAGCCGGATTAGTATCCCAGTAACCCAAGGCGCTTCGAACAGCCCACGCGACCCCTTCGGACTTCGAATCCAACACCTCGGGGCTAAGCGCACTGGCTCTGGCGGAAACGATCTGCCGGCACAACCTCGAACTAGTTAAGCGACGCAACCTCAGCCAAACAGTCTGCCGGACGTCCTCAGCGACGAGGCGCTCAACAGCAGGTTTCGCATTCTGAGTCATGTTTTCCACGCAGCCTGAATGGCAGCAGGGATCCCAAATCCATTACTGTAATCTACCGGAAGATGGCACACCACGAATCATAGGAAGGCGCAAGCTCGCACTAACGATTAATTTCCCACAGCCCCACTGTGACATCTGACCTTGCGATCCACGGCCAAATCATTCCATCATTGCCCCAGCACAAGGAGTAGGGTCCGGCTGCATGCTAGGCGAAAACGTGCCACATAAGCACATGATTCAAAAGAACTAAGCACCTAGCTCCTTTAGAACATGGTATTTGCCGCGAAAAAACCGCCAAACCGATGATTCCAAATGATTTGCAAAATGGGGGGAGGGGGCCCAGCGCGTGGTGGTATAGACCGGGCGCATGCCTGGACAAAACAAACCGGGGGCATCCCTGATACTGTGATCGATTGACGAAGGCGTGTAGAAGAAACAACATGCATTGGAAAACGAGCGGTGCGATGGAAGGAAGCGAGGAAGGAAGATAAGGAATGGACGTTCTGGCCTCACACCGTAACAGGCAAGGATACCAGCAGTTATTGAGCGCCCGGCACCTTCAGCCGGTCCCGTTCCTCTTCCAGCTTTTTCTGGAGCAGCGGATTCACCAGCGACACCGGAACCTCGACATCTCCTACCTTGAATTCCGTGGGATCGAATGTCGCGAATCCGTCTTTTTCGCCCATATGGCCGGAGACCGTCACCCAAACATCTTTCCCCCCGATCTCCGTCAGAAATCTGCCATGAACGACATCTCCATCCATAGTCACCTGCTGATCCTTAATGTTCGGAGCGGAGCTGCCCATATTCGAATCAGGAGAAAGATTAGAGAGTCCACCCGTAGCCGCGCTCAAAGATTGCGCAAGCACGGCACTGATTGCATCGGAATGTGGATCCGCCTTCGAGCCTTGCATCGGCACCGAAGCCGCTGGTTGCTGCGCGGGAGAACCTGTCGCAACATTCGCCGGCTGCATCGACTGCGAAACCGGCTGACTCATCTGCGATGCCTGTTCACCCGGTGCAGGTTTTTGATCGAAAGACTGAACATTCGCCGGAACAGCTGCCGGCGCCTGATGCACCGCCACCGGAGCCGGACGTTTCAAAACCAAAACGATGGCCGTGACAGATGCGAGCAGGGTCGCGATACTGATGATTCGATCAAGTTTAAGCTTCATGGCGTTTTCGCAGCGGTCAGCCCCAAGACAAAAGAGCCCTAGTTATGGTAGCGGCGGTAGCGGGCGGATTCAGGTGACCGAAGTCACACTGCATTCTTGAACTCCGGTGTGGAAACTGCCGGGCTTGCGGCCAGCCACAGGCAGCCGCTAGGCCAATTTTTTCATCAGCAACTCATTTACAACCTGTGGATTGGCTTGGCCCTTCGAAGCCTTCATCACCTGGCCCACGAAAAACCCGATCACGGTTGTCTTTCCTGCGCGGAATTGCTCGATCTGCTTGGGGTTGGCAGCGAGCACCTCGTCGATGATCTTTTCCAAAGCGGAGGTGTCGGAAGATTGCTGCGGACGGCCCTCGTCTTCGTAGATTAAAGAAAAATCTTTGCCTCGCTCGAAGGATAAATCGTACAGATCCTTGAGCATCTTTCCCGAGATCGTACCCGCCTCTACCAGATCGGCTGACACGGCAACTCCTTCCATGGAAATAGGCGACTGCTCGATCTCAATCCCTTTCGCCTTGAGGCGTCCCATCAACTCGCCCTGCACCAGATTGGCAACCCGCTTGGGGTTCTTCGCCGCTTTAGCCGCCGACTCAAAACGATCCGCCAGAGAGATTGAAGCAGTCAGCACCTGCGCATCGTATTCGGTGATGCCGTATTCCTCGACCATGCGCTGGCGCCGTACTTCCGGCAGTTCCGGCAACAACTTTGCGATTTCCGTCTTCCAGCTTTCATTCACCACAAGCGGAAGCAAGTCAGGCTCAGGGAAATAACGGTAATCATGCGCCTGTTCCTTCGAGCGCATGCTATAGGTCTTTCCCTCGGTCGAATTGTAGAGCCGCGTTTCCTGCACAATCTTCCCGCCGGATTCGATCACTTCGATCTGTCGCCCAATCTCGTACTCCAGCGCCTCGCGAATAAAGCGAAACGAATTCACATTCTTAATCTCGGCCTTGGTGCCCAATTCTTTCTGCCCGCGCGGCCGCACGCTCACATTGGCATCGCAGCGCAACGAGCCTTCTTCCATGTTGCAATCACTCACGCCCGTATAAAGAATGATCTCTTTCAGCCGCGTGAGATATTCGTACGCCTCATCCGGCGTGGCCATATCCGGTTCACTGACAATTTCAATCAGCGGCACACCCGTTCGATTCAGGTCAATGGCGGTCTTCTGCGCCGCATCGGCAAAGCCTTCGTGCAAACTCTTTCCCGCATCTTCTTCCAGATGTACGCGAGTGATGCCAATCCGCTTTTTAGAAACTCCACCCGGCGACGGAATTTCGATAAAGCCATGCTCCGCCAGCGGCTTATCGTATTGCGAAATCTGATAGCCCTTGGGCAGATCGGGATAGAAATAATTCTTGCGGGCGAAAATCGAAGTCTCACGGACGCTGCACTTCAAAGCCATCGCCGCCAAGGTCGCGAACTCTACCGCCTTCTTGTTCAGTACCGGCAGCGCTCCCGGCATTCCCAGGCAGACCGGGCAAACGTTGGTATTCGGAGGCGCGCCGAAGCGCGTGGAACACGAGCAGAAAATCTTAGTCGCGGTCAGAAGCTGTACATGAACTTCCAATCCGATGACCGCTTCGAACGCAGTCCCCGCGGCCGTGGAAACAGCAGTTGTCATAGAGAAGAATTATAAGATCCCTATTTGGAGCTCTGCGGAGCGCCGAGATATTTGTCCATCAGTATTTCGAAATACATCAACTCGGTGCCCTTCGCGTCGTCAACACCCGTTACATCGATTTCAGCGCCAGCCAGCGGATTTGAAATTCCCCCAACATCGAAAAACAGAAAGCCCGACTGCGTGCCATGCGGTTCCACAGCTTTGGCCGCGAACTGCGACGAGTCGATCTCGTCCATCTCTTTTTTACTGAGAGTTCCCTTGACCTTCTTATGCGGAATGGGAAAAGGTATTGGCGAATTTGTGTTGGCCTGCGGATTCGAAAGCCGCCGGACAATATCTTCGCTCGACAAAGGAGTCAGCTTCGAATGGTTGGCGGTAATCAGCTTCACTTCCATGTTAGCGATGGAAATCGGCTGGTTGCCGTCATTAGTCACAGCAAAGAAGACCGGCAGGAATCCGTGCTCGCGAAAATCGACAGAAAAGATTTTGGCCTTCTCCGCTGTGTCGTAAGGATCAGCGGCGATCGCCACATTCTCCGCAGGATGATTGTCATGCGCCGGATAGCCCTGCGCTACATGGGCCACGGGCTTGGCAAAATCCTTGGCGCAAAGGTCGCGAGCCGTGAACGCGAGCGCGCCCAGCAGGAGCAGCAAATAAATCTTGCCCGTCCTCGATCGCATGGCGAAGCACATGCTCATGATTATAGTAGTTTCAGCCATGTGCACCGGCGCAGGCGAGTTTAGAATGACTCAGCTTGATCTATCTTCTCTACAGCCTGCTATTGGCAGCGGCGATGCTGCTGAGCCTGCCCTATTGGCTCTTCCAAATGCTGCGCCACGGCAAGTACGGTCTAGGGCTTTCGGAACGCCTGGGGCGGATTCCGGCGCGAATTGCACCAGCGGGAACATCCTCGACAACCTCCGCCGCCGGCGCGGCGCGCGTGATCTGGATTCACGCAGTTTCTGTTGGAGAAGTGATCGCGGTCAGCGGCCTGGTCGCGGCTATGCGATCTCGCTTTCCCGGTTACCGGTTGTTCGTTACGACCACAACCGATACAGGGCAGGAAATGGCGCGAAAGCGATTCGGCGAAGATAACGTTTTTTACTTTCCCATGGACTTTGCCTTTGCCATACGGTCCTATATACAGGCCTTGCGGCCCGAACTCGTCGTAATCGCAGAAACAGAATTCTGGCCCAACTTTCTGCGACTCGCGTACGAAAGCGGCGCACGCATTGCGATTGTAAACGCCCGCATCTCCGACCGGTCGTGGCCAAACTATCGTCGCTTTCGCTGGGCGCTGCGTCACGTGCTTTCTCATGTCGATCTTTTTCTTACACAGACTGCTGCGGACGCAGCAAGATTGCGCGCTATCGGAGCGGAAGAGAAACGCGTGCAGGTCACGGGGAATCTCAAGTTCGATGCTGCGCTTCCTGCGGCTCCAGCAATCGTAGAAGGCCTTCGACGATCTTTGACCGAGACCGCCGGACCAGTTCTGGTTTGCGGCAGCACGACGGACGGCGAGGAACCGCTCTTACTGAAGGCTTTCGAGAATGTGCTGCTTGCGCATCCACGAGCAGTCATGATTCTTGCGCCGCGGCATCCCGAACGCTTCGACTCCGTTGCCACCGTCCTGCAAGAGATGCGTATTCGCTTCTGGCGGCGTTCGCGGTGGCAGGGCGAATCGCTGGCGGGCGGCGTGTTCCTCCTGGACGCGATGGGAGAACTAGCCGCCCTTTACGCCTTGGCAGATATTGCATTCGTCGGTGGCAGTCTGGTTCCCCGAGGCGGACACAACATCATCGAACCCGCACAGCATGGAGTCGCCATCATAGTCGGAGAACACACCGAGAATTTTCGCGATATCGTAGAGTTGTTCCGCAACCGCGACGCTTTGCGGATCGTAGGCCAATCCGAGTTGCCTCTGGTCTTGATGGACCTGTTCGCAAATCCGCAAGCGAGAGCCGCCCTGGGACGCCGCGCCGCTGAAACTATTCAGTCGCAGACCGGCGCCACTCTGCGCACGTTGGAGGCGATCCAAACTCTTCTTCCAGCCTCCGCTTCCTCAGTTTCTTTACCGTCATTTTCTTCCCCCCCCACGGCCCAACTCAAGTGAATCCACTCTCGACCGTCTACGCTGGGGTTGTGAGAGCCCGCAACAGCCTCTATGAACGTGGAATGTTGCGTGCGCGAAGACTACAGGGACCCGTCATTAGCGTGGGAAACCTGTCTACGGGTGGGGCAGGAAAAACGCCTTTCGTGATTCTTTTAGGCGAGTTGCTCAAAGCGCGTGGAATTCCATTTGACGTCTTGTCGCGCGGCTATGGACGCGCCACTCGCGGCGTTCTGTTGGTCGATCCTTCAGGATCGGCAATGGAATTCGGCGACGAGCCTTTGCTGATCGCCAGGCGTTTGCAGGCGCCGGTAATTGTGGGCGAAGACCGCTATCGCGCCGGTTCTTTCGCCGAATCTAAGTTCGGCCCGCAGATTCACTTGCTGGATGATGGGTTTCAGCATCGCGCGCTGGCCCGCGACTTCGACATTGTTCTGGTAACGCCGCAGGATGCTGACGACCGACTGCTGCCGGCCGGCCGCCTGCGCGAACCCGTGAGCGCGTTGCGCCGAGCCGATACGATTGTCTTTACCGCAGCCGCGCCTCCAGGACTGTTCCATCAATTTGGAAAACCAATCTGGCGGGCGCATCGCAACATTGTTCCGCAAAACGTTCCGACACAGCCGGTGGTCTTCTGCGGCATCGCCCGTCCCCAAAACTTTGCATTGCAATTGCGTTTATCCGGCATTCAGCCGTTAGCTGAAGCGTTCTTCCGTGATCACCATCGCTACACTCCAAAAAATATTCAGGACCTGCTCCAACTGAAGCAACGTAGCGGCGCCGAAGGCTTTGTCACCACGGAGAAAGACGCCATCAATCTCGGCGAAAAGCTTTCCCTATTGCAACCGGTGTCGGTCATTCCCTTACAGATGCATCTCGACGATGCTGCTAACGCCGTGGATACCATGTTGCGCACAGTCAACGAAAGTAAGCGCACGGCATGAGAAAATGCCGAGTATCGTCGCCGACGAAGCAGTCCACTCAAATTCAATGACCAAGCATCCCAAGGAAACCGGACGCCTGAAGAAAATAGTGGATTCCTTTCCTAACGTGACAGTCACGGTGCTTGGCGACCTGGTAGCCGATGAGTTCATCTACGGCGAGATTTCCCGTGTCTCCCGCGAAGCTCCGGTGTTGATCCTGAGGCATCGCGACCGCTCGATTGTTCCGGGCGGCGGCGCAAACGCGGTGAACAACCTGGCGGAATTGGGCGTAAACGTATTGCCTGTCGGCATCGTCGGCGACGATGAGCCGGGACGATTGCTGCTCAAGTTTTTCCGCCACAAGCGCATTCCCGTCAGCGGAGTGTTGAAAGACAAAAGCTATGCCACGGTTACGAAGACAAGAATTCTTGCCGGCATGACGCACACCGCGCGGCAACAGGTAGTGCGCGTCGACCGCGAACCTGACGAACCGCCAAACCATCATCTGACACGGGAATTATTTCTTGCCGCGCGGGAATACACGCACGCATCCGATGCCTTGCTGATTTCCGACTATGGCTACGGTGCCGCAACTCCGGCGCTTCTCACCGCGTTGCAGCAAAAAGGAAAACTGGGCACTGTTCCCGTGATTCTCGATTCCCGCCACCGGCTGCTGCAATATTCCGGCGTGACCGCAGCCACTCCCAACGAGCCAGAAGTCGAGGATGCGCTGGGCTTTCGCATCGGGCAGAACTGGGATCGGGTTCTCTCCGCGGGCACGCAGGTAATGGAACGCATGAAGCTCAAATCGCTGATCATCACTCGCGGCCGGGACGGCATGGCTGCCTTCGATGAGCGTCACAAGCCAATCGATATTCCAATCTTCGGTTCGGACCAGGTCGCTGATGTAACCGGCGCAGGAGACACGGTGATCGCGACATTTACCGCGGCATATGCAGCCGGAGCCACCACTGAAGAAGCCGCGCAGTTGGCCAACTTCGCCGGCGGCATCGTCGTCATGAAACGCGGAACAGCGACGGTTTCGAGGGAGGAATTGTTGCAGGCTTTGGAACAATCGCCACCGGCAACCAGATCTCACTAAAACAACATTTGATTGAATAACAACAGCAAAATCCTGGATCGAGAACAACTTCGCCGCCGCGTTGAGCAGTGGCGACGTGCCGGAGAAAGCATCACGCTCGCAAATGGAAATTTCGATCTGTTGCACGTCGGCCACGTTCGTTATCTTCTGGCAGCGAAGGAACTGGGCGGCAGGCTGGTCGTCGCCATCAATTCCGATGAGTCTGTGCGTGCGCTCAAGGGCGCGGGCAGGCCACTGATGCCGGAAAGCGAGCGCGCCGAAATCATTGCCGCGCTGGCCGCAGTGGACGCGGTGGTTGTTTTTTCCGAGCTTGACGTTCGCGCCCTCGTCCGCGAAATTCATCCCAATATCCAAGCCAAGGGCACCGACTACACGCGCGAATCAGTTCCGGAGCAAGATGTCGTGGAAGAATGCGGCGGTCGCGTTGAGATCGTCGGCGACGCTAAGAATCACTCCACCAGTGAAATCATCCGCACACGGCTTACGCCGAGGCAAACTTGAGCGCGGGCCAGCGTCGCATCGAACGCATTCTGATTGTCCGCCTCAGCGCCATGGGCGATGTAATCCATACTTTGCCCACTGCGGCTGCGTTGCGCGAGTCATTCCCCCAAGCGACAATCGACTGGCTTATTGAAGAGCGCTGGGCCGAATTGCTTTGTGCTCCCGGAGCGCCGCGCCGCGGCCCGCGTTCTGCTCAGCGTCCTCTGGTCGACAACATCCACACCGTTAAACTCGTGCAATGGCGGAAATCGTTATTGACCCTGGCGACCGTACAGCAGATCGCGACCGTGCGGAATGACGTTCGCGACACGCGTTACGACATAGCGATCGACCTGCAAAGTGCAATTCGTTCCGCGGTTCTTGCCCGTTTTTCCGGTGCGCGCGAAGTCTTTGGAGCGGCGGAGCCGCGCGAATCACCCGCCAGTCTTTTCTATACGCGCCAGGCAATCACATACGGAACCCATGTAGTCGAGCAGACTGTTTCGCTGATCGCATCTCTTGCGCAGCGCAACCTCAAAATACCGGCAGCGGCATTGCCTTGCGACCCGGCGTCGGAGACGCGCATGAGCGAAATGCTCGCTGAACAAAACATTCAGAATTTCGCGATCATGAATCCCGGGGCGGGCTGGGGCGCGAAACGATGGCCTGCCGAGCGTTACGGCCAAGTCGCCCTGGCCCTTGCGCAGCAAGGCGTTCGCTCGATCATCAACTACGGACCCGGTGAAGAATCTTTAGCGCAGACGGTACAGGCCGCCAGCGACAGCACCGCCCTCGCATGGAAATGTTCGCTGAGCCAACTGATCGCGCTCACGCGCCGCGCAAGGATTTTTATTGGTGGTGACACTGGGCCTATGCATTTGGCGGCGGCGTTGCGAATTCCGGTGGTCGCGATTTTCGGTCCAACCGATCCTGCCCGTAACGGCCCCTACGGAACAAGAAGCATCGTGTTGCGCAATCCCGCCAGCCTGACAACTCACGCCCGCATATCCAGACCCGACGCGGGCTTGCTGGAAATCGGCACTGACGCGGTCGTCGCCGCAGCACGCGATTTGCTCGCAGGGGCGCTTCATGGTTGAGCAGCAGCAAGCGCAGTGGTCGCGCATTGCCCGGCGCATCCGCGTTCCGCTCGGATTCGTCTTCGCCATCGTATATTTTTGGGTGGCGCGGCCGCAGTGGATCTCGATTGCGCTCGGCATGATCCTTATTCTTCCCGGTCTTCTGATTCGCGCATTCGCTTCCGGCCATGTAAGAAAAAACGAAGCGTTAGCTACCTCCGGTCCCTATGCCTACACCCGCAACCCTCTCTATCTCGGTTCTTTGCTGATTGGCCTCGGATTCGCCGTGGCATCCCGCAGTTGCTGGATCGTTCTCTTGCTCGTGGTGATGCTCTTCGCGATCTACGCTCCTGTGATACTCGACGAGGAAAAGTTTTTGCGGCAACGGTTTCCGGAGTTCGACAACTATGCGCACCAAGTGCCCCGCATGTTTCCCAAGCTCCTTCGGCATCAGCGAAGACACAGCGATGCAAGCTCCAGGTTTTCCGCGGAACTGTACATGCAACATCGCGAATACAATGCCGCGTTTGGCGCCGCACTGATGCTCGCGGCTTTGGTAGTCAAGATGATCTGGCTTCATTCATCCACTTAGTTTTTCTTTGAGTTCATTTCGCTAAATGCATTCGAAGCGCATCCAAAGATTCATGTTCCGTCCCACGATCCGCCTGACGTTGGCTGCTTTCATTACCGTGTGGGCCTGCAGCCCACTGGAAGCGCCTGCCCAAACTCCGATTGAGCCAATCGCAGAAGTGGCGCCGCAGGGGCGCATCGTTCCGCCGCCGGCGAACTATCAATTTCCAAACGGACAGAAGTTTGTTTACGCCGTGGAATGGCACATGTTTAACGCCGGCACGGCTACTATGCGCTTCGATCGTGATGGAGATGAAGAAAAGCTGAGTGCAACCGCGGCGACCGCAGGCACGGTGAATTTTATTTATCCCGTCCACAGCTGGTTTGACGCGCGGGTCGAGCCCAAAACATTTTGCTCGACTAATGTCTTCAAACACGAAGAAGGCAAGCGCAAAAGGGAAATACAGATTCGTGCGGACCCATCGCGCGGCA
Organism: Candidatus Sulfotelmatobacter sp.; assembly: GCA_036513255.1. Lineage (GTDB taxonomy): Bacteria > Acidobacteriota > Terriglobia > Terriglobales > Acidobacteriaceae > Sulfotelmatobacter. The sequence continues at coordinate 31,999 of DATBZH010000013.1, read as the reverse complement.
AAAGCATCTTCGACGAAAAGAACCTGAAGACCGGCGAAACCCGCCACCAGGAGGACGACGCGCCTGCATGCGCCACCGACATTCTCAGCGGATTTTTTTACATCGGGTCGCGGCCGCTCTTGCCCGCTGGCAATGAAAATCTTCCTGTGGTCGACGGTGGCAAACCGACTGTGGTCCGAGCGCGGGTTGAAGCGCGGGAAGAGATAAAAGTTCCCGCTGGAGATTTTCTCGCCGTCCGCGTTTTGCTCGATCCTTTGAGCGGGAAGTTCGAGGGCAAAGGACAGATATGGGTCTGGTACAGCGATGATGCCGCCCGCATACCCATTCAGATGAAGGCCAGGTTGCAGTGGGGAACGGTTATGTTCCGGTTATTGCGCATAGAAAAGTAGCACTCACTTCTGCGCCAGCAACTGCTTCGCGCGGCCGAGTTCAGGTCGGCTCGAGTTTGATCCCTCGCAGTCCTTCACCAGAAGTGCATAGTACTCTGAGGCAGTCGTTTGTTCGCCAGCTTCTTCGGCTGCGCGCGCGGCGCCGTACAGACCGTTGAAGCGATTCGGGTTCATCTTCAAATCCGTTCGATATTCCGCCAGCGCCTGCGCCGGGCGCTTCGCTTCCAACAATATCTCCGCCAGCATTTCCCGCGTCGGGATGCCTTGCGGCTCTTCTCCCAGAGAATCTTCTTTGTCGGCCATGGGGCGGAGAATCTCAACCGCATCGTCCGGCCTTCCCTGGGAAAAAGCCAGCCAGGCCTGAGCCTGTTTCAAATCGTTTTCTGAAGACTCAGCAAAGTCCTTCTTTTTCTCGGAGGCGAATTTCTGATGGATGACTTCGATGGCACTGACATCTTTGCGAACTTCGTCGGGCTGATGAAGATGAGCGGCGCCGATTGCCTTTGCCCAATAACCCACCGATTCTTCGGCTGTGCCAAGAACGTTTGAGGGTGTGATCGCCGCCGCTGCCGCCCAGTCGCGCATCTCCAAGGGGTAAAGCGCGTTGAAGCCCGCCATTGTGGCGAGATGCGGATCGAATCCCACGCCGTACATGTCGTGCATTTGAGGCATAGCCTGTACTTCTTCCATTAGAGCCTTGGCGTCGGCTTCGCGACCACTTTGCATGTAGGCGTAGAACAAAAAGTCCATGGCGTGGAATTGATGTCCCTCGCCGCCCATGTGCATGGCTGCGGTCTTGCGCGTGGCGGCAATCGATGCCAGGTTCGACTTGATGTCGTCCTGCCAGAGGCCGACCCGGGCAAAGATATGAGATGGCATATGCAGAGCGTGCGGAGCGGCGGGAGCGATTTCCGCATAACGCCGTGCGGCAGGCAAACCTAATTGTGCCAGTTGCGGCTTGTCGTAGCTGTGAATCAGATAGTGGGCCACGCCGGGATGATCGGGTTGGGTGGCGAATAATTTTTCCAAGATTGCAGCGGCCTGTTTGCGGTTGGCAAAAGTGGGATCTTCGTTCGGCTCGGAGGCGAGCAGTGACAGCGCATAAAAAGTTGCCGCCTCGTGATCGTCAGGATTGCTTTCATACACCTTCTTCATCGCATCGGAATAGGCCTTGGCACGGGCGGCGTGATCGCGATCTTTTGCGTCTTTATAAAAAGCGGCGATGGCAGCGATGTATCCGCGCTCGCGCGGCGTCGCCTTGCCTTCCAGCTTTTCTGCTTGATGAACTTCATCGAGGCCGTGGCTAATTACCTTTTCGTCCGGATGATTCCACAACTGGTGCCAGATGCTCATGGCAACGCCCCAGTGCGCCATCGCACAGTGAGGATCGTCTTTGGCGATCTGGTCAAATTCTTTTTCGGCTTCTTCATACCAGAATGAGTGCAGCAGAGCCACTCCACGCTCAAACGGCTTCTGCACGGCTAGAGCGCATGAAACCGGAAAATGAACCAACCCCAGTTGTGTTTCGTTGAGATCCTCGTGGTGATTGTGGCCATGCTCGTCGTCGGCGGTGGTGGCGAAAACGGCGAAACTGAAAACGAAGGCGAATAGCAGAAGGAACAAAGAGAAGCGCTTCATTGAAGTCTCCGCGAAAGGTGCGATGCGATTCTAGTCATGCGCGGAGACAGGGTCAAACGGCGCGTGGGAAATATCCGGACCCAAAAACCGAAAACAGTTTTTGGCTAAATTCTTGATGTCATTGGGGTTACGGGAAATCGATCCGAGGGTCCGTCCGCAAATTCTAGAGAGGAAATAACTTGCAGGTAAATTCTTCCAGAATAAGGAGTTAGTTGTCGCCATCGGATCCGTTTCCAATGCCTCTCGGCTGAAACCATGATCGGATAGCGGGGCTGTGGAAGGCAAGGTCAGATGTCACAAAGCGTACGGCCACGTCAGAGGATTTCATGGGTGCGCGCGAGATCCCTCACTCGGCTGAACTGCGCCGGGTTTCGGGATGACGCCGTGAAATCGATCGAAGCATTCAGATTACCGCTAGACTTCTTTCAGCGAACTTGACAGACAGATTATGCTGGTCGCCGATAAGGAGTTGCATCATGAACACACACTTTGTGGGAGCAATTTTTCTGTGGCTTGCATTGAGCGCGCCGATGTTGTTCGCGCAGTCTGCGCCGGAGGGTCTCTGGCAAGGATATGACGGAGAATGGAAGCATGTTTCCAGCCAGTTGATTGCGCTGGCCGAAGCGACACCGGCGGAAAAATTCGCGTGGCGCCCTGCGGCGGGAGTCCGATCCACGAGCGAAGTCTACATGCACATTGTGCTGGCGAATTTCTATCTGTTGAGCGTAACCGGCCCGAAGATGCCCGCGGGGCTCAAGGAGGATGCAGAAAAAACGGTTACATCCAAGGCCGAAGTAATCGACTGGCTGAAGCGTTCGCTGGACGCAGTGAAGGAGGCCCATTTAGCCGTCAAACCCGGCGACCTTGGACGCAAGGTTCACATCGCCGACCGCGAGGCGACGGTTGATGGAATGTATCTCCGAATCATCGTGCATGCTAATGAACATATGGGACAACTGGTGGCGTATGCGCGCATGAGCGGCGTAGTACCGCCATGGTCGAAGAGCTGAAGGGCTAACTTGCGTCCCTGTCTTCGGGGGGTGCGAGAATTGGGGATTTATTGCGTAGCGAAGGGGCACTGTTGACAGAATCGCATTTTTAGCCCAAAGTGTCTGCTACTTTTTGCTCGGGGTCTGGCCAACTTTGAAAAAATCTCTGTTCGCGCTGATTGCTGTCGTGATGGCTCCCGTTTTTCTGGTGAGCCTGGTGGCGTTTGCTTCCGGTGACTGGAGGCCGGTTGGCGAAACCGGAGCCGGAGACCAGATCTCGGTCAGCTCAGTGCGGGTGCTGAAGAACAATCAGCGCATGGCGTGGGTGCGAGTGGAATACAAAGAGCCGGCCAGGCTGCCACAGGGCGGTCCGTTCGTGGAGTTGCGGGCGCGGGTTCGATTCGGTTGCGCGAGCGGCAGCGAAGTGCCCACGTCCGAGTGGTTCTATTCGCGTGATCGCAGCGGGAAGTTTGTAGTGAGCAAGAAGACGCGGCGAGACGATCTGTTCGGCACAGATCCCGAGGGCGGGTTTGGAAAGATCGCCAGCGAATTTGTTTGCGCGCAGAGGTAGCGCGGCGGGGTCGAGGAGGCGGCGGCAGTAGCCTTTGGGACGCAGCAGCGGTCTTTTAAAACAAAAGGCATTTCATCGCCGAGCACGCTGAGCACGCCGAGAAACAACAAGAAACTCGGCGCTCTTTGCGTACTCGGCGATGAAGTGTTTTGGGCTTGATCAATTTTCCACAAGCGTGGCACCTCGGTAACTTCACAATCACTTTCGCGGAAGATGGTTTGAGCTTATTCTGATAAACGAATTGCGGCTCGAACCGAGCCGGTTTCTTCCTTTCCGTATGGATTCATTTCGCGCCTATACTTTTGTGGCTGCCGCGAGCGCCCTCGCATTTGGGGCGTACGCTTTGTTTCGGCGGAAACCGAAGACTGCCGAAGAACTCGAGCGCGAGCGCCGGGTGTGGCTGGATGGCGTAGGCCGCATCACGGATGGAACCGTGATTGACGTGCAGGAACTGGACCCGGCCAGCGGGCACCGGGCGGCGACGCTGCTGCTCTATAAGTACGACGTCGCCGGAGTTTCCTACGAGTGTTCGCAGGACGTGACTCACCTGAGGCACTGGATCAATCTGCATTCCTGTCGCCTGGGCCTGCCGACTTCGGTGAAATACGATCCGCACAATCCGGGGAATTCTCTGGTGGTTTCGGAGAGCTGGATGGGATTAAGGCAGTAAGGCAGTTGTCAGTTGCCAGTAGTCGGTTTCCAGGTCAGGTGCATTTCTGCGTTGTGCTTGTCGAAGGTGATCTGTAGAGTCTTGTCGTCGCCTGGGGCGAAATCGGCGGAGATTGTTTTGGACAGGTCCACCGTCTGGTCGGCTGACTGGGCGCGGAAGTGAAGTTGATGCGTTCCCGAGGGCAACTTCAGGCTTTCGGTTTCAAGTCCATGGATTCCTTTGAAAACCACCAGCTTCTTCTGGCTGCCGCCGTGCAAAGGCCGCGTTAGAAGCAGTTCGTTATCCACCCATACAAACAGAGTCGCTTCTTTGAACTGATGCTCAACCGCGAGTTCCAGCGTTGATGCCGGGACGGCTGCCGGTTTCGGCGCAGGCGCATCGGTAGGTTGCGAGCTGAGCTTTGCACTGGACTTTGCACTGGACTGGGGTTTCGCGCTAACGCGCTTCGCGGTGGCTTTGAGCGGAGTGCCCTGTCGCGCCGGCGCCGGAGCTGTCGCTGGAGCGTTCGCGATCGGCGGAACGTCGACATTCATTTCCGCAACGATCGAATCGCGGGGCTTGGCCGGGCTTTCTGCCGGCGTGGAATTGGAGGCGATTGGGTGCGTCGCAGCGCTATTTGTTGGCTGCGCGGTTGGTTGCGCGCCCGAGGCACTCATTGATTGCGACGGCGTTTGCGGCGGCGCTTTGTGGACGGTCGCAGCTTCCTGCGAAGTGATGGCACGTCTGGTTGGAATTGCCAGCATGACGAACAGCACGATCACAGCAGCCCCGATCATCAGATGCTTGACCGGCGCTTTCTGAACTGTCGTACGAAAGAGATGGTGTGCCTGTAAAAATCCGATTGCGGCACTCAAGTTCACGGCTGCATGACTGGTCTTGCCTGCCACTGCTGGCAGGGCACGCGACGACGTCGAGCCTGCCATAGAATTCGTTCGTAACCCGCGTACATCCTCCGCGAACTCCGATCCCCGCTGGTAGCGCTTGGCAGGATCTTTGGCCATCGCGCGGGAAATTATCGCATCCAAAGCCGGCGGCAAATCCATGTCGAGGGCGCTGGCCGGCATGGGATCACGATTGACTACCTTAAAGCAAACAGTGGTGGCGCTGTTGCCATGGAACGGCGAATGCCCGGTCACCATGGCGTACAGAATCACGCCCAGGGAAAACAGATCGGAGCGGCCATCGACTCCTTCACCGCTCAATTGCTCGGGCGCCATATATGCCGGTGTACCTAAAACGCGTCCAGGCAAGGTGAAGTGAGCGAGATTCAACTGAGCGATGCCGAAATCGGCGATTTTTGCGCGGCCGTCTTCGGTGATCAGGATGTTGGCGGGTTTGATGTCGCGATGCACTACGCCCTGCGCGTGGGCGCAGTCGAGTGCCTCCGCGATTTCTTCAGCGAGTTGCAGGGCTCGCGGCAAGGGAAGTTTTTTTTCGCGTGAAAGGATGCGGTTCAGAGACTCGCCGCTGACGAATTCGAGCACGAGGTAGGGATCGCGATTCTCGCGATCTTCGCCTACGTCGTAGATGGCTACAATGCCGGGATGCTGGAGCCGTCCGGCAGCCTGTGCTTCACACAAGAACCGTTTTCGGAATTCTTGTTCCTCTTCCGGATCCTGGCCACGAAGTAGAACGGTCTTCAGGGCGACCAACCGGCCGATCTGGGGATCGCGCGCTTTATACACGACTCCCATGGCTCCGCGGCCTAGCTCGCCGAGAATCTCGTACCGTCCGAATTGTTGCGCGTTCGCTCGATTCTCCATACGGATAGCCTCGGCAGGGCGGGCACGGGGCGAGCAATGAAATTCTTCTCATTGATGGTATAGGCACAACCGAAGTCATTCGATCTCTATCGCTGTCGCTCCGTTACGCAAGTAATGCCAGCTACGGGAGTCCGTAGCATTGAGCCGGTCGGTCATGGCCGTCCGGACATCGCGTCAATATCTTTGGCTCTCGCAAGACCGCGTTTGCCGGTAAAGCCTTCGTCGCCACCGCCGATAGCCATCTTGGGAGTGGAGCGCACCGGGGAATTGCACCCTCCTGTCATTTATCTATTCACACGTATCTATTCACGCGGGCTGGCTGTTCACAACGAGAGACCAAGCTCTGGGAAACGGATCATGAAACGCCATGAAGCTGAGGTGTTGAGGCTGTTACAGAGCGCACTCTGCCTGTTGCTGGCATCTGGGACGGTCAGCTATATCCGGGCAGATGATGCCCCGGCTGACCCTCAAACCGAGAGACGTCTCACCCAGATGAATTTGGAAGAGCTTGGGAACACGGAAGTGACGACGGTCTCGAAAGAGCCGGTGAAGGTGGCGCGAACGCCTGCGGCAATCTATGTGATTACCCATGACGATATTCAGCGCTCCGGCGCGACCAGCATCCCGGAGGCTCTGCGTTTGGCGCCAGGGGTTGAGGTCGCACGCATCGATTCGGTGAAATGGGCTGTCGGCATACGCGGGTTCGGCAGTCGTCTTTCCCGCTCGGTGCTGGTGCTAATTGATGGGCGCAGTGTTTACTCACCGCTTTTTCACGGCGTGTATTGGGAAGTCCAGGACACATTGCTCGAAGATGTCGACCGTATCGAGGTTATCCGTGGGCCGGGCGGAACAATCTGGGGCGCCAATGCCGTCAACGGTGTGATCAATATCATCACCAAAAACGCCAAAGATACCCAGGGTTCATTTGTGTCCGGCGGTGGCGGCGGAGTGGATCAGGGCTTGCCCGATTTCCGTTTCGGAAGCGGGAACGACAAAAATTTCAGCTACCGCTTTTACGGCAAAGGTCTCGTTCGCGGGGCCGAATTCCATCCCAATGGCGAACAATTCGACGATTGGTGGAGAGCTCAGGGCGGCTTCCGCACGGACTGGGATGCAACCAACCGCGACACGTTGACGGTGCAGGGTGACCTCTATGACGAGGACGCCGGAGAGAGTGTTCAGATCACGAGCGAGTCCCCGCCAGCGACGACTGTTGTAAGCAGCATCGCGGAACTTTCGGGAGGCAATCTGCTGGGCCGGTGGCGCCGGGACCTGGGCAACGGCTCCGATTTTCAATTGCAGACTTATTACGATCGCGTGAACCGCCAACAAGCCAATCAGGCGGAATTCCGCGATACCTTTGACGTCGATTTCGTACATCACCTGATATTGCCTGCAGGTCAGGACTTTCTTTGGGGGCTGGGCGCGCGCGCCAGTGTGGGGCGGGTTCCTCTGGTTGTGCCGACATACGTATTTACTGTAAACGAACGCACGGACCAGCTCTACAGCGCGTTCGCGCAGGGCCAGATCCCGCTGGCCGAGGATCGACTGTGGCTTACGATCGGGTCGAAGTTCGTGCACAGCGCCTTTGCCGGCTTCGATGCCGAGCCGACCGCGCGGCTGTTGTGGGCGCCGACCGCCCGGCAAAGTATATGGACGGCAGTCACTCGCGCCGTACGAACGCCCTCGGACACCGATGAAGACCTGCAAACGACTACGCTGCGGTCCACGAATCCGCTAACGTTTTCGCGCACGCTCGGCAACGGAGAGTTCATCTCGGAAACGCTTCTCGGCTATGAAGCCGGTTACCGGAATCTGGTGACTCGAAAGCTGGCCGTCGACATCGCTGGGTTCTACAACAATTACGATCATCTCTCGAGCCTGGAGCCAGGCACGCCTTTCATTGAGACTTCGCCGGCTCCCACCCATCTCGTAATACCGTCGGTTCGAGGGAACGGGCTGTTGGGCCATACATCCGGTTTCGAGATTACGCCGGAATGGCGGCCCACCCGCTGGTGGCGCCTGGCGAGTTCCTATTCGTACTTGCGCATGGACTTGACCACGCGATCCAGCAGCCTGGACACCACTACCGTCAGTTCGACCGAAGGCGCAAGTCCGCATCATCAGGTGATGCTGCAATCGTTCACGGATCTGCCGGGGAATTTGGAGCTGAACCTGTCCAGCCGCTACATCAGCGCCCTGTCGGCGCAGCTCGTCGGGAGCTATGGGACGGCGGACGCACAGGTGGCCTGGCACCCAATCCACCATTTCTCATTTTCTGTGTTGGGTCAAAATCTGGTGCAACCACACCATTCCGAGTTCGGAACCGATCCCGGTACGCTTATCGGAATCAAGCGCACTTTCTACGCAAACATAACGTGGAGAAGTACGGGGGACTGAATTCATGATTCGCGCCCACCGCCAACACGAGTACGGCAATAGGCTTCAGGGCCACTGGATCTGTGGACTCTGGGCTGGCTTGCGCTGCCTTGTGGTTGCAGCCCTCGCCTGCATGCTCGGCAGCGCTCCGGTATTGCGCGCCCAACAGGCAAAACCTAATGAATATCAGGTCAAGGCCGCCTATCTGTACAACTTCGGCAGATTCGTTGCATGGCCCGCTAAGGTCGCGCCAGTTAAAAACGGCTCCTTCACGATTTGCGTGCTCGGCCAGGATCCGTTTGGGCCGGCACTGAACGCCACGCTGGCCGGTGAAACCATCAATGGCGAAAATGTCGCAGCCCGGCGAATTCCGAGTCCGGAGGATGCGGTGAACTGCCGCATTCTGTTCATCAGTTCGTCGGAGAGCGACCGGTTGCAACAAATTCTCGCCACTTTAGGAGACGCAAGTGTGCTGACGGTCAGCGATCTGCCCGAGTTCTCGCGGCGCGGCGGCATGGTCCAGTTCACGATGGAAGGCGACCGGGTGCGTTTCGAAGTGAACCTGGCTACCGCGGAACACGCGGGCCTGAGCCTGAGTTCCGAACTGCTCAAAGTGGCAACCAGCGTAAGAAAGAATTCTCAGGCCGGAGACTGATTGGCGATGCTTCGATTCCGCGATTACTCGATTCCGAGGAAGCTGACCTGGATGAACATGCTGGTCAGCGGCACAGCCCTGACCCTGGCTTGCGCCTCGTTTATTGCCTACGACCTGATCAGTTTCCGCAAAACCATGGATCGCAATCTCTCCATCCAGGCCCAGATTGTTGGGACTAACAGCGCCTCCGCGCTGTTGTTTGATGACCCGCACGCCGCCGAGAAAACCTTGTCTGCTCTGGAGGCTGCACCAAGTATTGTTTCCGCTGCGATTTACGCGCCGGACGGTCATCCATTTGCCTCCTATTGGCACAATCACGCGAACCAACCAGCACCGCTCCCTGCCAGCCCCCCACCCCAAACGCAGATGCACTGGTTTAAGGATCGGCAGATCGCACTGGTCCGCCCGATCATATTTCAGGGAAACCTGATCGGCACCGTCTACATCCGGTCCGATTTGCAGGAGTTGATCGACCGCCTGCAGCGCTACGCCATCATCGTTGCTGCCGTATTGTCTGTGTCCCTGCTGGCCGCCTTGTTGACCTCGTCAGTCGTCCGGCGATCGATCGCTGATCCCATTGTGAGCCTGGCGGAGACAGCCCGCATCATTTCCCGCGAGAGAATCTATTCAGTCCGCGCAAGCGCAACCGGCAACCGTGATGAACTGGCCATCCTGATTGGCACGTTCAATGAAATGCTGGCTCAGATTCAGGAGCGCGACACGGCATTGCAATCGGAGATCGCAGGCCGCAGGCACGCTCAAGAAGAACTGCACGAGAGTCAGGCGCGACTGGCCGGCATTATCGCGTCCGCAACCGACGCGATTGTTGCGGTCGACGAACAGCAACGCGTGGTGTTGTTCAATGCCGCCGCGGAACGAATGTTCCGCTGCCCGGCGGCGCAGGCGCTGGGGCAATCGATTGAACTTTTCATTCCGCAGCGTTTCCGTTCGCAGCACGCCGCGCATATTCAGCGCTTTGGCGAAGCTGGAGTTACCAATCGTGCCATGGGCTCGCTGGACGCGCTCTGGGCAGTTCGCACCGACGGCGAAGAATTCCAGATCGAAGCCTCTATTTCCCAAGTGGTAAGCGATGGCAAGAAACTATTCACCGTCATCCTGCGCGATGTCACGGAGCGCAAGCAGGGAGAAGAACGTCTGGCGTCGCAGGCCGAGGAACTATCCCGCCAAGCCGCGGAGCTGGAGCGAACCGAGCAGGAGCTGCGAAAACTGAATGACGAACTGGAACACCGTGTGGCCGAGCGCACCTCCGAACTGGAAGCAACAAACCAGGACCTTGAAGCCTTCACCTACTCCGTTTCACACGATCTGCGGGCGCCTCTGCGGCATATGAACGGGTTCACTCGAATTCTGGTGGAGGATTTTGGCAGCTTGCTGCCCGCCGAGGCGCAACGCCACCTGGAGCGTATCGAAAACGGGGCGCAGCGCATGGGCCTGCTGGTGGACGAATTGCTGAATTTAACGCGGGTGGGCCGGAAGTCTTTGGCGGTGCAGGTTGCCGGTTTGGGGTCGATCGTGAAGGACGTGATCTCTCTGCTGGCGCCGGAGATTGACGGCCGGCAGGTGCAATGGCAGATCGCCGAACTGCCCTTTGTCGAATGCGATCCAACCTTGATGCGGCAGGTGTTTCAAAACCTCATCAGTAACGCGCTTAAGTATTCCCGTCCGCGGTCCTTGTCCGTGATTGAGATCGGGCAGGTGGAAAAAGACGGGATACCGGCAATCTTCGTCAAGGACAACGGAGTGGGCTTCAGCATGAAATATGCCGATAAGCTGTTTGGCGTATTCCAGCGCCTGCATCGCCCGGAAGATTTTGAAGGCACCGGCGTTGGCCTGGCCACGGTGCACCGCATTATCCAAAAACACGGAGGCCGGGTTTGGGCCGAAGCTGAGCTCGATCGTGGCGCAACTTTCTATTTCACCCTCGGCGGCCGGGAACACCCGGTTGCGGGGAATGCAGCCGCGGCTGCGGGAGGCCATTAATGAACACATTCGTGGACATACTTCTTGTGGAAGATAACCAGGACGACATGGATCTCGCCCTGCACGCCCTGCGCCGGGAGAAACTGGCCAACAGCATCTTCGTCGTGCGGGACGGCGAAGAAGCTCTGGATTTTCTTTTTTGCCGGGGCAAGTTTGCCGATAGAGGCTTCGATCATCCACCCAAACTGGTTTTGTTGGATTTGAAGCTGCCCAAAATCGACGGCTTGCAAGTGCTCAAAGAATTGAAGAGCGATCCCCGGACCCAGAGCATTCCCGTTGTCATCATGACGTCATCCCGGGAAGAGCGCGACCTGGTTCAGGGCTACAAATCCGGCGTGAATAGCTTTATCCAGAAACCGGTGGACTTCGACCAATTCCGCGATACGGTGAAGACCCTGGGCCTGTACTGGCTCGTCGTCAACCAGCCCTCCGCCGCCAATCACGCGCCGAAAGCCAGTGGAGCAGCCCGATGAGTGCCGGCTCCAAAGAGGTCGAGACGGCGGACGCCAAGTTGCATGTCCTGCAAGTGGAGGACAACCCTTTGGATGTCGAACTGGTGCAGCGCGAATTGCGCCGCGCCGGCTTCAACTTCACTTCGGCCGTTGTGCAAACGAAAGAGGATTTCACGCGCGAGGTGAGAGAGCACTGTCCGCAGCTTGTGCTGGCCGACTACAACCTGCCGCAGTGGCGGGGAATGGAAGCTCTGCCGATTCTGGAAGAGGAAGGGATCGACGTGCCCCTGATCTTAGTCACTGGAGCGCTCGGCGAAGTAACCGCCGTCGAGTGCCTGAAACAGGGCGCGACGGACTATGTGCTCAAGGGCGCACTGGCGCGACTGCCGGTTTCGATTCACCGGGCGCTGCGGGAAAAATATCTGCGCGAGCAGCGCAAGCAAGCCGAACGGGAATTGGCGCAGATGGTGGAAGAGCTGGCGCGGTCGAATGAAGAGCTGGAACGATTTGCCTACGTGGCATCGCACGATTTGCAGGAGCCGCTACGTATGGTCGCGTCTTATACGCAGCTTCTGGGCGAGCGCTACCGGGGCAAGCTCGACGAAAATGCCGACAAATACATTGGCTACGCGGTTGAGGGCGCGCAGCGCATGCAGACTCTCATTCAGGATCTGCTGGCCTTTTCCCGCGCGGGGCGTAACAAGCCAACGGGCGGGGACACCGATTGCAACCTGCTGATGAAAGACGTCTTGTTGAACCTAACGGCATCGATCCAGGAAAGCGGCGCGGTCGTGACCTATGACGCTTTGCCGGTCGTGTCCACCGACCGGCTGCAAATGAGCCAGTTGCTGCAAAACTTGATCGGAAACGCCATCAAGTTTCGCACCCAGAAGCCTCCCGCGATTTCTGTGAAGGCGGAAGAGGTCAACGGTTTCTGGCAGTTCGGCGTCAGCGACGACGGCATCGGCATTGCTCCCGAACATGTGGACGCCATTTTTTCCGTCTTTCACCGCCTGCATACCCGGGCCGAGTACTCCGGCAACGGCATTGGTCTCGCGATCTGCAAGAAGATCGTGGAGCACTATGGAGGAAAAATCTGGGTCGAATCCAGTCCTGGACAGGGATCGACTTTTAAGTTCACCCTGCCCGCCCGTGCAACCCAAACTAAGGGAGCTTCAGCCTAAATGAATCCACAAGAAGTCCTGCTCGTAGACGACAATCCGGCCGATATCACGCTGGCCTCGGAAGCTCTGGCCGAAAGCAAGCGCCAGAGCCGGCGCCAGATCAAAATCAGCAGTGTAGGCGACGGCGCCCAAGCCGTCGACTTCCTGTTTCGCCGGGGTAAGTATGCCAACCAGGTTCGGCCTAATCTTGTCATCCTGGATCTGAACCTGCCCAAGAAAGATGGACGCGCGGTATTAAAGGAGCTCAAAGCCGATGCGGAGCTGCGCAAAATTCCCGTCGTGATTTTCAGCAGCTCCCAGGCCAACGACGACGTACTCGGAAGTTACCAACTGGGGGCAAACTGCTACGTCAGCAAGCCCGTAAGTCTCAAGGCTTATTTCGCCGTACTGCAATCTCTTGAAGAATTCTGGTTTGGATTAGCCAGCCTGCCCCGGGAAGGAGAATAATGGACCAACCAACTACGCAAGTCCTGCTGATTGAAGATAACCCAGGCGACGCCGACCTGGTCCGCCTGCGCCTGGTGGAAGCCAAGAACCCGGTCGAGGTGAACTGCGTCAGCCGGCTCTCTGACGGCCTGGCTAGTCTGACAAAAGATCAGCCGTCCGTGGTGCTGCTCGATCTCAACCTGCCCGATTGCCACGGAGCCGAGACCTTCCGCAAGGTCCTGGAAAAAGCGCCGAACGTTCCGATCGTTATTCTTTCCGGCCAGGAAGATGAGTCGCTAGCGGTCAAAGCGGTACACCAAGGCGTGCAGGATTATTTAGTCAAGGGCGATTTCACCAGCAAGCACTTGGAACGGGCGATGCGTTACGCCGTCGAGCGCCAGGCGCTAGTGCGCTCACTCGAAATCAGCCGCAAACAGCAGATGGAATTCAAGAACCGGTTCCTGTCCCATGTGTCGCATGAGTTGCGGACTCCTTTGACCTGCATTCATCAGTACGTAACCATTCTTATCGATGGACTGGCCGGGCCCGTCGCGCCGGAACAGGGCGACCACTTGAAGACAATCCTGAAGAGCGTGAATCAGCTTCATGCCATGATCCGCGATCTGCTGGAAGCGACTCGCGCCGAGACCGGCAAGATGCGCGTGGAGCTGCGCTGTGTGGCGCTGGGCGAACTCATTCATCAGGCGGTCGCCATGATGCGTCCCACGGCGCAGGAAAAAGGCATCGGCCTCGAAGTCGGCCTGGATCACAGGATTCCGCTGGTGCATGCCGATCCCGACCGCGTTCTCGAAGTTCTCATCAACCTCATGGACAATGCGCTCAAGTTCACGCCCGCGGAGGGCTCGGTCGTCGTAAAAGCCTGCATGGTTGAAACCGACCCCGGCATGATTTATGTCTCGGTGTGCGACACGGGACGGGGGATTAGCGCGGAAGCGAAAGCGCTGGTGTTTGAGCGAATGTTTCAGGATCAGGATTCGATCGACATCAACCGCACCGGCTTGGGCCTGGGGCTGTATATCAGCAAAGAGCTGGTCCATCTCCAGGGCGGAAAGATCTGGGTTTCGAGCGAACCGGGCCAGGGCAGCACCTTTACTTTTACCTTGCCCGTTTACTCTCTGGCGTCACTTCTTTCTCCAGTCGTTATTTACCAGGGGCAGATGCGACCCTCGTTTGTTTTGGCGCGGGTGGAATTGAAGTCGCTGCAAACTCCTCCACGAGGCAACTGGAAGGATACCTGGCAGCAGTGTCTGGAGATCGTGCAGCGCTGCGTCTACCTCGACAAAGACCTGGTTCTGCCTCCCATGGCCGCTCATGGATCGGGAGAAGCTTTTTATGTTGTCGCCTCCACCGATTTGCAACGCGGCGGCATCATGGCCACTCGCATTCGCGAACAATTGGAGCGCATTGAGGGCTTGCGGACCAAGGCATTGTTGACGATCTCGCTGGCGCCGGTGGAATTCAAAGCGCCCGAAGTTGGCGCCTCGCTTGAAAAACAAGTGGAAGCTTTGGCCGCACGCATTACCGAAATGATTCTGCAAGACATGCACGGAAGTTCGGCGCATCGGGCAGTGCAGGCGGAAACACAAGCCTAACTAAAATTAATAAAAACAGGGAACCATCAAAACTAAACACGATCAAAGGAGAACCATCATGCAAAGATCCAAGATTCTGGTTGTAGACGACGATCCGGAGCTGCTGAAGGCACTGCGCCTTCGTCTGCGGGCCAACGACTACGACATCACCACGGCGAGCGATGGTTATTCCGCCATTGCTACTGCCCAGAAAGATCGTCCCGACCTCATCATTCTGGACCTGGGCTTGCCCGTGGGAGATGGATTCGTGGTGCTGGAGCGGCTGCAATCGAGCAATCCGCTTTCGACAATTCCAGTGATTGTGCTCACAGCACGCGATCCACAGGCCAATGAAGACCGCGCTTTGAAAGCCGGAGCAGCGGCGTTTTTTCAGAAGCCCGTGGATAACGACGAGTTGCTGAACGTGATTCGCGTCAGCCTGCCCCGGCCGCAGACCACGCCGCAACCGTGGCCTTCGTAAATGCACAATTGCTTTGGCAAAATGGAAAGATGGGGAATCTCAGTCGCCAAAGCGGCTGAGTGGCACTGGGCGGCTTAACGGCTACGGGTCAGGGAAACTCTAGCTTCCGGAACTGAAGCCGCCGCTCTGCGCGACCGTCATCCGGAGATATTTATAAGGATTCACTGGGGTATCGTTGATGCGCACTTCATAGTGAAGGTGTGGACCGGTGGAACGTCCGCTGAGTCCGACATAGCCGATCAAGTCGCCGCGGTGTACATGCTCACCGGTTGTAACCGCAAAGCCGGAAAGATGTCCGTAGCGGGTGCTGATGCCATGCCCGTGGTCGAGCATGATCGCTTTGCCGTAGCCTCCGAGAAAGTCGGCGAATGTGACCACGCCGTCGGCCGGGGCAATGATTGGCCTTCCGTAAGAGCTCGAAATGTCGACGCCGCTGTGGAACGCGCCCTCTCCGTTGAACGGATCAATGCGCTCGCCAAAGCTGCCAGTAACCTGGCCTTCCACCGGCCACAAGTTAGGGGCAGAATTCGCGCGCACCCAGTCGGCGGTTGTGGCGTTCCGGGTAAGTCCCATCGTGATGCCGACCATGGTGGCGCCGGTCAAGGCTGACGTTCTCAACGCGTGCAACTGATCGAGAGAGGAACTGACTTCCGCATCGCCGATATGTTCACTTGATGCCGTGACCAGAGTCGGTTGCGACTTCAACCCGTAGAGTGCAGAAACCTCGCTGGCAATCGAGCCCAGCGACGCCACCTGTACATCCCGCTCTTTAGCCACCTGTTCCAGGCGGGAATAGTTGTCCTTGAGCTGATCTTTCTCTGTGCGTAATTGGTTGTAGCGGGAAACCTTCATCAGCATGCGCGCATAGGAACTGGCGATGCCGGTGAGACTGAGAAATCCAATAGCAGCTCCGACGACGAATACATAAAGATAATGAACAGGTATGGAAATCTTGCGCAGTTGGCCGTCGTCACCGCGCGCGACAAAAAGAATGTAAAAACGTTTTTGCAAATCGCTCCTCTTCAACTCGTAAAACAAACTGATGAAACCAGCTTGAAAAATCAGGCCCGGAAATCCAGGTGGTTCTGAGGTTGCAGAAGTCCCGTTCGGTCGTCCTGATTCGGGCTACGTCCCTACCTTGGGAAAGAACCCCACGCGCCCATCTCGTAACAGAGCTGAAATTAGTGTCTCAACCCCGCTTTCGTCTGCAATCTCAACCGAATGCAGAACTTAGCTCCATTAATGCTTTGTGAATGACTGGATCACGTTAACAAACTGGATTCCCCCTGTCAACGTACCCAGGGCGTCCTCGGCCATTACCGAAGGCGAGGCCAGAGGGGGTCACCGGGCACGGATTACTAATGCCTAAAAGTACAATCGCGGATTTGGCAAGAGGAATCAATGGTTGGCAGGCGGTAAACAGGAACCATCGTGACCTGAAGGATACAGGGGCAATCGCCCTAAGGAACTCTCTGTAGCTCGTTGGGCTTGAGACCTTCGCCAGCATAGCCGGCAGTCTTTTATAGTGGTTAGGCTGTGCCACTGCCCGAGAAATCGCTGATAGCGACAATTCGCCGGATGGCCGCCTCCAATAAATCGGGCGGCCGGCGGAACTCCTCCGTTATTACTGGAATCGGAGATGACAGTGCGGTGCTCAGACTCAGGGGAGCACCGGGTCACCAACCAGACACCCTGATCACAACCGATTTCTCGCTTGAGGGCATCCACTTCCGCCGCGAATGGCATTCTGCTGAATCCGCAGGGCATCGCTGCTTAGCCCGTGGACTAAGCGATATCGCAGCTATGGGAGGCGATCCGGTCGCCGTATTTTTGTCGCTGGCCGTTCCTCGCGATGTACCGCAGATCTGGATCAATCGCTTCCTCACCGGCCTGATGGCCCTCGCCAAAAAGCATGGCGTGACCTTATCCGGCGGCGACACTGCGGAATCGCCAAAGGGAATCCTCGCCGATATCGTAGTCATTGGCGCTGTGCCCGGGGGCAAAGCGCTGCTGCGTTCTGGCGCGCGCCCAGGGGATTGCATTTACGTGAGCGGTGAACTGGGCGGATCGGCTGCGGCGGTAAACGAGATGATGGGGAAACCGAAGCGCAAACTTAATCCGCGAGACTATCCTCGCCATTTCTTTCCTGCACCGCAAGTTGAAATTGGCCGCGTTTTGCGCGAGAAAGACCTTGCCTCCGCCATGATCGACACCAGCGACGGCCTCTCGACCGACTTGGCCCACATCTGCGAGGAAAGCGGCGTCGGCGCGGAAATACATGCGGACATGATCCCACGTGCAAGGGTGGGCAAGCTTCGGCGCGAAGTCGATCTGGAACTGGCGCTGCATGGCGGCGAAGATTACGAACTGTTGTTTACCGCGCCTCCGGGCAAGAGCGTTCCTTCACGCATCGCGGGAGTACGCATCACGGAGATCGGATGCATAATGCGGTCCAAGAAAATGGTTTTCATCAAGCCGTCCGGCACTCGGTCTGAACTCAAAGCACAAGGATGGGAACATTTTCGCCGCTAGCCGCGAGATTTCTAATGTAGGAAGCCAAATCTAGAATTCCCAAGTTGGGGTGAACCGAATGCAACCGCCGTCAGAGTGGAATCAAGAAGGTGATTCAGCAATTCCCGTTGAAGGCGTCGTGCATTGCGAATTTCTGGTGGGAGACGACGAAGAAGACACCAAGCTTCTTCGCGAGATGGCGAAAGAAGCCGAAACGTACCTGCGTTCCTTTCCTTGGTGTGGAAAAATAATCAGTTCGTTCTTCGGAGGCGGAGTTGGGGGAGTATTCGCGGTTTTTCTCTTAAGGATCGATCCGCCTCCACCAGGTGTAGGTCCATGGACTTGGGTTGTGGTCGGCGATATAGCTCCAGCATATCTTCCGTTCGAAGACTGCAAATCGCCAGCAGAAGTCTTCAAAACTTATATGTGGGGGATGAATAATTGGGTTGCTCTGGCGCGCCAGAGCCGAACCGGAACCTCAGCCGAAAATGTTCCTCCACTCGATGTTCCCGCAACCCCTGAATGGGCGGATAAAATTCAGCATAAGCTTCACTTGCTAACCCTTTTGGTAAAGCCGTTCTTCAGCGAAACCGGCGACTCGACCGAACTGAACTAGCCCATCTTGCATCCTTGTGGGGGCAAGCGCCCCGCCAAACGACGTTACCTTGGTGCCACCTGAGTCTCTACCCCGGACCGCAAAACGGCGCTAGAGTAACTATTATGTCGTTCGTTAAATTGTTCTCTCTCCCCGCTTTCGGCGCGCTGCTGGTCATGGCTGCTGCATCTCCGTCACTCAACGCGCAATCGAAGAAGACTCTGCCTCCACCGTCGGCGCACGCGAAATCTCCGTCGCCCGCTGTGACCGATGAATACGTACACAAACAATTCGGCGACAATTGTTCGCTGGTTGCCGGACCGGCGCAGTTCGTTGGCGACCTTGACGGCGACGGCGTCGATGACCTGGTGATTGCCGCGCGCTGCAAAAATCCCATGGCCGACCGCGCAGAGTATAGCTTTGTTGTGGCGGACCCATTCGACACTGCGCTCGGCTATAACGACGTGAAGGTTACTTCGACCTTTGCCTCCGACGAACCTGACCGCCGCGGCCTCTCGCTGCTGATTGTCCACGGCGCCGGCCCGAATGCGTGGCGCAGTGAGACTCCCAAAGCCAAATTCCTGCTAATCAACCTGCCGTTCAAGACGCTTTCCGTGAAGAGGTTTGCGTTGAAGAAGGAAACCGTCCTCGGAATCTACATGGAAGAAAGAGGCGAAGGCGAAGGCACGTCCTCGGTGTTGTTCTGGGACGGGAAGAAGTACCGCTATCAGATGCTGGGATCGGACATGGAGTAGTAAACTGAGCTTCTCTCCACGGCCCGCGGTGATGCTTTCGCGAGGCGGAAATCCGAGAGTGTCGAACAAGTTTTGCTCATTGTGAGTCCGCTGGCGGTCCTTTCGCTGATCAACAATTTCAACTATAGGAATTCCGGCTGATGTACGCCGCGCCGGGCTGGCCATCAAAAGTCACGCCCCAAAAGCTCCCACGTGGGCCTTGTTAGCTGGCGTTTTCCTGCCCGACTTCTTCGGATTGCTTTTGGCTTGGCTGGTATTGAGCCGTCACAAGGCCCTACGTTCTTCGATGAATGGGTCGCATGAGTTGGCGACAGTCATTGTCTACGCGAGTCTTTGCTCTTGCTTTGAGGACAAGGGTTTTCAGTCAAGCTTCAACTTCACGACCAGCAGTTCTGGGAATGCTGGATCGACGTGCGCGATAGCGAACGTCTAAACGTTGCAAAAATCTGCATCTTGACTTGTCTCCGGCAAGAGGGGAAAATCCTTCTCTCGCTTTTGCGTCCTGCTGTTTTTTCCTATCTTTCACCGGAGACGCGACATGCATCGTCACAGCGCGCTAGAGGAATATTCTTCGCAACCACGAGCAGCCGCGCGAATTAATCCTAGGTTAAACAAGAACCTCTTGATGTATGTTGCCGCGGCCGGTGCGACAGGAGTGGGCCTGCTTGCTTCGCCCCCAGCAGCGGAAGCAAAAATCGTCTACACCCCGGCGAATACAAGGCTTTACGAGAATTCGTTTCCCATAGATTTAAACAACGACGGAGTGGCAGACATTACCCTCAGCGCCCACTTTCAGGTGTATTCGTTCTATCGCACGGTATTATCGGTGATTCCCGGCGCCGGAAATGCCGTCGTCGGCGTTGCTGCCGGTGCGGCGGACCTTCCTTGGGGAGAGCGCATTGGGCCGAAAGAAACTTTTGACCCGGCAGGGCAGTTGATGGCGTCGCGGGCTCGTTGTGGAAGTTCTTACTGTGTTGCCGGCCCCTGGGCAGACCCAGGCAATCGTCCCGGCTACTTGGGCGTCAAATTTTTGATCCATGGAGAAACACACTACGGTTGGGTTCGCTTGACCGCCGGCAGGCTTCCGGCCACATTGACCGGCTACGCCTACGAGACGATTCCTAACAAGCCGATCATTGCCGGAAAGGTTTCCGGGCCAGTCAGCGTCGGTGCGGTCAACGTCGGTGTGATCAATCCATCTGAACTGTTGACTCCGTCTCCATCCACAGCGCCGTCGACCTTGGACCTGCTGGCCCGGGGCGCGGATGGTCTCGCAATTTGGCGACGCGAGGAGGAAAGCGTCAGTGAATAAACCCTTAATTTCTTCAATCGGCGGCCTCATGTCGGAAAAGAAATCGAACCGCCCTCGGATGACCGCCCGGATTAATTTGAAACTGGAAAAAAACCTTGCCGCTTACATTGCCGCCGCTGGGGCTGCTGGAGTCTCCCTGCTGGCGACGCAGTCCGCGGAAGCCAAGGTCGTCTACACGGCAACGAATGTCACTGGTGGAAACATATCGATCGATCTGAACAATGATGGCGTCACCGATTTTTCCATCGTGTTTCGCGAAGAGGCCTCGCATTCGATTGTGCTGGTGGTAATTCCAGATGTAAAGGGCAATGCCGTTCGGCCGCACTCACCCTTCGGAGCCGCAGCCGGATTTTTTGGCGTTCCCGTAGGCGCGGGCGAAAAATTCGTCTCCAACACTGCGCCCTCCTATGGCCCCGGCGTCTCAATGGCCAGAGATTTCGGGTATGGAAATTATTCTTCCATCCGTGGGCCCTGGGTCAACACCACGAACCGCTATCTCGGAATCAGGTTCCTCATTAACGGTCAGACTCACTATGGCTGGGCGCGGCTCTCGGTGAGCAAGGACTTGAGCCCAGTACTCACCGGCTACGCGTACGAAACGATTCCGAACAAGACAATCACCGAAGGCCACACGTCCGGACCGGAGGAGGCTGGCAACTTCGCGCCGGCTGACATGCTCACACCGATTCAGCAGCCGGTGACCCTGGGCATGCTGGCGCGCGGTGTGGAAGGTCTGACAATTTGGCGGCGCAGCGACGAAGGCGTCGCATGCGAGTAAGGTGGCGCGTTTTTTAATACCGATCGTAATCAAGAAAGCAGGCGAAAATGTCGGAGAAATCGAATCAGCCCCGGACAACAGCCCGGATCAACTCCAAACTCGAAAAGAAACTGGCCGCCTACATGGCTGCCGCCGGCGCGGCCGGAGTAGGGTTCCTGGGCATATCGCAGCCGGCGGAAGCGAAAGTTGTTTACACACCTGCGAACACGTCAGTTCAGAGTTCTCTCGCAATCGACCTCAATCATGACGGCACAACCGACTTTACGGTGGGACTATTTCCCGGTTACTATCACACGCAATTGCTCGATGTTACCCCTACGTTAAAAGGCAACGCCATCGACCTGGGGCCCGGATTTTTTGGCGTGCCCGTTGGACCTGCGGCGAAATTCGCCACCAACTCCTACTTTGGCCATGGCGTAAACATGGCGGGATTTTTTGGCTACGGCGGCCAGAGCAATTTCTTTGGTCCCTGGGCGGGAGCTAAGAATCGCTACCTGGGATTCAAGTTCCTCATTGATGGCCAGATTCACTACGGATGGGCAAGATTCTCGGTGCCGAGCATCGAGGGTGCCGTGCTCACCGGCTACGCATACGAGACCGTGGCTAACAAACCGATTATTGAAGGCCACACGTCAGGACCGGAGAGTATAGGCAGCGTCGAGATGCCGGACCGGTTCAGCGCTCCTGCCCAGCCGGAAGGCCTTGGCATGCTGGCGCGGGGTGCGGACGGACTGGCAATCTGGCGGCGGAACGAAGAAAGTGCAGCGCAATAGAAACTTTGGGAAAAAGAACGGCGATTCTAGGTCAACGCAGGTTTACAGTGGGGGAATCATGCGAAACAAGTCGAATCAGTCCCGCGTAACCGCGCGGATAAGCTCCAAACTCGAGAAGAACTTAGTGGCCTACATGGCCGCAGCCGGAGCGGCGGGCGTATCGCTGCTCGCCGCACAACCGGTTGAGGCCAAGGTCGTCTACACGGCAACAAATACGGCGGTAGGCAACGGCACGCCGATTGATCTCAACAACGACGGTGTCGCCGATTTTACTCTTGGCTTCCACGTGTTGGACAAGTCGATTGTCCTGACTGTCGATCCCATAGCGAAAGGCAATGGTGTATTGTGTGCCGCCGATGGCGGGGCGGCTGCGGGCTTTTTCGGCGTGCCGGTCGGAGCTGGGGAAAAATTTGTCAGGACCAACGGCTATAGCTGGGGCGTTGTCATGGCGGACGCCGGGAGTTACTCGGTCACATGGTTCAACGGACCGTGGGCCAATGCCACCAACCGCTATCTGGGTCTAAGGTTCGTGGTTGACGGGCAGACGCACTATGGCTGGGCGCGGCTGACGGTGCCCGACTATATCCACGGGAATCCTGTCGTTCTAACTGGCTATGCCTATGAGACCACTCCGAATAAGACCATCCTCGACGGCCACACTTCCGGTCCGGAGAAGTCTGATTACTTCGCTCCGTCTGAGATGCTCGCTCCAGTGTCGCAGCCCGCGAGCCTTGGAGTACTGGCACGAGGCGCAGATTCTCTTGCAATTTGGCGGCGGGATGAAGAAATCCTGACGCAATAGTTGCACAGTAAGCTGTCGACCACATGGGAAGAACATGGCAGACTTTATCCATATCCATAGGTGAAGACAATGCAGACGGAGACAAATAAATCGAACATGCCCCCGGCAACCAGCCGGATCAATGCGAAACTCGAGAAAAACTTGGCCGGTTATATGGCCGCGGCCGGCGCCGCCGGCGTGGGTGTGCTGGCTTTGGCACAACCTGCCGCAGCCAAGGTCGTGTACACCGCTGTAAACGTAACGATCTCACCGCACAGCGCAGTTCCACTGGATCTGAATAACGACGGTGTCAGCGACTTCATAATCAGCAATTGGTTTTACGGGCACGCCTCCCACCTGTCGATCGTGGACCAGGCTCCCGGGAACCAGGTATTTGGAAAGAATGGGGTCAACGACGGCCCTGCTGCTGCTTTGTTTTTAGGAGTGCCGATCGGGCCCAAAGGAGCTTTTCAAAACAACGGTTCGATGGCCCAGCAGGCATCTGTCTCCGGCATCAGCTCTGGCGGTGACGGACCGTGGGCCAATGTTACGAACCGCTATCTCGGGCTTAAGTTTTCCGTGAACGGAGAAACCCACTACGGGTGGGCGCGCTTGACGGTGAAAGCCAAAGGCGGCGTTTTCGCCACTCTCACCGGCTACGCTTACGAGACTGTCCCCAACAAAGCAATCGAAGCGGGAGCGAAATCCGGCCCAGTCGTTGCCGAAGCAGCAATCCATCCGCAGGAGGGCGCGGCTGCGAACCCACCTGCTACCCTGGGTGTGCTAGCCCGCGGTTCCGATACTCTCGCTATATGGCGCAGAGACGCGGAAGTCATCGCAGATGATAGGAGCGATGCCCGCGCGTGATCACCGTCGTCTCCGGTCTTCCGCGTTCTGGAACTTCGCTGATGATGCAAATGCTCGCCGCCGGTGGGATTCCCATTCTCACCGATGGCGAGCGCACTCCCGACACCGACAATCCCCGCGGCTATTGCGAGTGGGAAAAGGTCAAGCTTCTGCCCAAGACTCCCGACTTGATTGCCGAGGCGGAGGGCAAAGCTGTCAAAGTTATCTCGCAGCTTCTATTCTCCCTGCCTCTTTCTCATGAATACAAAGTTATCTTCCTGCGAAGGCCGCTCGAAGAAGTGGTTGCTTCGCAGGCCGAGATGATTCGCCGCCGCACTCGAGCCGTTCCCGCGGTGCCCGCGGCCCCGATGATCGCCGCCTTCAAGACTCACCTGAGCCAGGTGAACCTGTGGTTCAAAGACAAACCGAATGTCTTTCGGCTCGATGTGGAACATCACGACTTGTTGTCCGATCCACAACGAATCTCAGCAATCTTGCGGGAATTTCTTTCGGTCGATCTCAACATCGGAGCGATGGTGCAACAGGTCGATCCCGCCCTCTACCGGCAGCGAATGCCCGGCTAATCTCCGCCGGTTTGACACCCAGCAAGGCCTCTGTAGAATAGAGAAGTTGATCTTCCTGATTCGGCGGCCCGTGAAGGCTGCCGCTGCAACGGAGTCCAGTTGCCATCGTGGCGGAATTGGCAGACGCGCATGGTTCAGGTCCATGTACTCGCAAGGGTGTGGGGGTTCGAGTCCCTTCGATGGCACCAAGATTTTCGAAATTAGAACTCTTCAACCGTGTTTTGCTCCCGCCTCGGCAATCCTTTAGTTGAGCCTGCCTCGCGCCCCGTGGTAGCATCCTAGGTTTTGGCGGGTGGTGCTGGGCTGGCTTGATCCTGTCCTGATCTTCTTCTGGCCGTTTTCTTCCCGCAGCGCCTGCATGAAGGAGCCTACAAGTGAAAGTCTATTCCGGTGAAAACATTCGTAATGTGGCGATGGTGGGACACGGGCATGCGGGAAAAACGTCGCTGGTGTCGGCCATGCTGTATACGGCGGGAGCGACGCCGCGGCTGGGACGTGTGGACGATGGTTCGGCGACGACCGATCACGACGAAGAAGAAATTGCGCGCAAGATGTCCATCGCCGCGAGCGCGGCTGTGGTGGAGTGGGGCAAGTCGAAGATCAATATCCTGGATACGCCCGGGTTCAGCATGTTTGTCCATGAGGCCAAGATGGTTTTGCCGGTGGTGGACGCGGCGATCGTGGTGGTCGATGGGGTGGCCGGCGTGGAGGTTGTCACGCAGCGGGTGTGGAATTATTGCGAAGAATACAAGACGCCGCGGCTGATTGTGGTGAACCGCATGGACCGCGAGCGGTCCGATGCCGAGCGGGTGTTGGAGTCGCTTGAGAAAGCGTTTGGCCGCAGCGTGATTCCCATTGAGTTGCCAATTGGAAGCGAGAAAAACCTAAGCGGCGTGATCGATCTGGTGCGCATGAAGGCTTATACGTATGAGCTGGGCGGAAATGGCAAGGGGAGAGAGACGGAGATTCCGGCGAATCTAAAAGAGCAGGCGCAATCGGCGCACGAACGGCTGGTGGAACTGGTGGCTGAAGGCGACGACAGGTTGATGGAGAAGTATTTCGAGGCGGGAACTCTGGGCGAAGAAGACTTGATTCCCGCACTCCACAATGCGATTCGCGAAGACAAAATCTTTCCCGTGATTTTTTCCTCGGGCCTGGGCAACATCGGCGCGGACCGAGTGATGGACTTCATCATCGACTACACTCCGGCGCCGTCAGAGCACGAGTGGGTGCAGGGGGAAGCTCCGGCATCTGCCAACGGCGATGCTCCGAAACGGCATGAGACGGATGCTGAGCCGGTATCGCTTTACGTGTTCAAGACTGTATCGGACGCGTTTGCCGGCAGGATTTCCTATTTCAAGGTTTTTTCCGGCGTGCTGAAGAATGACGCGACGCTGCTGAACTTTGGCCGTGGCGCGCAGGAAAAGTTCGCTCACATCTCGGCAATGCAGGGCAAGACCGCTGTGCCAGCGCCGGAGTTACATGCGGGAGATATTGGCGCAGTCGCGAAGTTGAAGGACACTCTAACCGGCGACACTCTGGGAGATAAATCCGCGCCGATTCAGTATCCACGAGTCAAGCTGCCGGAGCCGGCGATTACGTTTGCCATTGAGCCCAAGAGCCGCGCCGACGAAGACAAGCTGGGACCGGGCTTGCACAAGCTGATGGAAGAAGACGCGATGCTGCGTTTTTTCCGCGATCCACAGACCCAAGAGTTTCTGATCGCAGGGACTGGGCAGCAGCACATTGAAGTCGTAGTGGCGAAGTTGAAGAAGCGCTATCACACGGAAGTAGTTTTGAAGGCGCCAAAAGTTCCATATCGCGAGACCATTCGCGGTAAAGCCGACGTACAGGGCAGGCACAAGAAGCAAACCGGCGGACACGGGCAGTACGGCGATTGCAAGATCAAGATGGAGCCGATGCCCCGAGGCGGAGTGTTCGAATTCGTCAACGATATTTTCGGCGGCGCAATTCCCAAGAACTACATTCCGGCCATTGAAAAGGGAATCAAGGATGCAGCGGGCCGGGGCTATTTGGCCGGGTTTCCGGTTGTGGATTTCCGCGTGATTCTGTACGACGGTTCTTACCACGATGTGGATTCCAACGATATGTCGTTCCAGATGGCTGGCCGCATCGCGTTTCGCAAAGCGATGGAGCAGGCGAAGCCTACGATTCTGGAGCCGGTGATGCACGTCGAGATCAACGTCCCCGATGATTTCGCGGGATCAATCATGGGAGATCTGAACAGCCGGCGAGGGCGTATTCAGGGCATGGACAATCAGGGTGGCAACACCATCGTAAAAGCCGAAGTGCCCATGGCCGAGATGCTGACCTATGGGGTGGAATTGACGTCAATGACGCAAGGGCGCGGCAGCTTCAATATGGAGATGCATCACTACGACGTGGTACCCGGGCAGTTGCAGGAGAAGATCATCGAGAAGGCTAAGGCCGAGCGGGGCGAGGTGAAGGAAGAGGAAGAATAACGGGCGTGCGTTCAGTCCCAGGAGGCGATTTAAGAGATCTTCAATCCAACGGCCTTTGCCAGCTTCGCCTGCCGCTCGTCAAAGGTCCAGAACCGGTCAGCCTTGAGTTCCATGGCGCAAGCGACGTGGAGCGTGTCTAGGGTTCGCATGCCGATCTTCGGCCCGTGACGGTGAGCCAGATCGGCGCAAAGCTCGAAAGCGTTCTCGGGAAGCGGCACCGCGATCCAACGTCCGCCCGCAAGGTGTTCTTCGATTCGCGCGTTCATGCGTTGCGCTTCAGAAAGTGACAGCTCTCCGCGGAAGATGTGCTGGCCAATAGCGTGCGCCCACTCAGAATTATGGAGAGGTGTAAACCACAGAGGGGGAGCGGACATAATGCGCCGACGGGCCTCATGCGAATGCCGGTCACTCAAGTACAACGAAACGAGAAAGCTTGAGTCAACATAAATGCTCAATAGCGTCCGCGCTCCTCAATCAGGAGATCGGCCCCGGAAAGGACACGATCGCCAATAATCTCTTCGGCCAGAGCTTCGAAGTCCGGCCAGCCCACCTTGACTTCCGGTGCTTTTTCGGGGACGATCCGAGCGATCAATCGGTCTCTCTCTCGAAGCTCGACGGTCTTTCCGGCCCGCAGCCAGCTCTTCAAACGCTTGGTATCACGAAGTTGTCGAATATTCACCGACGGCATAGATCTAATGTGTCACACTATCGTGCCACACGTCAATGGCTTCATCAGTTTTGCTCCCGGGTTGGGAATGGCCTATCTCCCACATAGGTCGAGACGAAGAAACTGGTGTCGGCGTAGACGGTCAATAGCGTCCACGCTCTTCAATCAGAAGATCCGCTCCAGGAAAGACCTTATCGCCAAACATTTTCTTGCGGCGGGCAGCGAAGTCCGGGTACTTGACCGGACCGGATTCCCGCTTCTCGGGAACGATCCTGGCAATGACTTCGTCGCGCTCACGAAGCTCCACCGTGTTTCCAGCCCGAAGCCAGGTTTTGAGGCAGCGGGTGTCACGAAGCTGGCGGATGTTTATGGAATGCATAGATAATTGTGTCACGTCATGTGGCACGTGTCAAACTTCGCCTGTCGCTCTGGTGGATGTTCAGAGAATGCACGAGAGCCAGTGTGTCACATTACGTGACACACTGTAAAAAGACAGAAGCTTGGAAATCGCGAGACGAACTGATCTAATCATGAATTCGCTCTTGAACCAACCATGAATATTGGACTGTTTGGCGGAACGTTTGATCCGATTCATCGCGGGCATTTGGCATTGGCTCGCGCCGCGCTGGAACGGCACAAGCTTAACCGGATTTATCTGGTGCCGTCGGGCATTCCACCGCATAAACAGCAGCAGCCACTTTCGCCATTTTTCCATCGCTATGCGATGGTCGCGTTGGCGACGGCTGGAGACCGCAGGCTCTTGCCGTCGCTGCTGGAAGCTCCGGCAGAGCCTCTTACGACGGGCAAGAAAGATCGCGCGAAACCCAATTACACCATTGACACTGTGCGCAAGGTCAAGGAGTCATTCAAAAGCGGCGACACATTGTTTGTGCTGGCTGGAATCGACGCGTTCGCCGATATCGCGAAGTGGCACCAGGCGGAGGCGTTATTTCGAGAAGTTGAATTCATTGTGGCCAGCCGGCCGGGATATTCGCTGGCGGACGTGGCCAATGCCTTGCCGGAGAGTTTGCGGCCCAAGCCGGAAGTGACACGCCCGTTTCAAAAGCAGGCAGCCAGCGGAGACTTGGTCTTGAAGGGAGCGACGATTCACTTGCTGGACGAAGTTCACCAGCCGGTTTCGGCGACCGCGATTCGCGCGGCGGTGGCAAACGGAAAGCCGCTCGGCCGGTTTGTAGACGAGGGAGTAGCGGACTACATCAGGAAGATCGGGCTGTACAAATAGTCACCAGCCCCCGATCCATATACACTTCAATTTGCAGCTAATGATCGGCGAATCGCAATTTTGCGGTACAAACGAGGCGAACTTCCAACCGCCCGATGAAAAAGGAGATACATGGCTCAAAATCACTACACCACAAAGACCAAACGACGCCCTAAGAACAGCAACCGCAAGGATCCCGCAGCGGCCACCATGGCGATGCTGCGCAAACTTGCCGCGGCAGATGCCCAAAAAGTGGGGAAATGATCGGTGATTCCGCGATTCCGATTACTTAGGCTGAGGTCTGTCCAGCACCAGCAGGTTCCTCATTCCGGGAAACGGCCCGTATCAAAGCTAAACTTGAAAGCTTCGGCATATATTTAGCGGAAGCAGGTTATTGCACACGCCGCGCGACTTTTTGCGAAGGATCGCGAGTGCATACCGAACGGCCGTCATTGCCTTGCCCAGTCTGCTCATGCGACTCTCGGTTACAATGAGATTCGCAAAACAAACGACTAACAACGAGTTTCTCCATCGACTGAATGAAGACAAAGAAAAACGATCTCAAGAACCAAATCAATTCCGCCATTCAAGCCTGCCTCGACAAAAAAGCTGAAGAGCTGACGATCCTGGAAATGGAAAAAGGCTCGGGCGCTTTCACCGACTATTTTGTACTGTGCAGCGGAACCAACCCGCGGCAGATTCAGGCGATTGCGGACGAAGTGGAGATGCGGCTTAAGGGCGCTGGCCTGAGGCCCGCGCATGTGGAGGGTTATAAGCAGGCGGAGTGGGTGCTGGTGGATTACGTCGACTTCGTGGTGCATGTTTTCTCCGAGAAGGCGCGTAAATTCTACGATCTCGAGCGCCTGTGGAAGTCGGCGAAGAAATTACAGCCGTCGGAGTTGAAATCGGCGCCGAAGAAACGGAAAGCCGCGCGCCCCCCGACACCGCGAAAGCCCGCTGCGAAAAAGAAAAAGAAAACGTAAAAGTCGGTGCGCCAGATCGTCGGGCCGTGCGTGGCTCAGTGGAGGAAGCTGGTTGAAGATTAGGGTTGCCTGGATCGGAAAGACGAAAGAAGCGGCCATTCAGGCACTGACAGAAGAGTATCTCAAGCGGATATCGCGCTATGTGCCGATTGAAGGAGGTGCCCTTCGCGACGAAGCAGCTTTATTTGAAAATTGTGGGCGGGCTTCTTATGCACGATCCACTTCCGCGAAAACCAAGAAGCTTTCGGGCGGCGGCAAGTCGATGCTTGTCTTGGTGGATTTGCGGGGCAAACAACTCTCGTCCGAAGAGTTAGCAGAATTCTTGCGAGACTATCAGGACCGCAATCCGCTGCCGCTGATCTTTGCTGTAGGCCCGGCGGATGGTTTCAGCGAAGAGGCCAGGGCGGCGGCACAGTTTATGCTTTCGCTGGGCAGGATGACGATGGCGCACGAGTTGGCGCGGGTAGTTTTGCTGGAGCAAATTTATCGCGCCTTTACCATCCTGAAAAGGCACCCTTACCATTGCGGGCATTGAACCGGAACGTAATTTTTCTTCTGCACCTTCGTGACGTGTTTGGTTCGCCGAGGCAAATTAAAGTACATGTAGCCGGATGAATCCGGTACAACTTATCCTCCTAATTCAGTGAGGCAATGATGAAGAATCCGATGGAAGTTTTGCGCAGCAAAGAACAGCAACTGTTGCAGGTACGCCGCGAAATTGAAGCGTTGCGGATCGCGTTACCGCTACTGGGCGAGGAAAGTGATGTGACGCCGACCGCGATGGTTCCGCCGATCAAGTCCGCGCAGCGGGTGGTGCAGTTGCCGTGAGTTTCATTCGAGGCGGCAATCCCAGCCCCTAAACCTGCGCATCGAGTACGCTGACCAGACACTATCGCTGACTCGCTGCTGACATAAATCACCGATTCCAAGATCCAATGGCGCAATCATTTGTTCGCGGGCAGGCTTGCGACTACGATCTTCAGTATTTCTCGGGCCAAGTCGCCCGCGCCAACGCCTTCCATGTTGGTGAGCACGACCACTCCAGTGCGGCTGGCCGGAGCCACGAAGAAAGCCGTGCTGGTTCCCTGTTGCCCCCCGGTATGGCCGAATTCCTGGAATCCATCGGCGCTGCTGCCCCCCATCCCAAGCCATAAGTATCCTAAGAGCCATCGGAGGGCTTTAGCGGTGTCCACATCAGGTCGCGAGTGGCACGGCGGAGCAACGTGTCGTTGAGAATCGCGACTTCGAATCGCGCCATATCTTCGGCGGAAGACAACCAGCCACCGCCGGGAATCTTATAGCTAGGGTCTAGAAAATCGGCATTGGTGAGCGTGCCGGATTCGGTCTTCTGGTAGAAACGCGTGCGATAAGGAATGAGCGCGAAACGGTCGTCAATCTGGGTGCTTCTCATGTCCGCGGGAACGATTACGTTCTTGAGGACGAAATCGACATATTTTGTGCCGGAAGCACCTTCGATGGCACATCCCACCACGGTGTATCCCTGAGTGGAGTAGTGGAAATGGGTTCCCGGCGGCGAAACCAGCGGATCATCTTTGAAGAAATTGAGACCGGCTTGGATGGGATCGGCAAAGTGGCGAGTATTGCCGATCTCGGGATCGTCCTGAGAGTCTGACTTGTAGTGACGAATTCCCGGCCAGATGGCCGAGAAGTTCGCGGGTGGTGATGGGCTGCGATTTCTGGGGAAATGACGGGCAGTATTTTTGGACGGGGACGTCCAGATCAAGCTTGCCGCGCTCCCATAATTCCATGGCGGCAATTGCGGTAATTGGTTTGGAAATGGATCCCAGGCGGAAAAGCGTGTGTTCGCTGGCCGGAACGTTGTTTTCCATATCGGCCATGCCGAATCCTTCGGCCCATTCGTAGACGCCGTTCTCTACGACCGAGACAGCGACGCCGGGAACGTGTGTCGTGGCCATGAATTTGGAAACGGCGGATTCGATAGACGTGAGTTGCGCCGCGGGCAGCTTATGTTCCTGGGCGTCGGTCGTGATTGAGAGCAGACACAAGAAACATCCGAGAAGAACGGCGGGTGCCTTGGACAGTTGCGCAAAAGTCATTGATAGCTCGCCTTGTCGTAAAAACGCTTCCGATTGTAGACGAAGGGCGATGCTCGTGATTTGTGGCTGCAAGGGCGCCACGTCAAACCCTTATTAGGGCGTTCTAGTAGAATCGAACCTCATCTAAGGACTGAGACTTCATGGGCGACGTTCGTCGCGGACTCATCATTGTGAATACCGGGCCGGGCAAGGGCAAAACAACCGCGGCCATGGGTACGGCTTTGCGCGCAGTAGGACAGGGAATGCGGGTACTGATGCTGCAATTTCTGAAGGGGTCGTGGCATTACGGCGAGCTGGATGCGGTGAAGGCGTTTGGCGACAAGTTCGTGATGAAGCAAATGGGGCGCGGGTTTGTGAAGGTGGGCGCGGAGAAGCCGGACCCTGAAGATGTGCGGCTGGTGGAAGAGGCATGGGCCGAGGGGGAACGGGCGATTCATTCAG
>DATBZH010000012.1:0-10289 GCA_036513255.1 Candidatus Sulfotelmatobacter sp. | reverse complement strand
GGCCATTGGCTTCTGGCTTGCGCATACTGGATGTCGCCTTCCATATTTCACGGCCCCGGCATCCGCTTCGCGAATGGGTACGCGTCGCAGGACTTGGCGCAGGTTCTGGAACTTGTCATGCAGCACCAGGATGCATTCGTATTGCCCCCGAACCTTGGCCGGCAGGGATTGCTCCAGATTTCAATACCCACGGAAGAGAAAATCGCAGCAGCTACGGCCTTGGTACGCGAGTCCGTTTATCGTCTCGAATCGCTAGTGGCCGAGCCAGTTCTTGTCTGAATTCTCAATCTTGCGGCTGTTCCGACTGCTCTGAGGCCGCCAAGCGCCGGTCTCTGTGAGGTTCAGTGCGGGGCAGGCCAGTGCTCAACTCGCATTTTTCTCCCGGCTTTGCTCCGCAGGTGGGACAGCGAACCGCCAGGGAAGATTTCTTCTTGGCTTTCATGCCTACACCATGCATTGTCAGCCGGCAACAAGATGGTCAAAAGTGATCAGTTCGCAAGTCCGTTTTTGTTCCATACTTGCAACAGAGAAATTCCAACCAGCGCTGGTGTTGTTCGTTGGGCCATCTGGCAATTGCCCATGTTCATAAGCAGCTTTTATCGACGTCAGGAAGGCAATGTCGCTACCCAACGCAGTGATACCAGATCCGTTTTTAGAAATAGCAGGCCCGCGCCTTCTGATGCGCGACGCTGCCGCACCAGATCGGCTACGGTCTAGCGCTAAACCTTCCCTGCCCAGTCGAATCGCAGTGATCGGGAATTATCTTCCTCGACATTGCGGGATTGCCACGTTCACCACCGACTTGTGCAGCGCGATTGCTGCAGAGTACGGGACAGCTCGGCTGTTGGCGCTCCCAGTCAACGACACCGAAGAAGGATATGACTATCCTTCGCGCGTGCGATGGTCGCTCGCTCAGGACGATGTGAAGTCCTATGAGGAAGCGGCTGATTTTCTGAATTTCAACAACATCGACATGGTGTGCCTGCAGCACGAGTATGGAATTTTCGGCGGTGCGGCCGGCAGCCATATTCTCCACCTGCTGCGCGGCCTGAAGATGCCCGTGGTGACAACGCTGCATACCGTTCTGCGTGAGCCAAATCCCGACCAGCGAAGGGTCATGGAAGAGATCGCAGAACTCTCCGACCGACTCATCGTGATGAGCCAGCTCTCCTCCCAGTTCCTGCAGGAAATCTTCAAGGTGCCGGGAAGCAAGATCGACATGGTGCCGCATGGAGTTCCAGATCTGCCGTTCCTGGACCCAAACTTCTATAAAGACCGCTTCGGCGTGGAAGGGAAAGCGGTTCTGCTTACGTTCGGTTTGCTTTCGCCAAATAAGGGAATCGAGAATGTAATTCAGGCGCTGCCAAAAATTCTCTCCAAACACAATAATGTCGCCTACATCGTCGCGGGCGCGACTCACCCGCACATCCTGCGCCGCGAAGGGGACAAGTATCGCGCCAGCTTGCAGGCTTTAGCGAAAGAAGTGGGGGTGGAGTCGCAGGTGATCTTCCACAACCATTTCGTCAGTCCCGAAGAAATGGTTGAATTCATCGGCGCCGCGGACATTTACATCACGCCTTACCGGCACGAAGCGCAGGTGGTTTCCGGCACTCTTGCCTATGCACTGGGCGCGGGCAAGGCGATCATCTCGACTCCCTATTGGCACGCGATCGAGTTGCTGGACGATCGCAGAGGCGCACTGGTTCCGTTCCAAGATCCCGACGCGATCGCGCAGAAGACGCTTGAACTGCTGGACACACCCGCGATTCGCCACGCGATGCGGAAGCGAGCCTACATGTTTGCGCGCGACATGATCTGGAAACGAGCCGCGCAAGGTTACATGGGAAGTTTCGCGCGAGTGCGAAGCGACCGCATGGAAAGTCCACGAGTGCAATTCTCGGCCCGGATGACGCAGAAATCTCTGAATCATCTGCCGGAGTTGAGGCTGAACCACCTGCGCCGGATGACCGACGACACCGGAATGCTGCAGCACGCAATCTTCACGATGCCGAACCGCAGCGAGGGATATACGACGGACGACAATGCTCGCGCCCTCACACTTGTGGTGACGCTGAACCAATTGGATCTGGAGCAGCCGGAAAAATATCAAGCCGCATCCGCGGATTACTCGAATTTGTATCTTTCATTTCTGGAGCATGCCTTTAATCCCGAGAAAGGCAGGTTCAAGAATTTTCTGCGCTACGATCGCCGGTGGAACGAGTCGGTAGGCTCCGAAGACAGTCATGGACGGGCGTTGTGGGCCATCGGCACGGTTCTCGGCCGATCCCGCGATCAGGGATTGAGGGGCGCTGCCGGCCGCTTGTTCGAATTTTCTCTGCCAGCGGTGCTGGAATTCAACAGTCCGCGGGCGTGGGCGTACACGCTGCTGGGGATTCAGGAATATCTCACCTCGTATCCCGGAGATCGCGATGCGCAGAAAGTGCGATCCGCTCTCAGCCGGCGACTGCTTGAAATGTATGAATCCATTCGCCGGCCGGAGTGGAAATGGTTCGAGAACGTTCTTGCCTACGGCAACGCGAGATTGCCCCAGTCTTTGCTTTTAGTAGGCGCAGCGTGCTCCGACGATCGCATGATTGCCGCCGGCCTCGAATCGCTGGATTGGCTTTCAAAAGCGCAACACTGCGAAATGAATCGCCACTTCGTTCCGATCGGCTCGCAAGGCTTTTATCGCCAGGATGGCGATAAGGCCCGTTTTGATCAGCAGCCGCTTGAAGCCGCGGGTGCGGTGTCTGCTTATTTGCAGGCGTACCGTGTCACGGGTGACGACCGCTGGCGCAACGAAGCATGGTCAGCTTTCAATTGGTTTCTCGGCGACAATGATCTTCAGTTGCCTCTTTATGATTCTGTCACTGGCGGTTGCCGTGACGGACTGCATCCCGATCGCGCCAATGAAAATCAAGGGGCGGAATCAACGCTATCGTTCTTAATGGCACTCCTCGAAATGCGATCTCTCCAAGCGCCAGAACAAAAGGAAATCCTTTCATGACCGCACCCGCAGAAAAACCAGTGAGCATGCCCAGCACTCGCTTTGAACAGCTGCTTCTTCGTCATCCCACGAACCCGATACTGACAAGCAAAGACTGGCCATATCCCATCAATAGCGTCTTCAATGCGGGCGCGACGCTACTGGCGGATGGTACGACGCTGCTGCTATGCCGCGTCGAAGATCGGCGGGGCCTGTCACATCTTTGCGCAGCGCGCTCCCGCAATGGCGTCGATGGATGGCAAATCGATAATGAGCCCACGTTGATGCCCGACCCCAAGAATTATCCGGAGGAGATCTGGGGCATTGAAGATCCCCGCATCACCTTCGTACCCGAACTGCAGAAATACGTCGTCACCTACACGTCGTATTCGCGCGGTGGTCCGGGCGTGTCGCTGGCCCTGACCAAAGACTTCCGCACGTTCGAACGCTTCGGAGTCATCATGCCGCCCGACGACAAAGACTCCGCCCTCCTGCCAAGGAGGATCGACGGATGCTGGGCGCTGATTCATCGGCCGATGACGACCCTGGGATCACACATGTGGATCTCCTACTCACCCGACCTGCGTTATTGGGGCCGGCATCGGCTCATGCTCGAGGCTCGTCGCGGCGCATGGTGGGACGCAAACAAAATCGGCTTGTCCCCGCCACCCGTCGAGACGTCCAGAGGCTGGCTCGTGTTCTACCACGGAGTGCGGCACACGCCTTCTGGTTGTCTGTATCGCCTTGGCCTGGCGTTGTTCGATCTGGAGAATCCGGAGAAGTGCCTGCTGCGGGGAGATTCGTGGATCTTCGGGCCAGAGGCATCGTACGAACGCCACGGCGACGTGGACGATGTCGTGTTCCCCTGCGGATACACAATGGACGCTGACGGCGACACGCTCAATATTTATTACGGAGCTGCGGATTGCTCGATTGCCCTCGCTCGGGCCAGTGTGCGTTCACTACTCGATTGGCTTGATGCCAACGGAAGTTGCGAACGCCGCCAGCGAGCGGGAGATTTGTGAAACTGCTGACGGTCTTTCAAGCCATATTTGGCTGCCGTCACCGACACCTCAGCCGCGTATTCACCATTAAAGATCGCACATACAAGGTCTGCTTCGACTGTGGACGTGAATTCGATATGCCGAGCGCACACTTGCCCAAGCGATCTACCACTGTTTCGGATGCCCGCGTAAAGAACGATGCTTATCGTGATCAGGCTCACTGAGAGCTCGCTTGACTCTGGCTGCGTATCTCTCCCGTTTCGTTGTGAGCTATCTTGCTCAGACTCGAAACGTCGAGCATGTCATTCTGTAGTCCTGAGTGTGTAGTGGGGAGCGGCGGACGCTGATCGCAGGCTCTCATTCTTAGGCCGCCGCGAACGAGTCCTGAAGCGAGCGAACACATCCAGCCAATCGGCAATCTTCATCCGTGCGTACGCCGCCAAACCTAGCGGCGGAACACGATTCGACCCTAAGTATTCTCGAAGATCGAAATCAGGGCCACGCCTCCGGGCGGATGAGAGGCGTGTGCCCGCGAAATTAAGGAAGGTCAAACATGCCGTTAATTCAACTGCTGGAAGTTCTGATTGTTGTGGGTGTTCTGCTGTGGCTGGTGAATCGCTTCATTCCGATGCAGTCATCGATCAAGTCCATTCTGAACGGCGTCGTTGTGATTGCCGTGGTTCTATGGCTCCTCAACGTATTCGGACTCTTTCACTCACTGTCTCACGTCCGAGTTGGTACGTTGCTGGTCGGTTCAGCGTTGATCCGTTAAAGACAGACAAAGCTGCGGCACCAATCAAAGAATTCATGTCGGTCAACACGGCAGGCGTCTGCCAACAGGAGATATCTTGAAAACACATTTAATGCTCGCAGTAGGTATCACGCTCAGTCTGAGCGCGTTTGCTCAAACCAATTCTCAGACTCTAACCGTCGAGCCTATGAGCACTATGCCTACGTTTCGGGTAACCGTGATAAGCCGCAGCGTACAGGCGGTTAACTATCAGCATCGCAGCGGAAGCTCGAAACTCGATTTCGCCGGTACCAACCTGATGCCTTCAGCGCATGGCATGGCTGAGATCAACAGCAAGCGCGGATCGATTGCCATCCAAGCTGAGTTCGGCGACCTGCAGAAGCCGACGACATTCGGCAATGAGTATCTGACCTATGTTCTGTGGGCGATTTCGCCCGAAGGCCGCGCCGTGAACCTGGGTGAAGTGCTGCTCGGCGGCAACCACCGCAGCAAGCTGAACGTGACCACCGACCTTCAGGCATTCGCTCTGATCGTCACCGCGGAGCCTTACTATGCGGTGCGGCAACCTAGCAATGTGGTGATTCTCGAAAACGTAGTTCGCGAAGAGACCAAGGGAACAACGGAAGCAGTCAACGCAAAGTACGAGCTGATGGAACGTGGCGGCTATATTCCCACCGGCTACAAGTTCGATCCCGTGATCTTGAATGTCAAGCTACCGCTGGAATTCTTTGAGGCGCGCAATGCAGTACGGATTGCTCAATCCGAGGGAGCCGAGCAGTACGCGCCCGACAGCTATCAACACGCCATTCAGCTCATGAATAACGCGGATAGCGAAGCTACCAGCAAACACATCGACAAGAAACCGCTGATCGCAGTCTCCCGCGAAGCAGTGCAGACGGCGGAAGACGCACGCGCGATCGCAGTCAAGAAAATGGATGATGTCCGGCTGGCAAACGAACGCCAGGATTCAGCCGATGCACAGGCCCGATCGCAAGCGCAGGCCGATGACGCGACACGGCAGAAGGCGCAAGCGGAATCCGATACCGCGAGAGCTAAAGCGGCAAAATTGCAGGCTGAGTCTGATGCAGCCAATGCACAAGCCGCCAATGCTCAGGCCCAGTCCGATGCGTCGAAGGCACGCAATGACGCTGCCGACGCACAAGCCGCAACAGCGAAGGCTCAGGCTGATATGGCGAACAGCCAAGCCGCCTCTGCCAGCGCACTTTCAGCGGCGCAGGCTGATGCGGAACAATCGCGCCTCGCGGCACAGCAGGCAAATCTGACAGCGCAGCAGGCGGAAACCGATAAGGCAGCCATGCGGGCAAAGTTGTCCGAGCAGCTGAATTCCATTCTTCAGACTCGCGATAGCGCTCGCGGACTCATTGTCAGCATGTCCGACGTGTTGTTTGATACCGGAAAATACTCATTGAAGCCGGGAGCACGCGAAAAACTGGCAAAGGTCGCCGGCATTCTGCTCGCCTATCCAGGACTAAACATCGAAGTCGGTGGCTATACGGATAACGTCGGCGGGGACGCGATGAACCAAGCGCTATCCGAGAATCGTGCCGGCTCTGTGCGCGATTATCTTGTGCAGCAAGGAGTCGCCACGAATTCGGTGTCAGCCAAAGGCTTTGGAAACACCTTGCCGGTGGCCTCGAACGATAACTCCGCGGGGCGCCAGCAGAATCGCAGAGTGGAACTTCTCGTATCCGGCGACGCCATCGGTAGCCCGATTAATGCAACCACTGGAAGCTTGCAGTAAGGCAAGAATCAAGACAGCCATTCGATGATGGAGGCAACATTTATGAAACTCGCAGGAGCTATCAGCACGGCAGTTCTCACTTTGTCCCTCGGAATCGGTATTCCGGCATACGCACAACAAGAGCAGCACGACCAGCAGGAAGAAAACAAAGACAAGCCTGCCCATGAACAAGAAAAGAAGGCGCAACCAGAACGATCCGCGAAGCCGGAAGAGAAAAACGCCCATCCGGTAGCGAAGGGCGCTAAGCCGGAAGAGAAGAACGCGCGACAGGAAGAGAAGGCTGTCAAACCGGAACAGAATCGTGCGCCGGAACAACATGCCCAGCAATCTAAGCCCGAACAGAAGGAAGAACACGCAAGCGGCGGACGCATTCCTGACGACCGTTTCAAGGCACATTTCGGACGCGAACATAGCTTTCGGGTCAGCGAAAGCGACTACCGCAATCGCCGCTTCCAATACGGGGGCTATTGGTTCGGTTTCGCCTCCGCCTGGCCGAGCAACTGGCTATACACGCAAGACGTTTATGTCGTCGAAATCGACGGCGTGTACTACCTGTGCAACGCGAGCTATCCGGGCGTGAACCTGATGCTCAACGTCACGTTATAGCGCCAGCGATCTAATGTTCAGGTGCGGATCGTTTCGGTCCGCACCTTTTTTCGTTCGTTGCACGGGCCGGACGAAATTTCTTTGGGTCCCCTCGGGCGAAGGTGGCAGCACCAGGGCGGTGTGGCCGACGAAGAAACGATTGCCGTCTTTGAAGCCGGCTTCCCAATTCTGAAAAAAATCATTGTTACCGGAAGTGCAGCCCAGCTCTCAAAATCCGCCTACCTTCTAGGCTTGGAGGGCGATTCCCCCGTGTTCACTGCAGGACGCGCCTCAGCCTCAATAGATGAGCTTTAGCGAAAACTGAATTTGCCGAGAAGTTCCCGCAGTCTTGCTGATCATGCCAAACCCTGTACCCTCGATAATGTTGGCGGGCAGTCCCATGTTGACGATGTTAAACAGGTTGAATAACTCTCCGCGGAATTGCAGGTCAGCTCGCTCCGAACCGCTTTCCCGGTGGCCAATCGGAGTGGTCTTGATGAGCGCAAAATCGAAATCATAATATGCCGGGCCGCGAAACGTATTACGGCCGAGCGTTCCAAAGCGCCCCGAGTTTGGTCCGGTCCCGCCTGCGATCCCGATGGGAATGGAAAAGAAACTTGCGTTGTCCGCGCCCCGTCCAAAATAATCGTCGCGCGGTCGGCTAGAGCTGCCCGCGCTCGAGAGCTCCGGTATTCCGATCTGGTCCGGTCGGTCTGCGCCAATCGTTCCCGCCCCCGTCTGCT
This sequence comes from Candidatus Sulfotelmatobacter sp., assembly GCA_036513255.1. Classification (GTDB taxonomy): domain Bacteria; phylum Acidobacteriota; class Terriglobia; order Terriglobales; family Acidobacteriaceae; genus Sulfotelmatobacter. The sequence continues at coordinate 2,458 of DATBZH010000012.1, read as the reverse complement.
GGATCCCCGAGTACACCGTAAACGGCGAACCACCGGTGATCGTCGAAATGCTGAGCAACTCCCAACCCTTCGTCAGCAATCGCGTTCGATCCGACTGAAGCCCCAAATGCTCGAAATGCAAATCCTGCGCCGCGCTCAAGGTGAAGGCGTTGGTTACATCAAAGCTTGACGGTCCTCTTTCCACCTGTGTATCGAACGGGTCTTGCGGACTAAACTGCGTAACGGCGCCGGTAGATCCTGCTCCTCCCAGGATACCGCTGACATCATCCAGAGATTTGCCCCACGTGTAGCCGGCCTGCAACGACGGACCGCCGTGCCCAACACTTCCCGATAATGACGTCTGCAAGGCGTTGTACGACGAGTGCGATGTTGCCGTCATCACGGACTCGAATCCGAAGCCTCCCGTCACCGCTCCGCTACCGTCGAAGTTTGTGAAGCGGGCAAACTCCGAATCCGCTCCGGGATACGCGTTCGGATAGGACATTCTGGGAAGTCGAAATGCCGATGTTCCTACGTACGCGACATCGGCAGTGAGGCCACCGAAGGCCCGTTCCAGGCCCAGCGTCCAAGTTTGCAGGAAGCCATTGCCGAAGCGCCGGTCGATTCCCGCGAGACTCAGCAGTGAGAGCTGACCACTCGGCGACAGCGCTGCCAAATCCTGCTGGTACCGATTCACGTCCATCATCGTGTTCGCCGGCACTTTTTTCGGATCGCCGCTAGCCAAAACGTTCACGCCAGCCGTGTTATAGACGGGCGGCAATTCGTCCGGTGTAATTTGGAATCCGTAGGCGATCTCTCCGTTTTGCGCCGCGTTGACACGCGGATATACAACATAGGGCGTTGAACCGGTCAGAAGATTGTCCTGCCAGATATTCGGCGGAATCACGGTGATCGCGCCGCCCATGTGCACATGCACGGCCTTTGGAGCATTCCACTCCACCTGCACGCGCGGCCCCCAGCCGTTCCGATCCGTCTGATAAGTAGGCTGCGGATTAATCAGATATTCCTGTCCAACGCCCGCCGGTGGGAACGAATTCAGAAAACTCGAGGTTCGGTGGGCTCGCTCTGTAATCGGCGTGTAAAGCTCATATCGCACTCCGTAATCAAGCGTCCATCGCGGATTGATTTTCCACGTGTCCTCGACGTATGCGTTCACGTCATTCCGGTTGATCGCCGCTGGCCCAATATGCGCGCCATCCGGTGCGAAGGGCGGCGCCACTGCGATCGTGTACCCGTACGGATAGCCGATCAACAGACTGCTTAGTGTGTCAGGTAAAGGTTGGCCCGGCTGCACATCGTGCTGTCCGCTAGCGGAAGGAATGAACACAGGCGAGTAAACGGTTCCGCCGCCAAAGTCATATTCCCCATTGGGACTGATTCCGAAGTATGTCGTGTCGCGATTCAGTCGCGCCTCCGCACCCCATTTCACCGCGTGACGCGCAGTCGTCCAGGTAAGATTTAATTGTCCGTGGAACAAATTCCCGAACGCCGACATCACCGAGCCTGCCGCTCCATTGAACGCCTCATAGAGGCCATCGATGAACTTCAAAGCCGGATCGGTGTGGTTCGGCGTCACAAATGACGGAGTCGTCCGCGTGAAACTCACCGATGTCGACCAGAGAAAGCGCGGAGATACGGTGCGCGTGTAGTTGATGACCCCGTTCCGCTGCCGATCCACATACTGCACACCGAAACTCGGATCAAGCAGCGTCTGATCTGGATTGGTTGTCGGTCCCGTCAGATTGTCATAATTGAATCGACCGAACAACAGTCCCTTCGCGCCAACTTTCTGATCGATGCGAATAGAAAACTGATCCGCATTCGTGTTCACGTTTGAGGGTGCAGCATAGGTTCGCGCACCATACGCGCCGGTTGGGTTGTTCGGGAGTGGATAGCGGGCCAGCACCGTCGCAATTGCCGGATTCACCGTTACCTGCAGTGTGTCCGTGCTGCCATCCGGGTATGTGACCCCGTCCTGACCCGCCCGCTCGGCTGCCGTTGGCACCGCCAAAACCTGGGTCGTTCCCAATACCTGCCTGAATCCCTGATACTGCACGAAATAGAACGTGCGGTCGCGTCCGTCATAGACGTTCGGCAACACGACCGGTCCGCCGTTGGTAAATCCGAACTCGTTTCGCCGGAACGGAGGGATTCGGCCCGGGTCCGCGATCGACGGGTGATCAAAGTAATTTCGCGCATCGAGGGCTGAGTTTCTTAAAAACTCGAAGAATGACCCGTGAAAACCGCTTTTGCCGGATCGGGTCAAGATATTGGTGAAACCCGCCGCGCCGCGCCCGATGTCCGCCGGCATCCAGCTTGAGCTTGACTGCAACTCCTGAATCGCATCTACGTTGAAATTCGTGAACGTGCTCCCGCCCATTTCTGGATCGCTGACGTCCGCACCGTCCATCGCGAACACGGCCTCGACGCCGCGCTGCCCGTTGATGGCAAACTGCTG
>DATBZH010000011.1:0-290744 GCA_036513255.1 Candidatus Sulfotelmatobacter sp. | reverse complement strand
CAGAAGTGGGATGGGCACGATGTGGCCCTTCGCGATATGGTGCGCGTGATTCGAACGTTCCGTCCCGATGTGCTAGTGGCGCGCTTTTCCGGCACTTCGCGCGATGGACATGGGCACCATCAGGCTTCGTCGATTCTCACGCAGGAAGCATTCCGGGCCGCCGCCGACCCAAAGAGGTTTCCGGAGCAGATTGCAGAAGGGCTTCTGCCATGGCAAGCGAAGAAATTGTATGTCGGCAATGTATGCGGCTTTGGCGCCAACACTTGTCCTGATGCGGACTGGACGCTCAAGCTCAACACCGGCGAATCGGATTCGTTGCTGGGAATGTCCTACGTCCAGTTCGCTATGCAGGGACTGCGGCACCAACAATCGCAGGGAGCTGCGAACTGGAGCGTCGAACCCGGCGACCGGTTCACGTTCTACAAGTTGGCCGATTCGGTTTTGTCCGCTTCTACGCTCGACAAAGACGGACACGAAAAAGATTTTTTCGATGGCATCGACAGTACTTTGCCCGATTTAGCGCGGATGGGAGGAGCAGAATCAAGGCTTCCGCAGTTGCGACAGGATCTGGCGAAGGTTGCAGATGAGACTGCGAAAGCCAGGGAAAACTCACGCAGTGATTCCTCCAAGGCGATAGAACCCTTGGCGGCAGCGGTCTCTGCATTGGAGCGGTCGGATGACGAAGTCAGGACAAGCACTTTGAGCGCCGCGGCGAAACTCGATTTGCTCACTAGGCTCCGGACTAAGGTACAACAGGCGGAAACGGCGCTGAACCTTGCGTTGAATGTAAGCCTCGATGCTGACGTGGTTTCGTCAGCTACGCCTTCGGCGAACGTTCCCAAGGAGGCCGACGCCGGCACAATCGTGTCGCCGGGGCAGGAATTTCTGGTTGCGGTGAAGATGCACAACGGATCGGCGCAATCTCTTACCGTAAATGCAGTGAAGCTGGATGTACCGCAGGGATGGAACACGATCAGTGAAAAGGTCAGACCCGTGGCCGTTAAGCCGGGAGATGATCTGCGGGTAGTCTTTCGATTGCTTGTTCCGAAAAATGCCGAATACACGCGTCCGTATTGGCATCGCGATGATCCTGATCGCGAGAGTCTGAATCACGTAGACAAAGAGAAGTATGCGACGCTGCCATTTCTGCCGCCGGCGTTACGCGCGCGAGTGGAATATGCAATCGCTAACGCGGGCGCGCAGGGAAGAAACGGGATTACAGCGGCGGTGGTGACTCCGTTTGTGGATGAAAATGGCGCGCGGCGTACACGTCCCCTGGCAGTTGTTCCGGCTTTTTCTGTGATGGTCGAACCGGGAAGCCAAGTCATTTCAACACACAACGGGTCAACCTCCACGGTGACTGTCGGGGTGAGTAGCAACCTCACGCGGGAAACGCGGGGTTCGCTGCGTTTGGAATTACCGGAAGGCTGGCGGTCAGAGCCGGCGCAACTCGCCGTCGCATTCAAAGGGAGAGGCGAGAAACAAGATTTTCAGTTCAAGATTTTCCCAGCCGGTTTGCAGGAGGGGCGGGCAACGGTCCGCGCGGTGCTGGATGCGGAGGGCACGAAATTCAGCGATGGATACACACTGGTGGCTCGCGAGGATTTGGGCAGTTTTTATTACTACCAGCCAGCGTCGCAGCGAGTCAGCATTGTCGATGTAGTTGCTCCGCACGATCTAAAGATCGGCTACGTGATGGGTGCGGGTGATGATATTCCCACGGTGCTCAAACAGGTCGGCATGGACGTGACTCTTGTCCCTGCGGAGAAACTGGCAGGCGAAGACTTGAGCAAGTATCGAACGATTGTGCTGGGCATTCGCGCTTACGACACGCAGAAAGATATTGCAGCGAACAACAAGAAGCTGCTCGATTTTGTTTCAGGGGGTGGAACCCTCGTTGTGCAATATAACGCGGGGGTGGGAGATTTCAACGCCGGGCATTTCACTCCGTATCCTGCGGAACTCAGCCGGGCGCGCGTTTCAGTGGAGGACGCGCCGGTGGAGGTGCTCGATCCCGGCGATGAGATTTTTCACTATCCTAATACGATTACGGCACGAGATTTTGATGGATGGATACAGGAGCGGGGGCTTTACTTCTGGGACAATTGGGACGATCACTACAAGCCTCTGCTCGCGTGCCACGACCCGGGGGAAGATCCGCAGAAGGGTGGATTGTTGCGCGCGCAGTATGGCAAGGGAACTTACATCTATACCGGATATTCATTCTTCCGTGAATTGCCTGCGGGCGTGCCGGGTGCTGTGCGGTTGTTTGTGAATCTGCTAAGTGCGGGACATCAGGGCGGTCATTAGTCGTTCGTCGCTAGTTGTTGTTAGTCGTTTGCCAGTGCCGGGGCGTTTTTCGCCGCGAATGCCATCTCCGTCACAATCCGATTCCAATTCCAGTCTCATCCGTGGCATGGGTCTGGGGAGCGCGACTGCGCTCAACATGATCGACATGATCGGCGTGGGGCCGTTCATCACAATGCCGCTGGTGGTTGCGGCGATGGGCGGCCCGCAGGCGCTGCTGGGATGGGTGGCAGGCGCCCTGTTAGCTGTCTGCGACGGGCTCGTGTCTGCGGAGTTAGGCTCGATGTTTCCGGGATCTGGTGGCTCGTATCGCTACCTGAACGAGATTTATGGGCCGCAGAAATGGGGGCGGCTGATTTCATTTCTGTTCATCTGGCAACTTTCCTTCAGCGCTCCACTTTCGATTGCCAGCGGATGCATTGGCCTGGCAGGCTACGCCGCGTACTACTGGCCGAGCCTGGAAAAGGTATACGCCGCGCACACGGCGGCATTGCAGATCCCATGGGCCGGCTCACTGCAAGTGAGCTGGATTGTGACGCCGGGAACAGCGTTAGGGATTGCGATTTGTTGTTTCACTGTCCTGTTGCTCTATCGGCGAATCACCGCGATTGCGCGTTTATCTAAAATCTTGTGGTTCGGGGTGATGGGAACGATCGGATGGATTATCTTCGCCGGCCTGACGCATTTCAACGCGGCGCGCGCATTCGATTTTCCTCCGGGAGCGTTCACACTATCGCGCGGATTCTTCACTGGATTGGGGGGGGCGCTGCTGGTAGCCACCTACGATTACTGGGGCTACTACAACGTTTGCTACCTGGGCGATGAGATAAAAAATCCAACGAAAAATATTCCGCGGGCGCTGTTGCTTTCCATTCTATTGGTTGCCTGCCTGTATCTATTGATGAATTTATGCATTCTGGCCGTGGTGCCCTGGCGGGAAATGATGCAGGCGGGGCAGAACAACAATGGACTGTATGTTGTTTCCTTGTTTATGCAGAGGATCTACGGGGCAGGGGCCGCGCGCCTGGTGACGGGGTTGGTAATTGTGACGGCATTCGCGTCTGTATTTTCGTTGACGCTGGGCTATTCGCGGGTTCCCTATGCGGCGGCCCTCGACGGGAACTATTTTCGAGCATTCGCCAAGGTGCATCCGGTGTATCGCTTTCCTCATGTATCGCTGCTGGCACTGGGCGCGGTGGCGGTCGCGTTTTGCTTCTTGCGTTTGAAGGATGCGATTGCGGCGCTAGTGGTCATTCGGATTATCCTGCAGTTTCTGGTGCAGGCGATTGGCCTTATTGTCCTGAGAGTCCGGCGGCCGGAGATGCCGCGGCCGTTTCGCATGTGGCTGTATCCGGTGCCGGCGTTGGTGGCGTGTGCGGGTTTTCTTTTTATCTTGTTTAACCGCGCGAATGCGTTGAAGGAAGTGCGATATGCCGTGGTTATTCTTGTTACCGGGCTGGTGATCTACATGATTCGCGCCTGGAGACATCGGGAATGGCCTTTTGCGGGTGCACGCTAACGTCAAGATCTTTAACACAGAGGTGCACAGGGGTAGTACAGAGGTAAAGATTTTCCGATTTAATCGCGGGCGCCGCTTGTGGCGATCGATGTCGGCATTAATTCGGCGGACAGGTCATGCTTCTTCAAGTGAGTAGCGACGAACTTGGCCGTCTTTCGCTGATTTCCTTTTGGATCGAGAAATAGCAGCACCGATGGTCCCGCTCCGCTCAGAACTGCGCCCAGCACCCCGTTGTGCCCTGAGAGTTTTTGCAGGCAAGGCAGAAGCGGACACAATGGCGCGCGATAAGGTTGGTGAATGCGGTCATCGAGTGCAGCGGTAAGAAGATCGGGACGGCCCTGTATGAAGGCCGCGAGCAGCAGCATCGAATTCTGAATGTTGATTACGGCATCTGCCCGCGAATACTGCGGGGGCAGAACTCCACGAGCTTTATCAGTGGAAAGACTTTGTTCGGGAATCGCGAGCAAGAGCGGCCAGTTGCCTTTCGGGCGAATATTCACGACTTGCGCCTCGCTCTGTGCCGACATGCGGGCGATGGTGATTCCTCCCATCCAGCAGGCGGAAGCGTTGTCTGGGTGATGCTCGCGGCGCGAAGCTTCGCCGACGATCTGCGCATCAGTCCAACGCAGACCGCCAAAGTGTACGGCGAGAGCTATTCCGGCAAGGCGCGCTGCTGCCGATGAACCGCAGCCTTTGCCGATGGGAATATCGTTCTTGATGCGAATCGCCAGTGGAGTAATTTCTTTTTTCGCTGCTTGAAGAACTTCACGATAGGTAGTAAGAATCAAATGATTTTCGAGTTGCTGGCAGATTTCTCGGTCGCGACCCGTGGCAGTGATGGAAAAATTTGCGGCGGGGCGAGCCTCGAGCGTGAGGTAGAAATCCATGGCGAGCGCGGCGGCGTCGAAGGCTGGGCCGAGATTGGCCGAAGTGGCTGGCAGTTTCAGACGGAACGGCCCTTTGGGACTTTTCTTTTTGAGAGCCATGTCAAACGCAAAAGAACGTTGAACTAGGATTTAGCCTTCTCAAACTGGGCGAGAGTTCGCAGGATCGCATCGAGCGTCGCGTCCAACACGATCGGCGGACGACGCAACGCGTCAAGCGCCGCACTGTCGCTCTCCTTATCCGATCCACGAAACATTTCGCCCCGATGGAATTCCATCGTGAAGTCAGGATCTTTGAGCAAGCTCCCCGTCAGAACAAGCACGACCGAATCTTGCGGCTTGACGAAGCCCTGTCTAACCAGCTTCTTCAGCCCTGCCAACGTTACAGCCGAGGCTGGCTCGCATCCGATTCCTTCTGCGCCAATTTCCGCTTTGGCTTGCGCAATTTCTACTTCGCTTACGTCTTCGCAGGCGCCGCCGGTTTCAGAGAGAACGTGAACCGCCTTTTTCCACGATGCTGGATTGCCGATGCGAATCGCAGTTGCTCGAGTTTCTGCCTGAACTGGAACCAATCGCTTGCCAGCCCCATCGCGGAGTGTGCGCACCAGCGCGTTTGCTCCTTCAGCCTGAATGACAGACAGCTTTGGAAGCCGAGAGATCAGCCCTAGCTTCAGCATTTCCAGCAAGGCTTTGCCGATGGCAGAGCTGTTGCCCAGATTGCCTCCCGGGACAATGATGTGATCCGGCGGTTGCCAATCGAGCTGTTCCATCAACTCAATAGCCAGCGTTTTCTGGCCTTCCAGGCGAAAGGGATTGATCGAATTCAACTGATACACTGGTGCGCGCCGCACCAACTCCTGCAGTAGCCGTAAACAGCCGTCAAAATCTGTGCGCAACTGGCAAGTCACCGCGCCGTAATCGAGCGCCTGAGAAAGTTTGCTCCAGGAAATCTTTCCGTCTGGAACGAGAACGAGGCTGCGCAGGCCGCCGCGCGCGGCATAGGCCGCCATCGACGCCGAAGTATTTCCCGTTGACGCGCAGGCCACCCACCGAAATTCGGCTTGGCGGGCAAAAGAAGCTGCAACCGTCATGCCCGTGTCTTTGAACGATCCCGTTGGGTTCATCCCCTGATGCTTGGCGAAAAGATGCGGCACACCAGTGACGCGGCTGCAGCGAGGCAATTGGTACAGCGGAGTATTGCCCTCGCGGAGTGTTATGGTATTGTCTTCGTTCGCCAGCGGGGGAAGCAGATCGCGAAAGCGCCAGACACCGCTAAGGTCCGCGGGGATGGTAGAAAGACGCCGCTGCTTCCAGGTGGATTTCAACTCATCGGCGCGCAATTCTGTATTGCCCCATCGAGGATAGGTGATCTCCAGAAGATCTCCGCAATGCGCGCAGCGGAAATCCTGGCCAGCCTTCTCGCTGGTATCGCCACATTCGATGCAGCGAAAACAGAACGCCGCTTGAAGTGACGATGAGGACACGCCGGGCTCGGAAGTGGTGGAAGAAGACATGAAGTCGCTTATTTCGCTCCTCGCAAATATTGGTCGGTCTTGTTGATCCAGTCGGCGCGGGGAGGATTAAAGACGTCTAGATCGATGGTATCTTCGAGCGCTTCCGCTTTGTGCGGCATGTGCGCGGGAATGCACAACACTTCTCCGGCATGGACAACGATTTCCTTGCCGTCGATCCAAAACTTGAGAGTGCCGTCGAGAATGTAGGTGAGTTGCTCGTTATGATGGCTGTGCTCGGGAACAATACAGCCCTTTTTCAGAAGCACGCGGGCCAGCATGATTTCCTGTCCGACAACAAATTGCCGTTGCAGCAAAGGGTTGAGATCTTCGAGTGGCACGGATTTCCAGGGAATGTGTTGCATGGCCGCAGCAGCGGCCGCGTGCCGGGTCAGTGCCCGCTTCGCACGCGAATGGGGCTTGGGGCGGCGCACTTTCGCTGGGGAGGAAGATTCCGATCTAATTTTTTTCTTTGCCATAAAACTTGTCCGATCTTCTAGTGGACTCTGCCTTCATACAACTTCACGGCATTATCGTGCAAGTAACCGTGGGCTAATTCGAGAGCGCGGGCTTCTGTGATTTCGTCTTCGGAAACCATCTCCGCCAGGGCCGCTGCCAGCGCCGTGCGCGACGACCGCACACCGAGCCAGTAGCTTTCTTCCGCGCCTAATATTTCATTGTAGGGGAAGCAATCGGTGCCGAAAGTAACTTTGTCGGGAAAAGTTTCCAGCCACATCCTGAGCGTTTCTTTGAATGCCGAAGGATATTGAGTCAGCTCTCCCAAAGAAGAATCTAGGTACACGTTCTTCATGGCGGCCAGCCAGATGGCTTCGCGCTCCAAGGGATATCCGCCGTGGATCAGGACAAAGGTGGTCGAAAGGTAACGCGGATCGCGCAGGACACTTTCCAGATTCATGACGTTGCTCTGCGAAAAATTAAAGTAGTTGCCGATGCCGGCAGCCGTGTGAATGTGCACCGGGAGATGCAATCGTCCGCCTTCCACAATCAGATAGCGAAAAATGAAATCCTGAAATGTGCGGTACTCTTTTTCGGTGGGGACGCTGCTTGCAGCGTAACGCTGATAGATTTCTTCAGCTTGCTCGCGTGTGGGATCGCTGAAAGTTGTGGGACGAAAATAAGCGACTTCAAACTTTTGCGCGATGCCGCCTTTCTTCTTGTTGTCCTCCAGTGTTTGGCTGATGAACTTGAGGTAGTCGGCAAAATTGGCAGGCAGCTTCGCCATGTTTTCCTGCTGCATCCAACGATGGAGCATTTTTTCCTGGAGCGGAATATAGACGCCTTCGTCGGGGTTGCGCGCGGTTTCGTACTCGTTGTTGAAGGGCCACAGGAAGGCGTCGGAAAAGAAAACCCAGGGGAAGCGCTTGGGATTAAGATAATCGGCCATCATGACGCGGTTTGCCACGGAACTCTCCGTGTTGAGCTTGTCCAGAATCATGTCGAAGTACGCCGAGCCGGGATATTGCTTCCTGAGTTCGGCTTTTTTCTGCACCAGCCACTTGCTGTGTTCGGGCGAGAGGTCGCTGTAGGGATAAGCGAAGAGTGCCTTCGCGGCGGCGATCAGCTCGGGATTATCATCGCGAGTTCGCAAAGGCAGGCTGGTGTCGGGTGCGGAGGCCATGGCGTCGACATCGGGATCGTCGGCAAAGGCGGGATGAGCGTGGTGATCGAAAGCAGGAATTTTTTCGATTTGCGGCAGCAGACGCTGATAGATTTGCTGAACGTCCGAGCCAGGAAACGGACGCGCCTGCGCAGCAGCAGAAACCTGAAGAAGACTTATGGAAATGAGCACCAATCCCAACAATCGGGAAAATGATCTCAAGAAATTCCTCCGGTGCTTGACTCAAGTGCCGACAATAACTGCCCCATTGCAAAATCACTAGCACGCTATCTGGCAGCGGACGTTCCTTGCCAGGCGACGGATACTCGCTCAATGCGCTCGACAGCTTCCCGCAAGGCATCCGTGGACGCGGCAAAAGAAAAACGCACGAAATCTTTGCCCAGTGGGCCAAATGCAGCGCCAGCAATCCCGGCCACGCCTGCTTCTTCGAGCATGATGTGGCATAGATTTTCCGCGGGCATGCCGGTGCCGCGAATGTCGACCCACGCATAGAATGCGCCGTCGGGAGGCGTGCATTGGAATCCCGGGATGTGATTGAGGTCGCGCACGAATTGCTCGCGACGGCGGGCAAACTCGCCGACCATGCGTGCAGTAGAACCTTCGCGGTCCCGCAACGCATCGATCGCGGCATACTGAGTGAACTCGGCCACGCACGTATACGAATTAACTGCGAGCATGGTCAGCGCGGGAACAACTTCCGCAGGCGCTACCGTATAACCCAAACGCCAGCCTGTCATGGCAAAGCTCTTCGAGAATCCGTCGATGATCAGCGTGCGCTCTTCCATTCCGGGGTAGCACAGCATGGAAACGTACTCACCGCTGAAGAGAACCCGCGCATAGATTTCGTCGGAAAGAACCCATAAGTCATGCTTCACGGCAAGTTCGGCCATTGCGCGTTGTACTTCGTCGGTATAAACCGTTCCCGTTGGATTGCCAGGTGAATTTGTGACCAGCATCCGTGTGCGCGGAGTGATCTTTGAGGCGATCTCCGCGGGATCAGGCTGAAAGTGATTGCGCTGGTCGAGACCGAACGGCACGGGCACGGCGCCAAGTCCTAGGGTGATTGACGGGTAGCCGGGGAAGCCAGGATTGGGATAGAGAACTTCATCGCCCGGTTCGAGCAGGGCCATCATCGCGAAGAACAGCGCGATCTTACAGCCGGGAGCGACAACAATATTGGCGGCGGAAACTTTTATATCCCGCGTGCATACCAGATAAGCTGCGAGCTCGTCACAAAGCGCGGGCAGGCCGGCGACGGCGCAGTACCGGTCTTTGCCCTCGGCCAGTGCGCGCCCGGCAGATTCGATGACGGACGCACCCGGGTGAAAATCGGGCTCGCCAAGTTCGAGATGAATGATGGAACGGCCCTGGGCTTCCAATTCTTTCGCGCGGGCAAAGACCGACAGCGCTCCTTCGCCGCTCATGACCGACATTCGTGAGGCAATCGATCTCATCGCGCTCGCTAATCTCCGGTCAGAATCTTGTACTGCTTCGGCGTCAACGGTACCACGCTTAGTCTCCCTTGCCGCACCAGCGGTGACTCGGCGAAATCTTTGTTCGATTTCACCTCAGCCAAGGTCACAGGTTTCGCAATCGGCTTGCCGACCTTGATCTTGACCGCCGGATTCTTGGGATCCGCACCATCGACTGAAATGACTGTCGCGGTCCCAACCGCTGTTTTCTCGTCTCCAGTGTGATAGACAACCAATCGATCTCCTGCCTTCATTTCTCGAAGGTGTTTCACGGCTACCGGGTTCGATACTCCATCCCAGATCGTAGTTTTTTCGCGCTGCAAATCGGCAAAGGAGTACACCGAAGGTTCGGTCTTCAGCAGGTAGTCCATTTTTTTCTCCTGGATGCGATTGCTTTAATTTGGTTTGTCGTTCTTTTTGTCGGGTGGCGGAGCGTCCTGCTTGGGTTGTGCGTTTGGATCCTTGGCATGATCGTCATAGATCGAATACTGTCCCTGCGGCCGCTTCAGCCGGATCGTGAAATCCATTTTCGAGTGGTCGACCACAAAATCATCGCCATAGGTCTGAAAGCCTGTGGCTAATACCTGCACTCGCAGTCTCCCGTAGGGTATTCCGTCAGAACTCGACTTTCCATCCAGGTCGGTTTTCAGTTCCAGGCCGCCGCGCTCCTGTTTGCCCCCCGAACTTACCGAGTGCATAATCACGCTGGCGTTTCGGACCGGCTTCCCGTTGTCGTCTTTTATCACGAGAAAATTGAGAGTAGCAGTCGGCTCATTATCAGCGTCCTTCTGGGCCGTCGCGGCGGCTGCACTCAGTAAGAACAAAGCGACGACGAAAAATACAGATCTCTTCATGGAGAGCTATTTTATAGCAGCCGGGCGTGGAACGGTCACGGTCATACAGCCGGACTTCTCTCCGAGATTGCGAGCCGGCCCTCCGGTCAATGCCCCGCCAAATCTTCTTTCTTTCCCAAGTCAATGAGGCGCTGGGCGCGGGCACGGACGACATTCATCACCGAGGTATCTTCGAAAATCTCACGCAGGGTTGGCTCTACGGCCTGTAATTCGCTGAGTTGGTTGTCCTGGGCTTGAGACTCCATCCGCTTCAGTTCATCATCGAGAGCCAGTTTCTGATAGCGATGGAAATGCGCCAGCCGACGTCCAAATTCCATCGTGGCGGCGACGTTTTGAAAAATCGCAATCGTTTGCTGCACCGGAGCGAGACTGGAGTAATTAAATTCCGCGGTGTTGGTTCGGTTAGCGTCTCGATAAGTCAGTTTCTTAGCTCCGGTGAAGGCAATCTTGTGATTGCCCGAATCGATCTTGCCGGCGAAATAATGGGATTGGCCGGCGAGTTCGAAAATTCGCGTACAATTTCCCGGCGAAAACTGAAACTCTGTCTCGTAGGTTTCCCGGTCCTCGGAATCGGAGGAAATTCTGGCCACGGACTTGTACTTCGCGTGGCTATTGGAATCCAGTGAGATGGAATAGCTCTCAGGATCGGAGCCGGGAAAGCTCAACGAGAAGGTGATGTTGGCGGAGTCTGCGGCGATGGCAGCCGAGGAAACAAAAACTAGAAAAAAGAACAGGGTGAACGAGGATTTATATCTTTCGCACAATCCTAAAGAGCATCGAGCAATGTTTGCTTCCATGACTATGGGTTCAGCCCATTCTAGTTGATGGCTTTATGTGCGATTGGTTCCAAAATCTCGCACCTTTAGAGCGAACGCGCGGCGATCTTGGCGCGTTGCCGATTCAAAGTGCCTGCCGTGTGCAGATGGCAAATGGCGATAGCCAGAGCATCTGAAGCATCCAGCGGCTCGGGCGGTTGGGTGAGCTCAAGCAGGCGGGTCACCATGTGCTGGACCTGCTGTTTTTCCGCTCGGCCGTAGCCGACGACGGAGGACTTAATCGTTAACGGCGAATATTCCGCGACTTCCAGTCCTGCCGATGCCGCGGCCAGCATCGCAACTCCTCGCACTTGTCCCAGCTTTAGAGCCGACTTCACATTGAGTGCGTAAAACACTTCTTCGATGGCAACCTCATCCGGCTGGTGCCGGGCAATGATCTCGCCAAGCTGAGTGAAAATGCGAGCCAGCCTTCGCGGAAGCGGTTCACGCGGGGAAAGAACGATCGCTCCAGAAGTCAGGCAACACAGGCGGCCCAGAGAATGCATCTCGACGACACCGTAACCGGTGTAAGCGCCGCCACAGTCAATGCCCAGAACTCGCATGTAAAAAGAGTTTACCTTAGCTGCGGAGTGCGAGGCACCGCATCTTGCCATTTGGAACTGTAGTGATGGCGATTATTTCGGTCAGCAGCATCGTGGCTTGCGTGCGTGGCTTGCCTCACGTTCGCGCCAGTAAGCCGCATACGCGCCGGGTGAAGAAGATGCGTTAGTCCGCTGCAGGAAACGCGCATAGGAAGCTTCGTCGAAAATCTCGCGCAGGGTTGCCCGCAGAATTCTCAGGACTCGGACGAGGTGATTCATATTCTTTCCTCCGTCGCCAGTCTTGTCATGACAAACGGCGATTCCTCGATCCGCGCATCACGATTCCCCCGGAGCACTCCGACCCACACTCGCACCGATTCAAAAAGAACGAGACTCACCAGCACGACTAAAACTCCCGTCACATCTGCATCCAGGCGGTTATTGAAAACCAGGCGCGCGCTTGCTGCTGTTGGGGCGGAAAGCTGCAATGACCGGGCTTGTGCCAGAAAGCCAATGCGCGGGCTGGGATCAAATATTTTGTGCCACGACGCGGTAAACGTCACGGCCACCAACCAGCTCAAAGGCAAGAGCGTAATCGCCGCGTAGCGTGTCTTGTGCATTTTGATGATCACAGTCGTAGCCACGCAAAGAGCAACCGTTGCGAGCAACTGATTGGCGATGCCAAACAACGGCCATAACGAATTGATCCCTCCCAAAGGATCTTTGACCCCTTGCCATAGAAAATATCCCCACGCTCCCACGACCAGCGCGCTGGTGGCCAGAATCGACGGATACCAACTGGTTCTTCCGAGCGGCTTATACACGTGCGCCAGTGCATCCTGAATCATGAAGCGTGCCACGCGAGTACCTGCATCGAGAACGGTCAGGATGAATAATGCTTCAAACATAATCGCGAAGTGATACCAGATCGCCATCAATGCCTGACCACCCAAGGTGTGAGAAAAAATATGCGCCATACCTACCGCAAACGCTGGCGCACCTCCGGTGCGGTTGAAAAGCGTTTGCTCGCCGACTGCGTGAGCCAGAGCTTGCATGTCGGCGGCACTGACCGAAAACCCCCAACTTGAAATTGTCGCGGCGGCCACATCGGGAGCCTGGCCGACAATTCCTGCCGGACTGTTGATGGCGAAATAAACTCCCGGTTGCAGTACGCAGGCGGCGATCACAGCCATCACTGCTACGGCGGACTCGGCCATCATGGCGCCGTAGCCGACCATACGTGTCTCCGTTTCTCTCGCGATCAGCTTCGGCGTCGTGCCGCTCGAAATCAAGGAATGAAATCCGCTGATCGCTCCGCACGCGATCGTGATAAATGCAAAGGGAAAAATCTTGCCGGCGAAGATCGGTCCAGATCCATCGACGAAACGTGTCAGAGCCGGCATGTGCAGCGTTGGATGAAGAAGGATAATGCCGACGGCCAGCAATCCGATTGTGCCCAGCTTGACGAACGTGCTGAGGTAGTCGCGCGGCGCGAGTAATAACCACACAGGCAGGGCGGAAGCTGCAAACCCATAGGCGATGATTAAACCGGCGAGAGCCGGAGCGCTCAGGCTGAAGATTCGCGCCACACTTGGCGTCTGCGAAGCCCACTGCCCCCCGAAGATCGCCAGTAGTACAAGAATAAATCCGAGAACTGAAACTTCCATGACTTTTCCCGGCCGAATTCGGCGGAGGTAGATACCCATCAATAGAGCAATGGGGATAGTCATGGCGATGGTGAACGTGCCCCAGGGACTGGACTTCAAAGCGTTGACCACGATCAGGGCGCAGACTCCCAGCAAAATAATCAGAATAGCGATCACGGAGACATAGGCTACGAATCCACCAACCCGCCCTGTCTCGTCTTTCGCCATTTCGGTCAGCGATTTGCCGTCGCGGCGAACGGAGAAGAGCAGGATGACGAAATCCTGAACGCAGCCGGCAAATACTGCGCCCGCCAGAATCCACAAAGTCCCCGGCAGGTAACCAAATTGCACCGCCAGCACCGGCCCGACGAGAGGCCCAGGCCCGGCAATCGCAGCGAAGTGATGTCCAAAGACCACCCACTTGTTGGTGACCAGGAAGTCGCGGCCGTTCTCCAGGCGCTCGGCGGGAGTTGCGCGATTCCCATCGAGAGCGAGCACTTTCGCCGCAATAAAGCGGCTGTAAAAGCGGTATCCCAGAGCGTAACAGCACGCCGCGGCGGCCACCAGCCACAACGCATTGATCGGCTCATCGCGGTGCAGAGCAATCACAGCCGTGGCCAGCGCACCCAGAAGAGCGACTGCTGACCAGCCAAAAATTGAGAGTGTCTTGTGCATCTCAGTCGAGCATTGTGTCCGAAACTCGAAGCGCGCGCAATCCGAATATTCACACACACTTAATATCTGCTGCGCAGTTTGGTTCCAGCTGCTCCAGGATTTCCAGCGTCTCCGGTTTTGGTGATAATCTAACCCTTCCGAACGAGCGTCAGCCCGCGTTCGAGGCCGCTTCTGTCGGCTCCGGCGCTCGGGATGCATCCCAGAAATCCCAGTTCCTCTTGCTCAGGAGCGAGACATGAAGATTGGCATATTAACCGGCGGAGGCGATTGCCCCGGACTGAATGCGGTGATTCGCGCGGTCGTACGCAAGGGCGTCTTTCATTATAACGACGAGTTCGTCGGTTTTCTGGAGGGATGGCGCGGTCTGACGGACGACCAGAGCATGCCTTTGAATCTCGATGCCGTCGGTGGCATCCTGCCTCGAGGTGGCACGATTCTGCGGACCTCGCGCACCAATCCCTCTAAGCGTCCCGACGGTCTTGACCGTTGCGCGGCCACACTCGATAAGCACAAAATCGAGGCGCTGATCGCCATCGGAGGAGATGACACTCTTTCCGTGGCGCAGAAGCTGCATGAGAGGTCGATCAACGTAGTGGGTGTGCCCAAGACCATCGACAATGATTTGAGCGGCACGGATTTCACCTTCGGTTTCGATACCGCATGCAACGTGGTTTGTGAAGCCATTGACCGCCTGCACACGACTGCCGAAGCTCACAACCGCGTGATTGTGGTCGAGGTGATGGGCCGTGATGCGGGCTGGATTGCTTTATACAGCGGCATTGCCGGAGGCGCCGACGTCATTCTCATACCGGAGCGCCCGTTCGATATCGAGAAAGTTGCCGAATCATTGCGCCAGCGGCACGAGCGCGGGAGATATTTTTCCATCGTCGTTGTGGCTGAAGGCGCAAAGTTTGCAGCCGCCTCGGGGCAGGGAGCACCTGTTCTTCAAGACATGGGCAAAGACGAATTTGGCCACGCGAAGCTGGGAGGCGTCGCGAATATTCTGGCGCGTGAGATTGAAAAGCGAACCGGCTATGAAACCCGCGCGACGATTCTAGGCCACATACAGCGCGGCGGCTCGCCCAGCGCCTTCGACCGGGTGCTGGCAACTCGCTACGGATTGGGAGCCATCGACATGGTGCATCGCGGAGAATTTGGCCGCATGGCGGCGCTACGCTCCAACCAGATCACTTCCATTACGCTGAAAGAGGCCATCGCCCGCAACCGCACCGTAGACGATGAAATGATCGAGACAGTGGCGGGCCTGTTCGAAGAGGTCGCGAGCGAAGAAGCCGCAGGAAGGTAGTGTCCCGAACCTGTCTCCTTGCAGCCACTGCCGGCGGAGTGCTGACCAACCCGACACATCCAAATCTGAGCTCACTTTTGAGGACGTTTCCCCGCAATTTTTCCTCCTTTTGACGTTCCTCTTAAAGTGAGAACAGTTTTAGGATTTAAGTCATGCCAAATCCGTGGGAGCTATTCGATAATCCTTTTGGGAGGCAATTCATGAAAGCCCAAATCTCTTTCATCGCACTTCTGCTCGTCGCGTCTTTTTGTCCGGCGCAAGAGCACCCGACCGTCACCGCGCAACCAAACACCGTCTACGTTGGCGCGGACGGCAAGTTCGAATCCGCTCCCGACACTGCGGTCATCCAGTTCAACGTTTCCGTTCAGGAGGACACCTCGCAGGTCGCTTATCAGCATGCTTCCCGCGAAGTTGAGCAAGTGCGCCAGGTCATGCATGCGAACGGAGTCGATCCTAAATCCGCCAACCTCGGATTCGAATCCGTTCAGCCGGTATATGATCCGAAAAATCCTAAGCAAAAAGTCATCGGTTATCGCGTTACCACAAATGTCACTCTGAAACTCAAAGATTTTTCCAAGATCGGACCTATCACACAGCAACTCGCCGATGCGAACGTCAGCGAAAGCCAGTCCTTGAACTACGCTCTGGAAAATATCGACGAGGCGAAAAGCAAAGCCGTGGAAGACGCTTACCGCCGCGCTCGCGCTTCCGCCGAAACTCTCGCCCACGCCAGCGGCCGCAGCATCGGCGATCTTTCCTACGCCTCGGTCGACACCTTCGATGTGCAGCGCGTTTTCGCTCCACGAATGGCATCAATGGCAAAGATGGCGAATGCCGGCATGCCGGCTCCCACGGAAGATTTCACTCCTCAAACCGTGACCGTAACTGCGCATGTGAATGCTCTGTTTACTTTTAAGTAAACGGAGCAAGCCAAGAGAAATGCGAAAGGCTTTACACTAGAGATGTGAAGATCGCGCTCGGCCAAATCAATCCCACGGTCGGAGACTTCTCCGGCAACGCTGCCAAGATCATCGACTTCTCGCATCGCGCGCGAACCGCCGGAGCAGGACTGATCCTATTTCCGGAGCTTTCCATTTGCGGCTATCCGCCCAGAGATTTGGTGGAGCGACCCGCCTTTGTCGTTCGCAACCGCGAAACCGCGGAACACATCGCGGAAGAGACTCGCGGCATCGCCGTCATCTGCGGACTGGTAACGCCCGCCGATTCCGAAACTGGCAAGTCGGCGATGAATTCAGCTGCGCTATTGATGGACGGCAAAATCGGTTTCATTCAGTCGAAAATGCTGTTGCCGACTTACGACGTCTTCGACGAGATGCGTAACTTCGCTCCCGCCAAGAGCCAGGCATTGTTTCCTTTTTGCGGAAACCGCATGGCGCTGACTATTTGCGAGGACGCATGGAACGACAAAGTATTCTGGCCCAAGCGGTTGTACACATTCGATCCTGTCGATGCGCTGATCCGCGCCGGTGGCAACTTTGTGCTGAACATCTCGGCCTCGCCATTCTGGATTGGCAAGCGCGAATTGCGCCGTGACATGCTGGCCAGCATTGCCAAGCGGAATAAAGTTCCGGTGGTAATGGTCAATCAAGTCGGCGGCAATGACAGCCTGGTATTCGACGGATCAAGCATCGTTTTGAACGCCGAGGGCAAAGTAATCGCTCTGGGACGTTCGTTCGAAGAGGATCTCATCTTTTTCGATTCGAAGACCCTGACCGGCGAAATTCACGAACAGGAAGCGGGAGATGAAGCCAGCGTCTACTCCGCGCTGGTGCTAGGCACCCGCGATTACATCCACAAATGCGGTTTCACAAAGGCGATCATCGGGCTGAGTGGAGGCATCGATTCCGCTCTCACTGCGGTCATTGCCGCGGAAGCGATCGGTCCGGAAAATGTAATTGGCGTAGGAATGCCGGGACCGTATTCTTCGCTAGGGTCGATCGAGGACGCCCAGGCGCTGGCGAAAAATCTTGGGATTCGCTTCGAACTCCTTCCGATCAACCAGGTTTTCGACGCATACCAGCACACGTTGCAGAAAGTATTCGCCGGACTCCCCGAAGACGTTACTGAGGAAAATATTCAATCCCGCGCGCGGGGTGCGATGTTGATGGCGCTTTCGAATAAATTCCGCGCCATCGTGCTCTCCCCCGGCAACAAGAGCGAAATCGGCGTCGGCTACTGTACACTTTATGGCGATATGGTAGGCGGTCTGGCCGTGATCTCCGACGTTCCGAAAACTCTGGTCTACCGCTTGAGCGAATATGTGAATTCTCGCCGTGCAGTCATTCCCCAAGCCACTCTGGAAAAGCCGCCGTCAGCGGAACTGCGCCCGAATCAGAAAGACAGCGATTCGTTGCCCCCATATGAAGTTCTGGACGCGGTTCTCGAGGACTATGTGGAGGATTCGCATCCAGCCGAGCGCATTGCTACGGACCGGGGATTTGACCTGGAAGTTGTTCGCCGCGTCATCGGTATGGTCGATCGCGCGGAATACAAGCGCCAGCAAGCTGCTCCCGGACTGAAGATATCGCCGAAGGCTTTTGGTTATGGACGCCGTCTTCCAATCGCTGCCCGGTGCGAGGTTTGAAGCTTAGCTGTGACGTATTCTGTCAAATCACAATCATCTAGAATTTCGCTATTCTGAAAGGAACCCATGCGCAGTCTGTTCAATTGGATTCTCGTTTGTTTGCTATTGTTCTCAGCGGCGTCGGCGCAAACAGCGGCTAGCACACCCGCGACCACCGACAAGACGCCGATCCCAGCCGCCAACATTCCGTCCGAAGCGACGGTGGATTCGTTCCTGCAGCAAACCTTCGGATACGAAAAGGATCTGACTTGGAAAATTTCCAGCATCAAGCCGGGTCCGGTTGCCGGAATCGCCGAAGTGCTGGTGGTGCTGGCCACGCCTCAGGGGCAGCAACTGAGCCGGCTTTATATCACTCCCGATGGCGAACACGCGCTTATTGGTGACCTAATTCCGTTTGGCCCAAAGCCATTCGATCCGGCCAAGAATGCTCTCGAGAAGGGAATCACGGGTCCGGCCCGGGGGCCGAAAGACGCGGCGGTAACGATTGTGGAGTTTGGCGACTTGCAATGTCCCGCTTGCAAGGCCGCGCAACCGGCCATCGAAACCCTGATTGCTGCGGAGCCCAATGCGCGCTTCGTCTTCCAGAATTTCCCGCTGGAGATGCACAATTGGGCGGCAAAAGGCGCGGCCTATGCGGACTGCGTGGGACGCACTTCCAACGATGCTTTCTGGAAGTTCATCGCCAAGACGTATGAAACGCAAGCGGATATCACGGCAGCCAATGCCGATGAGAAACTTACTGCCTTGGCCGACGGCGCCGGTGTGAAAGGTGCAGACGTTGCCGCTTGTGCGGTCGCTCCCGACACGAAGGCGCGCATTGATGCGTCGCTCGCGCTGGGCAAGTCGGTGGATGTGAGCGGCACTCCGACTCTCTTTATCAATGGACGCAGGATCGGCAGCCTCAGCCAGATTCCTCCGGAAACGCTGAAGTCTTTGGTGGACTTTGCAGCGAAATAGCGCCAGCTTCCGGCTTCCGCTGTCAGGCTTCCGGTTTCGTTTCTAGCTTTTCTAAGTCCTGCTCGCGATAGCCGAAGCCCGAGAGCCGACTATTGGCTAATCCAAATCTCCTGCGTGGCGCGATCGAAGTTGGATAGCACGTGGGGCGTGACGACGATCATCAATTCGTCATCCTCTTCCTGGCGGGTGTTGTTGACCATGGCCTGATTGAGACCGGGGATGAATCCGAGGCCCGGAATTCCACTCATGGAAAGCATGTCACTGCGTGAGACTTGACCCGCAACTACCGCAGGCTCGCCGTCTTTAAGATTAATGCTGCCTTGATACTCGCGGTTGGAGATCACGGGAACGCCGTTTGTGCTTTGCCCGGTGAGCGAGCGAACCTGCAGGTCCAGTGTCATGCTCACATCGCCATTGCCGTGAATGACCGGCTTGGCCTTCAGGTTCAAGCCCAGATCTTCATAGCTCACGGAAGGGAACGGAGCCTGAAAGCTCTGATTTCCCAACACCTGAGAAATCTGCGGTGAGTTGGAAAGGGGCGCAAAAGAGGCGTTCACCACCGGATAGCGGCTGCCCAGGTGAAACGTAGCCTCAACCCCCTGCCCGGCTCGCATGCTTAGGTGATCGATAGTGCGCGCCCAGGATTCATTCAGAGAAAGGTTGAATGCCAACTGGTCAAGGCTCAATCCCTCAAACGTCAAGCCTCCACCAAAGGTAGCCAAAGGCTGGCTGAAAACCGAATTCTGCTGTCCCTGCAATTGGGCCAGTAGCGCCGACAGAGACGAATTATTTGCCTGATTGATTCCCCCCGAAGAAATCAATTGGTTGACGAGCTGCTGAATACTCTGCCCGCCCAACCCACCGGTCAGTGCGGCGATTGCACCAATGGGAATGTTGTAGAGATTGAAGGTGTCGGGAACGTGCAGGCCAATATTTTTTGTAAGCTGATGATCGATCTGGTAGACGCGAACGTCCAACATGACTTGTGGACGCTCTCCGTTGAGCTCGGCCATGAGTTTTGTGCAGGCCGCGAGAATAGGTTGCGGCGCACGAACCTCGATAACGCCGGCGGTTTGCCCCGCGCTGATGAAGCGTAGGTCGAAAACCTGCCGCATGGCGGTCAACAGTTCCGTCCCTTCCTGTGGCGTGGCATGCGAAGGCATGATGAAGGTCTGCAGCGACATGCGGTCGAATTGTTTGTGATTCTCCGGATTATCCGCGGCAACAAATAACTGGCGTGTATCCAGCGCCGTCCACATAGTTTTGCTGACGGTGCAGGCGAGCCGCAGCGCGGTAAAAAAATCCACGTCGTCGGCATAGAAGCGAACTTTGCGCGCGCTTACCGATTCATCAAACTGAACCGTAACGCCGTAATCGGCAGCGAGTTCCGCAAACAGGCCGCGTACATCGCCACGGAAGTGAAAGCTCTTATTTTCGGCCTTCGGTTGCAGATGAATTTCTCCCGCATACTCCAGCGGTTCGGGCATTGTGGCTTCGTGGAACAGCGGATTTTGGGTCGATTCCTCCAACCGTTCGCGGGCAAACTCATTGTCGGGGTCGAGGTCGAGCGCCGCGCGAAACTCCGCTGCGGCTTCCGGCCTCTTGTTGTCGTTCAGCAGAGCATTGCCGCGTTCCACGTGATTGAACACGAGTTGCGCCTTCAGGAGTTCGCGGGCGGTTAAGTATCGTGTGTTCTGGGGGACGAGATGGAGTGCCTCATCATAACGGGCAAAGGCTTCTTCCAGGTGTTGGCCTTCCTGCAGTTTGACTCCGCGGGCGAAGTCTTGGTGCGCTTCTTTCAGCTCTTGCTTGGTGGCAATGCAATTGACACCCCCTGGAATACCGCTGGCGCAGGTGACTGGAGGCGCAGGGGCGGCAGAGTCGTCGTCGGCGAATATAGGTGACGCGATCAGTGCTAAAACGCATGTAGCGAGGCTAAAGGTAATGCAACGCATCCGTCTGATTCTACCGCGCTGGAGCACATTTTCAGCCACGCCGATAGGACCTCGTACCTTCGGGTTCAATGCCCGCAGTATCGGTTAGGGAACGATCATTGGAGGAGTTCTTGCAAATACGAAGGGCTGTCCCGTTTGAGGTCACGAATTATGACCTCAAAACACATGTGCATTAGCTCAGCATCAGCCGCTCAATCTCGCGCGCCTTACCGGTGGATTCGTCGCAGTCGATCACGACTGCGCACAAGCGGACATCGCCGGTGGCCGGTTCAAAGCGCACCGGCATCCCGTTTAGAAACTTGTTCACCACCAATTCCTTCTTGACTCCAATCACGCCGTCATACGGGCCAGTCATGCCCACATCGGTGATGTAAGCCGTTCCGCCGGGCAGCACGCGCTCATCCGCCGTAGGCACGTGCGTGTGAGTTCCCACGACCGCCGTAACCCGGCCGTCGAGATACCAGCCCATGGAAATTTTCTCCGAGGTCGCCTCAGCATGAAGATCGACCAAAATCACTTTGGCTTCAATCTTCTTGAGCAACTGGTCGGCAATCCGGAATGGATCGTCGTTCGAAGCCATGAAAACGCGCCCCTGCAAATTAATCACCGCGTAAGGAACTTTGCCCTTCTGCCCTTGATAGAAGCCACGGCCCGGCATATCCGACGGATAGTTTGCCGGCCGCAGTACGCGACGCGCGGGCCCGTGTCCGTTGCCTTCCACCATCTGGAAGTAATCGATGATCTCGCGTTTGTCCCAGACGTGGTTGCCGGTCGTGATCACATCGATATTCAGTTCGAAGAGTTCTTCGGCGAGCGCTGGGGTGATGCCGAAGCCAGCGGCCGAATTTTCGCCGTTGGCGATAATTAAATCTATTGCCTGATCGCGAACGATTCCCGGCAATCGATCTTTGACGATGATTCGCCCCGGACGCCCGAAGATGTCGCCGATAAAGAGAATCCGCATATTTGCTGTGATCTTTGATCGTAACAGACACCGGCTCTCGGACCTCGGACCTCAGGCCGCAGTTCCTCACTTCGACCTCGGTGCTCGTGGGTCTTGGGTCTAAGGTCCGACGTCCGACGTCCGATTCTCAATCTCCGCGGTCTTAAGAAAATCGTAGTTTCCAGCGGGATTCAGGCGCAGGTTCAAGACTCGGCGGTTGTGGACGAGAACGTTGTCCAAGTACCAGAGATCGACGTAGGGAACCTGTTCCGCCAGAATGCTCTGCACCTCGGCGTAAAGCGCTTTGCGTTTGCTTTGATCAACCTCGTGCCGCGCTTCATCGATCAGCGTGTCGACTCGCGTATTGGAATAAAAGCCGCGATTCGCGCCGTTGGGGGGAAACTTAGCCGAGTGAAATACATATTCGAAAATGTCAGGATCTTCGTTGCCGCCGATCCAGCGCAGGCAGCAATAGAGCTGAAACGAACCGTGAGTCACGTCGGAGAAAAAAGTGGCGAACTCGGCGCTGCGAATGTCGAGCATGATGCCGACGCTTCGCAGTTGCTGCTGCATGACTGCGATCGTCAGGCGGCCGTTCGCGTCAGTCCCAGTCTTCATAGCGAGATGGAAGCGCACCCCATTCGTTTCGCGATAGCCCGCGGCATCCAAAAGCCGGCGCGAATTTTCCAGATCGTGCGGATAAATCATGACGTTCGGGTTGAAGGCCCAGCTTTGGGGCGGCAGGATGCTGCGCGCTGGCTGGGCTTCGCCCCGCCATAAGTATTCGATCATCGGCTGCCGGTCGAGAGCATAAGCGATCGCCTGGCGCACGCGAACATCTTTCAGAATGGGATCGCGCAGATTGAAGCCCAGATAAGCGAGAACAGTGCCGGGAGCCTGTTCGACCTGGAGATACGAATCGCGTTCCAGTGCCCGCACCGTATCAGGTGTGAGCGAATCGATGGCGATATCCGCGCTTCCTTTGCGCAGTTCAAGAGCCCGCGTGGTTTCGTCGGGAACGACGGCAAAACGCACCCGCTCCAGCTTCGGGCTGGCGCCCCAATAATTGTCGTTGCGCTCCAGGATGACTTCTTTGTCTGTCTCGGCGCTTACGAATTTGAACGGCCCGGAGCCCATGGGGTGGGCCGTCATCTCACCACCACTTCCGAAGGGGACTATGCCTACAGCGCCGTCGGATAGATTCCAGAGCAACGTTGCCGATGGTTCTTTCATATGAAATACAACGGTGTAATCGTCCGGAGCCTCAATGTGGTCGACGAAACGATAGACCGCAGCTTTGGTGCTGCGAACTTTGCCTTGCAGCAGAGAATCGAATGTCCATTTCACATCGCGTGCGGTGAGAGAACGGCCATCGTGGAATCTCACGCCCTGGTGTAAATGAAAAATGTAAGTAAGCGGATCGGGGATCTCCCAGCGCTGAGCCAATCCCGGCGCGACATTCAAGTCGTCTCCTCGCGAGAGCAGATCGTCGAATATCAGATTGCCAATGCGCTCCGATTGCGCGTCGAGACCAACCCGCGGATCAAGATTTGTAGGGCTCGATTCGATCACCATCACGAGCGTGTGAGAATCGGGTTTGGCCGCGCAAGAAAACAGAGGAGTGAGTAGCACGACTGCGGCTAAGGCTCGAAGCATGAACGCAAAACATGTCGGCTTTACGGGAGGAGTCATGGGTAGGAAATCTTCCCCAGAATCGCCGGACGCTTGGCGCCGGTGGCCGACGGCACATTGGAAGGCCGGCGGTGCCAGGTTTCATAGGCGAGCACGGCAAATGCCGCGGCTTCTTTCGCTTGTGAAGGCAAACCCAGGTCATCCGAAGTACGCAGCGGGACATTTGCGGGCGCGAGTGCCTCAGTCAACATGCGCATGAGCGTAGCATTCTTGGTGCCACCACCGGAGACGATCATCTCCCAGGAGGTTCTGCGCGAACCGCGCGGGCGATGGATTACAAAGCGCTGCACCGCATCTGCAATCGAAACGGCTGTGAGGGCTGTTGCCGTGGCGATCACGTCTTCTTTCCGGGAGCGGCCGCAGCTTCGCAGAAACGAGCTCGCGAATTCCCGGCCGAACTCCTCGCGGCCGGCGGTCTTTGGCGGTTTGGCGCTAAAGAAGTTTTGGCTTAGCGCCCTCTGAACAACCGAATCCAGCACGTTTCCCGATGCCGCAATTTTCCCGCCGCGATCAAATGGCTTCCCGAATAGTTGTTCCGTAAGTGCGTCGATCACCATGTTTCCCGGCCCGGTATCGAATGCGACCACGTCGTCGGCCGCAGCGGACGCAGGAATTGCAGTCAGATTGGAAATTCCGCCAATATTCTGCACGAGCTGGCCAACCTGCTTATCGTGAAATAGTAGAAAGTCCAGGAAGGGAACCAGTGGCGCGCCCTTGCCGCCGGCAGCCATGTCCGCGGGTCGAAAATCGGAGACAACCGGGACACCCGTACGAGCTGCGATTATTGCGGCCTCGCCCGTTTGCCACGTCGTCGCAATGCGATGTCCGAAAAAATACTGGGGCTCTCCTTGATGATAAAGCGTTTGCCCATGGCAGCCAACCAGCTCAGCGTTCCGCCGAAACCGCCGCTGCGTCGTCAGCACCGCGCCGGCATACAATTCCCCCAGAAGAACGTTGAGACGTGCTAAATCCGCTACGCGTGCACGATCCGCATTCATGGATGCAAGAATCGCAGTGCGAACTTTCGCAGGATAGGAATATTCGGCATGGCCAATCAGTTCGAAGGTGTAGGGTGGGCGCCCGCGACCGCCCACTGACGGCGGCAAGAAAGCTGTCGAGCGTGAGTTCTTTTTGGGTTCCGTACAAATTCGCACCAAGACTACATTGATCCCGTCCGCCGAAGTTCCGCTCATCACGCCCGCTACGACCATCTCTGTATTTTTCATCGTCGCCGTTGCCCCGCATCGCCGTTGCTGATCCCTTCCACGCGGACTTGCTCGCAGAACTCCCACAACTTGCGCGACAGCATCGACACCTTGGCCACCGACGGCACTTTCGGCACCCGCAGCAGTGCCGCCCATTTCTTCTTAAATGCCATCATTCGTCGTACTGACTCGTCTATGCGTTTGGCAAATTTCTTATCGTGTTCAGCCGCCTTTTGCAACGCTTCAAACGCCTGTAGAACGTAGTCCTCGCGATGGCAGACGAGGCAAACGTCTCCCCCGGCGCGAATGTGCGCGACGGCGGCTTCGCCGACCGGCGCAGCCGACAACACGCCACCCATCTCCAGATCATCGGAGACGATCAGGTTGCGATAGCCAATGCGCTTGCGCAAAATATTCGTGATCCAAATCTTCGAAAGTGATGCAGGAGTTTTATCGTGCGTGACTTGGGGATAAGCCGCGTGCGAAACCATCACCATCGGCAACCGCCGGCGGAGTTCATAGTAAGGGACGAGATCCTCAGCCCACAGCTTTTTCAGCGGCTTCTCGATGACGGGGAGTTCGTGATGGCTGTCGAGTTTGCCTTCGCCCAGCCCAGGAAAGTGTTTGCCGCACCCCAGAACATTCGCGTCGCACAATCCGGCAAGAAATTGTCGCGCATACAGAATTGTGTCCCGAGGATTCGCCGATACGGTTCGCGAACTCATCACGCTGCGCGAAGCCTCGAACGCCAAGTCCAGCACCGGAGCAAAGTCGACATTGAATCCCATGGCGCGACAGTTCTCGCCAATCACTCGACCATGTTTTCGGAAGAGCTTGCGGTCGCCGGTGCCGAAGACGTCTGCCGCCGAGGGTGCGGGGCCAAGCACATCGCGAAAGCGGTCTACACGCCCGCCTTCCAGGTCGACGCAAGTGAACAGCGGCGTGGAAACGCACTTCTGGCAGTCGCGCAGAAGCCGCCTAGTCTGTTCTGCGCTCTTAATGTTGCGCGCAAACAGAATCACTCCCGCCGGCTGCACTCGCGTCAACAGGGAACTGAGCCGCGCGGACATCTCGGTTGCGTCGAAGCCGACAATGAGCAGTTGACCGGGGCTCGCTGGAGAGAAAGTGTTGCGCATTCCGTTAGATATCTTTTTTCAACTCCGCCAGCAAATTTAATGCCTCCAGCGGCGTGAGCCGATTCAAGTCCACTTCGCGCAGTTTCTCCAGCACCGGCTGTGATATCGGCGTGAAGATGGTCAATTGCGTTGCTGGTGGCTTTGCACCGGGTGAAAGATGTCCCGTGGCCAGCCGTTCCGCCGATTCATGTTCGGCAAGCACTTCGCGCGCGCGGGTGATTACCTCGTTAGGTAAACCGGCTAGCTTCGCGACTTCGATTCCATAACTGCGGTCAGCTGCTCCGGGTTCGACCTTGCGTAAGAAAACAATGCCGCCGCCCGTTTCTTTAACGGCAACGTGATAGTTCTTTACACCGGAAAGCTGCTCGGCCAGTTCGGTCAGTTCAAAGTAATGTGTGGCAAACAAAGTCTTGGCGCGAACTCTCGCATGCAAATATTCAATTGCCGCCCAGGCAATCGCCAAACCGTCATAAGTTGATGTGCCGCGGCCTACTTCATCCAGCAGGATCAGCGAGCGCAGTGTAGCAGTATGCAGAATCGCTGCCGTTTCCGTCATCTCAACCATGAAGGTCGAGCGGCCGCGCGCCAAGTTGTCGCTGGCGCCAATGCGCGTGAAGACGCGGTCCACTAAGCTCAGTCGGGCCGAGCGCGCCGGAACAAACGACCCCATCTGCCCCAGAATCACGATCAGCGCCGCCTGGCGCAAATACGTGGATTTGCCGCCCATGTTCGGTCCGGTCAGCAACAGCACGGTATGCGTGGTGGAATTAAGATACAGATTGTTGGGAACGAAGCGCTGGTTGCCGCCGGCCATCTCCTGCTGTTCGATCACCGGATGCCGGCCTTCGACAATCTCCAATTCACTGCTCTCGCCATCAAGCAATTGCGGCCGGCAATAGTTTCGCAGCGCGGCAATATGCGCCATTGACGCCAGCACATCGATCTCCGCCAACGCCAGCGCGGTCTGCCGAATGCGTTTGGCTTCGGCCGCGATGGCCGTTCGCAGCTCCGTAAACAATCGCCGCTCAATCTCAACTATCTTTTCCTGCGCATCCAGAATCTTCGCTTCGTATTCCTTTAACTCCGGGGTAGTAAACCGCTCGGCGCCCACCAGCGTTTGTTTGCGCTCGTAATCTTGCGGAACAAGATGAAGGTTGGCTTTTGAAACCTCAAGGTAGTAGCCAAAAATCGAATTGAACTTCACCTTGAGGGAAGCAATTCCGGTGCGCCCGCGCTCCCGCTGTTCGATCTGTGCCAGCACCTGTTTGCTGTTGCGCGAGAGCTCGCGCAGTTCATCCAAGTCGTGTTCCACGCCTGCCGCGATCACGCCGCCATCGGCAAAACTGAGCGGCGGCTCGGGCACGATCGTGTGATCGATCCGTTGCCGCAGATCGCCCAACTCGTCGAGCAAGCCGTGCAACACTTTCACTCGCTCTGAAGGCAATCGGCCTGCGGCTGTTTTCACCGCAGGGAGCTTCGCCAGAGACGCAGCCAGCCCCAGCACGTCCCGCGGATTCGCTGCCTCCAGCGTCACACGGCTGAGTAGTCTTTCCAGATCGAGCACGCCATCCAGCGCACGCCGCAATTCTTCTCGCGCCACGGTATCTTTCACTCCGGCCTCAACGGCGTCCAACCTCTGGTTAATTTCGCGCAGATCCAGCGAAGGCCGCAGCAGCCATCCCCGCAACAGCCGTTTGCCCATGGGCGTTACGGCGCAGTCGATGGAGCGGAAGAAAGTGACGCCGACATCCGCGCCGGAAAACAGGGGCTCGATCAGTTCAAGGTTTCTCGTGGTGACTGCGTCCAGCACCAGGCAATTGTGCCGCTCGTACCAGCCGATGCGGTCCACATGGTCGAGCGATCCACGTTGCGTGGAGCGCACATAGTAAAGAATCGCGCCCGCCGCCGCGGCCGCAGCGGTGCGGCCCGCGAGCCCGAAACCTTCCAGCGACAAAACCCCGAAATGATTTTCAAGGAGAGGAATCGCGTGATCCGGCGTGAAAATCCAGTCATCCAGCGGAGTCTCGGTCCACTGAGCCGGATTAGGTAACAACCGCCGCGCGTGCGATAAGGCCACGGCAGGCTCTTGATTCTCAGATCGAACTATCCTCGGCAGTTCTCGCACCGCGGCCCCAGCCCGCTCAAACAACGGCGCAGCCGATCCATACAACAATTCCCTCGGCCGCAACTGCTCCAACTCATCCTGCACTCGTCGAAGCGCACCTTCGCCCGTAAACTCAGTCGCCCGGAACTCGCCCGTCGACAAATCCAATGCCGCAAACCCCACTCGGTCGCCAAACTGAGCCAACGCCGCCAGGAAATTATTTTCCTCCGAGCCCAGGGAAGAATCGGCCGCAGTTCCAGGTGTGACAACGCGTGTGACCTCGCGCCGGACCAGGGTTTTAGTCAGGCGCGCGTCTTCCATCTGTTCGCAGATGGCCACTTTAAAACCTTTGCGAATCAGTTTTCCAATATATCCCTCAGCCGCGTGATACGGCACGCCGCACATGGGAACGGCGATGCCTTTTTCTTTATTGCGCGAGGTCAATGTGATCTGGAGTTCTTTGGCGGCGACAATAGCGTCGTCAAAAAAAAGCTCATAGAAGTCGCCGAGGCGGAAAAAAAGCAGTGCGGTGGGATGTTCTTTCTTAACGGCGGCATACTGCCGCATCAGCGGAGTGGACGGCTCTGGCATTCGGCAAGGCTGTGGCGCGGATTATAACAAAGCATACCGCCCATCTTCTGCGGCATTCCTCACACTTCGCATCGAAATTGTGAAGCTCAAATCTGTTGACTCGGCTCGCGCGCGGTGTTTACCTATGCCATGGAACTCCGCAAGGATCCCATCACGCGCTCGTGGGTGATCGTCGGGGATGAGCCTGCCGAAGCTCGCCGTCCGCAAACGGGTTGTCTTTTTTGTCCAGATGCTTCCGCTTCGATCAAGGTCGTGGCATCGACTCCGGACTCCGGTTCTCCTTGGTCGGCCCGCGCTGTGGTGCATCCCGCGCCGCTCTATCACATCGAAGGCGATCCCGGCCGTCGCGGCGACGGCATCTACGACCGCATGCATTCTGTGGGCGCTCACGAAGTGCTGGTTGAGAACCGGCGCCATGACCGGCATCTGTGGAACGCGAGCGATGAAGAAATCGGACAGTTCCTGCATCTCGCTGCCGAGCGCATCCTTGACCTGAAACGCGACCAGCGCGTCAAGTATGTGAGCCTGTTTAAGGACTACGGAACAAATGCGGGTCAGGAGTTCAGCCACCCCACGTCGCAAATCACCGCGACTATGTTCGTTCCGCGGCGCGTGCTCTACGAGCTTCGTGCCGGACGAGAATACTTCCAAGCGAAAGAGCGATGTGTTTTCTGCGACATCATCAATCAGGAGGAGCGTCAGG
Organism: Candidatus Sulfotelmatobacter sp.; assembly: GCA_036513255.1. Taxonomy (GTDB): domain Bacteria; phylum Acidobacteriota; class Terriglobia; order Terriglobales; family Acidobacteriaceae; genus Sulfotelmatobacter. The sequence goes on along the minus strand of DATBZH010000011.1, from coordinate 261,683 downwards.
CCTTGCGCGTGATCGAAGCGCGTGGTGACTATCTCACGCTCTGCCCGTACGCGCCGCGCGTGCCTTACGAATCCTGGATTCTTCCCCGCAACCACGAAGCCGGCTTTGAGCGCACTGGCCTGACGCGTCCGGGATTGCGCGTCAATCTTGCGGCCCTACTTCGCCGCACATTACAACGCATTCGCACTGTCACAGAAGAATTCCATCTTGTGCTGCACACGTCGCCCAATAGCCTGCACCCGTCCAAGTCACTCGGTTATTGGAAAACGATTGAAGAGGATTATCACTGGCACATTGAAATCCTGCCGGTGCTTGCTTCGAAGGCAAAGTCTTACAATTTCAAAGAAGTCTATTATTCGCCGGTAAGCTCGGAGACGGCGGTGAAACAACTGCGCGAGGCAAAGATCGATGGCTGAGCGGCGAATATCGTATGTGTGCAGCGAATCTTGTGGCTAGGCTCCCGCGCCAGTCCCGTGGAGTCCGTTACTTCCCAGAAAAGCTCGCGGGTTACTCAATAACTGCTCCGCCGCTTTGGCTTTCAGAGGTGGTGAGAACAAATACCCCTGACCCAGTTCACATCGCAGCTCGCGCAAGTGGTCGAGTTGTTTCGCTGTCTCGATGCCTTCGGCAATCGTCAGGAACTACATCTTGTGCGCAATGGTGACCGTCAATTCAACTATGTCGAGCACTCTACGATCCGCCATCATCGCGTTAACCAGTGACCGGTCGATCTTCAATGCGTCGACCGGAAAGTCGGTTAGCGCCATAAGCGAACAATGCCCGGTTCCGAAGTTGTCGAGAATCGTGCTGACGCCCAGATGTTTGAAATGAGAAAGAATGGTGGCCGTTAGCCGTGGGTCCTGCGCAGCAACAGCTTCGGTCAGTTCCAATTGCAACTGGGAGCCGTCGATGCCGGTCTCTCGTAGCGCCAACTGAACCATAGACGCGAACCCGGCGTCGGCAAATTGGCGGGCAGAGACATTTATCGTCATGCGGATAGGTTCCAGCGAGAGGTTTCGCGTCCGCCAATCGCGCAACTGGCGGCATGCTTCCATCATCAACCACCGCCCAATAGCTACCAGCAATCCCGTATCTTCGGCGGCCTCAAGAAATTTGTGGGGCGAGATCAATCCCTGCTCAGGATGCTGCCAGCGGAGCAGAGCTTCAAAACTAACAATACGCCGCGTGTTTAGCTGCACCATGGGCTGGTAGTAGACGACAAATTGCCGCTCGCTTATGGCGGTGCGCAAATCTGTTTCCAGTTGCAGGCGGCTGACGGCACGGGTGTGCATGGCGTCATCAAACAATTCGCATCGGCTGCCTCCCAAAGTCTTGGCTCGCCGCATGGCCACATCGGCGTCCTGCAATATTTCCTCCGACCGCCGATATGAGCGTGCGCCTACCGCAATGCCAATGCTGGCCGAGGGTTTCAGCTCTGTGCCTTTTACCAGGATCGGCAGAACGATGGCTGCCAGAATGCGTTTCCCGACGCGCATGGCATCGCTCGGGTCTGCGATGTTGTTCAGGAGAACAGTAAATTCATCGCCTCCCATTCGCGACAGCACAGCGTCCCCACCAGGGCCCTTAGGCCCAGCGATGGTGTCGTTTTCGCGCAGACACGCCGTCAGACGATGACTGATTTCCAGGATCACCTGATCGCCAATGGCGTTTCCCATCGTGTCGTTAAAGCTCGTGAATCCGTCCAAATCGATAAAGATCACGGCATATGGCTTTGCCGTATCGCGCTGATTGTGGATGAAAGTCTGCTGCAAGCGGTCAAGAAAAAGGCGCCGGTTCGGCAGCCCCGTCATTTCGTCATGAAACGAATTATGGTCGAGCAGCGCTTCCGCGCGTTTGCGCTCGGTGATGTCCCGATTGACGATGACCAGCTTCGTCACTTCGCCGTTGCTATCGCGGATGGTTCCGGCGATCGATTCCAGTACACGCCAGCTTCCGTTTTTATGCCGGATGCGGTATTCGAGCCGCTTGCCTATTCCCGTCTCTTTAGCCTCGCGAGCCGCTTCCAGAATTTTGAAGCGATCCTCGGGATGAATTTGCTCGAAGGCTGACGTTTCTCCCAACTCAGCCGCGGAGTAGCCCAGAACTCGCTTGTACGCCGGACTGTTATAAAGGCGCTTTCCTTTTACATCCACAAGCGCGATCATATCGGCGGCATTTTCCGTGATGATCTGAAACAGCTCTTCGCGCTTCTTCGCGTCACCTCGAATCTGATAGATACGGAATTGCAGATAGCCGGCCAATACACCCAGCGCTGCAACCGCCGAATTCCATTGCGCCAACACTGAGGACGGTTTCCTCCACTGCTTCCATCGGCAGGTTTGGGTCTTTCATTGAGTGCGTGGAACTGTTTGGGGACGGAAAACAGGCCGGTTCAGGTAGCCCAGTGGGGTTCGGCTTTGGGATGCAGCAAAATCGAATCCGGTTTACGCTAGATGCACGGTCAAAACGCCCATGCCTTCCGATCCACATCCGCCTGTTCGCCGCTTGAAAACCTATGCCGGCGCCCAAGGTTATGCCTATCAGTACTACTTTGTCGGCAAGCGGCCCGCGCTCTCCGATGACACCGAAGCACCGGCCACGGAGTTTATTTTCGATGTCACTTCCGACCGCAAGCTCACCTATGCCGTCAGCATATTCCTTCGCGAGAGTGCGGCGACTGCCTGGAGCGCCAAACATGCCCGTCCTCTCACAGACGCCGAACAATACGCCGCGGCGAAGCTCCGTCTTTTCCGCGCTTTCGACGAAATCGAAGACTTGAAAGCCAGCCGCCGGCTCGTTATCGATTCCTCCCTACTCGAAGAATCGCTGGCCAGCCTGGGCGTGGAATGATTTGATGATTCTCGATTGCAGGCCGTCCCCGAAGATTTGTCATTCCGAGAGAAGTGAGGAATCTGGGTTTCTCTGACGCTTAGTCCAGAATTTACGACGATCCCGTCGCACTCTCGTCCCATGAGAGGACTATAATTTCTTGCAAAGGTCGAAGTCCCAGCTCTTCCGACTTGCGCTAAACCTCTTCGCCTTTGATACTTACTAACCGATGTCCCTGCTCTGGCTCCGCTTCGCGCTGGCCTGTTACTTCATTGGCCTGATCTACGCCTTTGTGGCGCTCACCCGTGCCAGCGATCTGTTCAGCCGGATCGCCCTGCACGCCGCCAGCCTCGGCATGGTCTTTCACTTTGTTTCCCTGGTCGAAGTTTTTCTTCTCGACCATGTGGTCTGGGCCTCGGTTCACAACGCGGAGTCGCTGCTGGCCTTCATTTCCATGACATTTTTCATGATCGTCTATGCAATCTACAAAACTACTTCACCCGGAGTCGTTGTCTTTCCTGTCGTCTTTTTTCTGACCTTCGTGGCCGCCACCGGCCAGCAGCCCTTCGTTTTTACTTCTTCCGTGCAGCGTACCGGATGGCTGGCCGCGCACATCGCTCTCATCTTCACTGGATACGCGGCGCTGATCTTCAGCTTCGGCGCGAGCCTGCTTTATTTGTTGCAGGAGCGCCGCCTTAAATCAAAAGATCCAACCAGTCTCATCGGATTTCTCCCCGCTCTCGAAGTCATTGACCAGATTGGCTATCGCTCACTGCTTCTCGGCTTTCCGTTTATGACGCTGGGACTGCTTACCGGTTCCATGCTGGCTATTTCAACGTATGGCCGGGTGGATTTTCTCGATCCCAAAATTCTGCTGTCGATACTGATGTGGGCAGTTTACATGGTGATGGTTTTCACTCGCTGGAACTCAGGATGGCGAGGCCGCCGCGCCGCGTTCCTGGCCACGTTCGCTTTTGTAGCGGCCATTGTGGCATGGGCGGCCAATTATTTTTCCACGATTCACGGGTTTGCGGCCTCATGAGATATCAACTCATCGGCGTGAACCACACCAGTGCCCCGCTCGACGTGCGCGAGCGCCTGGCCATCGCCGAATCGCATTTGCCCGAAGCCTGCCGCCAGCTTACCGCGCATCCTGGGGTCGAGGAGGGACTGATTCTTTCCACCTGTAACCGCGTGGAGATGATCACCCACACCATCAACGGATCGGCCGACCTGCGTGGATTTGTGCGCGAGCACTTCCATCTTTCGCCGGGAGAACTCGATTCCCATATTTACGAATTTCGCGACAAAGACGCCGTGCGCCACGTTTTCAGAGTTGCTTCCAGCCTCGATTCGATGGTGGTCGGCGAAGCTCAGATACTCGGTCAGGTCAAAGAGGCCTACGCGACCGCCCGCGCTGCAGGCGCTGTACGAACGCAACTCGATCATCTACTTACGCGCGCCTTTGCCGTCGCCAAGCGCGTACGCACGGAAACTGCAGTCGGATCCTCGTCTGTTTCCATCGCTTCGGTCGCGGTCGAACTAGCGAAAAAGATTTTCGGCACACTGCAAGGCAAGAGCGTATTCATCGTCGGCGCCGGTAAGATGAGCGAACTCGCCGCCCGCCACCTGATGGCTCACGGTTGCTCGGCCATTTTCGTTTCCAACCGCACATTTGAGCGCGCGGCAGGTCTTGCGCGCAAGTTCGGCGGCGAGGCCATCAAGTTCGACGATCTCTATAACACCTGCGACCGCGCCGACATCGTCATCACCTCGACCGGTTCGCCGGTCGCCATCTTCCGCCGCGAACACGGAGAGCAATTCCTCGCCCGTCGTAAAAACCGTCCGATGTTTTTCATCGACATCGCGGTGCCGCGCGACGTCTCGCCGGAAATGGCCAAACTGGACGGCATCTTCGCCTACGACATCGACGACTTGCAGCAGGCGGTCAGCAGCCACGTCGCCGACCGCCGCCACGAAGCCGAACTCGCTGAGGCAATCATTGCCAGCGAAGTCGAACGCTTTGAAGCCCGCCTGCACACGCTCGACGTAGTCCCGACAATCGTGTCGTTACAGGACCACTTCGAAACCATCCGCCAGGCCGAGATCGACCGGGTTCGCGGCCGCCTCGGTCCCATGACCCCTGAGCAGGAGATGGCGGTTGAAGCTCTGACCCGCGGCATCATCAACAAAGTTATGCACACGCCGGTGACCACGTTGAAAACCGCCGCGAAGGAGGCTGAAGCGACGACGCTGGTGGAAGTTGTGCGTCGGTTGTTCAATCTGCAAGCCAAAGAAAAGCAATCTCATCCAAAGGCAGATTCAGACGACTTGTCATCCTGAGGCTGCCGGTTCCTTGTAGCGCTTATGGAAAACTCTTCAGGCTCCGGATTTTCGCTCCTTGAGGGTGGATCAAGTGAGAAACAATCACCAACCGTCCAAGGCAGGATATTTCGCTTCATCTTCCAGGGCTTAGTCGCTACCCTAGGGAACTTGGTAATCGGGTTCATCCTTCTTATCTTGTTCCAGAATGTTCCGGTTCACTACAATCGAGTCCTAGTGCTGCTAGCCGTTTCTCAGTACAGCCCAGCGTTCTGGGTGCCAGGATTTTTTCTTGGATTCGTGATCAACAAACAGATGCGAAACAGGTCAGCACAGTGGATCGGGCCAGCTTGTGTGTTACTACTCCTCGTGTGCGTGGTATGCGACGTCTGGTTCTTCTCTCATTCGAGTTATTTCCGCGCTGCCACGAAAGGCCATTACCTGAGATACGAGTACGACCAGTTGTTTCTCCCACCGGTATGGGCTTCGGTTGCATACTCAATCGGGGCATGGCTGGCGCTCCATCATGCAAGAAAACAGGGCGCGGAGTTATCGGCAAGAGACCTTTGACTAACCTCTCCGCATTCCCCGCTTCGGATCTTGCAGTTCAAGAGTCTGAGCTCTCGCAAGCCAAGCACGTGGCTGCTCTGTGGCCTAGGACCAAAATGGGACGCAATTTTTCACACCGCGAAGGGCTCCGTAAAATTTGTTCCCGTTGCCGTAGTCCGCTGGTCCTGCTCCAGCGGGGCTTCGGAGAGTACTACCAGTGTGGGTACTGGGCCGCGCTTGAGAACCGTGGGTCGCGGCTGCTTGCAGCTGCGAGTCGTTCGAATCCCTTACTCTCCGCCAGCTTCCGCGACCCACGGGCGGTTAAGAGTCTCTCAGATCGCGAATGGTTCTTGACGAATCCTTCTTTAGAGTCTACTTTTAAGGTGGTTTTCAAGCGCGGTTCCGTACCATTTTTAGGCGGCCTAACCAGCCGCCTTTCGCTTTCCTCCGGCATCCTGCCTCGGGTCGTCAACTGTGCCTAGGCTCCGCATCGGCTCTCGTGGTTCCCAGCTCGCCCTCTGGCAGGCGAATCACATCGGCGCCCTCCTCCGCGCGCGAGGGCACGATGTGGAAATCGAAATTATCCATACCACCGGCGATAAGATCACCGACGTGGCTCTGGCTCAGGTCGGCGCCAAAGGCGGAACTGGCAAGGGAATTTTCACCAAAGAAATCGAAGAAGCCTTGGCCGCCGGACGCATCGACCTCGCGGTGCACTCGCTTAAGGATCTGCCGACGGAGCTTCCTTCAGGATTTGAACTTGCGGCCATTCCGCCGCGAGAGGATTCGCGCGATGCCTTCTGCTCCGTGCGCTATTACAAAATTGAAGACCTGCCGCACGTCGCACATATCGGAACTTCCAGCCTGCGCCGCCAGGCGCAATTGAAAGCCATGCGACCCGATCTTGATATTCATCCTCTGCGCGGCAATGTCGATACGCGCCTGCGCAAACTTGAAGCGGGCGAATATGACGCTATCATTCTCGCTGCAGCCGGGTTGAATCGCCTGGGTAAAACAGAATTACTCAGGCAAATCATTCCCGCCGACGTCATGTGCCCCGCCGCCGGCCAGGGAGCGTTGGCCGTCGAAATCCGCGCTGGCGACGCAGCAATGCGAAATTATCTCCGCTTTCTCGATGATCCCACGGCCCGCGCCGCCACGACCTGCGAGCGCGCACTGCTCAATTGCATGGGCGGCGGCTGCCAGGTTCCCATCGGCGCCTTTGCCGAAGTTAGACTTGGAGGAAGACTGCATCTCACTTCCGTCGTCGCCGATCCTGACGGCTCGCAAATTCTGCGCGACTCCCGAGACGGAGATGATCCCGAAGAACTTGGCAAAGCCGCGGCCGAGGATTTGCTTGCTCGTGGCGCCGATAAAATCCTCGAAAAAGTCTATGGACGCAGCATAGACTCGATATCCGCCCAGCCGCTAAAGGGCCAAAGAGATTCGAATGTACATTCCTGAATATTTCCGCGTTCACGATCAAGCCGCGGCCGTCGATTTCATGCGAGCGAATTCATTCGTCATTCTGGTTTCTAACGGAGAAGACGGACCGTTCGCCAGCCATGTTCCAGTTGTGCTGCGGCAGGAGGGCGAACAGGTCACCATTCGCGGCCACTTCGCCAAAGCGAATCCGCATTGGCGCTATCTTGAAAAACAGCCGCAGATTCTTACGATCTTTCACGGACCGCATTCCTACATCTCGCCCACTTTGTACACCAATGTCGAAAGCGTGCCCACCTGGAACTACGGCGCCATCCATGCTTACGGTAACGCGCGTTTATATTCCTCTCCGGAGGACTTGCAGGTCGTCCTGCACGAGCTGATGAATACATTCGAACCGTCGTACGCCGCGCAGTGGGCCCGGCTGGACGAAAAGTTCCGCCAGAACATGCTCCGGCAGATTGTCGGTTTTGAGATTGCCGTAACGAAACTCGAAGCGAAGTTCAAGCTGGGCCAGAATCGCAGCAAACAAGATCAGGCAAACATGATGGCTTCGCTGGGCAGGGCTGAAGATACCGCGATTTCGGGAGTGGCCAAGCTCATGCAGGAGCAGGGACTGGGTATTTGTCCGGTGAAAGTTTCCGGAGAAGAGCGTGCCGGGGAAGAGGGTGAATGAAGCGCCAACCCCTTTCAGGTATTTGCGTGCTGGTGGGCCGGGCGCGGCATCAAGCCAGCGTGCTTTCCGCCCAACTGCGCAAGCGAGGCGCGGAAGTGATCGAGATTCCATTTATCGAAATTCGCAAGCCGAAGTCATTCAAGGCGTTAGATACAGCGCTGAAAAATCTCGCAAGCTACGACTGGCTGATCCTCACCAGCGTCAACGGCGTGGAAGCCATGTGGGATCGGATTAAGAAACTGAAACTCGACCAAGGAAAAGTTCGGGAAGGGCATGACATTAGTCGTGCCGATAAACGCAAAAATCTGAACAAGGCTTTAGCCCCTGAGGGCCTGCATATCGCCGCTATTGGTCCGGCAACGCAAAAGGTTCTCGAACAGCGCGGATACAAAGTTGATGTCGTCCCTAAGGAATATGTCGCCGAATCCGTGGTGCGAAGTTTGCGCCGCCGAGTGAAAGGGAAGCGCGTGCTCCTGGTGCGCGCCAAAGTTGCTCGCGATGTGATTCCGCGCGAACTGCGTAAGGCTGGCGCGCAAGTCGATGTCGTCGAAGCGTATGAAACTGTCGTGCCGGAATCTTCGCGGAGGCGATTGCAGGCTGTTTTGAAAAATCCGCGTCGTCGCCCGCAGGTGGTCACCTTTACTAGCTCTTCCACTGCCAAGAACTTTGTGGCCTTGCTAGGAAAATATCGGCCAGAGTTTGACGATGTAAAATTCGCGTCTATCGGCCCTGTTACGTCCACCACTCTGCGTGAAGTCGGTCTTCGCGCGGATATCGAAGCCAAGGAGTACACGATCCCTGGGCTGATTGAGGCTATCGCCGAAACCTATTCACTGATTCCAACGGTAGAGATGAGAACGAATCTACGAATGCGAAAGCTTGCTGTGCTTTGTTCAAGCTAACCTGGGTTCCTAATGTTTCCCATTTCCTAGAGGCATCATTCCGTCAGCGAGCAACTGCAATCTGCCGGCACAACATGCGCCAACAGAAAGTCGGCGACCCGCTGGTAGGCGTCGATCTGATTTTCCACGCGAGCAAAGCCGTGGCCTTCGTTTTCGTAAATTTTGTAATCGACCGTGCCCCCGCGCTTTTTTATGGCATCGACTACCTGCTGAGTTTCTGATTTCGGGCAGCGCGGATCGTGTCCTCCGGCGAGTAAGAGTAGTGGCGCTTTGATCTGATCAATGAAATTAATTGGCGAGCGATCTTCGTAGAGCGCTTTATTCTTCACCACATCGCCCATGGTCGCGAGATCGGACTGCTGCAGCACGGGATCTTCATTCTCGATTTCCGTAAACCAGTTGACGAAGGGAACAATCGGCACGCCCGCGGCCCAAACATCGGGAGCTTTGGTCACGGCCATCATGCTGAGGTAGCCGCCATAACTGCCACCCATGACGGCGATCTTTTTGGGATCGAGATGGCCGGTTTGCTTGATCCAGTCGACTCCGGCAAGAACGTCCTGCAGATCGCCGCCTCCCATATCGAACAGATTCGCTTGCTTGAATTCCTTGCCGTATCCGGTTGAACCTCGATAGTTGGGCGCGAGCACCATGTATCCCTGATTGGCGGCAAATTGGATGAAGCGGTTGAAAGAATTCATCGTTTGCGACGACGGTCCGCCATGAATGTAGACAATAGCCGCATTCTTCCCATTGCGCGCCATGTTAAAGGGCACGTAGAGAAATGCAGAGATGGTCCACTTACCGTCGCGGCTCGGATAGTGAACCAGATACGGTTCGACCATGTCTTCTGAGCGCACGCCAGCAACGAGCGAATGCGTGATCTGCTGCGACTTGCCGGTTGCAACGTGATAGACCCAGAGATCGCCCGGCGCAGTCGGGCCGTTGTGGTTGTAGAGCAGACGCTGTCCATCATTGGTGAAAGCGGTGTGGCCTCCAGTCGGCTCGTTCAGGCCTTTAGGCAAAGGAAGCGCGCTGGATTTTCCCGTGGCGAGGTCGCGCAGATAGATTTCTTCGTTGCCATCGACATTGGCGGTGAAAGTGATGTGCTTGCCCTCGGGAGAAAATTCGCTACCGCGAATTTCCCATTTGTCGTGGGTGAACCAGGAAATCTTTTTTGTCGCGATGTCGAGCAGGCCGATGTTGTCGTATCCGTTCGCGGCATTTGAGGTGGCCAGAATTTGTTTGCCGTCAGGAGAGATATCGTCGGCCCAGTAGCGCTGTTCGCCGTCATGTGCCGTCAGCAACGTGCTCTTTCCCGAAGCCACATCCGCGATGAAAATGTTCGAGTCCGTTCCTTTGGCTTGCTCTTGCGTGTAGACGATATACTTGCCGTCTTTTGACCAGATGGGATTGGAGTTGCTCTGATCCTGTGGTGTGTTGGTGGTGACGTGTTTTACCTCGCGCATCACCATGTCATAGATGTCGATCTCATAAGCTGCCGATGTTTTTGGTTTTACTTCGTAAGCCAGATAGCGGCCGTCGGGCGACCATGTGGGATTGAGTTCGGCGATCTCGCGCGTCTGCGTGAGGTTGACGACTTTCCCGGTCGCGGGCGAGACGAGAAAAATGTCCCACAGTTCGTCGCCGTCGAAGTCGGATTGATACGCGATCCATTTGCCGTCGGGCGACCAGGCCGGCGCGGTCTGGCGCTGGTCGCTGACTGTTAGTTGCACCGGCCATCCGCCATCAGACGAGACGAGCCAGAGATTGTTGCGTCCGCTCATGTTGGAGACGAACGCGATGCTCTTGCCATCGGGCGACCACGTAGGGCGGCCGACCTGCCGCGTCATGTACAGCTTTTCGATGGTCAGGCTGCGCGGCTCAACCTGCGCGTTGGGTTTGGAGGAGATCTGTTTGGGATCGGTAACGGCTTGTGGCGCGGGAAGCGTTTGCGCGGCGACGGTTTCAGCGATGAGGGTACTCATGAGGATGACGATAGCAAAGAGTGAGGTAGCACGCATGTTGGGAAAAGTTTAGCAGAGGGAATACGGCGGGCGGCGACCGGGAATTAGTGAGCTTATACGACAGGATGCTGGTAGGGATACTTCGACTGCGCCTTCCCTTTGGCTTGGCCAAAGCGAAAACTCCGCTCCGATGTAATGAAGACGGAAAAGGCGTGCCTCCAAGGGTAAAGTACGTGCTCGAAGCACAAGCCCTGAAGGAGGCACGAGATGATCCACGTTGGCGTAGATCTTCACCAGAGATTTTGTTACATGACGGCTTTGGAAGCAAGAGGGAAGATATTGCAGGCGGGGCCGGTGGAGAACGAGCGGCTGGCGCTGCGCAGATATTTTCGGCAGTTTCGCGGGAAGCAGGTGCAGGTGGCGGTGGAGGCGTGCGGCTTCTGGCCGGCGTTTCGCGAAGTGGTGGAGCCGGAAGTGGAGCGGCTGGTGCTGGTGCATCCGCAGCGGGTGAAGGCGATTGCCTCGGCGAAGTTGAAGAATGATCGGGTGGATTCGGAGACGCTGGCGCATTTATTGCGCTGCGATTTGTTACCGGAGTCGTGGAAGGCGGACCGGGAGACGCAAGCGCGACGGCAGCAGGTGCGGTTGCGGGCCACGCTGGTGCGGCAGCGGACGCGGCTGAAGAACCAGGTGCACGCGGTGCTGCATCAGCAGGGGCAACGGTCGCCGGTGACGGATTTGTTTGGCCAACGCGGACGGCTGTGGCTGAATGGGGTGAAGCTACCGGCGCAGGCGCGGGAATCGGTGAGCGTGTGCCTGCGCATGATCGACGGCTACAACGAAGAAGTGCAAAAGCAAAATCTCCAACTAAGTGAAAAAGCAAAACACGACGAACGAGCGCAGTGGCTGATGACGATACCGGGGATCGGCGAATGTTCTGCGATGATGCTGCTGGCTGAGATCGGAGAGATCGGAAGATTTTCCGACAAGGAAGCGTTGTGCAGTTACGCGGGGTTGGTGCCGCGGGTGCGGGAATCGGCGGGGAAGACGGCGCGCGGCGGCATCACGCGGCAGGGTTCGCCGTGGCTGCGCTGGATCATGGTGGAAGCGGCGCAGGTGGCGACGCGTTGTTCTCCGGGGGCCAAGCGTTACTATGAACGGTTGCTGCGCAAGAAACACAAGCACGTGGCGCGAGTGGCGCTGGCGCAAGCTGCTGATCGCGGTCTACGCGCTGCTACACGACGGCGTGGTGTTTGACGAAGACAAGTTTGCGGCGAGGTAAGGGGAATCCGTCAGCTCGAAGTCATCCTTGCTCTTGGAGAGCGACGCTCAGATGGAGCGGCGGAGTCCGGACAACCTTATGTGCCTCGAGCACGAATAGAAGCCTGTCCGCATCACCGCAAAAATACCTGTGGACAGCTACGCCTGTTTTCATAGAAGGATGACAGACAATATTTTCAGGATGACGGTGACGAAAATCTGGCGAGGCGGAATGGGGCGAGATCGAGGCCGGGATCAGTGCCGGTGATCAGATCGGCCATGATTTTCGCGGTAATGGGAGCCAGCAAGATGCCGTCGCGGAAGTGGCCGGTGGCGACGAAATAGCCGGGCGTGGGTGTCGCGCCGAGGATGGGTAGCGCGTCGGGCGTGCCTGGGCGTAGGCCGGCCCAGTCTTCGAGAATTTTAGCGTTGCGAAGTTGTGGGACGAGTTCCAGGGCGGCGCGGTACAGGCGCTGAATCGTATCTGGATCGGTGCGCTTGTCGAATCCAGCTTCTTCTACGGTCGCGCCGACCAGCAGGCGTCCGTCGCTGCGCGGGATGAGGTAGACCTTGGGCGTGCGGATGACGTGCTTGAGCAAATCGCGCGGATGCATGGCGAGGCACAGCATTTGTCCTTTGACGGGGCGCGTGGGGATGGAATGCGGACCGATTTGTCCCGACCATGCGCCGGCGCAGTTGACTACTTTTTCCGCGAGGAATGATGTTTTCGTTGTGGTTACGCCGCTGATGCGGCCGTCGGAGAGATTTATTGCGGTGACTGCGTCGCCGGAGGAGAAATCGACGCTGCGATTTTTTGCTGTGTGCCATGCGGCGTGTGTAACGGCGCGGGGATCGATGCTACGCTCCTTCAAGAAAAAAGCTTCCCGCCGCTGATCGAGCGGGTGCAGCGCTGGTTCTTGTTCGAGGAGATGCGCAAAATTCAAGGACGCTATTTTCAGTTGTGGATGGCGAATGTGGTCGAGCGATGGGAACAGAATCGTGCCGAAATCCCTCAAATCCACCTTCATGCCGGCCTCGAGTTCCAGTTCGAGCGCGAACTCGGGATACATTTTTGCGCTCGCTGTCGCCAACGTTTGCAATGTCGCGGGAGTTTCGATCAGGCAGTCGACCAGCATGCCTCCGGCAGCGTGGGAGGCTTCGCGGCCTGGTTCGCCGCGTTCGACGACGAGAACGCTGGCATCCTTTTTTCTTAACGTGAGCGAGAGAGACAGGCCGATGATCCCGCCGCCGATGATGATCACGTCCCAGGACTTCACGTTTTTCATTGTAGAAGAGCCGATCACCTCAGCGGCTGAAGCCGCGCTTTATCAGGCAGATTTGCGGCACGTGCCCTGCCCGACCGAGTTCTGGACCGTCCCGATCGAACTCGTGGCCTTGCCGCGCCACCGGGCCTTGCCCCTCGATGCCATCGTTACTTTCGTTATGTGTGCTGAATGGTCCTGGTTACCAGTTTGCGTGCTTTTGACTTCTATAATTTTGATTGAGTCATCAATCGCAGTTGCCCATGCCAATCTCCAATAAAATCGCGAACGCTGAATCCGCCTCGCCCTGGATTTATGGTCCCTGGCTCGATCTGATGGTGGGCTGCGGCGCGTGGTCGGCGCCGCTTTTGTTGCTTTCTTACTTTGCTATGGGGTCGAGTGCGCGAACGTGGGCCGTCGCGTTCTATGGGCTGGCGTTCGTCTTCAATTATCCGCACTACATGGCGACGATCTATCGCGCGTACCATCGCGCCGAAGATTTCCGCAAATATCGAATCTTTACCGTTCACATCACCGCACTGATTCTGCTGACGATGCTGTTGTCGCATGTCTGGCCGCGCATCCTGCCGTGGATTTTCACGATCTATTTGACCTGGAGTCCGTGGCACTACAGCGGACAGAACTACGGCCTGTTCATGATGTTCGCGCGGCGCGCCGGCGCGCAGCCGGACAAGGCCGAGCGTCGCGCATTGTATGGCGCGTTTGTGGTTTCTTACCTCGTCTTGTTTCTCGGATTTCATACCGGACCCTCGTCTGATCCGCTGTTTTTATCGCTGGGGATTCCGGCCGTCGTGAGCCGTTGGGAGCAGGTCGGGCTTTGCATCGCGTTCCTTGCGCTATCGGCCTTCGGACTCACGCGACTGGCACGAACCATAGGATGGCGCAAGCTTGGTCCCTCTCTGACTTTGTTTTCTACGCAGTTTTTGTGGTTCCTGCTGCCATCGGCAATCTCGCTGATTCGCGGTATCGAAATTCCGCAGAGCCGTTACAGCACCGGCGTGCTCGCGATCATGCACTCGGCGCAATATCTTTGGATTACGAGTTACTACGCGCGGCGTGAAGCTTCGAACGAAGGCATACGCAATTGGCGTCCGGTTGCCTATTTCGGAGTGCTGGTCGCTGGAGGAATCGCCTTGTTCGTGCCGGGTCCGTGGGTGGCGAGCAGGGTTTTCCACCACGATTTCACTGGCAGCTTTCTGATTTTCACGGCGCTGGTGAACATTCATCACTTCATTCTCGATGGGGCGATCTGGAAGCTGCGCGATGGGCGCATCGCGGCACTGTTGCTAAATTCACGAGAACGAATTTCCGGCGCAGCGGCCAGTGCGGGCGGAGGAATGGCGACTGCGTGGCGATGGGTAGTGGGAAGCACAAGCGGCGCTCGATCGTTGCGTGTAGGAACTGCACTGATACTGTTGGCTTGGGGCAGCGTGGATCAGTTGCGCTTCTATTTAGCGATGCGATCGGACAATCTACACGACCTGGAGCGCGCGGCGCGGCTGGATTCCATGGACAGCCGGCTGCAAACGCGGCTGGCGCAACGGGAGTTTGCCGAAGGACAGCCAGATCTGGCGGAGGCTGCTTGGAGAAAAGCCATTCAGGTAAATCCGTCGGATCCGGCGCCGCGACAGGCGCTGCTGCGATTTCTGGTCGACGGGAAGCGGTTCGATGAGGCCTTCGATCTGACAGAAGCCTCGCTCAAATATTCCCCGAGAGACGCCAATTTGCTGGTGGATCGCGGGCTGCTGGTTTCGCACAAGGGACATCCAGAGTTAGCTATTGCCAGTTGGGACCAAGCGTTGGCGATTGATCCGGGACAAAGTTTGGCGCATTTATATCTGGCCGATGAGTTGGATCGCGAGGGCAAACCGAAGCTCGCCGCGGAACACTACCATGCATTTCTGCAGCAGATCGCTCACCAGTCCAGCCAACAGCGTGCTGCCCCGGATAAAGTCATTGCAATCGTAATCCGCATGGCGGACTGCCAATCGCGTGCCGCAGAAAATGCTGCGGCGATCGCATCATATCGTCTTGCAGAAAGCTTGGCAGCTGAGACCAAACAACCGAAGCTCGAAAGTGTTGCCGATGTGAATGAAGCAGCGTTGCAGTCCCACCAAGGAAACCTGGCCGAGGCCATGCGGCTCTACCAGAGCGCTTTGCAACTGGATGACAAGACGAGCGATCGCAACGCGAGCGCGGAGGACTGGCTAACCTACGGTCTCTTTCTTAGCGATCAGGGATTCCCGACGCGACTGGCTTATGCCTGCTTTAAGAATGCAGAGAACTTAGCGGGCCCGGATGGTGCAGCCGTTTCCCGCCAGGCTGTCAATGCCGCGAAGGAGATCGAAAACAAGAAACCGGGCGATGTCGGTGCTGTGCGCCGCGATCCAAAACCTGCTTTGCGCGAGGCTCTAACGTTGCGACCATGAGGCGAATCACATCAAAGCAGGCGTACATCCCATGCTGGCCGCCGCTGCATCCCACGAGCTAATTGACAGGGCTTTTCTTGTACTAAACAATTACTCTAACCTCACAATCGCAGGTACAGAACCTAAAGGAGAACTCATGCCAGAAGAGAGCGAACAAGTAGTTGGCGAACCGGAGTCGAGTGCGGGGAAATGGATTCTTATTCTGCTGGCCGTGATTGTCGTGGCGGCATCGGGTTACGCGCATTATGCGGCCCATGAGCAGATCGAGAAATTGAGCGGCGACCTCAGCGCGAGCAAGGCGCAAGTGGCCGAGTTGCAGAATCGTATGCAGACGGCGGAGGCCTCGGAAGAGACGATTGCGCATCAGGTGGGTATTACTAAGAAGGAATTGGCCCAGCGCGCGGCGGAGTTGCGGGAGCAGCAGAAGGCCGCCGAGAGCCGCATAGAAGCGGAACAGAAAGAGCAGATCAGCGCGGTAAACGGGGAAGTCGCCGGGGTCAAGACGGACGTAGGCGGAGTGAAGACCGATGTGGCTTCCACCAAAGCCGACCTGGAAGCGACCAAGACGAAGCTGCAGACCACGATCGGGGATCTGGGGGTGCAGAGTGGATTGATCGCCCACACGACTGGTGATTTGGAGACTCTGAAGCACAAAGGCGACAGGAATTATTTTGAATTCACATTGATGAAGGGTGCGAAGCCTCAGCCTATCTCCACCGTCAGCCTGCAACTGAGGAAGGCGGATGCCAAACATGGGAAATTCACCATGGCCGTGACCGCCGACGACAAGACAATTGAAAAGAAAGACCGCAACGTGGCCGAACCGATCCAGTTTTATTCCGGACGCGACCACATGCTGTTTGAACTGGTGGTGTGGAACGTGGACAAAAACAAAGTTACGGGCTATCTGAGCACACCGAAGAACGCCCCTGTGCCGGTGAGCGCCAATTGAACGGAGTGTTCTTCCCAACGGGGCACGTCCTGTTGCAGATTGCGCTGCGGACGGGCGTGATCTATCTGGTGGTGCTGATCGGCGTGCGGTTGAGCGGCAAGCGGGAAGTTGGGCAAATGACGCCCTTCGATTTGACGCTGCTGCTTCTGTCGAACTCCGTGCAGAATGCGATGACCGGCTCCGACACGTCGCTGCTCGGAGCATAATCGCGGCGGCTTAACTCTGTTAGTACTGAACTACTTTGTAGCTTACGTTTCCGGCACCAACCGCCAGTTCCGGCGCTTCATCCAGGGACAACCTAGTTTGCTGGTGCACGACGGCAAGTTGATTGATTCGCACATGGCGCGTGAGCGCGTGAGCATGGACGAATTACAGCGCGCTCTGCGCGAGCATGGCATTGCCACTTGCCACGATGTGGCCTTGGCGGGCTCGAAGTCGATGGGTCGATCAGTTGTCTGAAGTACGACGAGATCAAGCCCGACCGCGAACACGCATCTCGTGCGCAGGAAGGGAATTCAGAAAAAGCAGTAGCACTGGGTGAGGTTGGCAGCGAGGCTACATTCCCGCCCACCGTGGTGCTGTGGAGCCGCAAGATGTACCTTCGCCATCCAGATGCCCATATGTTCCGGATCGGGCTGCATTCGAGCGCAAAAGCAGAATCATCTGCCCTGCCGGGTCAATGAGTGTAATCGCGATTTTGCAACAGTTATCGGTTAGGGGGAGTCTGAGCCGTCAGCCAAATTTGTGGCAGTGCATTCAGTTGCTTGGTGTTATCGACGCGCATCCACCTCGTCTTCGCGCCGCCAGATAGAGAGACCATCGGCACCGCAAGCGAGGGTGCCCAGAGTGGCAAGTTGTGGAGTGGGGGTGTGCAAGTTGGCAGGCGAAAAATCGCTGGCGGTGACACCCTGAGTGTATCCTTCAAGGATTTTGTGATTTGGAATCGTCTCGTACGCGTAACCGGTGAGAACGATTGAGTTCTTACGCATTATTACGGTCATTCGTGCCCAGCCATAATGGATCTTCCCGTCGATTAGAAACTTGAAGCCCAGATATTTGTTAGTCTTGTCTGTCCAAGGCCCATCCGAATTCCAACCGGAGTGATAGTAGCTCACGAAAGCCATGAAGCCGACAAAGCTTTTTCCGCTTGAGGTTACAAAGTTTGACAGGAATGGTGCCTGCGGTCCGGCGGGAAGGCCATAGATTCCAGCGGAGGCGCGACATCAATTCCCCGAATGCCATTCCCCAAAACTAAAGGATCGACAAAGAGGCAGTTCCCGCGGAAACCGCAAGAACGACCAAAAACAAGGAAGTCTGGAGTACCGTCATTGTTGAGATCAATTGGGATACTGCCACCCACTCCAGTTGAAACGTTCGTCGGAGTGTAGACGATCTTGGCTTCGGCAACCTGTGGAGCGGCTAATAGGCCAACACCGGCTGCGCCGGCGGCGGCCGCGTATGCCATCAACTGTCGGTTCAGGTTTGCGTTGATGGGCGATGGTGCGCGAGGAGAATTGGTCCGCGACTGAGTCATTGGTGTTCCTCTTGATTAGTATTCGCAGGCAAAACGGAGGGACAATGCCATCAACCGACAGATTGTGTCATTTTCGTGGAAGTGCGTCAAGGAGTTAACCCGCCCCACAACGTTCGCGTACTGCTGAGAATAGATGATTTCACTCATCGTGTCTTGTTCGCTTCGTAAAGCGCAATCAGCAAGACCACTCCCACGATTCCAACCGAGATCAGGACGTATGCGAAGTAATCGCGAAACTTGATTCTCCAAGGGAGCCTGCCACCGCCAGCAATGTAGAGCAGAACATAGAAGGCCACGACCGAAGCGAATAGCCATCGGAGGTGTTCTGGATACCACCACCTGAATCCGAGAAAGAGGACTGCCAGCCCGGCAAGGGTCAATCTCCCCCGTGTCTGTGGTGTTAGCTGGATGACAAGCCTCTTATTCGCTCAGCAGGATCTACTTACTCATTACAATCGGGACCGTCTCATCGTAGGGCTGAATCGCCACGCTCACAGACTGGCGCTTGTTGAATACGTCGAGAGCCATGGGGAAGACAACGATCGCCGTTCGAGTGATGGTGTCACCCGGTTGAAGCTTGGTTTCCGGGATAAGCGCCGGCTGAGCGCCTTCTCTTAGCGTGGGGAAGGCTTGAAAGTAACGGTCGAAATCGACGGCGGAAACGGCCTCCGCGGTAGATTCTCCTGCGGATGTCTTGAGCGTGCCATGAATATCGTGCACGTAGAGCGGCTTCTCTCCATTCTTCAGAGTGTAGGTGAGGGCGACCATGGTAGAGGTGTCTCCCGGAAGCGAGACGGCGACTACGTGATCGAGAGATCCCGAACCTTGCGGCTTGGCGCGGCGCAGGAAAGAAGCAATTGCGACAATGACGACCACGCCAGCGATTGCAAACAGCAGAATTTTGGCGGGAGGCAAGTTGCGCTTGGCCGTGCCGAATTCATCGCCGATATTGATGGTAGGTCCGCTGATCGAAGGTGGAATCAATGGGTCAGAGGTGGGATTTGGGATAGGTGGTGGCGGGGGTGGAATTGGATCCGGCATGTTTTCCTCTGCGTGCCGATTCTACGCCTACCAACCGTGTTTCATCGCTGCCGCAAACTCTTTGATGGGGCGGGTGTTCAGCACGTCATCCTTCGTTAGCCAGGCGCGGCGGGCTTGCAGGATGCCGTAGCGAATTTTTTCCATGTGCGATGTGTGATGGGCGTCGGTATTGATCACGATCTTCACGCCGTGTTGTTTGGCCTGGCGAAGATGAACGTCGTTCAGATCGAGGCGGTCGGGGTAGGAGTTCAACTCCATGGCGACCTTGTTTTTCGCGGCGGCTGTGAGCACGGCGTGCATGTCGAACTGGTAGGCGTCACGGCGGAGCTGGATGCGGCCTGTGGGATGCCCGATGACTGATGTATTGGGATTACTGATCGCCTTGAGCAGCCGCTCGGTCATCTTCGCCGGTTCCTGATTGAAAACCGAGTGCACGCTGGCAATCACAATATCCATCTGCGCCAGGACTTCATCGGAGAGATCGAGGTCGCCGTCGGCGAGGATATCGACTTCGATGCCGGCAAAAATCTTGATGCCGTCGATTTGCTTGTTCACTTCGCGAATGCGATGAATGTGCGCCAGAGCGCGCTGGTCGTCGAGACCGTTGGCGAAAGCCAGGTTTTTGGAATGGTCCGTAATGGCCATATATTGGTAGCAGCGTTCTTTCGCAGCCTCGGCCATTTCTTCGATAGTGTTGCGGCCGTCGGTCTCGACGGTGTGCATGTGAACGTCGCCCTGGATGTCTTCCTGGGTTATGAGAATGGGCAGAGTGTGGTTCTGAGCTGCGTCGATTTCGCCGAGATTCTCGCGCAACTCGGGTTGGATGTAGTCCAGGTTCAACTTGGCGTAGATTTCTTCTTCGGTCTTTCCGGCGACTGGCTGTTCAGTGTCCAAGGCAGCCAGGCTGTATTCGTTGAGTGTGTATCCCATCTTGAGCGCGCGCTGCCGCAACGAGACATTGTGAGCTTTCGATCCCGTGAAATATTGCATGGCCGCGCCGAAAGAATCGGGCGGCAGCAGGCGCACATCGACTTGCATGTCGCTGCGCAGGCGGAAGCTGATCTTGTTGTCGCCGCTGGCGATCACATCCATCAGCGGAGGGTATTGCGCGACATAAGCGACGGCTTTGGCGCGATCTTCCGCCGTAACGCAGGCGGGCCCGGTTACGAGAATGTCGAGGTCTCCTACGGTTTCGCGGCCACGGCGCAACGAGCCGGCCGGGGTGATCTTGTCGAAGCCGGGAAACTTGTTGAGATATTCCGTCAGCTTGGCGGCTTCGGCCTCGGCCGCATCAATCAAGAACCGTCCTGCGATGCGGCGGTAGTCTTCGATCGCCTTGAGCAGCTTCTGCTCGTGCTTTTCCCCCATGCGCGGCAGTTCGCGAATCTTACCCTCGCGAGCCAGTTTCTCGACGCCGTCGACATCGCAGATTTGATAGGCGCTCCAGATTAATGCGATGGTCTTTGGGCCGAGTCCCTGGATTTTCAAGAGCTGCAGCATCGAGGGGTGGTATTTCTGCAGCAATTCGGCATGAAGATTAAGACGGCCTTCATTTACCAGTTGCTTCAAGTTGAGCAGCATGCCTTTGCCAATGCCGGGGATGGCAAGGACTTTTTTGTCTTCGGCGATGATGTTTTTAATCTGCTCCGGCTGATTTTCGACAGCCTGGGCGGCGTTGCGATAGGAGCGGATGCGGAAGGAATCCTGGCCGTCAATTTCAAGCATGTCGGCGGTTTCATAGAGAATGCCTGCGATGGCTTTGTTGTCCATGGGCTAGGACAGGTTAAATGAGGCGAGAGTGTAGCGCCAAACTCGGATAAAAGTGCGCGTGGAGCGCTGACGGGTTTCAAGGCTTCAGTTTCAACATCAACCGCCGTGCCGCGCAAATGCCTTGAAACTTTGAGACCTTCTTCAATCGTTACGCAACCTTGATGACATTTGCAGCTTGAGGACCTTTCTGTCCCTCGGTGATTTCGAACTCTACCTGGTCATTCTCCTGCAGGCTCTTATAGCCTTCGGAGGTGATGGCGCTGTAGTGAACGAACACATCCGGGCCATCGTCGCGCCCGATAAACCCATAACCCTTCGCGTTATTGAACCACTTCACGGTTCCTTTCAGGCGATCCACTTACCCCCCTTTTGCGCACGTCCCTGCGGGGGGCGAAGGACGTGCCCGCGTGAAAAAGCTCATCAATAAGATGCATTTTTATGCTGAAAAGGAAGGCTATCAAATAGGGTAAATCCAGCAGAAAAACAAGTTTCAAAGTTTTCGAAAGTTTAAAGTTTTGACTCGCGGCCGAATATTCGAGGCATTAAGGTCAGGAATCTTGAGACCTTATCGCAGGTGGTGATCGAGCCATAGAACCGAGGAAATAGTCTTAGAATCGCGAATGGTGCCACGCATAACCATGCTCACTGCCTGGGGCAAAGGGACAAGGCGTTTATGAATGATCTCGTCTTCCTCGGGTTGCGCGATGCCGGCGCGGAGCCCGGTGGCCAGAAAAACAGCCATGGTTTCAGCGACGAATCCGGGGCTGGCATAAAACTTGAGAATGCGGCGCCATTTCGCGGCTGCATATCCGGTCTCTTCCAGCAGTTCACGCTTGGCGGCATGGATTTCTTGTTCGCCCGGGTCGATGCGACCGGCGGGCAGCTCCCAGAGATAATCGTTTGCGGCATGGCGATATTGGCGCTCGATCAGAATGCGCGGGGGCTTGCTGGAATCGTCGACGGCCAACACTACGACTGAACCCGAGTGGCGGATGACGTCGCGGCGGGCGCGGATTCCGCCCGGTTCCTGCACGTAGTCCGTGGAGACCGAGAAAACGGGCCCGCGATAGACGATGCGGGAAGAAAGAAGTCGGGCTTTGGGAGACTTGGTTTTCTTGCGGGATCGGCGCAGCGGTTTCGGCATGTAGTTATTAAAGCACGGCTTCCGGCACCCGGCTTCCGGAAGCTTAGACTGCGTCGTTGTGCCGGAAGCGGGAAGCTGGAAGCCGATTCTGCTATCCTGCGCGGCATGGTACGAAAGCGCGTTCTTGTCCAAAGCTCCGTCCGCCCGACTATTGCCGTAGTGGGCGCGGGCAATCTAGCCAGCGCGCTGGCGGTTGCTTTGCATCGAGCAGGGTATGTGATTGATTCCGTGACCTCGCGCGATGCCCGACCCTCCCTGAAGCACGCGCATTACTTGGCGAAGAAAGTGGTGTCCCGCACGGTGCTGGTTGGTGAAGCGACAACATCGGCCGACATCGTCTGGTTGTGCGTGCCCGATGCTGCGATCTCCGGAGTTGCGCAATTGTTGGCGTCGAATAACGATTGGAAGGGAAGAATCGTGCTGCACTCGAGCGGCGCGCTGACCAGCGACGAACTGTCATCTCCGCGGCGGTGCGGCGCGGCAGTTGCATCAGTGCACCCGCTGATGACGTTTGTCAAGGGATCAAAACCATCGCTCGCGGGAGTTCCTTTTGCCGTCGAGGGCGATCCAAAAGCAGTACGCATGGCGCGGCGGATTGTCCGCGATCTTGGCGGACAGGCATTTTGGATTCGGAAGCAAGACAAGGTTGCATATCACGCGTGGGGAACCTTCGCTTCGCCGCTGCTGACCGCCTTACTGGCGACCAGCGAACGTGTGGCATCGGCAGCGGGCGTGCCAGCCGGGATGGCGAGAAAGAGAATGCTACCCATCATTGCGCAGACGATTGTTAACTATGCGGCCGCGGGAGCGGCGGCAGGGTTCAGCGGTCCGATTGTGCGTGGCGATGTGGAAGTCGTGCGCCGACACTTGCAGGCGCTGCGCGCGGTTCCCGAAGCGCGCGATGTCTATGTGGCGCTGGCGCGGGCAGCGGTCCGGTATTTGCCGGGGAAGAAGCCGGATGCCATGAAGACGCTGCTGGGCAAACGGAGCGTTACGAAGTGAAGAGGTGTCCGAGCTTTTCTTTTTTGGTCTTTATATATTCCTTCGCGTGAGCGCTAGGTTCCACCTCGCACGGGACGCGTTCTACGACCTTGACTCCCGCGCGTTCCAGCGCCTCCACTTTGTCCGGATTGTTTGACAAGAGCCTCACTTGCGTGACGCCCAGAGCCTTTAACATCTCTGCTGGCAGTGTGAACTCGCGATAGTCAGCCTTGAAGCCCAGTCGCTCATTAGCCTCGACCGTATCCAGGCCTGAATCCTGTAACTCGTAGGCTTGCAACTTGGCCATGAGGCCGATACCGCGTCCTTCCTGCTGTTCGTAAAGCAGGATGCCTGCGCCTTGTTCAGCAATTATCGACAATGCCATTTCCAGCTGTTGGCCGCAATCGCAACGCAGGGAATGAAAAACGTCGCCGGTGAGGCATTGCGAGTGGATTCGCACCAGCGGCGCTGAGGAATGAATGTCACCCATGACCAGAGCTACGGCCTCTTCCACTCGACGGTTGCCGTCGGAACTAAATTCGCCGCGAAATCCATGGATGCGGAATTTTCCCCAGCGCGTAGGGAAATCGGCGGACGCGATCTGATGAACTGCGTGTGTGCTCACAAACCGATTATATCGAGGACAATCGCGGCTAATGTCAAGAGGATGTATTCCTGCGATCCCGTCGCGCTAACCGCGGGCGCGAAAGTGAAAGACAGCGTCCTGCTTGGATGCGATGGCGACGCCGTTGCGCGTCGCGGGATGGAAGCGCCAGCCATTGAGCGCGGCCAGGGCTTTCTCGTCAAGCTTCGGCCCCATGCTCTCAAGGACCGCTTTATTGACGATTTCGCCGCGCTCATCGATCGTGATTTCAACCACCACGTTGCCTTCAGAATCGGGCAACTCCCAGGGATATGCAACGGGATCGGAGGTCTGGACCGGAAGCGCGGGGCGAACCTCCTCTCCGTAGGCCGGGCCGGTGGCGAGTGTTCCGTAAGAAAGTCCGGCTGGAGCGCCGTGGCCCAGCGCGGAAAGCGTTTGCGATTTCGATTTGTCTTCGGCTTCGGATGGCGAGAGCGGAACAGTAGACGGAAGCGCCGCAGCGGTGGGTGCCTTCCACGTTAGTTTGTCGTGCGCCAATCGCTGGCGGCGATACTTTTCCGTGGCGCTTTCAGAAGAACTGGAAGCACTGTCATCGGGCGTATGGCTGGGCCAATAGAGGCGCGTGACTACGTTTCCATTCTCGCCGTGGGCGATGGAAATTGGGTTCAGCAACTGCGGCTCGGGAGAATGCAGCAGCCAAGCCAACAGAAGGCCATGCAGAGCCAGCGAGGCTACAAGCAGGACATTTTGCCGTGGAGCGGGCCGCGGATTGGATTCCGTGAACATTGAACAGTTCTAAGATATTTAGACGTGAAGCAGGCCGTTTGGTCAATCTGTTTTTTGCAGTTTACGTGTCGAAAGGAACTGGCATGGTTTCTGTCGTGGAATGACTTGCCGTGGGAATGCGGAGCTTGGTGCAGGCGGAAGATCGCTGATAAAATAGTCGAGCAAGCAATCCTCTGTGTCTTGCCTTTGTGGGGCTATAGCTCAGCTGGGAGAGCGCGTCGTTCGCAACGACGAGGCCGTCGGTTCGATCCCGACTAGCTCCACCAAATCTAAATTCCCATACAAATCATCGAACCTCTCTCAGATTCCGCTCGTTTGATACTGCAAGACTGCGAGCGAGAGCCGATAGTCATATCCGGCTTGCGCATTGGTGATTTGCGCCTGCGTTTGCTGTAACTGCGCCTGGCTGAGCTCCACGATTGAACCTAAACCGAGGTTGTAGCGCGATTGCGCGAGATTGAGGGCGAGGTTCGCTTGATCCACCAATTGCTGCGTTACCGCCAGCCGTTCGTAGGCAGTGTTAGCGTTCAGCCATGCGGTGCGCACATCCCGCGCAATGCGGTTGCGGAGATCGCGCAATCGCTCCTCAGCGGCCTGCGTGCGAAGCGAGGCTTCGCGAGACCTGGCCGTAAAGAGAAAGCCGTTGAAAACCGGGATGTCGACATTAACGCCCACCGCCCCGTACCAGTTGGGAGAAATAATCGGATTCCGAACCGGAGTGTCTCCCACTACGCCCAGTGCGCGGATGTCTGGAAACAGCAAGTCCCGCTCGGCTTTTTGAAATTTGAGAGCCGATTCCGACTGAAATTCGAGCGACAGAATTTCCGGACGCATGGTGAATGCGGTGGAGATCAAATCATCCACGTTCGCCGCGGGCGTAGCGGCTGCGGTTGAATCTTCGACCAGTTTAAAGTTTTGCAAGGTGGAAAAGCCGAGGACGGCAGAAAGGCTTGCGAAGGTGGCGTTCTCATTATTTTGCGCATCCAAAAGCAGCAATTTCGCTTGTGCCAGATTCACGTTGGCAAAACTAAGGTCCAGCCCTGACTTAAGCTTACTTTTGAATAGTGCATCGGCTTGGTTGGAAACCGTTTGGCGATCATTCACCGTCTGCTGTGCGACGGTCAGCACGGCGTGCGCCTGCAGAGCGCCGTAGAAGGCTTGATCAACTGCCAGAAGAATTTGTTCTTTCGTGGCGAGCGCGTTTTGGTTCTCGGCTTTCGCGGCCAAGTTGGCGCTGGAGGCCAGGTTTGTCGTGCGTCCGAAATCGGTAAGTAACTGGCTCACCGTCACGCCGGCTGCTGCGCGCTGGTAAACCACAGGATTGTTCAACCCGCCAGCCGTGATGCGCGAGCCCGGGTTCGCATCGACTGCGGTGAGATTGACGCTTGCGGTGGGCCAAAGACTGGAGCGCACCTCTCGGGTGATTTGTTGCGAGGCTAATGCAGTGAGGCGCGCTACCGAAATCTGCGGATTATTTTTTATAGCAAGCGCCTGCGCGTCTTTCAAAGACAACGATAATGATGTCTGGGGGCCAGTGGCGACTGGGGTAGATTGTGAAGCTACAGGAGCGGCAGCACCTGGCGCGGGCTTTTGCTCGATCTGAGGCGAAGGAGCATAAGGCAATTGCTGTGGCCCACTAGAACCGGGCGCAAATTGCGCGAAGCTGCAAATAGGCAGAGCCAGAAAGAGAAGAATGTTTTGCAGGCTTTTCATTTTCGAGCGTTCCCTCGCTGACTTGTTCTCACTCAATCAGCCTTCAATCGCCGGAGACGGTTCGGGCGCGTTGCGTTGGCCGCGCTTGCCATACGCAAGCAGATAAGCCGCGGGCACGATAAAGATGGTCAGCGCCACTGAAGAGGTCAATCCACCGATGATGGCGCGCGCCAAAGGCGCATATTGTTCGCTTCCCGTACCCAGCTTAAGCGCCATCGGCACCATGCCAATGATGGTGGCAAGCGAGGTCATCAAAATTGGGCGCAACCGAACGCGACACGAAGTGATTACCGCGTCCTCTACAGATTTTCCTTGTTCCTCAAGACGATGAGCGAACTCCACGATCAAAATGCTGTTTGAAGTGGATATGCCCACCAGCATAAGCACGCCCATGAGTGACATGACGTTTAACGTGGTCCCGGTCAGAGGCAAAATGACGAGGACTCCAATCAAGCCCATCGGTATTGCCAGCATGATCAGCAACGGATCGACGAAGGAACGGAACTGCGCCACCAGAATCAGATAAAGAAGGACGCCGGATAACAACAGGCCGATGGCGAAACTGCGGAAGGACGAGTTCATACCTTCCACCATGCCACGGAGATTAACGCGCACATTTTCCGGAAGCTTCGTCTCGCTTAGAACGCGGTTCACCTCGCCGGCAATTTTGCCGAGATCTTCGCTGGCCGGCGTCACGTAGATATCGGCGACGCGTTGGATCTGGTAGTGATCGACTTCGGTTGGTGTCTGAATGTTTTCCAGTTTCACCACCGCGTCCAGCGTGGTTGGCTGCTTCAGATTCGGAGAGCGGATCGGAATGTTTGTCAGATCGGTGGGGTCGTGAATCGCTGATCGACCCTTCTCGGGAAATTGGACAGTCAGAAAATAATCGTTGCCGGTCTTGTGATCGACCCAATAATTGGGCGCGATCATGGTGTTGGAATTGAGCGCCGTAATGACGTTGTCCACTACCTCTTTCTGCGTCAACCCCAGCTCACCGGCGTGCACGCGGTCCACATCCAGCCGTATGCCGGGGTAGTTCAAGTCTTGCGGAATATAGACCTCGCCGATTCCGGGCAGAGCGCGAATGCGGCCGGCCAAATCCTGGGCCACGCCGAAAATCTGGTGCAGGCTTCGTCCGCTCACTTGCACGTCAATGGGCGCCGGCATTCCGGAATTAAGAATGGCGTCGACCATGGAACCACTGGAAAGAAACGTACGGATTTCTGGAAACTGATTTGCCATCGCCTTCTGCACACGATCCATGTAGTCGAAGCTGCTGCGCCCGTGCGACTCCTGCAATGCGACTTGAATCGTTGCCATGTAAGGACCGGCATTGGTCGTATAGAGTGCAGAAAAATCCGGGACCACGCCGATGTTGGAGACCACCATCTTCAAATCCTTGGGCGCGACCTCTTGGTGAATGAGCGATTCCACCTTGGCGACATATTGCTCGGTTACTTCCAGCCGTGTTCCGGTTGGAACTTTCAGATTGATGGTGAACTGGCCTGCGTCGGTTCGGGGAAAGAATGCAAGCCCCACAAACGGATAAATGGCGAGGCTCAGGACGAAGATACCGCTTAGAACGAGAACCGTAAGGCCCGGACGCGCCAGTGCCCGCTTCACCCAATACTCGTAGTAATCGAGCAGTTTGTTGAAATGGCGGTTGAAATCGGCAGTAAAGCGGTCCCACCAGGACTTATTCTTCGCATCCGTAGGTTCCACTTCATATTCCGGTGTTGCATGAATTTCGCTATGCGGCACTGCCTTGAGAAATCGCGAGCAGAACAAGGGGATGACCGTCATCGCTACCAGGTAAGAAGCGAACAACGAAATGACCACGGCCAGTGCAAGTGCGGTGAAAAGGAATTTGCTGACGCCATAGAGGAACGTCACCGGAAAGAACACGACAACCGTGGTCAGAGTAGCGGCCAGCACTGCAAGGCTGACCTCAGATCCTCCTTCTTCGGCTGCGACCATTGGCGCCGCACCCATCTCCAGATGGCGATAAATATTTTCCAGCGAGATCACCGAGTTATCGATGATGCGCGAAAAAGCCAGGGCCAGCCCGCCAAGGATCATCGTGTTTACAGTGCTACCCGTCCAACTCAGCACGACAAACGTTGCCAGAGCAGAAAGCGGAATGGACAAGAACACCGCCGAGGTTGCCCGGAAGCTCCCGAGAAAAACCAGAATCATCAGGCTGGTCAACGCGAGCCCGAGCGCGCCTTCGTGCAGCAGAGTCTTGATCGCTTCTTTCACGAACGCGGACTGATCGAACACCACGCTGGACTTGAGCTGTTTCGGAATATCGTAGAGGTGCTGAATTGCCTCCCGAATGCCATTGACCACGGCGATGGTATTGGTGTCGCCGCCCTGCTTCATGATTGGCAAATAAACCGACCGCTGCCCGTCGACACGCACCAGGTTGTACTGGATCTGGTTGGCGTCTTCTGCTTTGCCAATGTCGTTTATCGTCACCCAGGACGTGCCTACTGTCTTCACGGGAACCTTGCCCAGTTCTTCCATGTTGTCGACCAGGCTGTTGGAATAAACGTAGTAGTCGAATGGCCCCATCTTCACGTCGCCCGCGGGCAGGATCAGGTTGGAACTGTTCACCGCGTTCACAATGTCCATCGGACTCAACTGACGGGATGCCAACTTAAACGGGTCGACGTACACCATGATC
This sequence comes from Candidatus Sulfotelmatobacter sp., assembly GCA_036513255.1. Classification (GTDB taxonomy): domain Bacteria; phylum Acidobacteriota; class Terriglobia; order Terriglobales; family Acidobacteriaceae; genus Sulfotelmatobacter. Next base: position 232,809 of record DATBZH010000011.1, on the reverse strand, counting down.
TGCCGGTACTTGCCCCCGAACGGTGGTGGAATTTCCGCTCCCTTAACCACCGCAATCTGATTGCGGATGGAGAACTGTCCTACATCGTGAAGCTGGGTTTGATTCAAGCCTTCGCCCTTGAGGGTTACCAGACAGACGGGAAGGCTCGAAGCATCGAACTTCAACACCACTGGAGGCAGCGTGCCCGGCGGCAGGCGCTTCAAGTCGGCCAGCGCGAGATTGGATATCTCTGTTACATCCGCGTCAGCGTTGGTTCCCGGCTGGAAGTAAATCTTGATCATGCTGACGCCCAGCAGCGACCGCGATTCCATGTGGTCGATTCCGCTGGCCAGAGTAAAGAAGCGTTCCAGCGGATCGGTGATATCGACCTCAATATCTTCTGGCGGCATCCCGGAGTAGAAAGTCGCCACCACAACTTCCGGCAGATTGATGGTAGGAAACAGGTCTACAGGCATGCGCGCGATGCTGGTGATGCCGATGACCGTCAATACCAGACAGATCACGATGATGAAGTACGGATTACGGATGGAGAAACGTGACATTCATTTTCACCGAATACGACCGAACTTTCGGGCTCCGTGCTATTCCTGGCTGCTCTCCTGATATTGCATAATCTGCACGGTGTGAGGGTTTACCTTTTCCCCCGGTTTCAATCCGCTCCGGTCGCTCACAACCACTTGTTCACCGGCAGTCAAACCGGAAACGACTTCAGCGTCGTTGGCCGTTTGCAACCCAAGAGTCACAGGACGATCTTGAATTTGATTGTTCGCATCCACAATGAAAACAGTTGACTTTTCACCTTCATGATTTACGGCCTGCAAAGGCACGGTTGGAATATCTTCCTTGTGCTCCAGCGTCAAGTCGGCATCTGCATACATGCCCGGAATGAGCACTCCCTTTTTGTTCTCAACGTCTACTTCGGTATGCATGGTTCGCGTGTTTTCGCTGACGTCGACGGAAAACCGTGCCACCTTCCCGGGAAAAATCTGGTTAAGTGACGGGACGCGCACGTCCACGTGATCGCCAATGCGGATAAAGCGAACGTACGATTCGGGAACCGGAATCACCAGGCGGAAGAGATCATCCTGCGAAAGCTTGACGATAGGAATTGCCTGCGTGCTGGAATTCGTTCCCGCCTGCACGAGTGTGCCGAGGTTCGCATAGCGCTCCGTCACCACTCCGGCGAATGGTGCCGTAATCCTCGCATAGTCAAATAGACTTTGATCGCGCCCCATTTTCGCCTTGGCAACGGACAACTGGCTCTGAGAAGACTCAAGGGCGGCCTGACCCGCATCCACCTGCGAGGACGCCGCCAGATCCTTGCCCTGTGCGTCATCCACTTCCTGTTGCGCGACAATTCCAGGTTGACTCTTGAAGACTCCATTCAAACGTGTGTATTGCAGATGAAGCGCGTTGTATTGCGCCTGATAGCGATATAGTTCGTGCTGCGCGCGGCTAACTTGATTCCCGGCGTTCTTGATTTCTGCCTGATCTTCCTGAAGCTGTGCCTCCAACTCCGGAATCTCGAGGATTGCTATGACTTGGCCAGCCTTTACGTGCGTTCCGTAGTCGACAAGCAGTTTCTTGACGTAACCGGATTCTTTGGCGTACACATCGATTTCTTGGAAGGGCACCAACTCGGACGACAAAGTGATTTGCCGGCCGAGCGATTTATTCACCACTTTGGTTACTCCGACGGTGATTGCGGGTTCGCTCGCGTGAACTCGGGTCCCGCTTCCCGAACAAGACGACAAGAAGATAGCCATCACGAGAGCAGAGGTAAGTACGCAGGAAAACAACAGGTTCAATCGGAGTATTCGTGTTTTGCCGTTGCTACTGCGACTTTGAGTCATCGAGTTTTCCTGGCTGGCCTGGTTTGGCTCCATCGGAAGTGTCATGGATTTTTCCTTGGCGGTCCCATGTAGGAGATGCCGACCCCGCCTGTAGCGGCCAGAAAATCCTCATAACCTCTCACGAATCAACCGAGTCCAACGATGACTCGAAGCTCCCACCGCATGGTCACCAATGGCATTCGCCAAAAGCGCACGAGAAACTTGAGATCAATCAATTGGTGCGATCAATGAAGTCGGCGAAATTATTTATGACAAGATTATTAAGACAAGGAGTCGAAAGATGGAGGAGGCCGGTTATAGAGACTTTCTTCAAGCAACAAGCCTGGCACAGGAGGTCCGGCAGGTGCGATTCGCGGATAAAAGTGAGGAGAACGCAAGAGATCAAAGCAGACTACCGATGGCGTCCAAGGAGCTGCGTTTCTGGTAAGATGCTGTCGTTTCGCATCCAGCGAGTGCTTTACCGCGCTCTTCACGGTCTGCGATGACGATCCCCAGGGGGAGCAATAGCGCGTGACCACGCTGACCGTTAATGCACACACAGCCACCAAAATGACCACAGCCCAAAAACTCGTATGTTTTCGTTTTTCGAAGGGCATTGGCAGTGATGCTTCAGTGCAACCCGCAATCCTATTTGTTTCTACCATAGAAAATTGAGCTGTCGCAACGCGGTCGCAGTTACCAGACCGTGACCTTGAGTTAGATCAACAAAGTTCGGGCGTTGGTTGTATACGCCTGGGGATATTGTCGCGTAGAACGTGCGGTGTGCTTCCGGTTGCAACCTTTCACTAATTTATTCCAACTATTGACGCCGCTCACAGCAGAGCGATTGACGGTTCTGCTCTGATCCCTACTTCTCTCCAGCCATTCATCATAAATTCACCCGTTTGTAACTCTCCTGTAACAGAGCGCCGATAGAACCAGAACATCTTTGACCCAGTTTGGAATTTGTCCATTAATGTGCAGGATCGTGCTCGCCTCATGGAGAGCCGCGCTGAAAGACAAGATTGGCGATTAAAAAAGCCAAGGTAACAAAACAAGTTTAATTGGATCCTGCAGGTTCGCCGAGGTCTTTGCAATTTTGTGGCAAATTAAGGAGAGTGGAATGAAATCTGTGTGGAAGTTGTGCGTAGTCGTGTCTCTGGCGACAGCGCTGGTGGCGCAAACCAGCACCTCGCCCAAACCCAGGAAGCCCAAGCCCGCAACAATCACCGCGGCCGACGTGCAGGCGCTGAAGGATGCCATTGCCTCGCAGCAAGCTGCCTTGGCACAGCAGCAGCAGCAGATACAAGAACTGCGCGATCTCGTGCAGCACAAGGATCAGGCTCTGCAGCAGGCCCAGACCACCGCGACGGACGCAGCGGGGAAAGCGGACGCCGCGCAGGCGGCGGCTACCCAGCAGCAGCAAACCGTCGGCGAACTGAAGACTGACGTTGCCGACGTGAAAGCCAATCTGCTGAACACCGCGACCACTTTACAGGAAACTCAGAAGAGCATTTCGGAACCTCCAACCGCGCTGCACTTCAAGGGGATCACAATTACGCCCGGCGGATTTCTGGCCGCTGAATTTGTACGTCGGTCACGTGCCCTTGGATCCGATATCAACACCCCGTTTAACTCTCTGACCATGCCCGGCGCTTCGCAAAGCAGCATCTCCGAGTTCTTCGGATCGGGCCGCCAGTCGCGCATCTCCATGTTGGCACAAGGGCAGTTGACGAACGCGAAATTGAGCGGCTATTACGAAGCCGATTTCCTGTCGGCCGGCGTTACCTCCAACAACAACGAAAGCAACAGCTACACGCTTCGTCAGCGGCAGGCGTTTGGTCAGGTAGCCTTCAATAACGGCTTCCAGATCACCGGCGGTCAGATGTGGAGCCTGGTGACTGAAACCAGAAAGGGCACCGACAACCGGTCCGAAGCGCTCCCCATGACCATTGACCCTCAGTACACGGTCGGCTTCAGTTGGGCACGGCAATATGGCCTTCGTCTATCGAAGACCTTTAATAATAAGGTCACGTTCGCGGTGTCGATAGAAAACCCGCAGGCTACGCTGTCGACGCACACCAATGCGGCAAACTTCCTGCTCGGCTCCGCCGGCACCGGAGGCGGCCTCTACAATGGTGCGATCACCACTTGCGCCACAACAACTACGACCAGCAGCACAGGCGCCGTCAGTGCTTCCACCACTTGCACACCGGCAGCCACCTACGCCTTCAATCCATCGCCCGACATCATTGCTAAGTTGGCTCTCGATCCAGGCTTCGGCCACTATGAAGTTTACGGGGTGTATAGCCGCTTCCGCGACCGCGTGTTCCCCTGCGAAGATGTCACTGCTACCGCGTTCTGCGATGGCAGCACGGTAGCGGGTCCTAATGCCCTCGGCGCCTATAATGCCTCGAAAAATGGTGGTGGCATTGGCGCCAATGCGCGCTGGTCCTTTGACAACAAGCACATCGACTTCGGCCTGCACGGTTTTGGCGGAAGCGGAGTGGGACGCTACGGTACCGGTGGTCTTGCCGATAGTTCGATCCATGCCAACGGAACCATGGATCTGATCCGCAGCTTGCAGGGTTTGGCTACGCTGGAATGGCATGGTCCCAAGCTGGATATTTACCTCAATGCCGGTTCCGAGTATGCAAGCCGGGCCGCGGACTACGATCCCGTATCCGGGAAAGTCGTCGGCTACGGATCGCCCGCGTTCAGCAATTCCGGCTGCTATTCCGAGACTGTGCCTCCGGTCGCCAACGGCTTCGCTCCCGGTGGCCTTTCCAGTTGCACAGCCGACACGCGAGCTCTTATTGAAGGCACCGCCGGATTTTGGTACAGGGTGTACGACGGATCAAAAGACAAGGTCAATCGTGGCCGTGTGCAGTGGGGCATCCAGTACTCTTACGTAGACCGCAGCACCTGGAGTGGCAAGAGCGGCCTGGAGCCGGAGGGACTGGACGGCATGGTCTTCACATCGTTCCGGTATTACTTGCCGTAGGAAACATTGGCGAGGTTCGAGATGCTTCGCCTTAACTAGTGAGAGCAACAGTGCGCGCGGGATGGCGGTATCGCCCGCGCGTTTTTTTCTGGCTTTTTGCAAACTTCACACCCACAAAATCATAACTTCTGTGGCCTTGATGAGCGCGGCTGCGGCCCGTCCGGGTTTGAGTTGCATTCCCGGGCCGACCTGGAAGTTATGATCCAAGGGATCTGCAGATCGCCACCCCTCACTTCCATACCACCAATCACAACGGCATTCTATCGATCCGCTTCCCGTTCTAAACTGGAGTAGACTGGCTGGCGGCATTTGATTCCCAAAGAGAATGCCGGTTCATCACAGCAGGCCGCGTTCACGGATGACTGGCCTTGTCTCGGCATCCGCTGAACTTAGAGGAGAAGTCCTGTGAGGCAGTTGGTCACGCCCAGCAGTCTGGCGAATGGTTTATCCTCAGTCTTCCTGTTGTTCGCCGTTTTCGGGATACTCTGGTTTTTCCCCTATCCACAGCAGCTACAAGCGCAGGATGTCTCTGCGATCGCTCCGCCCGCTGCCGCTAAGGCTGAAATCGATCAGAATTCTGCGGAACTGGTTTCTCACGACGAACCGGCGAAATTCCAGGTCAACGTGAAGTTGGTAGTCGTGCGGGTCGTCGTCCGGGACTCCCAGGGGCATGCAGTCGGAGGTTTACATAAAGAGGACTTCGAGGTGTTCGACAAAGGGAAGCCGCAGACTATCAGCCAGTTCGAAATGGAGCAATTGGGGTCACGCCCTGCAAAGGTAAGCCAGGAATCAGAAGGGCATGCGGATGCTGCGTCCAGTGAGACCTCATCTACTGCTCCGGCCGCAGGCACTGTGCCGCAGCGCTTCGTAGCGTTTCTTTTCGATGATGTTCATGTGCAGTTCGCAGATCTCGCGCAGGTTCGGCAGGCGGCAGAGCGACACCTGGCGACGTTGCGGCCCACGGATCGTGCGGCTATTTTCACCACCTCGGGCCAAACCACTCTGGATTTCACAGACGATCAGGCCAAGCTGCGCGATACTTTGTTGCATTTGCAGCCGCATCCCATCACATCTGGCATTTCCGTGGGTCAATGCCCGGAAATCAGCTATTATCAGGCCGATTTAATCATCAACAAGAACGATCCTCAGGCTACGCAGGTTGCCATTCAGGAAGCGATGCAATGTAATCCCATGCTACAGAGTTCACAGGCTGCGGCGATGGTGAACGGTATGAGCGCGCAGGTACTCAGTGCAGGGGAACATGAGAGCCGAATCTCTCTTGGCTCCATTAAAGATGTCGTGCACCACATTTCACGGATGCCTGGCCAGCGCACTGTCATACTTGTTTCTCCCGGGTTCATTGCTCCGGATTTGCAGTACGATTACATCGATATCATCGATCGCGCCGTACGTTCTCAGGTCGTAATCAGTGCGCTGGATGCCCAAGGTTTGTTTGTCATAGCACCTTTTGGAGATGTGAGCCAGCAACCCGCCACCTTGGCGGTTGGAGGAGGCTTGCCGCCTCCCGGTAAAGCGTTGATTGAGACCGCAGCCGCGGAAGCGAATGCCGATCTGCTGGCCGTCTTTGCCGACGGCACCGGAGGCATATTTTTTCACAACAATAACGATTTCAATGAAGGCTTCCGCAGGCTGGCTGAGACACCGGAATATTCCTACGTTTTGGGATTTGCCCCGCAAAACCTGAAGGCGGACGGCAGCTTTCACAGTCTGAAGGTCAAAGTGAACAGTGCGCAAAAGCTTAGCCTGCAAGCCCGCCGGGGCTACTATGCGCCCAAGAAATTTGCCGATGCAAACGAGCAGGCCAAGCAGGAAATAGAAGACGAAATGTTTTCCCAGGAGGAGCTGCATAATCTTCCGGTCACTTTGCATACGCAGTTTTTCAAGGCGAGCGATCAGGAAGCCAAGCTCAATGTTCTGGCCCATGTGGATGTGAGGCTTCTGCGCTTTCGAAAGATAGAAGGACGAAATCAGAATGTTCTGACCTGTGTTTCTGCCTTGTTCAATCGCGACGGCAGTTTCATTGAGGGAACGCAAAAAATTGTGACCATGCATTTGAAGGATGACACTTTAGAACACAAGCTGGGTTCGGGCATTACGCTGAAAACGAGCTTCGATGTAAAACCGGGAAGCTATTTAGTCCGGCTTGTGGTAAGAGATGCGGAAGGGCAAATGATGTCCGCCGAAAATGGGGCGGTTGAGATTCGCTGAGCTGAATTCCGAAGATGGGTTTCGCTGAGTATGAAGCGTAGCTTGGAGGTGACGCGTGCGCGATTACCGATTGGTATTTTTCATCGGTTTAATTTGTCTGGCGGTTGGCTGGGTCTTCGTGGAACAAGGTGCTGACCCTCTGGTGGCACATGCCCAGCAAGGAAATCTGGGCGGAGCCGACCCAGCCGTATTGCGCTCGGAAACCCGGCTGGTTCTTGTCGACGCGGTCGTAACGGACAAGAAAGGGAACTACGTTCGCGATCTCGAGCAGAAAGATTTCAAGGTTTGGGAAGATGGCAAAGAGCAGTCCCTCAACAGTTTTTCTTTTGAGGAAAGCACCGATTCCCACGCGCAGCCGCACTACATGGTGCTGTTCTTCGATAACTCCACCATGGACACCGGCGATCAAGTCCAGGCGCGCGAAGCGGCAGCAAAGTTTATCGACGCCAATGCGGGCCCAGGCCGCTTAATCGCGATTGCGGATTTTGGTGGCGTGGTGAGGATCTCGCAAAACTTCACTGCGGATGCGGCGCGTCTAAAACAAGTAGTGAAGGGTATCAAAGGTTCGGCAGTTTCGCCGAACGGGGAGCCGCCCGTGATGGTCGCGTCGCTGGCACCTCCGCCGGCAATGCCTTCTCTAGGGCATGCCGAGGCTGACTTCGGCGTCAGCAGCGTGCTTCTCGCGCTGCGAAGCCTGGCAAAAGGGTTGTCCACGGTTCCCGGCCGCAAGACGCTGGTGATGTTAACTGCTGGTTTTCCGCTGAGCCCGGAATACCAGTCGGAACTGACGGCAACCATCAACACTTGCAACAAAGCGAACGTCGCCATCTATCCCATCGATGTTCGCGGTCTGGTAGTCCCAGTTTTATCGGGGACGCCCCACAGCCGTCTAACACCACCTTCATTTCATTCCGAAACAGGATCGTTTGTACAGACCGCAGTTCACTATTCAGAGAACAATGCTCGTTTCCCAATAGTGAAGCTGGCTGCTTTTGCCGAGCCGGCTGCGCTTTTCCAGCACGGTGGAGGTGGGGGGAGCGGAGGGACAGGAGGCGGTGGTGGCCACGGTGGAGGTGGCGGAGGAACAGGCGGCGGAGGAACGGGCGGTGGGGGTGGTAAAGGTGGTGGAGGCGGAACAGGCGGTGGGGGTGGCACGGGTGGCGGCAAGACTGGCGGCGGAGGAAGCGGATATAACTCGGGCCTTTACGGCCTCCCTTCACAGCCCAGGATTATCGTTCCGCAATTCCCCGCAAGCGCGTCCGACAATCAGCAGGTTCTCTATCAACTTGCCGGCGGCACAGGTGGATTTGTCATCCTGAACACCAACGACTTGCTGGGTGGACTGGAAAGGATCGCGCGAGATCAGAACCAGTATTACCTGCTCGGTTACAAGCCCACGACCTCAGCCGAAGGAAGTTGCCACACGTTGAAGGTGAAAGTAGAGCGCGGAGGAACCTCAGTTCGCGCGCGCAGCGGCTATTGCAACGTAAAACCGGTCGACCTTCTGGCTGGAAACGTGATCGAGAAAGACTTGGAAACACGCGCAACCGGGGAAATGAAAGGCAACGTCACTGCGCTGATGGAGACTCCGTTTTTCTACACTTCGCCTAACGTTGCTCAGGTCCACCTTGCGGTCGATATTCCCTCCACGGCGCTGAAGTTCGAAAAGGTCAAGGGCAAACAACATGCGGCGGTCAACATATTGGGGATCGCATATAAGCCAGATGGATCGATCGCTGCGCGGTTCAGCGACACAGCCAACCTAGACTTCGATGGCAAAAAAGAAGTTGAGGAATTTCAACAGCAGCCTTTTCATTATGAAAATCAGTTCGAGATCGCATCCGGCGGTTACAAGCTAACAGTGGTCTTCAGTTCCGGCAGCGAGAGCTTTGGCAAGCTCGAAGCTCCGCTGTCGATCGATCCTTACCATGACAAGCAATTCAGCATTAGCGGCGTGGCGCTCAGCAACAACGTCCACCGCGCGGCCGATATTTCCACGGAACTGGACAGTCAGTTGCTCGAAGACAAGACCCCTTTGTTGGTGAATGGCCTGGAATTTTCACCGTCTGCATCGAATCATTTCAAGAAGGCGGATATGGCTGGCATCTATGTCGAAGTCTACGAACCGCTGCTGAAAGATCCGAATCCTCCGCAAGTCGCTTACGAACTGGTGATTGTGGAACGCAAGACAGGAGCGCAAAAATTTCGCATCGGCGAGAAGACCCCTAAAGGCAAAGACGGAAATCCGGTAATTGCATTGGGACTCAAGCTGCCCGTCGCGTCGCTTGATCCGGGGTCGTATAGGGTGCAGGTGCGGGCGCTTGATTCAGTGGGAAATGTTAGCAAGACCCGCTCGGCCGATTTCGATGTGGAATAGCTGAGTGGGGCACTCGGGGGGCGTTTTCCCTAAAAGCGGCGCGCTTGCGGAGAATAGCTTTTTCCCACGCCACAAGAAGTCCACATCACATTCTGTGCAAACCATTGCACTCTCTGGTAGCATTGGGGCGTCAAATATCCCCGATGTTCCACGTTTGCTGGGGGAAAAAGATCCCGCGATGGCCTGTCAACTGCACCCGGTTTCAGGGTGTAAAGGCCAAAGTGAACCCCAGCCGCCATTGAGCTGAGGACAGCCGGACGTTCAAAGGTAGGAGTCTTCTGTGAGCCAACAGGAATCGGGCGGCGCGCAAAGTGGAGTTCGCCGCCGCCGGACCCGCCGTCATCGCCGCAATCGCATGATCCGGCGGGCAGTGCTGATGCTTACCTTGGCATTTTCTGTAGTCGGCTCTTCCGCTGTCGCTTTACTTTATTTGAGTCCTTCTTTGTTTCGTTCTGCGCCCGCAGAAGTCCCCACTCGGGGAGAGGCAGAGGCCAGCCGAAGCCGCCTTTTGCAGGCGAACGCGGATGCCTTCGCGCCCAACTCCGTGGGGCGGCCCGTGTATCCATACTCAGTCGTGCGCGGGGGAGTGGAAGATGCGCGCGAGTTGAAATGGGTGGCCGAACATGATCCTGTAGTAGCGGCACACTATGCGGGGTTCGATTACGACCGTGCTCGCGTCGTGCGCCTGGCGCTTTCGCAAACGGTTTATCTTTCTTACCGCATTGGCAACAAAGTCTATTGGACGCGCCACAGGGTGGCTCTGCACAAGGGCGAAAAGCTCATCACCGACGGCAAAATGACTGCCCGCACGCGCTGCGGGAATCGCGTGGAAGCGGTTCCACAGCAGGCCACTTCATCCTCCGAACCGCCCGCCGCCAAGTTCGAACAACCAATCGGCGGCGGCGACGGCACTGCCGCGCAGAGCCCACCGGTGCCCTTTCAATCCGCGCTCATGAGCCGGCCTGGAGCGCCCGGCATTGGACCACAACCACCGTTGAGCTTGTTCAGTCCGTTCAGCGGAGAGTCCTGGGTCCCGCTCGCGCCACCGCCATTGCCTGTAGCGGGCGTTTGCGAGCCAGGCAAGAAGGGCACTGGCGAAACCGGCGGCGAAACCGGCAAGAAGAAGGTGAACTGCGGTCCACCGGAAAGTGTTCCGGAACCGGGGACATGGCTATTATTTGCGACAGGGCTGGCAGGAATCTACTTTTGGCGTATGCGCAGTAAGCAGGATCCTAGCGCGGAATCGTTTTACGATTAGCGCTCACTCCATTTACCCACACTGCTCGTCTCGTATCGGTGGCCAGAGCGCTTTTCTTAGTTTTCCTCCCTTGCATCCGCGGCTTCTTTTCCTATAGCCTTTTCGTTTTGATTCGCACGGGAGGTTTTGGTGCGTTTAGTGCGGTTTGCCTTCCCCCGTTGTTTTTCAATTGCTTTTCTCCTGTCTTTTAGTTTTTCTCTCCTTGCTTCGTCCCAGGCGATAGCCCAGGCAATTCGCTTGCAAGTTGACCTAACCGACGCGCCGCGCAACATTTACCACGCTCATCTTTTTTTCCCGGCCAAGGCGGGCATGATGACTCTCGTTTTTCCCAAGTGGATTCCAGGGAATCATCGCCCCAGTGGGCCGGTCGGCGCTCTCACAGGCATTCGCATGGAAGGCTTGGGCAAGACACTGGCGTGGCAGCGCGATCCCGTGGACATGTATGCGTTTCACGTCGATGTGCCTCAGGGCGTCGACACGGTCGAGGTGCGGCTTGACGCCATCACCACGCAGGACAGTGCCGGAGGCGGAGGGCCGTCTGCCTCCAGCAACATCCTCGATTTGAATTGGAATGCTGTGGTGCTATATCCGGAGGGCGCGCGCTCGGATGACATTCAGTTTTTACCTTCAGTCACTCTGCCGGCGGGATGGAAGTTTGGCACCGCGTTGCCCGTGTCCTCGTCTTCGGGAAACAAAATCGAATTTGCCCCGGTTTCGTTGACTACTCTGATCGACTCGCCTCTGATTGCGGGAGCTCATTACCGCCGCATCGAATTAACCAAGCCTGACGGAGCAAGGGCCGAAGGTTCGCCGCCGCACGTTATGGATCTGGTTGCCGATAACGAAGGCGACCTGGCTATGAAGCCAGAAGACCTGGCCTCCTTTCAAAAGCTGGTAGCGGAAACAGGAGCGCTCTTCGGTGCGCGTCACTATCGCCAATATCATTTTCTGCTCACGCTGAGCGATCAGGTCGGCGGCCACGGCCTGGAACATCACGAATCCAACGACAGCGCCGCTCCTGAGCGCACCCTGCTCGACCCCGACCTCCACATGCTTTACGCCGACCTTGTACCGCACGAGTTCACGCACTCGTGGAACGGGAAGTACCGGCGTCCCGCGGGATTAGCCACACCGAATTATCAGGAGCCGATGGTTGGCGACCTGCTCTGGGTCTACGAAGGTCTCACGGAATATCTCGGCACATTACTGGCCGCGCGCAGCGGATTGTGGACGCCAGAGCAGTATCGCGAAGCTCTCGCCGGGACGGCCGCTACACTTGACCATCGCACCGGCCGCACGTGGCGATCGCTCGAAGATACTGCTCGCTCGGTGCAGATTCTGCGCATGATGGGGTCGCAGTGGCAAAGCTGGCGACGCGGGCTGGATTATTATCCCGAAGGCGAATTGGTGTGGCTGGATGTGGATGCCACTATCCGGCAGCAGACTCACGGAAAAAAATCGCTAAGTGATTTTTGCCGGAATTTTCATGGCGGCGAAAGCGGATCGCCGAAAGTTGTTCCCTACACCTTCGATGATGTGGTTAGCGCTTTGAACGCTGTAACGCCGTATGACTGGGCTGGCATGCTACGCGCCCTGGTGGCAGCGACGACTATGCACGCTCCGCTGGGTGGAATCGAGCGCGGGGGATGGAAGCTGGTCTATAACGATCAGCCTAACCTGCTCGCCAAGGCGACGGAGAAGCTGCTGAAATCTTCGGATTTCTCGTACTCCATGGGATTCAGCGCCGCCGAAGACGGCAAGCTCGACGATGTGATCGTTGACTCGCCGGTGTACAAAGCCGGCGTGGGTCCCGGAATGAAATTGATCGCGGTGAATGAACGAAAATTCTCGCCTGATATTATGCGCGCCGCACTGAAAGCTGCCCAGGAAAATCATCGCCCGATTGCTCTTCTGGTGGAAAACGCTCAGTTCTTTCAGACCTATTCCGTGCCCTATTTCGAAGGTGAACAAAACGCGCATCTGGAGCGGGTTGTCGATCAACCGGATATTCTTAGCGAAATCTTAAAACCGCTGAGCTAATCGGACTGAAGCCGGAAGCCCTAACCATTACCAACGTAAGCGGCGGCCTCCGCGAACGCTGGTACAATCCCCGTTAGTGAGTTTCGTATTACTGCGAAGGTAATCATGGAAAAATTCCGCCAGATCGGGCTTGCAGCGCTGGTTTCCGCCGGTGTGTGTATAGCGGCAACGGCCTCTGGGCAAACGTCTGCAACTCAACCTGCCTCGCCGTTCGTCAGGCGAATTCCAGCCGTGAGCACTTCTGTCCCTGCGCCGCAAGCTGCAATTCCAGCGAGCGCAGTAAAGCGTGTGCAGGTGCTCGGCGGCAAGAGTGCCATCGAAATCGAAGTGGAAGGCAGCGAGCGCCTGGTTCCCCAGACGCGAGTACTCACTGGTCCCGATCGTTTGGTGATTGATTTTCCCAATGCCTCGCCCAGTGCCCAATTACGCAGCCAGTCCGTGAATCGTGGAGAAGTCAAAGATGTTCGTGTGGGATTGTTTCAAACCACTCCTCCGGTCACGCGCCTGGTTGTGGATTTGAAGTCGCCACAATCGTTCCAGATTTTTCCCAACGGCAAGACCATCATTATTAAGGTCAATGGCAAGGACAAGGACAAAGACCAGAATCTAGAAAAGAACAGCGCCGCTCAAGGTGTGGATGATTTTCCCGAGCCAGTTACGCGTCCCGGTCTGCTGACTACGAACTACGCGGCCGGAGCTGGAAACATTCGTGCGGCAGCAGCCGAGCCTGTGCTCGATGTAACTTTCCGCAACGGCCTGCTCTCGATCAAATCCACTAAAGCGAGTTTGTCCGAGATTCTGTTTGCCGTCCATCAGCGCACCGGCGCCGACGTAACGCTTTCTGCCGGAGCCGAGCAGGAAAAAGTTGCAGCCGACATCGGTCCGGCTCCCGCGCCTGAAGTGCTGACGAGATTGCTCAACGGATCGAAATTTAATTATCTGATTCTCAGCTCGGTTAACGATCCCCACGTGCTCGACAAAGTCATCCTGAGCCCGAAAGCGGAAGGCGCTATCACGCCTTTGCCGCCGATGCCGAACAGTGACGATATGAGCGACGATGGACCACCACCCCCGCCCATGCCGCAGCGTCCCGAACCTCGTGGCGAAAACTCGCCTCAGGTAGAGAATGCTCCGCCAACCAATCAGTCGCCCTCGAATATTCCGCAGATGAACCCATCTCTGCCGCACGCTGTGCCGCCTCCGGCAGGGCAGGTACCATCAACGCCGCCGCCGGACGACAATTCAAATTAAGTTGGACTGTTAGGGACTGATGAGGCGAACGGGCACGGGGGAAGAACCGGTGACCGAGGCGGTCGTCCCGGTAGTGCCACAGCCGGAAACGTTAAGGGCTGTGCCGTGAATAATTCCGGTCGTCGGATCAACCTGTTCAATGAACAGTTGCAAGAATCCGACAACTGTCACATTCGGTGTCGTGCTCGCAGGCGGCAGTAGTAGCCTGCTGTCGATCAGGGGTATCGTCGCGATGCTATTGCTGGAGCTGATCACGTCGTCATCGTTGACAATTCCAGCTGTAACCAAGGGGTTGCTGAATCCGGCCCGGATCTGAAAGGGATACGTCGTAGGCACGATCGTATCCCCGCTACTGATAAGGGTCTGGGTCGCGTTATATGTATCGCCGTTATTCTTGCCAAGATTGACCGTCAAATCTGCTGTGGCGCCCCCTGCGGTTCCGCAAGCGTACACGGTAGTCTGATCGCAACCGGCGATAGCATCCTGCCAAAGGTCACCAGTTGCTCCGGAAGCGACCGCCACCGGGGTGGGTTGCACGGAAGCGGCGATATAGTTGTTCTGAGCAATCGCCTTGCCCCGCGCTCCGAGGCAATCTGTCGCAGTGCAATATGAAGGGCCGGGAGGTTGCAAAAGGATGCGGGAGCCTACTGTTATCGCTGCTCCATTCGCATAATTCAGCTGTATGCCGAAATTCGTAATTGCTCCAGAGTCCGGATCCACGTAATCGTTGGGCGGAGTCCCATTGCCGACAAGCCAGGGCTTGACGCACCTTGGTTGCACCGTAACCATACCTGCAGGATACGCGGCTGATCCCGATGGATTAAAAGCCTCGGCTGTAGCCGTGGCGCTCACTATTGCCGATCGATTCCCCCATATCCGGGAAAAAAATGTCGGTAGATTGCTGCGTTGCACTTGCACCTGAACGATGGGATTCACACCGAAGGCCGGGCCGCCGCCTTGAGGAAAAGTTACCAACACGGAGCTCGGCACCGTCCCGCCCACAACATTCTGGTTTGCCACATTCTGCGCCACCTGTGTGGCCGCCGCGGTCGCGGTTCCCCAATAACCAGCGCTGTTAGTTGGATCGCCGGTCACGCCGTAAATCGAAAGTATCCTCGCCGCCGCCAGAGCCGCCGCGTCCGCCGAACGCTGCGATTCAGCGTTCGCGAGATAGAGAGTGACGACATCAATCGAAAGCGCCGCCATGGCCATGATTGCTACGAGCGCCGTCGCGACAAGAACCATCGTTACTCCACGCTCAGACTCCCGGTCGTTTGCGCCGTTGCTCGACCGCCGCTCTAATCTCGAAATGGTGGGATGCTTCATAACGTCTCTTTAGTTCTCGTTCAACGCTACACCTGAAGTCTTGAGCGTGGTTGTTCCCGCATACGTGGAACTGGGAACGAGCACAGTGACGACAGTGTTGAAATGCCAGTTGTATGCGTATTGAATACTCACCTGAGTCCCGATGAGATCCGGTGCTGCCGTTGCTGGAGGCAGGCAATTATTACCGCTACTATTAACGAGGCAACCGCGATTGATGGTTAGTGTCAAAGCGCACGGCGGAGGGCCGGCGTTGCTTACCGTAAAGCTCCAACTCAAAATCGCCGGTTGAGTCGCGCTGCTGGGCTTGATGCTACAGTCGCTGACTTTTGCCGCAAGCAAATAATTGTCAACTACCTGAAAAGCGTCGGCGACCGAAGCGGGGCAAGCAGCCAGGCTGGCACAAGTAAGTCCCGGGTTGGCCAAATCGGTGGCTGGATCGGCGGCCGCTGCGCGGGCGCCTTCGAGCGCCGCATTGGCCAGCTTCTGTTTCAATGTGTAGGCTCCGCTAAAGTCGAAAATTCCCACCACGAGGACGATCAGCAGCGGCAGCGAAACGGCGAACTCCACCATCTGCGATGCGGAATCGTTAGTCCAAAGTCGCGACATTGCCCGACCGTGGTGCAGTGTAGAAATCAATGTGTCTCTAACCTCATTTCGGAGGAGCCTTGCAGTTGAAGGACTTGATTGTTCAGCGACGTGCCCGGAAACCAAAACTGGTAGGGATATTGAAAAGTTACCGAGACGCCACACACACCGGCAGCGCTTGTGCCCGCCGTTGACGACAGTTGAACTCCCGATTGCACGCAGATATTGCACGGACTCGGGTCACAACCTCCCACCGCCTTGCCAGTATCACAGGAGATTGGCGCGGGAAGTGGATTTGGGTGGGCAACCTTCGTAATGTCCAGATTCGCTGCCTTGAAAGTCGCCTGAACCGCGTTACACGCATTTGTTCCCGGAGTGACGGCAGAGACGCAAGTACTGCACGCCGGGTCCGCCGCAGCCCGCGCTCCTACTCTCGCCGCTTGCGCCAGCGTTCCGTATATTCTGAAGGCCTGGCCGAACCAGAAGATTCCGATCAGCACCATGAACACCAGAGGCAGCACCACGGCGGCCTCGGCCAGCTCCTGGCCGCGAGTCTCGCGCGCTAAAGAGGAAAGTTTCCGGGCGACTCGATGGAACATACTATCCTGCTCCCCACATGTGACCGGCTCCATATGCCGCGACTGTCAAGGCCAGCGCGACTCCGTAAGGAACTTTCAGCGACCGCGGATTATCCAGTGAAACCTCCGGCCCCGGCATGCGCAGCGAGAACAACGACGCCACCAGATGTGCCAGGTTGCGCATGGTTTCACCGAAACGCCGCTTGTAAATAATCAATCCCAACGCCATCAGTCCTGCGACAAAAACCGACGCCAAAAGCAAATCCGTCAGGACGCCCGGACCAACGAATGCTCCCAGCGCTCCGGCTAATTTCCAGTCTCCCGCGCCGAGGGCTTTCAACAGAACGAACGGAAGGAGCAGCAGCAAACCTAGTCCCGCGCCCAGTAGGGAACTTTTCAAACCAGGCCAGCCTCCGGTCGCAGCCCTCAGCGCGATTCCCAGCAAAAGTCCCGGCACGGTGAGCCAGTTGGGGATGCGGCGGCTCCGCAGGTCCATCCATCCTGCGGCGCAGGCCAGAAGCACCGCACAGCCCAGAACCAAGCGCTGGGGAATAATCTTACTCCTGAATGTCTCCGGCAGCTTGTCTATAACAGCAAGCTGCCGATAGGCGAATTTTCACACGGAAAAGGCGCGAAGTCAATGTAACTGTCTACTCGAAGAATTGCAGATAAGCCGCTGAAAAATAAGGCCCGGAATCGCTTCCGGGCCTCGCATATCACGCCGCTGTTTAGCGATTAAACGCCGGAGCCGCATTATGCTCGGCCACAATCTTCTTAGCGTTATCGGCCAGAGCCTTGGCCTGCGGCAAAAGCTCAAGCCCCTTGATGATTTCCGGATCAGCCTCGGCGCGAACCTTCATGCCTTCATCCTGTCCGAAGGCATCGACAAAAATCTCCGCTTTGATGTTCGAGCGAATCCAGTCGTTGTTGTCCATCAACTCGGCCTGCGTGTAAGGAATGTTGGCCTCGTCCAGCGACTTGCGGAAATCCTGGAACGTCGCATCGTCGACATCGAAGCTCTTCGTCGGATGATGCGACACCACGTAGCGTTTGGCGAAGTTGAAGAACGCATAGTGTTGCAACAGCGTGTCCTGGAAGTGATTGCTCTTGACGTTGGAGATGGGTACGTCCGGAGTGATTCCGCCGCCACCGTATACCGTGCGTCCGCTGTCAGTGAGCTTCACTTCGCGGCCTGCCGTGCTCGGGTTATCGGCGGTGTCGCGGCCATAGTAATAATCGTAAAGCGAAATATTGCTGTAGTCGCGCTGAATCAAGCGTCCACTGGGGGTGTAGTAGTGCGCGGTAGTCAGCGCCAGCCCGGTATTTTCCGATAACGGATACACCGTTTGCACCAACCCTTTGCCGAACGTCACTTCACCGGCAATCAACCCGCGGTCATGATCCTGAATCGCGCCCGAGACAATTTCCGCAGCCGATGCCGTAAGCCGGTTCACGAGCACAACAATCGGATAATCCCTGCCGCCATTGCCATGCTGCGCTACGTACCGTTTTTCCGCCGATGCCCGTCCATGGTGCGAAACGATGAGCTGACCTTTCTTCAAGAACTTGTCAGCCACGCCCACGCCTTCACTCAATAGTCCGCCGGGATTGCCGCGCAGATCAAGAATCAATCCTTTCAAATCGCCCATTTGATCGAGCGCGTCGGAAACTTCGTGCTCCGTGGTTTCGTTGAAGCCGTTCACGTGCATGTAGCCGATGCCCGGCTTGATCATGAAATGAACGTCAACGCTGTAGCGCGGAATCTCATCGCGCACCAGCGTGAACTCCATCGGCTTTTCCACGCCTTCGCGCGAAATGCTGATGTGAACTGTCGTCCCCTTGGGCCCTTTGAGCAGATCGGCAACATCGCCCGTGCTCATGTTCTCGGTCGACTTGCCGTCAACGGCGATGATCACGTCGCCGGGATGAATGCCAGCCTTGTAAGCGGGTGTCCCGACGAAGGGAAAGATCACAATGACTTTATTGTTGCGCGGACCAACTGTCATGCCCACGCCGTAATATTTACCGCGCTGGTCTTCGCGCATCAGCGCGTAAGATTTGGGATCGAAGAAATTCGAGTGCGGGTCGAGCGCGTGCAACATGCCGGGAATCGCCCCGTTATAGATGGCTTTGTCCGCATTGACCGGCTCGGCGTAGTTGTCCTCGACCAGCGAGTACACGTCGGTGAATTGCTTGAGGCTGTCCTTGACGTCAGAGTCGCCGGTGATCGACGACTGCTGTCCGCTCCGCTGGGCAAACACAATACCCAGAAAGCCGCAAAGCAGAAGAAAAAAAACTACCAGGAAGAGTGACCGGCGTGAACTACGTGCCATCTTGGATATTCCTTCGATTGAGGGCGCAGATCGGGCAAAAAGGGGTGCCCAGCCAGCGCGCTGGATAGCAAAAGTATAGCACTAGGTTAGATGCGCCAGAGCCGCGATGGTTACCAAGGGTAACCTGCCTTTTACAGGCACGAGAACCGTTCAAGAAAGTGATGAAAAACCGCCTTAGTTTCCTACCCGCCACACCAGCCCTGTGGATATGCGCACATGGTTCTGCGCCAGGCCGGCCTGACTGGTCAAATAATCCGCCTGAATCCTCCAGGCTAGCTTGCGCTTGATCGAATAGTCCGCTCCGCCGCCGAGCGCCATGGCAAATCCGGTTTCTGCAACGCGGCCCGGCAGAATGTTCGTCCCGATAGCGATGATGCCGCCTGAATTCGTTGCGGTCACCAATCTCATCACATCAACATGTTCTCCACCAACAAGGAATTGGGCAAATGGCCTGATTTTCCCCGCGGGGTAGGAAAACTGCGGGCCGAAAAGAAAGTTGTGGATCTTGGGACTTGCGAACGTGTTCACTGTGGTATTCGTCTCCGTGCCGCAGCCCGTGCAGGGAGTTAACGTTTCCGTCTGTGTGACCGAGACCGACGAGCCGCTGTAATAGCCGCTAAAGTCGGTTGCGAAGCCGAACCAGCGGTTTATGTTGACCGTTGCTGAACTGTTCCATCCGCTGAGGCCCATGCGTGCGCTCGGAGCGCCGGAGACCATAGTCGTACTGATGCCGGCAGTTGAAAGCGAGATGGGAGCGGTCCCGGCAGACAGCTCGTAATTTCCATACGAATACCCGGCAAAAATCTCCGCCTTCGTAGCATCCTGCGCAAAGCAGGGAAGGCTGTACATCACGGCCAAAACCATCGCGAACCAGTGACGCATATTGTTTTCTCCTTGCACCATGAAGGTTGAGAGTGACCGCATCCAGGAGTCGTCAGACTAGCGCAGATCACATCAACAGTTGGAAAAATTGCTAGTTCTGAAAAGAGAAGTCGACTAACGGCATCGTTGACGAACGTGACGCGAAGACCCGAACATCAACGGATGATCCCAGCGACGGAGGTGTCCCTGAGGCCGCCCGCGCAGCAGAGTTACTCCTGGCACCGGGCTCACCGGCCTTCGCGCCCCGATTCGCTTCCTCATCTTCGGACCCGGGCATTGGAAGGCCTCTCGTGCGATGCGCGAACGGATGGGAGCCGCCAAGGCCGGAGCCAATAGCCCCGCCGATAAATCCAAAGAGCCCGCCTCCGATTAGCACTCCGCCTCCGACCGGGGTCCCGTTGTGGGCGCTGTGGGATGCGCCCAAAGCTGCTCCAATTCCGAAGCCGATGGCCGCCCCTATTACGGCATGCCGGGCATTGCCATGATCCATCCACGGTGTCTGGTAGGTTTGTTGTCGCGGATATACAGGGTGCTGCGGAAAACGCGGCCTTTGTCCTGGTTGGGAAAACTGGGCGAGTGTGCCGTTGTTGCTGCTATCTTGTGCGATACGTGCGTATCGAACTCGCGCGGCCGCCATGGAATCGACCTCGGGGAGCGCGTCCGAATCCGACGAATTGTTGGTTTGTGCCAGCGCAGCCGATGCCAGCAGAATTGATGCGAGCAGGAGAGAAAATTTGTGTGTGTGTCTCATGCGCGCATCCTAGCGATGATCTTCAGAGCGCGGCTGCACCCTTGTTGCACTTTCGCGAGTGTCACAAGGATGGGACGAGAGGTTCGTTCACGAATTCAGCGAAACGTCGGAGTTCGTCAATAGAGGATTGGGATAGCAGAGAGAAGGGAATCGCTCGGCATCCTGCAGGCAGTTCGCCCGCAGTGACGGTATCGCACACCACAGCGGCGGTTGCTTTCAAACCTCGCTGCCAGTTGGCGTCTCGCGCATCACAAAAGATCAGGCTGTCAGGATGGAAACCGGCAGCATTCAAAACGGCACGCGCCACTTTCAAGAATTCCGGCCAGCGCGAAGCGACACCCACCAGAGTGCCCGATGGCGCGGGCAGCCATTCTCCCAAAGAAGACGGCACAGAGCGAATTTGCAGCGTAACCAGTTCCGTTCCCTCAGGCAGCAATTGCCGTACCGCCGCCGCGCGGTTAGGCAGCAGCACCGGGATTCCTCCCTCCGCATGCTGGCGGCATTCTTCGAGGCCGCAAGCGATGACAGGAAACTTCACAGCCTGCATTATTTCTGCTGCCAGAATGCCGCGTAGCTCTTCGTCCGGTTCGATCAGCAGGAAATGATCGGGTCGTTGCAACTCCAGCCATTGTCGCAGGCGCGAACTGAGCGCGGGCAGCGAAACGCCAGACGTCCGCGCCGAGCGAAACAGAACCGCAATCATCTGGTCTAACGCGACGGCAGATGAAAGTTGTGCCTCCGGTTTGCGGGCAGCGACATATACGCCGCTGCCGCGCCGCATCTCCACCCAGCGTTCTCGCTGCAATTGCCGGTATCCAGCGCTGATCGTGTTGGGATGCAGCTTGAATCGCCGCGCCAGTTCGCGCGTGCTTGGGAGACGCTGGCCGGGCGCAAGGTCATCACTCAGAATGCCGAGCACGATCTGCGTCACCAGTTGTTCGCGAATGCTAACGTCGCTGCCGCGTGCGAACCAGAATTGCATGGCCGCAACATCTTATTAAGCCCGGCGTCGAGTTATGCCCAGAGTCGAGCCGGAAGCATTGTCAACTCTTTGTCACCGCAATTGCCGCTTCTGACGCTCCTGCACTATGATGACCGAATGAGTTTTGGCGAGACCATCTTCATGTTCTTCCTGGCCCTCATCATCTTTGGGCCCAAGAAGTTGCCGGAGATTGCACGGACGGTGGGCAAGTACCTGAATGAGTTCAAACGTGCCTCCAACGAATTCAAGGCGCAGATCGAGCAGGAAATCTCGCACCTTGACACCGCGAAGCCGCAGATTCTGACCCCTACTTTGAGTTCATCAAGCTGGGCTGGAGACAGCCATACTACGGAAGGCCTAGCTCCGGAAGGAACCGCCAGCCGCAGCTTGACTTCCACGGGCAGCGATTCTGTGGGCGCTGAACAGGCAACTCCCGAGCCTTCTGCCACCCTGGCCGCGCCATTGATTGAAGACTCCAACACTCACGAAAATACAAGTGCATCAACTCCGCTGCGTGAAGCCGCAGAGATCGAAGTCGCACCGATAAGCGACGCCGTGACCGATTCCGATAAGACCCATTCCGCGCAGGAATCTCATGCCTGAGCCGGTAGGCGGCGAAGATCAAGGCAAGGATCAAGACCAGCCGGAGCCCATGCAGACCATGGGCTTTCTCGATCACCTCGAGGAATTGCGCAAGCGCGTCGTCTACAGTCTGATCGCCGTGGCCGTGGGTTTCGGAGCCTGCTGGTGGAAAGTTGAAGCCATCTACGGCGTCATGCAGCGTCCGATCATGGACGTGCTCCGCGCCAACGGCCTGTCGGAAAAGCTGGTCTACCTCAATCCCACCGAGCCTTTTAATCTGTATCTAAAGATCGCCGCTCTGGCGGGATTATTCCTGACTTCTCCGTTCGTGCTCTATCAAGTGTGGATGTTCATCTCACCCGGCCTCTACCGCAACGAAAAGCGCTACGCAGTGCCATTCATGGTTTCGACGATTGCCCTGTTCGTTACTGGCGGATACTTCGGCTACAAGATTGTCTATCCGCGCGCGCTGGAATTTCTCATCCACTTCGGCCGCCAGTTCCAGCCGATGATCACGATCGGGGAATATACGTCGCTGTTTCTCAGCATCATTCTCGGCATGGGCCTGATCTTTGAGATGCCGATTCTGGTTTTCTTCCTGGCGTTAATGGGCATCATTACGGCCAAGTTCATGTGGAAGAATTTTCGCTACGCGATTCTCGTGATCTTCGTCATCGCCGCCATCGTGACCCCGACGCCCGACATCGTGAACATGTGCGTCTTTGCCGCGCCTATGATTTTGCTCTATGTATTCAGCATCGGTGTAGCATGGATCGTTCATCCGAAACAGCGCCAGGCGCGAAAAGAGAAACGGGCCTCGTAGCTTGTGCGTACGAGATTGTCACAGCGAGGGAAAAATTTTGTTTAACCACGCCTCTCACGCGCTCGCCGTATTGCTGGCTCTTACCTGCATCAATGCTGCTTGCGACCGCGACAAAAACACGGCGCAAGCGAAAGGAGCGGCCGCGCCGCAGGTCTCGGTTAAGCCCGACAACACGGAACTGCCAACGCTGACTCTGCCTCCCGATCAAGGCGCGCCGCCCACGTTCGAAGGCGACCGCGCCATGCAGTACGTGAAAGACATCGTAAAGTTCGGTCCGCGGCCCATCGGAAGCGAAAACCACAAGAAAGTCGAAGACTATCTTCTCTCTCGCCTCAAGGGCGACACGGTCGAACAGGATAATTTCACCACCGATACTCCGGAAGGCAAATTTCCTGTGCGCAACATCATTGCGAAATTTCCGGGGACGAAAGACGGCATCGTCGTCGTGGCCAGCCACTACGACACGAATTATCCTTTGCGAAATACGCCTTACGTGGGCGCAAACGATGGCGGTTCTTCCAGCGCCCTGCTGCTTGAGATTGCCAATCAATTGCGCGGGAAAACGAATGACGGCTACAGCGTCTGGCTGGTATGGGATGATGCGGAAGAATCCATCAAGCCCGACACCGAGATGCCTTTTCTCGACGATGCTCTTTACGGTATCCGCCACATCGCACAGAAGTGGCAGGAAGACGGAACTTTCAAGAAGGTGAAGGCGTTCTTGCTCGCCGATATGATCGGTGATGCCGACCTCAATATTGAGCACGACCTGGCGTCAACGCCATGGCTGGAGGCGGTTGTTTATCAGGCCGCGGGCCGCCTGGGATATCAGTCGCACTTCTTTGCCCGCGCCGAGGGAATGGAGGATGATCATCTACCCTTCATGGAAAAAGGCATACCTTCCGCCGATCTGATCGACTTCACTTACGGCTACAACAATGTGTTCTGGCACACGCCGCAGGACACCGTCGACAAGGTGAGCCCCAAGAGCCTGGAGATCACGGGCACCGTCATCCTGGAAACAATCCGCATCCTCGACAAAATGGACCCGATTCCTCCAAAGTGATGAGTGCACAAGATTCACGGCGACGATTTGATTCAAGCCGCCGAAACTTTGAAACTCTGAAGCCTTGAAACTTTGCTCCTATTCTGGATTCTCTTTAATCTCTTCGCGCTGGCCATGTTGGTGGCGGACCTCAAGCTGTTCCACCGCAAAGGCCGCGTCGTGCGGCCCGCGCAAGCTTTACGATGGAGCGCTCTGTGGATTGCACTGGCGTTTGCCTTTGCCGCCATCATTTACTTCTGGCAAGGCCGCACGATCGCGCTCGACTTCATCACCGGCTACGTTCTCGAACTCTCTCTCAGCGTCGACAACCTCTTCGTCTTTCTTCTGGTCTTCCGCTACTTCACCGTCCCTGAAGAGCATCAGCATCGCGTATTGTTCTGGGGAATCGTCGGCGCCATGGTCATGCGCGGCATCTTCATCCTCGTGGGTGTCAGTCTCATCCAACGCTTCCACTGGATTCTCTACGGCTTCGGCATTCTTCTCATCTACAGCGGAGCGCGCCTGTTCTTCGCCGGCGCGCATCAAGTCGATCCCGCCAAAAATCCTCTGGTGATGGCGCTGCGCCGATGGATGCCGGTGACGGAGAACTATGACGCAGGAAAGTTTTTCGTGCGCGGCGGTTGCGGCGACGCGACCGCACTTTGCGCCACCCCGCTGCTGCTGGTCCTGATTGTCATCGAAACCTCCGACCTTCTGTTCGCTGTTGATTCCATCCCCGCGGTCCTTGCCGTTACGCTCAACACCTTCATCGTTTACACCTCCAACGTCTTCGCCATCATGGGCCTGCGCTCCATGTATTCTGCGCTGTCTGGCCTCATGAAAACCTTCCGCTATCTCCACTACGGCCTTGCGATTGTGCTGGTGCTGGTGGGCCTGAAGATGCTGGTCGCGGACTACTACCGCGTCTCGACTCTGTGGACGCTGCTCATACTGGCGGCAGTGCTGCTGGTGTCAATTACGGCATCGGGCAGAGAGGCGGAATGAAAGCCGCTAATAGAAAGTCAGCCCGCGCGGTAGAGTCCCGCCCGCGCGAAGAGCAGTCGAATAGCTTTCCTTTCGGACCGACTAATCTCTTCTGAACGACTTTGCGGGAGGAAGTCCAATCCACAATTGTGGCATGTGGTCGCAAACACGCCTTAGCGGCGAGATCTATAGCGAGTCATATGCTCAATGAAGGCGGCATCGCGCTTTCCTCGGAACCGAATTGTTCATTGGGGTTGCTGCTCAGCGTGAAGACGATGGTCGCGCCGTTCGTGATGTCGGCATGGCGGAACCACAATTTGGTGTACGGTTTGCCATCGAACAACACGGATTTAATATACCGGTCATCCGGAGAATTCCGTTTCGCCTCGACCACCAACGTTTTGCCATTCTCCAATTCGACCTCTGCCCGATCGAACAGCGGCGT
Organism: Candidatus Sulfotelmatobacter sp.; assembly: GCA_036513255.1. Lineage (GTDB taxonomy): Bacteria > Acidobacteriota > Terriglobia > Terriglobales > Acidobacteriaceae > Sulfotelmatobacter. Next base: position 207,502 of record DATBZH010000011.1, on the reverse strand, counting down.
GCCAAACACGTAATTGCCACTGACCGGATCAACCGCATAGAAACCAAGCGAGCTGATCACATACCACGCAGACATTTGCCCGCAGTCTTCATTGCCAGCCAGTCCGTCTGGTTGATCGTCGTATTCCAGATCAAGAAGTTTGCGTACTCGATCCTGCGTCTTGTGCGCGGCTTCCGCATAACAGTAGAGGTAGGCCATGTGATGGCACGGTTCATTACCATGCGCATATTGACCCACCATTCCGGCAATGTCGGGTGGCGCATCGGGGGGCAACTGTGAACTGGTTGTAAATAATGCGTCCAGTTTGTCAACGAATGCCTGAGGACCGCCCAGGATTTTGATTAAACCGGCCGGGTCGTGCTGGACGGTAAAAGTCGTTTCCCAGGGATCCGACTCCGTGTAATCCCGCCACTTTTTGGAGTGGCCCATTTCCGTCGCATCGAAAGGTTCCGCCCACTGGCCGTTTTCCAATCGCGGCCGCATGAAACCGGAGTTGGCATCGAAAAGATTTTTGTAATTCCTTGAACGTTCGATCAGAAGTTTAGAGCCATCGAGATCGCCCGCAGCCTGCGCAATATGAGCCACGGCCCAGTCATCGTAGGCGTATTCCATGGTTTTGCTCACTGATTCTTCTTCTTGCTCGCAAGGAATGTAGCCCAGCTTGCGGTAGTAGCTGAGACCTCTGTAGTCATCGTCCATGGCGCGCTTTTTGAATGCGGTATAAGCCTCGCTAAAATTGATCCCTTTGAAGCCCTTGGTATGCGCTTCGGCCACCACGGAACTCGAATGATAACCAGTCATGCATCCCGTTTCTTTCGCTTGCAACGGCCACACCGGCACGCCATCGGGACTTTGCTGCGCCATGCGAATGATGCAATTGACGAAGTCCGGCACGCGTTCAGCCAGGCACAGCGTATACATCGGATGCGCGGCGCGATACGTATCCCACAACGAGAAGGTGCTGTAGTTATGCAGGCCGGTCGGGAGTTGATGAACCTTGCCGTCCATGCCGCGGTAATGGCCGTCAACATCGTCAAATAAAGTCGGCGCCACCATCATGTGATAGAGGCCCGTGTAGAAAATCCTTTTGTGTCTGGCGTTCGATGTCGTAATTTTGATCCGCGAGAGATTCCTGCTCCACGCCACATGAGCGTCGCGCCGCACCTTGGCAAAATCCCAACCCGGAATCTCAGCTTCCAGATTTTTCCGCGCAGCCTCAGCGCTTACTCCGGACAGACCGGTCTTGACCAAAATCACTTCGCTTTCCGTAGTCTTGAAATGCACCAGACACTTCAGCGAGGTTCCCTTCGCGTCGCGCACGTCCGAATCCAACCGCTTTTCTTCGGAGACAATTTCGGACGATACAAACGGCTTGGAGAACTGCATGGCGAAATAGATTTCGCGGCCCGGAGCCCAGCCTTTCATGCAGCGTCCACCCATAATTGTGTCTTGTCCCACAATCTTGAGATTTGCCCACAAAACCGGCGTGTTCCCGGAAGAATGGACGAGATCGAGAATGAAGTGGCTGCTGTCGCTCTTGGGAAATGTGTACCGATGGAGGCCCGCGCGTTCGGTCGCACTCAGTTCTGCGCGGATGTCATAGTCGCGTAGCCTCACGGAGTAGTAGCCGGGCTCGGCAGTCTCCTCTTCATGACTGAAGCGCGACCTGTAACCTTCGCCCGGATTCTGTCGCAGGCCGGGAACCGTCTTCGCTGGGCCAGTGCCTGGCATGAGCAGAAAATCCAGCATGTCAGAGGCGCCCGTGCCGCTCAAATGCGTATGGCTGAAACCCATGATCGAGCTGTCGGAATAGTGATAGCCGGAGCACCAGTCCCAACCGTCGTTGTAGGTGTCAGGACTGAGTTGCACCATGCCAAAAGGAACGGTGGCGCCGGGGTAGGTGTGCCCATGACCTCCTGTCCCGATTGCGATCTTCACGTACTGGGTCATATCCTCAGCAGCGGAAGATGCAGCCGCTGGAGTTGAAAGAGCTGGCTGCACCGCTGCAGCCAATGCACTCGAACCCAACAAACGCGAGACCGGAAAGGCCGACAGTGCGGCCATAAAACTACGTCGGGATATCATCGACATCTCCTTCCAAACAATGCAGACGCGAAATTGTACCCGGTCGCACACGGCTAACGGGTTATCTTCGTGAGAGTGCTAGCTTGACGACAGCACCAGCGTATCAGGCATGCATTCATGCGTACCTAGCAAACTCATAAATCTGAGCCAGATTCCACGTCTGCAATGTCCTTACGCTATTATGGAAACGCAATGGCGCAAGTGACGATTCATGTGACGCCGCGGCCCTATCAGGCGCGCATAGAAAATGGTTTGCTGACACGGGCGGGCACACTGCTTGGCGAGTTACTGCCCCAGGCCAGCCGCATTTTTGTGCTCACAGTCGCTCCGGTGCGCAAACGCTGGGGAGCGAAATTCATCCGCTCGCTGACCGCCGCAGGCTTTAAGCCGCAAGTCTTGCTCATGCCCGACGGCGAAATGGCGAAAAAGCTGGCCACGGTTGAAGCGCTGGCGGAAAAGCTGGCCCGCCTCGGCGCGGATCGCAAGACGGTCATCATCGCGCTGGGCGGCGGCGTAGTTGGCGACGTGGGCGGAATGCTGGCTTCGGTCTACATGCGCGGCGTCGAGTTCGTGCAGGTTCCCACCACGGTCCTTGCGCAAGTAGACGCTTCGATAGGCGGCAAAACAGCCGTGAATCTCAAAGCAGGGAAGAATCTGCTCGGAACTTTCTATCACCCGCGCGTCGTGTTGATCGACCCCACGGTGTTGAAGACGCTTCCGCCGCGGGAATTTCGCGCCGGACTTTACGAAGCTCTGAAGTGCGGCATCATCGGCGACGTGGATTTATTCGTGCGCTTCGAACAAAAACGCGCGGAGATTCTCAAGCGCGATCCGATGGAAGTCGAAGCGCTCATCGCGCAGTCGGTGAAGTTGAAAGCCGAAGTAGTTTCCGCGGACGAACAAGAAGGCGGCTTGCGCCGCGTTCTGAATTTGGGCCATACAATCGGCCACGCGCTCGAAGCCGAAACCGGCTACGGCAAATTGCTTCACGGCGAAGCTGTCGCATGGGGAATGATTGCGGCCACAAACATCGCGTTGAAAGTCGGACGTACAGACAGTGTGACCGCAGGCCGCATCGCCGACGCAGTACTCAGCCTAGGACGTCTCCCCGAAGTGAACGTCGCTCCTCGCAAGATTCTTGCGAGGTTGAGCACGGATAAGAAAACGAAAGACGGCATTGTCCATTTCGTCCTACCGCGCGAAATCGGCAAGGTCGAAGTGGCCAATGACGTCCCCGAAGCCGCCATCATTGATGCGGTCGAGGAATTGCGCCGCCTCTCGCGTGGCGGATGGATGTGGGGAAAGTGATCGCGACCGGTTCAGAAGCGAAGCCTGCAATCGCAGGCGCCGCGCCGCAGGGCACAACCGACACTGCATCCGCCGCCCGAGCCGTTCGCGGCATGTTCACCGCAATCGCTCCACGCTACGACCTCGCGAATCATCTGCTTTCGTTCAACATCGATCGCCTGTGGTGGCGACGAACGGCGCGAACTTTTCAGGCGATTCTTTCGCGGCCGGAATCTCGCATTCTCGATCTCTGTTGTGGCACAGGCGACATGACGTTCGCTCTCGAGAAGCAGGCAGAAAAGTCTCATCCGCGAATTCTGGGCGCCGACTTCTCTCATGCCATGTTGGAGCGCGCCCGCAAGAAGTCTTACGCAAGCTCGCAAAGGCAAGATGAGGAACGGCACGATCGGGTAGGGGAAGATCGGGAAGGGCACGACTTCAGTCGTGCCAATAGAGCTATAGGAGAAGTCCGGGCTTTGGCCCCTGACGCTGGAAATCGCACAGCACCGGACTGGATCGAAGCAGACGCCTTGAATCTTCCTTTTTCCGATGCGCGGTTCGATCTCGTCACTTCGGCCTTCGGCTTCCGTAATTTAGCCGACTACGACGCCGGACTGCGCGAGATTGTCCGCGTCCTGCGTCCCGGAGGCGAATGCGGCATCCTCGATTTCGGCGAGCCTGATGGAATCGTCGGGCAAGTGTATCGGCTATATTTTAAACGCGTTCTGCCTGCAGTAGGCACCATGATTTCCGGTGTGCGCGGCCCTTACGAATATCTTCCTGCTTCGGTCGAACGTTTCCCCGCGCCGCAAGAAATGCTGGACCGCATGCAGCATGCAGGATTCGCGGAAGCTTCGTGGGAACCTTACACATTCGGAATCGCAGGTTTGTATCGAGCAAAGAAATCGTGAATCGACTATCCGGCGTCGCGCAACAGTTTGCTCAAAGCTCGAATATCGTTATGATTTACGTCTCCAATCAAGAAATAACGAAGACCATTTTGCTCCCAGGTTTCCACGTCGAATGACAACTGACTTCCCGTTTCGGACGGCAAGCCGGCGGCTGCGCCGCTGGCCTCGGGAAAAATGAAAGCCGAGATATCGTGCTGGCGTGTCCGAAAAATCAGTTGCGCTCCCGGCGTCTGCCGAAGATATGTAACTCTGCCACCAAGCAATGTGAACTCGGTTCCCTGAAGTTCTGGAAGATTGAAGGTAAACGGAATCTTGCCCTGGAACCACGGTTTGACGGTATGCCTGTCGGACGACAGCACATCGACTGGAGTGGAACTGGCCAGCGTAGCCACGTGAAGATCGGCCAACTCGCTGTAGACCTGCCGGCGAACTGCGCGCTCGCTCAGCAAACGCGAGTTTATTACTGCTCCGGCTACGAGAACGATCAATGCCGCCAAGGCGGCGAATCGCCACTGCCAGCCGAAATGTCTCCAGCCGGAACTAGATTGTGTTTTTCCACGTATTATTTTGGCGATCTTGTTTCGCAGTTGAGAGTCAGGCTCATAACGCTTGCCTGAAGTGCGCACCACCAGCTTAAGTTGCGCATGCTGCAATGCCGCCGCAGTACAGTCGGGACAAACCCGCAAGTGTCCTGCCATCGCTACTGCATCACTCGGGGCCAGCTCGCCATCCAGGTAAGCGTCCAGCTTGTCCGCCCATGGGTCAACTGCCATCGCGCCCTCCGCGGCTACTCTCAGTTACAGAGCCCAGGAGTAAACTCTGTTGTAACAATTCACGCAATGCCTTCCGCGCCCGAAACAGACGAGACATCACCGTCCCTATCGGAATCGCCAAAGTCTCGGAGATCTCCTGATAAGACATTTCCTCGACCTCGCAGAGCAGCAATATCTCACGCAAGTGCACAGGCAGTTTCTCCAGCGTCACGTGTACTGTATTTTTTTCTGAGTGTTCAATAAAAATGCTCTCGGGCGTGGCGGTTTCCGCGGGCAGCGATTCGTCAATCCCGTCCTCATCGAGAGCTACCATCGTCTTGAGTCCGGTCCGCGAATTCAAAAATGAATTCCGCAGAATCCTGTACATCCAGGCGCGAAAATTAGTGCCCTGTTGATACGACGAAAATCCTCTCAGGGCCTTGGCGTAGGTTTCCTGAACCAGATCCTCAGCTTCCGGTGTGTTCTGTGCCAGCCAGTGCGCGAAGTTGTAAAGCTGATCGAACAGCGGCATAGCCAGGTCTTCAAATGTTGTGGCAGGCAAGCGCTGATCCGGTCCCTTCATATGTAAACCAGCTACAAGCTAATTTATTCCCTCGTGCGCGGCAAATAATTGCGGGAATAAATTCCGGGTTCTCCTGTTATCCAGATGTGGCAAACGCAACCACACAGCAAAAACAACAATGATGGAATACACCGGAGAAAATCATGAAAAATCTTTTTGACTGGCTTACCGATCCGCCCGCCGACGGTCCTGCATCCATTCTGCTTTTGAGGTTGATGGCCGGAGGCGTCTTCTTGTGGGAGGGCATTCTGAAATTCGTCTACGTGAACCAGGGCGTCGGACGCTTCACCAAGTTGGGGATGCCCCTGCCACACTTCACCGCAAACTTTGTCGCCTGTCTTGAGATCGGTGGAGGACTGTTATTGCTTTCGGGTCTTTTGACTCGATTAATCGCGATTCCATTCGTCATCGAGATGATTGTTGCAATTCTCTCAACCAAGATTTCTCTTTATCTCGGGACATCGCCTCTGCCTCTACCGCCGGCGCCGCCGCGCATTGGAGCCTGGGCCGTCCTGCACGAAATCCGATCGGACTATGCGCAATTGCTGACGGTAATTTTTTTGCTGGTGAACGGACCTGGACGATGGTCTCTGGATGCAATGCTGCGCCGACGAAAAATTGGAACAATTGCGCCTGAAGCACTACCGCTTCGGAGAAAGGAACAGGCAAACTCTTCCGCGCTCGCCTAAGTAGGGAGCTATCAAATTCTTAAGATGGAGTCCAGCAGAAGGCGCAATCAATTGCTAGTGCTCTATCCCGCGGCAGTTTGCGCCGAAGCGGGGGCATTGAAGCTGTCGGCAAAGGCGTCCGCAATGGTATAGCGGATCACGCTCTCATATTCGTTCCCGAGAAAGCTGCGCAGGCGGTCGGTATTCATAATGTATTCGCCTGTCATGTAGGGAACGGCTTCGGGAGGAATGGCGGAAATTTTCTGCTGCCACAACAATTTCAGCGCCAGTTGCATCGACCATTGGCCAGGCACTCGCAGCAACTTCGCTTTCGCGACTTCGATGCAGCGGGCGAAAGTCAATGGCTCACCGCGCCCGGCAACGTTAAGCACGGTCAGCCGTTGCATTTCCGGCTCTCGGTGCAGAATGTGCGCGATGAGCCGCGCCATGTCATCGACATGGACAAACTGGATCTTGTTGTCGAGATATTGCTGGCCGCGAGGCAACATGCATGGCAGGCGCTTTCCCGCGAGCCGCATTTTTTCCGCACGGGCGCTGCTGCCGTTGGGCGTGCCGCGAAACGCCCCCATCATGTAATTTTCCACGGTCGCGCCGGCAAAAATATGCGGACGCAGAATATAAGCGCTGCAGCCGCGCAGTGAGGGAGATCGCTGCTGCACCACTTCATCGGATTGTTTCTTATGAACCGCGTAGGGCAGCGTGTGAGCCGCCAAGGCTGAATCCTCCGAGGCGGGAGCCGGTAAATTCGGACCGTAAGCGGCGACGCTGCTGGGGAAAACAAATTGCTTGATCCCATCGTCGGCGATGCGGTTGGCCTCAGTGATCGCTTCCATCACCCGCGCCGTACCCGCCACGTTGATCTGCCACATGCGCTCGGCATCGAGCACGCCGCTGCGTACCGGATCCAAAACAAATGCCAAATGAATCAAGGCCGCAGGCTTCGTGTCACGAAGAAGTTCAAAGAGAACTCGGGTGCAAGCTTCCTGCCCCAGATCCATGTGCTCGAATTGCAGGGAAATATCGGTGCGGGGTGGATTGACATCCACCCCGATCACCGAATAATCGGCCAGCAACGGCAGCAGCCTGGAGCCCAGGTTACCGGAGATTCCTGTGACAATAACGACAGGTTTTGCACTCGACATCAGTCAGGTTTCGAGGCCGGTGGCGGAGTCTGCGGTGCCGCTGGCGGCTGGTTTGAAGGAGACGATGGCTGCACCGGTCCCGGCGCTACATGGGGATTAGGAATCCGCCGCGGTGGTGCCATTCCAGTTCCTGCCGGTCCCGGCGGACCGAAATATTTCTCGTTGGTTTCCACCGAGAATGAATTCTGGTATTTATCCATTGCCGCCTTGGAGCGCTGGCTCTGCAAAGTGTTGTGAATTTCATCCTTTACTTGATCCAGAGGCAGCGCTTCCTTGCTGTTTACTTTGTAGATGTAGTGCCCGCCGGAATCACTGATTACCTGGGAGACTTCACCCGGCTTCAAATCAAACACCGCGGCATGGGCGGGAGGCAAGCCGGTGCGCCGCAATTTCGGCAAGTTCACAGTGGGCGACTCGATCTTCATTCCGGCTGCTTCAAAAGCTTCCTTCTGCAGCTTCATGAAATCTTCTCCAGCCGCTGCCCGGGCGCGCAGTGTGTCGGCCAGTTTGGTCATCTCCTGTTCGCCTTGCTCCTCTTTGTTTTTGTCGTCCGCTTCTTTGGTTTTTTGCTGCTCTTCCGTCAGCTTCTCTTCTTTGTCGGCGTCTTTGGCCTCGGTTTCGGGCTGCTTTGCCCGCGGAACGAAGAGCCGGTCCAGGTTGTACTGTTCGTATCCTTCGGGATGTTCTTTATAGTAAGCCTCGACCTCCGCCGGAGGAACTTTCGCCGCTTCTTCCTGGATGTTTCTTTGCAATTCGTTGGTCAGAATTTGCATTTTGGCGAACTTCAAAGTTTCTTCATAGCGTGGACTCTTTTCCAAGCCTTTTTTCTTGGCCGCATCCGACATCGCGATCAAGCGAGGAAGCACGCTGACCAGTTGACGCCGCAATTGCGGGGTCATGTTGGGCGCGATGCCGCTAGCCAGCTTTTCAAACTCGGCTTTGGTGATAACGGTCTTGCAATCGGACGGGGAAGCCTTGGTCGCCGTCGAGGCGGGTTTGGCTGCGCCCGTTTTTGCAACCGCTGCCTTCGGCGCTGCGGGGCAAACGCCCTTCACGGTAAGCACTGGGGCATCGGGCGGCACAGCAGCAGCTGTGTCTGGTGGCGCGGCAGCCTTTGGCGTTACCACTGTACCTGGGCCTTGTGCCCCTGGGCCCGGCGGCGGCGCTGTCCCCGGCGAAGCTTGTCCCCAAGCTACGGTTCCCAACAAAACACACACCAGCCAACTCTTACGCATAAGCAGATTCCTCCAAAATTGATCCATCAGAAGATTGATTGCTGAGAAAGAGAAATACAAACATGAAATCGTAGCACACGGGACCGCTTGCACAATGCTTTGGCCTCAGTTCTTTGAGCAACGCCGTGAGTGGGCACGACGGTGACTTCGTTCGCCTGAACTCGCGCCGCCGGCGTTTGCCGTGGCCTATTGCTGTGCGATCTTCATTTTCACGCGAATTTCATGGCGTGTTCCGGGCTCAGCGGCGATAATTCCTGCATGTCGGGGAACTCCGCCGTCTATTCGCCGGGATCGATACGCACGGAAAAGCGCGCAGCCGCTGGGCGCTCCGTGTTAGTTGCGATCGTCATTACCGGGTTGAAGATCGTCGTCGGCATTTCCACCGGCAGCTTGGGCATTCTCTCCGAAGCGGCCCATTCCGCGCTCGATCTGATCGCCGCGCTCATCACATTTTTCTCCGTCAGTGTTTCCGACAAACCTGCTGATGCCGATCACCAATATGGTCACGGCAAGGTCGAAAACTTCTCCGCTTTCGTTGAGACCACATTGCTCCTGCTGACATGTGCGTGGGTTGTATACGAAGCCGTCATCCGCCTGTTCTTCCGGCGCATCGAGATCGAGCCATCGCTTGCAGCCTTCGCAGTGATGCTGTTCTCCATGGCTCTCGACTGGTGGAGGTCGCGGGCTCTCAATCGCATTGCAGTTAAGTATGACAGCCAGGCGCTGGAGGCCGATGCTCTGCATTTTTCAACCGACATCTGGTCTGCCGGCGTCGTGGTTTTGGGGCTGCTGCTCGTATTCCTGGGCCACACTTACCACATCGAATGGTTGCGCGATGCCGATCCCATCGCCGCTCTTTTTGTCGCCGGCGTAATTATTTTCGTGAGTTGGCGCCTGGCCCGGCGCACCATCGACGCATTGCTGGATGCTGCACCCGCCGGGATCCGTGCGCAAATCACCGACGCGGTTTCGCGGGTCGATGGAGTACTCGAAGTGGATCGGGTGCGCATACGGCGGGCGGGCAATCGCTATTTCGCCGATCTGGCCGTAGGCCTGGCGCGGAACTTGACTTTCCAGCGCTCGGAACAACTGGGCGAGGCTGTGACTTCCGCCGTTCAAAGCATCCTGCCCAACGCGGATGTCACCGTGCAGCCGTTGCCGCGCGCTCAAGGCTCGGAAAACGTTTTCGACCGCATTCGCGCCGCGGCCACGCGTCATAATTTGAATGTTCACGACATCAGCGTACAGGAGCTGGCTGGACAGTTGCATGTGGAGCAGCATGTCGAACTCGACGAGCGCATGACTCTGAAAAGCGCGCACGATGAAGTCACAGATCTCGAAGCCAGCATGCGCCGCGACCTGCCGGAGATCGCCGACATTCTTACCCACATTGAAAGCGAGCCGGCCACAATTGAGAAGCCTGAAGCGTTGGTGGCCGACGCTTCGCTGGAGCGTACATTGAAAGCCGTGGCGGCGCAGTTTCCGGAAGTCCTCGACATGCACGATGTGATCATAAAACGCGTGCGCGGACGCCTCTACGTTTCCTGCCACTGCACGCTTCCCGACACGCTGTCGCTCGCTCGCGTGCACGATATTCAAACCGAGATGGAGATCCACTTCAAACAGCAAGCGCCGGAGATTTTTCGCGTGCTGATTCACCCGGAGCCGAGCACCGATAACCGGAGATAGAGCGCAATTATGAATTCCGCAAAAACTGTTTGGCTGGGGAATCAACGCTTCACAGGAGTCGCCGACAGCGGTCACTCCATCATCGTCGACGGTGACAAAACCGGCGGCAACAGCCCGATGGAGCTTGTTCTCATTGGTCTTTGTGGGTGCACCGGATATGACGTGGTGTCCATCCTGAAGAAAAAACGGGAGCCTTTGGCCAGCCTTGAAGTTCGCGCAGAGGCGGAGCGAGCCCCCGAGCCTCCATCCGTTTACACCGGCATTCGGCTCATTTATCGCGTGGCCGGGAAAGTTTCCCGCAAGGCGGTGGAGGATGCGGTTCGCCTTTCCGAAGGAAAGTATTGCTCGGTCTCAGCCATGCTCAGCAAGACCGCGAAGATTACGACCGAAATCGAATATGCAGATCCCTTGAGTTAATCTCGATTACCTCTGCTTGTGCGGCCATTGTTGTAATTGCATGAAATTCCGACAGCACGCAACTTCGGCCGCACCGCATCCCCTTCGTGGATATTTCCTAATCGCGGCAGCGGCTTTTCTTTGGGGAGTCTCGGCGGTTTTGGGACGCGCCGTCTTCACCGGCAGGCTGCCTTTGCTTGGCTCCTCGCCGCATTCCATCGAGCCGCTGATTCTTTCACAAACCCGGGCGGGATTTTCTTTTTTGCTCTTGCTGCCAATTTTGTTGACGGCTCGTGGATGGCAGCGCATCAAGCTTCCGGCCACGGATCTCATTCAATGCTTTCTGCTGGGCACGCTGGGCGTTGCGGTATCCAATTATTTTTACTACGTAGCAATTCAACGGACGAATGTGGCCATCGCCATCATCGTGCAATACACGGCGCCCGTATGGGTGCTGCTGTATGTTGTGGTTCGCGGGCAACAAAAGCTGTCTCTGCAAAAAATCGCGGCCGTGGTCCTCGCCGTCGCGGGGATTGTGCTGGTGATCGGTGTCATCGGCGATGCGAGTCTGGCCTTGCGGCTCGATTCCTATGGCTTCATCGCCGCTCTCCTGGCGTCCTTCTCGTTCGCCTTCTACAACGTCGCCGCCCACAGTGTTTTGGCCCGTCACGATCGCTGGCTGGTTCTGCTTTGGACGCTGTTTTCTGCTTCACTCTGCTGGGTGTTTCTGAATCCTCCATGGAAGATCGCGGCAGCGCATTACGAGTCCACGGAATGGTTTTTCCTTTTCGTTTTTTCCATGCTTTCGGTGCTGGGTCCATTCTCGCTTTACTTTCATGGCTTGCAATATCTCGAACCCACGCGGGCTATCATTGCCAGTTGCCTGGAGCCAGTATTTTCCATTCTGCTGGCCGTTGTGTTTTTGGGTGAGTTACTGCGGCCTATGCAAACTTTGGGGATCGTGCTGGTTCTATCCGCAATCGTAATCGTGCAACGTCCGTCCGGGGTTAGAGAAGCGGGCGAATCCGCATTCGTGGAGCCGCTGGAATAGCGATATTGAAAATAGGGAGATGCTTATCAACGCCATCGCCAACATATTCAGCGTAATGCTGGGCAGCCTCGAGCGGGTGGGTAAGTCAATTTGATAGCCTTCCCATCAGATGAAAATATCGTCGCGCCTCATTCACGTCCAGAGCAATCTGTTCCCGCAGCGCGTCAACCGAGGGAAATTTGATTTCATCCCGCATCCGGTCGAGAAAACAAATTTCTACTTCCGTCTCCGGCGTTATTTCAAGTGGGTGGAAATTTAGCAGGTGCGTTTCGATGGCGAATAGATCCGCGCCGAAGGTTGGACGGTTCCCGACATTCGTGACCGACTCAAATCGTTCCTGCGCGACGCGCGTGCATGTGATATAAACGCCGTCCTTGGGCACAAGTTCTTCGTAGCGCGCAAGATTGATCGTCGGCACCGTGTATTTCGATCCGTAACCGCGCCCTCGCCCTGGTATTCCCAATACGCAGAAGGGGCGAGCCAACAAGTGCCGCGCCCGGCTTACTCGTCCCTGCACGAGGAGTTCCCGAATACGGCTGCTGGAGACAGTTTCGCCGCGCAAAGTCATCTCTGGGTAGGTCACAACTTCAAAACCCATTTCGCGGCCCAACTCGGCCAGCAGACGGATGTCGCCGGCAGCTTTGTGGCCAAAACGGAAGTTGTAGCCTTCGTGTACTTCGCGGGCGCGCAATTTTTTCTTCAAGATGCGCTCGGCGAACTGTCGTGGAGTCAGCAGTGACAGATCACGCCCGAAGGGAAGAAGTAAAACCGCATCGATACCGGTGGCTTCGAGCAGACGCAACTTGTCGGGCGTGGGAGTGAGCAACTTGAAAGTTGATTCCGGACGCAAAATGCGTGCGGGGTGCGGCTCGAAGGTCACTGCCATCGCTTTTAAGCCGCTCTCACGGGCGCGCGCGACAATTTCGCCAAGTACGTGCGCGTGTGCGCGATGTACCCCGTCAAAGTTTCCCACACTAACCAGTGAAGCGCCGAAATCGGCGGGAACATCGTCGAGTTTGCGAAAGACCTGCATGGTAAACCAGACGTCGGACCTCAGACCTCGGACTTTCTCCGAGGTCTACGCAATCGCGGCATATCCGAAGGCTGAAGTCCTAGGTCCGACGTCTGGCTTCAGATTTCAAACTCCAGTTTCATCCCGTCATAGCTCAATCGCACTTGAGTTGGCAATGTTGCGTTCGTCGCTTCATGCGCGAGGTCGTGGCAAATATGCGTAAAGAACGCCCGCTTAGGTTTGAGCCGCTCCACGATTCGCAGGGAATTGTCGACGGTGGAATGCGTAGGATGAGGTTTATGCCGCAACGCATCCAAAAAAAGCACGTCCAAACCTTCCAATTGATGAAGCGACGATTCCGGAATCTCGCTGTGATCGGTTAAGTATGCGGCCGATCCAAAACGATATCCGTAAATCTGATTTTCGCCGTGAATCACCGGCACCGGCTCAAAGCGCGCTCCGAACAGTTCTACTGGCCCGTCAATCGGGTTCAGTTCGAGCTGGGGCAATCCTCCGAACTTGTAATTTCCGTCGAAAATGTAACTGAACATTTTGCGCAGGAACGCCGCCGCATCGGGCCGGGCATAGAGCGGCAGCTTGTTCGGCTTCAAAGCGTAGCTTAGAGGGCGAAGGTCGTCGATGCCCAGAATGTGATCGGCGTGGCTGTGCGTATAGAAAACGGCATCCACGCGAGTGATGCGCTCGCGCAATGCCTGCACGTAAAAATCCGGTGTGGTATCGATGAGTACGACTTTGTCGGCGTACTGGATCATCACCGAGGGCCGTGTGCGCTTATCGTGCGGATCGGTGGAGCGGCAAACTGCGCAAGCGCAACCCAGTGTCGGCACGCCCATTGAAGTGCCGCTTCCCAGCACAGTGAGCGTCGCCTTCATCGTCCTGTTCGTATTCCTATCCGTTCCTGCCCGCTCTTATAAGTTCTGTCCAAAATCTTAGCGTCCACCGGTTCCTGTAGCCTGCCCCGGCTGTGGAGGGCGCGCCAGCGCGTTGGTAACTTCCACATAGGCCATGCGTAACTCATAGAGACTATTCTGCAAAAAACCTTCTTCCGCAGCAGTGAGATTGCCTTTGGTCTTTTCCGCCAGCAAGCTCAATGTGTCGACAGTTTGCCGCGCGCCGATGATATCAATACGCGGTTGCCCGCCCTGCTCATGCATCAGACCCATCTGCATCATCGCAGTCATGTAGAGCGAAGCCAGGAACCGCTCAAAGTTGACTTCGAACTCTTTGGATGAACGTCCGCTGAGTTCGACTTGGGAATCCACTTCTTTAGACGACTGGCGATACGCGGCCGCTTGCGCGTCTTGCTCCGCCGCGGTCGGCGGAGGCGGCATATCGCGGGCCGCGCCATCACCGGTATCAATCGTCAACGTGTCAGCTTTGACCGCTGGGGCGACTGGTTCAGTGGGCGCAGACGGTGCAGGCTTTGGCGCTTCGGTTGGCTCCACATTTTCAGTGCGCAAATCGCCATCCGAGGTAAACAACCGCCGGTCCGTGACTGTGAAACCGGAAGATTCGTGTTTCTTCTCTGCCATGGAAACTATTCCTCTGCGAGAAATACTCGCTGTAGTTTTATCGAACGCTTGGAGTCTGTTATTGGGGCACGGCTGCGTACTCAGCGTGCCGGGACACGAACGGCATCTCTGTCACGACCGCTGTGTATGCTCCAATGGCCACTTCGCGCCCCGGTGAACCAATTTCGCGCCTTATGTAGCCGAGTGCGACCGTGCGGGTTGTCTCCGGTTCATGCACGGAAGTCACGCTGGTGATTTCGCCAATCTCTTTATCCGCGACAACAACTTTATCTCCGGCGGCGATTTGCGCCGCATCTTCGCAAACAAAGCCGGTAAACTTCCGATGCACGCTGCCCCGAGAGCGTATGCGCTCCACAATTTCCTGTCCGATGTAGCAGCCTTTTTGAAAGTTGAGCGCGCGCATCTGCTCGGTTTCCTGAGGCAGTTCCCGTTCACGAATATCAACGCCGTAGAGAGGAACTCCCGAGATAATCCGATTCTTTTCCACCGCCTCCGACCCAGCCGGAGTAGCTCCCGCCGCCACCAACGCATCCCAGGCCTGCTTCACCGTGCCCGGAGAAATCCAAATCTCGTAAGATTCTTCGGGCGCATCGCTTCGAACCAGCATGCATTCCAGACAGTCACAAGCGCAGTCGCATCGCGGCGTGATGACTTGCAATGGCGCCATTTCGGGGACTTCGATCCCGGCTGCTCGGAGCACCCCGCGCGACTTTGGCCCCGCGACGCCGAGCGCCGTCAATTCGCCGCCAAGGTCTTTTACCTCAACCTTATCCATGATGATATAGCGCTTGAAAATAGCAAGGATTCTGTCGAGTTGGCTCTGGTCCGTATCGACGACCAGCGATTCCCCGCGATTGTAGGTATATAAGTCGCCGAGAATGTGCCCCTGCGGATTCAGAATGAAGGCGTAAATGCCTTGCCCTGCCGGCAGGTCTTTGATCTTGTTGCTGACCATGCCGTTCAGCCAGCGTACACGGTCATTTCCGGCGAGCGAAATCTTAGCGCGAAATCCTAAATCGTAAACGCCGCAACCCGACTGTAAAGCCTGAAACTCTTTATCCGCATCGCTGAAGTTCGCTGCGGTGACGGCGCCACGATACTCGGCCTGCGGCATGGAAGCCGCCACGTCGCCGTGGCCTTGGAGTGCGTCGTATAGCGCTGTTTGCTTCATGGGGACTTCTTTCAATTATAGCGGAGGAACCGCACATGGGCGGTGCGCCGCCCTGCCGCAGTTGTGATAACTTTCCTGTCGTGGATTCGCAAAAGGCTTCCGATTCGCAAGAATCTTCCAAGAAGAAGAAACGCATCGCCATCATCCCCGGCGACGGCATTGGGCAGGAGGTCATTCCGCAAGCCGTCAAAGTGATTCAAGCATCGGGCGCGAATGTCGAATTGACGGAGTTCGATTGGGGTGCAGACCGCTATCTTCGTGATCAAACGACCGTGCCTCCCGGTGGATTCGCCATGCTTGGCCGTGACTTCGATGCGATTCTGGTCGGCGCTTTCGGCGACCCGCGCGTTAAGACCAACATCCATGCCAAAGAAATTCTGCTCGGCATGCGCTTCACCATGGATCTCTACGCCAATGTCCGGCCTGTGCGGTTGCTCGATGCGGCGCTGTGTCCGTTGAAAGGAATTGAGCCGAAAGACATCGACTTCGTGGTGATTCGCGAAAATACCGAGGGCGTTTACACCGATGCCGGCGGCGTCTTCAAACAGGGTACGCCCGATGAAATCGCCACGCAGGAAGACATCAACACGCGCAAGGGAGTGGAGCGAATTATCCGTTACGCTTTCGATTATTGCCAGCGCAACAAGAAGCAGGACGGCTCGCTGCGAAACAAAATTCTGATGTGCGACAAGTCCAACGCCATGACCCACGCCGGCGGCCTGTGGCAGCGCGTATTCAAAGAAGTGAGTGCGGAATTTCCTCAAATCACGGCGCAGCACATGTACGTGGACGCACTGGCCATGCAGATGGTGCGCGATCCGCGGCAGTTCGATGTCATCGTCACCAATAACATGTTCGGCGACATCCTCACTGACCTCGCCGCCGGACTGCAAGGCGGCCTAGGCATGGCTGCCAGCGGCAATATTCATCCTGGAAAGACCTCGATGTTCGAGCCGGTGCATGGTTCGGCTCCGCCGATTGCGGGGAAGAATGTGGCGAATCCGTTTGGCGCCATTCTGACCGCGGCGATGATGCTGGCGCATTTAGGGATGATGCGCGAAGCCGAGAAGATTGAGGCGGCTGTGCTGGAAGCGGTACGGGACAAAAAGACTACGCAGGATATTGGCGGAAAAATGGAGACAAAAGAATCGGGGGAATGGGTGGCAGAGAAGATCAAAGTTTAGCGAGCATGATGAATGCTGCTATGCCTAAGGAAGATAATAATGCTCTGTAACGCGCTCTGTCGTTTAATTGCGCGAACTAGGCTTTTGTGGCGAGCTGACAAATTTAACTCTCGATCGAGCTTGGGCAAGTCCATGCCAGATCTGCACGATGCAATCGCGAAGCTATCCAGACTGATTCGCCATCTTGCGGCGCAGGTTAAATCGCGCCAAGAACTTCCGGTTTTCAGTCTGGGCGTTCAATCCGACTTCGTTTCCTTTTCTGATGAGAGACTGGGAGGGCTTGAGTTAACGAACGACGACGCTAGTGAATATCGGGCTACAGTGGAAGGGGTTTACGCTGCCGTATCGAGCAAGTCCGAACACATCAGTCAGGCAGCAGTTGAGTCCTTTGTTCAGGAGGGAATTTTAGCGGCCGTTGATCCCGTCGGCGCTTCGGAAGAAAAAGATTTCGAGAAGAGGCTTGCATCGGCCTTAAAGGAACTAAGTGCGCAACTTCGAAAGGAGCCATCATTACGGGAGGTGCATTTCCTGGTCGATGGGATATCGAAAGACAATCTCCCTCACAGTTTCGGTACGTGCGAGTTCTATTTCGGAGATGAGACCAGCGTTGCACGACTGGCGATTCGCGTGCGAAAGATATTTGATTCTTTGCAGCGTAAGGAACATGTTGAATGGGCGAAAAATGAAGCCGTGGACAAGATCCGATCCCTCATAATGGGAAAAACAGGAGTTGTGGCCGCCGTATATGCGGTAGACAGCAATGCGGCACACGTTCTCGCAAAAAGAACGGCGCGACAGGCTGTTGACATTCTGAATTTCTATGCGAATTTGGGGGGAAATCCCCCGTCGGAGGTATCGTTATTTTCGGAGGGACGAGGGTCGGGAGTACTCTCCACGTTCCTTCTATCTGACGAACTACCTTCATACAGCGCCCCAAGTGAGCGGTTTGGACCATACATCCCATTTTCGTTTGCGGCTGAATATCTCGACAAGGCCGGGTTTGGTCGAATGTCAGACATGCTGGGCAAGAGAAAAGAGCGGACCGAGATCGAGGACAGATTGATCTCGGCCTTCCAGTGTGCCGGACGGGCATCTGTTGAACCGCGGAAGGAGGCTGCATTTCTGTGGTTCGCTATTGCGTTGGAGAGCCTGCTTTCAGATCGCAATGATAGCTCGGAAATTACCGAAAAGCTCGCGCTTCGAGGCGCGCATCTCATCGCGAGAAATATAAAGTCGCGGCAGACGGTGTATAAAAACCTCAAGCGGCTGTACCGTATCCGTTCAAGGGTGGTCCATTCCGGAAGTGTTGAGGTGGGGGAGAGCCAATTGAGCGAAATCCGCTTCTATTCAAGGGTTGCGCTGCTCACAATGCTTTGCTCTACACAATTCGCCGCAATGTGTACTGATGATGACATCACGGATTGGTTCCGGAGTAAGCTACTTGATACTGGATCTGATACTGAGCCAGCCGGATCCTAAGGTCCAGCGATAGCCTCACTCTCGCCTTCCCACCAGCAGCGCCAACTCCCGCCATTTCCAGGTACAGTCCACATCTATAAACCCAATCTCGCGTAACCACTGAAGTTGCGTTTCCATATCCAGCAACTTGTTTGACGGATCTTCAGTTTCGGGCGTGTAGCCGATGCCGTGCAAGAATTCTTCGTGCAGGCGCAGCGTTGGCGAGGCCACATGTTCCAGATTGCAGAAGACTCCCGCGGGGCTGAGCAGGCCATGAATCTCAGCATAGAGTGCGCGCTTGCGTTCATGCACGAGATGATGAATCGCAAAGCTGGAAATAACCGCATCGAACTTGCCGAGGGGAGGGAGCGAGTAGTCGAGATTGTGGGTCACGATAGCGACGGCGGAATCCTCAGCGAAGCGCTTGTCGACAGCTTCGAGCATGGCGGGAGAAAAGTCGATAGCGATCGCCTCTACTACTGCGTTCCGGGCGGGCTCTCGTGTGCCTAGCTTAGTCTTCACCAAGGCGAGCAGGCGGCCGTCGCCGGTGCCAAGGTCGAGAATGCGGCGAGCGTGGGAGGGGATGAACTCCAGAAGAGCCGACTCGCCTTCGGTGCGATGCGCGATGGAGTCGGCGCGTCCCAGATAGTCGCGGACGTGATCGGGGGAAGGCCAGAGATTGATAGCGGCTTCGCAGTCATATTTGTGCCTGAGGAAAGTATAGGGAAACAGGGTAGACTCAACCCTAATGGATATCGCCGGGTTGTTTTCCAGAGCGTTTGTGCGGCCGCTTTTCGGGGTCATGCTGTTCGCTGTGCTTTGCAGTGCAGTTCGGGCGCAGACTCAAGATCAAGCCGCGACGGAACCGCAGAGTCAAGATCAAACGGACAAGGGCGCCCGACCAGCACAAGCTGAGACTACACAAGAACAAGCCAAGCCCGCGCCTCCCCAAGAGAAAGAAGAAGTCAAAATCACTCCGCGCGAGGCCGAAGAACTCTTCCATTCGGTCGATGAGATTCTGGCTTTCGATTCCAAGCAAACTGGTCTGCCCGTCAAGAAGGAGGTCAAGCGCAAGCTGACCAGCCGGGAGGAAGTCGTTTCCTATCTCACCAAACATATGAACGATGAAGATACGCAGCGTCTGCGGCGATCGGAGCTGGTGCTAAAAAAGTTTGGACTACTGCCGCGCGATTACGACCTGGGAAAACTTCTTGTCGATTTGCTGCGCGAGCAAGTCGCCGGTTATTACGATCCGAAGACCAAGACCGTCAATTTGCTGGATTGGGTCCCGCTGGAAGAGCAGGAACCAGTTATGGCCCACGAACTGACACATGCGCTGCAGGATCAGGCCATCAATCTTCAGAAGTGGATGAAGAAGGGCGAGAAAGACCTCGCAGAGATCAGAAAGGATCCAACGCCGGCCGACATTGAAAATGACGAAATCGACAACGCGCGCCAGGCCGTGATCGAAGGCCAGGCCGAAGCGGTGATGTTGCAGTATGCGCTGGCCCCAGTCGGCCGCTCGATTATCGATTCGCCCGAATTAGTGGAGTCCATGGAATCGAGCATGATCAATGGCACGCCGGATTCCAAGGTGTTTTCAGACGCTCCGATTTTTCTGAAGGAGTCGCTGACGTTTCCCTATAGCTACGGATTGGAGTTCGTTGTGAAGTTGCTTCAGAAAGGCGGCAAGCAAAAGGCATTTGTCGATGTGCTGACGAATCCTCCCCATACCACTCGCCAAATCATGGAGCCGGATACTTACTTGTCGGGCGAAAAGATCGACCCTATGCGGGTTCCAGACTTCTCGCGCGACTTCAAGGAATATACGAAGTTCGACATTGGAGCCATGGGCGAATTCGATGTGGCTATCCTCATCGAGCAATATGCGGGGAAACAACTGGCCAAGCGCCTGTATCCGGAATGGCGCGGAGGCTATTACTACGCCGCGCGATCTAAAGCCGACACGGCTGCGCCGATCGGCTTGCTCTATGTATCGCGCTGGGCAAGCGCAGAGAAGGCTTCGGAGTTTGCCAATATTTATGCGCTCTCTCTTGGCCAGAGATACAAGAAGGTGGAAGTCGTGAGCGATCCTTCTGCGCAAAAGCAAATGCAGACCTCGGCAAACGATCCTACCGGCATGGAAAGTCCGCAATTGCGGGTGGAGCTTTTGAAGGGGCGACACCTGTGGTCTACCGAGGAAGGTCCGGTGGTGATTGAAGAGCGGGGAGATACAGTTCTCGTCAGCGAAAGCCTGGATGCGAGTACGACTCAGACGTTAGAAAAAGAAATATTCGGGCAGTAGCGTGGAATAGCTCTATCTTCGGTCAGTTGGTTCTGGTGCTGCGCCGAGAAAATGGCGCACGATTGCGATCACACCGAGTTCTTTGCCATTGCGTTCGATGGTCAACTTTCGTTCCTGCCCCGGCGAGCCTCCAAGCATTGCCCACACTTGCCCGATTGTTGAATGTGTCACCACAGTTTCGTCCACAGCGATCAAATGATCGCCGACCCGGATGTCCGGAACGGAAGGCTGGCCTTCGAAGCCGGCAACCGCGATGACACTATAGCGGCCGTCTTTCTCCGCGCCGAGCGTGAGGCCGACGACATCAAACTCCGGGAAGCGGAAGGTCCGGCCAATGTCGAAGTAGACCAGCGAATGGGCATAGTCCAAGCCAACACGATAATTTTGCAGCGCATCGGCGCCCAGAACGCCGGCTGCCGCAGGACCGGCAATATCCTTAAGCCCGGCGAATTGGTTTTCAGTAGTTTCAGCTGTTGGCACGTCGGTCAAATAGAGAGAACCGAACTGCAGGCGATCGACTCGCATCAGTTTTAGATTTGCTCCCATCGCCGTGCCCAGATTTGCCGATCCTACGGCTCCTGTCATGTGCGGCCAATCGGGATGCGCACTCGCCAGTTTGTCAAACAGGTCATTCGACAGCCAGCTGATTGAGGCTCCCAGATTGAGAACGAAACTGTATTTCCTATTTTCGATCTTGCTGGGAACCTGGATGACTCCGTTGTTCTGATTAATCTGAACTTTGGTACTCGTGCCTTTGAAGCGGATGGTCTGCGGCTTGCTGATGGTGAGTTTGCGATCAGGGTAATCAATGAGCAAGTCATAATTGCGAAGGACAGTAGAAGGAAGAGTAATCTCAACCGGAGTGCCGGGGACGGTGCTCGCGTTGCCGGCCGGAACGTGAATTTCATCGGGCAAAGGAAGAAAAATCTTCATCCCGCCGATTTGAACTGGCAGAGAGGCTGCATCTGATTTTGCTGTAGCTGCTTTTGGCGTGGCTTCGCAGACCTGGCCATTGCATTGGATTGCCAGGTCTAACATTTCCGCCACGCGTTGGCTCATCCAGAGTTCGGGATCGGCGTTACAGATCAAGCCCTGCACCTGATTGGTGGAACCATTTGGCGATGTTATGTCGACAGGGACGAGAACGCGATTGAGATCGATCGTGATCGGGACGGTTGCCGATGACGCCGTGGCTTGCACAGGACTCGGCGTGTTTTGCGCCGTGGCAACCGCCGCTATGAGTAGACAAGCACAGAGAAGGATGTGTCGCATAGAAGAATTGTAGAGTGTTCGTGTCTGGGCGGAGCGGGACTGTCTTGTATAATCTCGATTCGATTATCCACGCTGGCGTTTGCGGGAGGGAAGTTTGCCACAGGCGGAACTAGGAATCATTGGGGGCAGCGGACTGTACGCGATGCCCGGACTGACCAAGGTGAAAGAAGTCCGAGTCAAGACGCCATTTGGCGCGCCTTCCGACGCTTACGTGTGCGGTACGCTCGAAGGGCGCAAGGTGGCTTTTTTGGCCCGTCACGCGCGCGGCCATCGCATCCTGCCCAGCGAACTGAATTTTTGCGCCAACATTCACGGCTTCAAACAATTGGGCGTCGACCGTATTATTTCTATTTCAGCGGTGGGATCGCTGAAGGAAGAGCACAAGCCGTTGGACTTTGTCATCCCGGACCAATTTTTCGATCGCACACGCCATCGCGTGGATACGTTTTTCGGCGGTGGCGTGGTGGCGCACATCGCCTTCGCCGATCCTATATGCGGGGAGATGGCCTCCGTAGTGGAAGCGGCGTGCAAAAAGGCGGGTGTGACGAGCAAGCACGGCGGTACGTACCTGTGCATGGAAGGTCCGCAGTTTTCAACCAAGGCCGAATCGAATGTCTACCGCAGCCTGGGCATGGACGTGATCGGCATGACCAATCTGCAGGAGGCAAAGCTCGCCCGCGAAGCCGAGCTGTGCTACGTAACGGTGGCGATGGTGACAGACTATGACTGCTGGCATCCGCATCACGACTCAGTCACAGTCGATCAGGTCGTCACGGTCCTCCTGAAAAACGCAGAGAATGCCACCAGAGTTGTGCGCGAGACTGTGGCTGCCATGCCGAAAGAGCGTGGTTGCAAGTGCGGATCGGCTCTGGCGCATGCGATTCTCACAGATCCAAAGAAAATCCCGGCTGCGACAAAGAAGCGGTTGAAGCTGATCTTGGGAAAGTATCTGAAGAGCAAGTGATCAGTGGCGAGTGACAAGTTCCCCCGGCAAGCTTTGGCTCTTACTGATTACCACTGCTGGTTACTGAACTCCGAAGCAGGAAAGCAAGAATCCATAATGAGTGTTCTCGTAGTTGGATCGGTTGCGTTCGACGATGTAACTTCGCCCTCAGGCAGCGTCAAGAACATCCTTGGCGGCGCTGCAACGTATTTCTCTCTCGCCGCCAGCTATTTCACCCAGGTGCGCGTAGTCGCGGTGGTGGGAGAAGACTTTGGCGCCGCCGAGGAAAAAGTCTTTCGAGACCATAAAATCGACGCCCGTGGCATTGAGCACGCCAACGGCAAGACTTTTCGCTGGGGTGGTTCCTATACTGAGAATCTGAACGAGGCAAAATCGGACTTTACCGAACTCAACGTATTCGAGAGTTTCCATCCTCGCATCCCTTCGGAATACGAAGACACGGAATTTCTATTCCTGGCCAACATTCAGCCTACCCTGCAAGCCAATGTGCGGCGGCAAATGCAAGGCGTCCGTCTGACCGGTTGTGACACCATGAATTATTGGATCAAGGGCACACCGAAGGAACTGGCGGAAACTCTGAAGCTGGTGAATATTCTGCTCATCAATGACACCGAGACCAAAATGCTCGCTGGCGAAACCAATCTGCTTCGGGCCGCGAACAAAGTTCTTGCCATGGGCCCGCAGGCGCTGGTGATCAAGCACGGCGAATACGGCGCGACGATCTTCTTTCGTGAGGGCGCATTCGGCGTCGGACATCATCCCTTTCGCGCCCCCGCGCTGCCGATTGAAGAAGTGAAGGATCCGACTGGCGCTGGAGATTCTTTCGCCGGCGGATTTATGGGCTATTTGGCCTCGCAAAAAGAATTGAACCGCGAAACACTGAAGCGCGCACTCTTCTACGGCAGCGTGATGGGATCGTTTGCGGTAGAGCGCTTTGGCACTGAGCGTTTGCAATCGCTGACGCGTGAAGAAATCGATGAGCGCTTTGGAGTGTTCCGCGAACTGACCTACCTTGAATAGACGCTGTGCGAAAAAATCAATCACAGCCGAACGCAACGACCGATAATCCCCGCTGGAACTATGAAGTCAGGCTGCTGGCTTGGATGGCGACCTGCATCTCCGTCTTTTCCTTTCTGTTTTATTTCCGCAATGACGACGTTCTGCTCTATGGAGACGCGGTCGCCCACATTAACATCGCGCGCCGTGTCTTCGATTCCAAGACTCCCGGCCTGCTACAGCTTGGAACGGTCTGGCTTCCCCTGCCGCATTTGCTGATGATGCCGTTCGTGATTTTCGACAAACTCTGGCGCAATGGAGTTGGGGGCTCGTTGCCTTCGATGGTGTCGTATGTATTCGGAGTGATAGGGATATTCCGGCTCACTCGCGCGCTGACAGATGGTGAAAGACTGGGAAATGATGGCCAGCGAAGCGGCGGACAACAACGTGAAAGAATGCCCGATGTAGCGGCCAACCTGGCACCCTGGCTAGCCGCTGGCATTTATGGCGCGAACCCCAACCTGATCTATATGCAGACGACTGCGATGGGGGAGGCAATGTATCTCGCTTTCTTCATCTGGGCTGTGGCTCACTTCACTGAGTTTGTGCGCGGAGACTCGAAGGCGCTAACCAAGTGCGGAATCTGTCTCGCTGCTGCGTCTCTTACGCGCTATGACGGATGGTTTCTTGCAGCCGCAACCGTGGCGATAGCCATGATCGTGGCCGTATTTTTCCAACCGCACATTGATCACGAGAAAGGAAAGAAGAAATTTTCTGTCCCGCGTGGATCCGTCATTCGGTTCCTGCTGATTTCTGCCGCCGCACCATCACTATGGCTCGCCTACAACGCTGCGGTCTATCGCAACCCCTTCGAGTTTGCCAATGGTTCGTATTCAGCGAAAGCCATCGAGAAGAAGACTGCGACAATAAATCCCGCCAGTGGCAATCTTTACGCCGCCGGATCATATTTCCTGAAATCTGCCGAACTGAACGTCGCAGAACCGGAATGGCTCAGCCGGCTGTTGCTCGCACTAGCTGTCGCTGGTCTCATTGCCACGCTACGGACGAGGCCAAAGGCATGGCCACTGCTGCTGCTTTGGATTCCTCTGCCTTTCTACGCGCTGTCGGTCGCTTATGGTGCGATTCCAATTTTTATTCCGCAGTGGTGGCCACATTCGCAATATAACGTTCGCTACGGTTTGGAATTGCTTCCCGCTTTCGCCGTCTCTTTAGCGCTTCTATTGCAGTTGGTTTTTCCCATCCGAGGCACCAACAAAGAAATCTCGCAGGACCTGAGAAGACTGCGAACTGCCGCGGCGTTCGTGATACTCGGTGTCGTGGTCGGCGGATATTCTTCCGTTTGGTCCGCAAACCCCATCTGTTACCGCGAGGCGGTAACTAATATGCGCGGACGCATCGCGTTAGAAAACCAACTGGCGAATTGGCTCGAAGTATTGCCGCCCAACTCAACGCTTCTGATGTATCTGGGCGAGCATCCCGGCATTGTCGAGCGGGCCGATTTTTCTATAAGTCGCACAATTAATGAAGGCAATCATCGCGTCTGGAAGCAGCCTTCCGATCCCGAAGGCTTGTGGGAACGCGCACTCGATCATCCGGCGGCGTTCGCAGACTATGCTCTGGCGTTTGAGGGCGACCCTGTTTTCCAGGCGCTCGCCAGGCGAGGTTTCAAAGAACTGGTCGAAATCAAGACGACCGGACAATCTCGCGCCGTGCTGTACGAGCTTCGATAATTGCATTCGCGGTAATCACGCAGGTTACCGCCCAGCCTGGCTGAGTCGCCACATTCCAGTGATAAAATCCAGCCACCGGAACCACGAAGCGTTTTCTGATTGCCGGGATTACAAGCATGCATTGGCAGCAGATTTCCGACTTGCTTAAGCGTGAAATGGCGAGCGGCATTGTTGAAACTACGTTGGCTCGTTTGATTCTCGCGGGTATTCTCGGCGGAGTCATCGGCCTGGAGCGCGAACTCAAGAACCGTCCGGCTGGATTACGCACCAACATGTTCATCTGTTTTGGCGCGGCGCTGTTTACTCTGCTTTCGGGCAACCTTGCTCCCGGAAAATCGGATTACACGCGCATCGCCGCCCAGATTATTCCCGGCATCGGATTCATTGGCGCCGGAGCCATTCTGCATACACGTGGTCTGACTACGGGACTTACGACCGCGTCGACTTTGTTCGTCGTGGCGGCGGTGGGTATGGCGGCTGGCGGAGGTCTCTACCTGACCGCGGTTTTTGCTGCGAGCATGGTGCTGATTGCGCTGTTTTCTCTTGGTCATCTCGAGGAAACTTTTAATCTGAAAATCCTTCTGACCAGCTATGAGGTGACGGGTAGCAGCATCGAAGAGATCAGCATGGAAGTGAATCGCATTCTGGAGCGCGATCACCGCATGATGCAAAATGTGGAGACTGCCAGCGCCGGCGGCCACATCCGCTTGCAATTTGACGTGGAGGGTTGCAACCGCGAGCAGCAAGAGTTGCTTGGCCGCCTGCAGGCTTCGAAGGTATTTGGCGCGGTTTATCGATTAGGCCTGGTTGAGCGTGACTAAAAAGTCGAGCACGATTCAAACACTAAAGTGAAGAGATCTCGCAAGTGAATCCGAGTTTACGCACAGTTCCTTTTGTAAAGGCCAGCGCCTGCGGAAATGACTTCCTGCTGATCGACGCGGCACTCGCCCCAGCTGATATGGCGGCATTTACTCGCCGAATCTGCGACCGTCATGACGGTGTAGGAGCGGACGGCGTAGAGTGGATGCTTTCGCATGACACAGCCGATGCCGAGGTAAAGTTGATCAATGCCGACGGCTCTCCGGCCGAAATTTCCGGCAACGGCACGCGCTGCGTTGCAGCCTACATCTGTGCCGAGCGTGGCGGGGAGAAGATTCGTATTCAAACCGGCGCTGGCCTGAAGACGTGCTCGCTGACCGCACGCCGGGATTCCGAATACGAGTTTGAGATGGAGATGGGCGAGGCCAGTGTGAGTGGCGAACTTACCGTCAAACTCGGTGCTCGCGAGGTTCGTGGCCTTTCCATTTCTCTGGGGAATCCACATTGCGTAGTTTTCGTTTCCGGCTTCGAACAAAACTGGCAGGGCGAAGCCGCGGAGATCCAACGCGATTCTCAATTTAAGCAAGGTGTTAACGTTGAACTGGTAATTGCCGAAAGTAGAAATGACATAAGGGCTATGTTTTTTGAGCGTGGCGCGGGAGAGACTCGCTCGTCCGGGACTGGTTCTTGCGCCTCCGCGATTGCAGCGGTTCATGCTGGCCGCGCGGAATGGCCCGTGCGTGTTCATGCGCCCGGCGGTGCCCAGATCGTTCGCAAGGAAGGAAATCTCATTTTCTTGCGTGGTCCAGCGCGGTTAGTATGCCGCGGAGAGTTTTTTGTGGATTGAAGTGTACATCCGCGACACAATATCCGGGCTCTCAGTTCTCTGGAACATTCGGCCTGACTGCGGACCGAAAATTGGCAACCGAAAACCATACCGACTTCATGCCTTCCACCAACCTTGCACGCATCAAGCCTCGCGCACTTCGCCCCGGTGATCTTATCGGCATCGTGGCGCCGGCCAGCAACATCAAGCGCGAGAATCTTGAGGCTGGCTGTGACGCCCTTGCGCGTCTTGGGTATCGCACAGTCTACGCGGATTCAATATTTGACCGCGATCTATACTTTGCGGGATCGGCTGAGCGCCGCGCTCGAGAGTTGGAAGAAATGTTCGTGCGTACTGACGTTCGCGCCATTATCGCCGCACGCGGAGGCTACGGTGCGAACTATCTGCTGCCCAGGCTTGACCTGGGCAAGATCAAAGCCCATCCAAAGATTTTCGTCGGCTATAGTGACCTCACGGCCCTGCTTACATACTTTGCGGACGCGGCAAGCCTGATAACATTCCACGGGCCGATGGCAGCCAAAGATTGGGCGCACACCGATGGCGTGGATCTCGCGTCTTGGCAATCGGCGTTAGCAGGCGAGAAACCTTGGGAACAGAGTTTTGGCCGGGACTCTAGCGTGCGAGCGTTGGTCGAAGGTGACGCACGCGGCATTCTCTATGGAGGCTGCCTGTCGATCCTGACCGCGTCACTGGGTACGCCGTATGAGATTCAAACGGAAGGCACAATACTTTTTATCGAGGACGTGGCCGCCAAGCCCTATCAAATTGATCGCATGCTGATGCAGTTGAAATTGGCGGGAAAATTCCAAGGCGTGCGCGGAATCATTTTTGGTGAAATGCTGGATTGCCGGCAAACTGCAAATCAGGGCTATACGCTGGAAGAAGTCGTACTGAGAGTAGCCGGCGACCTCGGCATCCCGGTTGCATTCGGACTGCGCTCGGGACACGTTACTTCGAGCAATATAACTCTGCCGATTGGAGTCGAGGCGTCGCTATCGGTGAGTGGCAGCCACGTAAGTCTCAGGATTTTGGAAAGCGCAGTTACCATATAGACTGCACTTTGCAAGACCACTGATTTGGCGAGAGCACGCTGACCTTCGAATCGCATGAACGACAAACACATTCACTTGATTGGGATCTGCGGCACAGCCATGGCATCGCTGGCGGGGATGCTTAAACAGCGCGGCTTTCACGTGACCGGTTCCGATGCAGCGGCTTATCCGCCCATGTCGGGTTTCCTTGCCGCACTGAAAATTCCGGTAGCGCAACCGTTCGACGCCCGCAATCTTGACCCGCGCCCGGACCTCGTTATCGTCGGGAATGCCATTTCCCGAGGTAATCCGGAACTTGAGCTCTTACTCGACCAGCGTATCCCGTTCTGTTCGCTGCCGCAGCTTTTGCACGACGAATTTTTGCGCGGGAAGGAAGTATTAGTCGTCGCCGGAACTCACGGCAAGACCACTACAACTTCGATGCTTGCCTGGATTTTCCAAACGGCCGGGCTCGATCCCTCATTCTTGATCGGAGGCATCGCGGAAAATTTTGGATCAAGTTTTCATCTGGGGGAAGGAAAGCACTTCATCCTCGAAGGCGATGAATACGACACCGCTTTTTTCGACAAAGGTCCAAAGTTTCTACATTACTTCCCCGACTCCGTGATTCTGACTTCTGTGGAATTCGACCATGCCGATATCTATAAAGATCTCGACGCGGTCGAAACCGCATTCAAACGCCTGGTTAATCTGATTCCTCGCCGTGGACGCATTGTCGCTTTCGATGGAGCGGTTGGTGGGGATCATGAGAGCGCCAGCTTAGAACGCTGCCTGAAGAAGGCGTTCTGCCCGGTCGAACGATACGGTGCTGGCGACAAATCTGATTGGCAAGTTACAAATTTGCGGTTCGAACCGGATCGCACATTGTGGTCCGTGTTACGCAATGGCCGGCTTTGGGAGGATTTCGAATTTCCTCTCGCCGGCGAATACAACGTCTGGAACGCGACTGCGGCAGCCGCGCTGGCCGTTTCCTGTGGCATCGGCAAAGAAGAAGTTGCTGCGGCGCTGAAAACATTCAAAAGCGTGAAGCGCCGGCTTGAAGTGAAGGCGCAGGTGAATGGCGTCACTGTCATCGACGATTTCGCCCACCACCCAACGGCGATCGCCGGAACTTTGAAGGCACTGCGAGCGCGATATCCGCACGCGCGGTTGTGGGCGATTCTTGAGCCGCGCTCCAATACGCTGCGTCGGCGCATCCTGCAAAGCGATCTTGCCCAAAGCCTTGCTCTCGCCGATGAAGTCGTTGTCGCCGGAGTCTTTCGTTCCGATGCCGTGCCCGAGAACGAACGTCTCGACTTGCATGAGTTAGCGGAGGAAATTGCGAAGAATGGCGGGCGAGCGCGTCCGATCGCCGACGCGGATGCGATTGTGCAGACGGTCGCTTCCGAAATGCGGGATGGAGACGTGGTCGCAATTCTTTCCAATGGAGGCTTCGGCGGTATTTACGAAAAGCTGCCGGCGCGCCTGCGCGAATTGCAAGCCGCGTCTCAGCGGGCGGCAGAGGCCAAAGCGTGAAGCGCAATACGGCTCTGCTCGCCGTGGTTGGGCGGATCACGCTCTCGTTTCTTTGCTGCGGGCAAGCCCTGGGGCTAGTTGTCCCTGCCTCCTCAGATGCGACTGCCCCCGAAAGCTCTGAGCCGGCGAGACCCGTTTCCTACACGATCTCACTGTCCGAGCCCGCGCAGCATCTGCTGCACATTCACCTCAACGTTCCCCCCGGCAATGCCGTGCAGGAACTGCAACTGCCGGTCTGGAATGCTCTGTATCAGGTGCGCGACTTCGCTCAATATTTAAATTGGATACGCGCCACGTCTCCAAGTGGCAGTGCGCTTCCACTACGCGAACTCGACCAGAGCCGCTGGCAGCTTTCCGGCGCTGGCGCCGGGGCGGTTGTTGATTACGAAATCTTTGCCGACAATGCCGGTCCCTTTAATGCCCAACTCAACCCGCATCACGGCTTCCTAAACTTGGCGCAAGTCCTCATGTATCCGGTGGATGATCGCGCACGCGCGGCCACGGTTGAATTTCGCGACCTTCCGGAGGCATGGCACATCGCAATACCGTTGACGGTTGTTTCTACCTCGAAATATCGGGCAGAAAACTACGATCGTCTGGTCGACTCTCCGGTCGAGATCGGCACATTTCAGGAATCGGATTTCGACGAATCCGGCGGACACTACCGTGTGATCGTTGACGGCGATCCTTCCGACTATGACATGTCGAAAATTGTCGTTGATCTGCGCAAGATAGTCGCTGCTGCCATTACTTGGATGAACGATCGGCCTTTCGATGGCTACATGTTCATCTATCATTTTCCGCGCGGACCGGCAGGGGGGGGCATGGAACATTCCTTCTCGACGGCCATCGACCTCAATGCGGACGCACTCAAGAACAACTCAGAAGCTCTGCGTGGAGTGACAGCGCATGAATTCTTTCATTTGTGGAACGTGAAGCGCATTCGTCCGCAAACCCTCGAACCCGTCGACTTCACCAAAGAAAACTACACACGCGCCCTGTGGTTCAGCGAGGGTTGCACCAGCACGGCCGAGGGCATCATCGAGTTGCGCGCCGGGTTGATCGATGAGAGACAATATCTGGATCATTTGGGGGAAGAAATCACAGAGTTGGAGCGGCGTCCCGCGCACCTCACGCAGTCGGCGGAAGAATCAAGCCTCGACGCATGGCTTGAGGGCAACGCTTATTACCGCCGTCCGGAGCGCAGCATTTCTTATTACAACAAAGGCGAACTGCTTGGCGTAATACTTGACCTGCAATTGCGCGAAGCCAGCCATGGACAAGCTTCCCTGCGCGAGCTGTTTCAATGGATGAACCAGAACTTCGCAAAACAGGGCCGATACTTCGATGACGCCGATGGCGTTCGTGGCGCGGCGGAAATGGTGAGCCACAGTGATTTCTCATCTTTCTTTGCGAAATATGTTTCCGGAACCGAAGAAATTCCCTGGAACGATTTCTTCAGCAGTATCGGACTCCGAGTCATGGAACAAGCAACCACGCTGCCCGACAACGGCTTTACTGCCTCGCGTAACTTTGATGGACCTTTGTCGGTCGGCTCGGTCCTTGCTGGCGGCGATGCTGAGCGCGAGGGGTTGCAAGTGGGAGATGCGATTCTTGAGATTCAAGGCAAACCCGCCAGCCAGCAGTCGCGGGATGAGTTAACGCAGCTTAAGCTTGGCGAAACACTCATCTTGAAAATTCGAACGCGACGCGGCGTCGAGCGCGAGCTGAAATGGAAGGTGGGAAGCCGCTCGCAGGTATCGTACGAAATCAGAGACTTGGAAACTGTCACCGCCGCACAGCGCGCACGCCGCACGGCTTGGCTCAAGGGCGAAGCGCAATCGGATGCGGAGTCGCTGAACTCAGGATTAAACAAGACTGGCCTGAATCAGAAATGATCCGCACTCTCGCCATGCTCGCCTTCTGGGCTCTCGCGGCTCCGGTTGCGGCGATCATTGGTTTTCCCTGGACCTTCATTACCGGGGATATTCGTTTGCTCTATCGATTGTTTATGTGGGGCGCATGGTACGGAGTTCGTGTAACCGGCGTGCGTGTCGAGCCGATAGGACTCGACAAACTCGATCCCGCGCAGAGCTACATCTTCATGTCGAATCACGTTTCCAATCTCGATCCGCCGATCCTGATTCCACTGATTCCGAGGCGTTCTTCCGTCATGGTCAAAAAAGAGTTGTTTCACTATCCCATTCTCGGTCGGGCGATGCGCATGGGATCGCTGGTTCCCGTCGACCGCGGCAATCGCGACGCGGGAATTGAAGCGGTTCGCGCCGCGAAGCAAGTCATAGGCCAGGGCTTGAACATGATCATCTATGTGGAAGGGAAGCGCTCCTTCGATGGCAAGCTATTGCCGTTCAAAAAAGGGCCATTCTATTTGGCCATGGAGTGCGGCGTTCCGGTCGTTCCGGTCACCATGGTCGGAAGCCACGAAGCCATGCCGAAAGGTCGGTTCGCAATCAAGCCTGGAGTGGTGAAGGTTATTTTTCATCCGCCTATCACGCCGAACGAGTTTGGCAGCCGGGAATGCCTGATGGAAAAAGTGCGCAACGTGATCGATCGTGGATTGCCACAACACCAGCAGCAGGACATTGTTCGGCAATAAGTTGTTCGGCAATAATCAGCGTCCACGGAGAACTTTCTCCGTTCATTCTTTTGCCTTGCCCCTGCGCATGGCTTTCACAATTTTCGGCAGCTTCGGCAAGAGCGCGGAATACTTCAGCCACGCTGTGTGATCTACCGCCGGAGCGCCGCTTACCAGCGCGCCGGCAGGAATGTCATGGGCCACTCCGCTCTGCGGCGTCACGATTGCGCCATCGCCGACTTTGCAGTGTCCGACTACACCGACTTGTCCGGTCAGAATTACTTTGTTGCCAATCTCCGTCGAGCCGGCCAAGCCTACCTGCGAGCACAGCAGCGCATCTTCACCCACGCGTGAGCCGTGTCCCACTTGCACCAGATTGTCGATCTTTACGCCGCGTCCGATGCGCGTTTCGCCGACGCTGGCGCGGTCGATGCAGGAATTCGCCTGCACTTCGACGTCATCTTCGATCACCACTGGAGCCGGCTGCGGTATCTTGTGCCAGCTACCTCCGGATGTTTTGGCGAAGCCAAAGCCATCGCCGCCGATCACAACTCCATTTTGCAGCAACACGTTGTTGCCGATGCGGCAGGTTTCCCGCACCACCGCATGCGCGTGGGCAAAAAAATTGTCGCCGATCCTCGCGCCGCGATAAATCACGACATGCGCCAGCAAGACGGCTCCGCTGCCAATCTCAACGTCTTCTCCGATGACCACATAGGGGCCGATGTGCGCGTCGGTACCAATTTTTGCGCTGGCATGCACAACTGCGGTCGCATGCACGCCGGGCGCGTATTTCATAGGCTGATGGAAAAGTTCGAGCGCGCGGGCGAAGCTCAGGTACGGATCCTTTGCACGCAACATCGCCGCCGGAATGGCAGGGAAGTCTTCGGCTACGATGACTGCGGAAGCTCGGGTGGAGCGTGCCGCCGTTCCATATTTGGGATTGGCGACGAACGTCAGTTCTCCCGGGCCGGCTTGCTCGATGCCGTTGAGGCCAGTGATTTCTGTATCTGGAGAACCGTTCTCGATGCGT
Source organism: Candidatus Sulfotelmatobacter sp. (assembly GCA_036513255.1). GTDB lineage: Bacteria > Acidobacteriota > Terriglobia > Terriglobales > Acidobacteriaceae > Sulfotelmatobacter. The sequence goes on along the minus strand of DATBZH010000011.1, from coordinate 174,154 downwards.
ATCCCGAGAGCTGATGAGAGGGCAGAGAGTTTCATGATTGGGGTGATGGAAGACGGCTTAATCGTACATCAGCCTGGGGGCAGTGCCTCAGTCTACCGAGGCACTGCGGCGAGTTGCGGAAGCTCTGCTAGGGTCGCCGAATGCGCCTGCACTGTCCCTGTAATGTTCGCTGGGACTGGACGAAGACGTTGATTTCGGATGCAGCCTCGTCCAGTTCAGTCTACTGAACAGTAAGATAGAATGTTGCCGTATGACTCAATGATCCGCTCGTCGCTGTGACTGTAATGGTAAAAAAACCGGTCGGGGTTCCTGTCATGACATTGAAATCCATGCTGTTCGAGTTCCCTCCACCGGGCGAAGGATTCGTAACCACTACTGGAAACTTTCCAACTGTAGCAACATCGCTCGCAGAAAGTTCAAGTCCGATTTGGCTGCCATTGTTGATTACAGCCGGATGCTGAACTCCCGCGTAGGTGACGGCGGATGTTGAGAGAAAGCCGGATCCGTTTACGAGTACGGTAGGAACCGAGGTCGAACCCGCTACGATTTGACTCGGTGCCAGGGATGTTATCGACGGCGTCGGGTTCGGCATAGTCCCGTCTCCACCTCCGCCCGTACCTCCGCCTGCAGCTTCATTCACTCCTGCGCCGCCGCCACAACTCGGAAACAATACAAGGACGCAGATCAACAGAATTATTCCCGTGTGCCACCGGCGCTTTGATATCCCGATGAGACAAACACCTAACAAAAGACTGCCTTGCAGAAGCCACAACCGTTTGAGCGGTTCTGAAGAAACGCGTTGACGTAGTTGCCCAATAGCAGCCGTGGTTATCGTCAGAGTTGTAGTTCCGCCGCTCGCGAGTTGCGTTGGACTGAAAATGCACGTTGTTTCAGCAGGAAGCCCACTGCAGGTAAAGTTTCCAACCGTGCCGGTAAATCCATAAAGGGCATTGACGTTGAATCCGAGTTGCTGCGTCTGTCCAGCGGTGATGGTCACGCCGTTGGAGACTGGGAAGATCGAAAAATCAGGCACCCCAATTTCGATATCGTTACTGAAGCCGCCGACATAATTGCTGTCGCCCGAATATTGGAACGAAAAATCAATTATCGAAGTTATCGTGACGGTCAATGTTGCCTGCAGCGCCGAATATCCGCTGCTGTCGGTTACCTGTGTAATAGTCGGAGCACCGGTGAGTACTCCATTCGTACTGTAGAAGGTGAAGGTCCCCGTGAGAGCAGGATTCTTCTGCGTTGTGTCCACCAGTGCTGTCAGGGTTACTGGCGTTCCCGAAGACACCACCTGTGCACTGGACATGAGTATCTCCGTCGTCGGATAGAGTACGGAAACCGACGTTGCCGAACTCGTGGATGCCCCATAATTGCTGTCTCCACTGTAAGATGCCGTGATAGCTTTTGTTCCCGACGTTGTGAACGTTGTCTGAAAAAACGCGGTTAGCGATGCGCCGTAACCGGGCGATCCCGCCGTCCCCGAGTACGAAGGAGTGACCGGAAGCGCCGTCCCGTTTGCGTACAACGTCACGGTTCCAGTGGGCGCGGCCCCAGAACTGGAAGACTGTATCGTTACGTAAAAAAAAGTGGTCGATCCCGCAATAAGCGTCGAGTTTCCCCCCAATGGCGGTGGTATCGTGGTCGGCGCTGGAGTAATGCTGATCGCGGTTGTCACCGAGCTGGCATTAAAGCTCTCGTCCCCCGCATACGCCGCCATAACCGAATCCGTCCCGCCCGGCAACTGAACCGCGAGATCTTCAACATACCCATAGCTATTCAACGCAAACGTTCCTGCATCGAGCGTGCTTCCATTGTTGGTGAGCGTCACGCTCCCAGTGGGGCAGGCAGTCGCACCCGAGCTGGCGACCGGCGCGCATGCATGTCCCGCCGCGTTGTCCAAATTGACGCGCAGGATGTAGGGGCTTCCGTAAACAGCCGTATTCGTATTGGCACTGAGAACTTTGTTGCTGGAGTCAAACGTCACCAGAAACACCTGTGGCTGGCTGTTCTCCTTGCTCACCGTCACGCTGATCGGACTCGACTCGCTCGCTTCATACGTCGAATCGCCCGGATAATGCGCCGTCACCGAATATGTCCCGCCCGGTAGCATTTCCGTGCTTCCGGAAACCGCGCCGTTGGCCAAGCTGAAGCCCGCAATTCCGCCTGTGCTGCTCGCCGGTCCGCCTTCCAGCGCAATCGACCCCGTGGGCGTCCCTGTCCCAGACTTCGGCGCTACGGAGACCGTGAAGTTCACCGCCTGCCCATGCGTAACGGTCGTCGGAGTCAGACTGCTCAACGTTGTCGTCGACGGCGACAGCGTCACCAAACTCCACTTCGTGACCAGATTATTGGCATCGACCGACCCCAGCCCGGTAGCCAAGTCATAGCCTGCGGCCGCATTGTATCCACTCAATATTCCGTACGAGTCGCCCGCAATCGTCGTCGTGCAGTTCGGCGACCCGGTCGCACACGGTACGGCATTCGTTCCTACCGTTACATCGTGAAACGCGCTTGGCTGTTGAGCGGCCAGCTTATAGAGAACGTAGTTGGCGTTACCTTGACGTTCTCCCGTCTTCTGATTCACCAACGCCATGATTCCCGCAAATGCCGGAGACGATACCGATGTTCCCCCGAAGCCAACAAAACTCGACGGGCATGCACCCTGCGCGTCGGCGTCGCAAACAACGTAAGCGTGCCCTACAAATCCGTTGCTCGCAAACAATGAGACATCGGGAATGTCGCGTTTTGCATCGGCAGAGAAGCTGCCACTCCCGGTCTGCCACGAGGGACGAGCATATCCACCCGCGCAACTGGAAGGCGTCGAACCGCTCGGAGTCGTGCATTTGCTCACGCCTCCCGAACCGGCCACGATGATCACGTCGTTGAGGTTCGGGTTGTTGCAATTCGTTTCCGGATTGGTGCTTAGCTGAGAGAACATCTCCCAGAGCGCATTCGTGCAGGAATCATTCCATGTGCTCTCGGGAATGTACTTCAGCGCCGATTCCTGTGTCGTGGGATTATTGATCGTGCTCCAGTAGGTGCCAGGATCGTTGAAGTCGTTGAAGTCGGTGCCTCCGACGGCAACGTTGTAAGGGGTCGAGGCATAGCCGCTTACCTGCAGCCCGTACTGAGCTGGCGCGGGAGATGATGCATCAAAGTTATCGCAACCGGCCGAGCCGCCGTCCCCAGCGGAAATAAGAACTGTGATCCCTTGCGCCGAAGCCTGCTGCCATAGTGTGTTGTAGAACTGATTGCCAGTCGTGCCCAGCCCCAGCTCGCACTCCCCGTAGCTCTCACTCATGACGGCAGCGAGATTGTTTTCTACGATATAGACCGCCGAGAGATCCGTCCCAGAAGTCGTCTCAGTCGACTGCGAAATTACAAAGTCAATGGTCGCGCCCTTGGCCACCGCACCCGACCACTGCACATCAATATCGGCTTCCGATTCATCTGCCTGGATGCCGGGATCAGGTCCATTCAAGACAAACACAGGGTTATTTGCAGGCAGTCCGAAGAAACTTCGAAAGGCCTGCACATCCGACATCTGGATGTCGCTTTCACCCACGATCGCAACCGTGACTCCCGTGCCGTCAATTCCCGCATTCCACAGAGGCAGCACGTCATAGATCGTGGCAAAGTCGTAAGGCCCCAGCCAGTTGCTGCAGTAGTCGGAAACAGAATTGTTCTCATCGCAGCCGGAGGGGAAGGTAATCAAAGGCTGCGCTGGATGAATCTTTCCCGTCTTCGGGTCCTGTTCTCCAACTCCGGCCAAGACGTTCATCGGCTTCTTGGGGAAGTTGTTCAGCGACCTGACTCCCGCGATCGCCGGTGTTAGCGCTGTCGGGATGCTGGGATCATCCGCATTGGACCAATACTCTTCGCCGCTGACCACGTATTTATGAATCGTGGTGTGAAACGCATCTTGTACTTGGCTGGCCGAGCCGGAAAACTCCAGCACAGTACGGCCTCTGGACGGTGCGCCTAGCTGGAAGCCGTGCGATTGCAGCCATCCTGTGATTGCCTGCATGTCGGAGTCGGAGGGGCCGAACTGGTTTCCGTATTGCTCCGGCGTCAACCATTTGTGGTAGCTGGGCGAGTGTTTGTCCTGCTGGTCATCCAGCAGTTTGCGTAGCGCGGATTCTTGCTCGGGACTCCGCTTTAGCACCAGCAACATGCGTTGCATGGGCAGGCTGGCGGGAGCCGTCCCCAAGTCGGATTGCGGACGCGCCAGCGGATGCACGTTTCCCTTGAGCACGATCAGTTGATGTTCGTCGACCGGCTGGGTGATCAGGGACGTTGTCGACGGAATTAAGGACGTGGACGAAGAGGCCAGCGGCATGGCATCGGCGTACTGTGCCGCAAGGGGCGTGCTGGCTAAGGCTACGGCCAGAGCTAAGACAGCTACGCAGAATAGTACTTTGGGAAGAGACGAAGTTCCTCGCATGACGACACCTCTAGCGCCTGGGATGTGGCTACGCCTGTGGAGACCGAACACAGGCAGGAGGAAGGGATTGGCCCGGTCGCTCTCATCGCGCAGGGATCAAGCCCCGCGCGGGATGAAAAGGTACCTCAACTTGTTGCGGATTGCAACTGCCTTTGCATATTCGGCGCATGGAGGGCAGCATACCGAAGAATGCTCTTAGGGACGCGCGCGCGCATCATTTTTCAAGCGCGTCATTCCTCGAACATTGGCACTTGCCGCTGGTCTTCGCTCGCGCGCCGTTGGCGGCGGGCCGCGCCGATGACCGCCAATACGGTCAGCGATTCCAGAGCCGTGCGCGGGACGAAGATGCGCTGCGTGTTGGCGCGCTGGTCCGGAGGATTTACGAGAAATCCTTCCGGCGTGGTTTGGGTCAGATCTGCGGGCATCAGGCCTTCGAGAATTTCGCTGTCCTTAAAACGCAGGCGCACCCAGAGTCCTTCGGAACGGGGGCGAGAAGTGAAAGTCTTTCGAGTAAGCGATTCTGAATCGCCGAACTCGCGCACAAAATAAACGCCTTTGATCTCGCGCAGGTCGATTGCAATCACAGTTCCCGCGGTGTTGAGCAACTCGAGTTTACCCTCCTGTACGAATTGGGCGGGCGCAACGTAGCCGGAGACGGAATCCCGGTCCATCTTGCGGACGATCACTTTTTTGTGCGTAGAAGGCATAAGGTCGGCTTCCGGCTGCCGCTTTCTGGTTTCCGGATAGCACGCCAGTTAGCACTGCTAGTTAGTAAAGTTCGGCGGATTGATCCAATGCGACATATATATTTCGATTTGCGGGCTTGTCCATGAGTTCCCGGGAGCCGAGAGCCGGAAGCCGGAAGCCAGCACTGCGATTCTCGCACTTTTCTGCGAAAAACTCCCGGAATACACCTTGGCAGTAGCCAAAATGTAAACGTTGTGTTATTTTCTGTAACTTGCTACTGGGAATCATCCACAGTCTAACTACTTTGACTTGAGTCACTTGCGGAAAGGGGCTAGCAATGCCGTTTGTTCTGAAGGACAGCCCTGTGAAAATTCTGTGGAAAACATACTGGCGCGTGCCCCGGAACCCGCGATAAATCGCGGCGGATCGTTGCTTGAGCGCCGCTTGAAATTGAATGGCTGACTACATTTACACGATGGAAATCCGGTTGACGCCGGATCAACTGAAGGGCGTCAGCTTGGTGCAAGACATAGCCCGCGCTGCGGGAATGAACGTTTATCTTACCGGTGGCGCAATTCGCGACATCATCAGCGGCTTCACCATCCGCGACCTGGATTTCACAGTCCAGGGCAATCCTTTCAAACTGCAAAAAGAACTGGAAAAGGCTGGCGTCGAGGTTTCGGCTGTTGACGACGATGCACGGACGCTTTTCCTGGTTCTGCCTGGCAAGGTCCGCGCCGAAATCAGCATGGCGCGCACCGAGCGCCATGAAAAAACCGGCAAACCGCCTGTGGTCACGCCCGCTACTATCCACGACGATCTTCGCCGGCGCGATTTCACGGTCAACGCTATGGCGCTATCGCTCAATGAAGGTTCGCGCGGACTGCTGCTTGATCCGTTCAATGGTGTGGCCGACATTGAGTCAAAGCTGATTCGAATTCTGCATAATTATTCGTTTCTTGAAGATCCCTCGCGCCTGATTCGCGCGATCCGTTTTGCCGCACGCTTCCACTGGCCCATTGAGGAGCGCACGCAGGCCCGCTATGACGCGGCTAAAGAGGGCAGCTATATTGACCACATTCTGAAGACGTCCATCGGCCACGAGATCGGCGCGTTGGCCCATGAAGACGATCCTTTGAACGTCGTCAAGATGCTGGAAAAAGAGGGATGGCTGCATGTCCTGCACCCTCACTGGAATACCGGTAAGGTCGATACCAACGGCCTAACTTCGCTGATGAAGACGCGGCAGCAGATGGTCGATCTGGGGTACGCTCCGGATGCCGGGCCTGCTGTCATGTATTTTCTGACGGCCAAACTGTCGGAAAAAGACATTGCCGACTTGCGCAAACAAATTCCGCGCAAGGACCTAGTTGAAGCTTGGCGCGACATTGAAGACCATGCAAAGGAGCTAGCCAAGCGGTTGATGGGCAAAGAGGCTTCCACCCCTTCGCGCACCTGGCAACTGCTTTCTGGTGCGCGCGCGGACATGGTGCTGTTTCTGGCCGTGACCGCCAAGCAGTCGTCGGTCGAGCAGAAGATCAAGAACTTCCTGACGAAGTGGCGGCAGATTCAGCAGAAAATTCCGTTGCCGGAGATGACCGAGTTGCTGATTACCCCGCAGTTGCCGGAGTATCCGAAGATTGCCAATGATGTGTTCATGCTGTTGCTGGACGGCAAACTGCGTTCGCACACGGAAACGATGAAATACCTGAAGCCGTTCGCGCCGCCGCCACCACCACCGCCACCACCACCACGGCGCGGACGTGCGGCCAAAGCTGCGGCGGATGCGCAGGCAGCGGCAGCTACCGCTGCGAAGAAAGCCGAGCCCGTCAAGGGCAAAGGCAAGGGGAAGGCTGGGGTTGCGCCTGCGCCCGCGTCGGCCGCTACGGTTGTGACAAAAGCTGCTGTTGCTGCTGTGGCTGTGGCTCCTAAGAAACCAGAGGTCAAGGCGTCTAAAGCAAAGGCAACGAAGCCGGCCAAGAAGCCGGCGCCGAAGTCCGCTCCAAGAAAAACTTCGTCCAAAAAGCCCAAAACCAAGGCTAAAGGAAAGAAAAGATAGAAGTTCACATCACAAGCGGATCGCCGCTTGTGTTCTCGTGTTTTCTCTGTTCTTGTCCCGCAGAATTTCGATCTGGCGCCAGCGAATTCGGCTTATAATAATGCTATGCGGCGTTCAGCTATCACCGCGATCTGCGTGATGGTGCTGGCGGCAATGCCTGTTCTGGCGCAGCGCGGAGGCGGCCACGCTTCCGGCGGACACGGCGGATTTTCTGGGCACGCCAGTGGCGGACACTTCAGCGGGCTGCGATCCAGTTCTGGGATTATGTCCCACGGTGTCGCCGGGTCGCGCCGATCGTTTTCCGGTCGGTCGTTCGCGCACACTCCATCATTCGCCCGGCGTGGTACTTCGATCAACCGCCGCGGACCTCAGATCCGCAGTTTCAACTCGCGAAACTGTTTCGGGTGCCGTCGGTTTGGCTATCCCTGGGGCTATGCTGGATTCTACGATCCTAACTGGTGGTGGGATTCCGGTTCGTCATACGATCAGGATTATGAACGCAACCGGGCTCTCGCCGATCAAATGAATCAGGATAATCTGCAGGAACAGCAGATGCGGCAGCAAGGAGATCAGGATATTTATTCGCATGTTCCGACCCGACAGTCTGACAGCGCTCAAGCTGCCCCGGCGGAAGTTATACCGCCCACCGTGCTCGTGTTCCACGATCAACGCAAACAGGAAGTGCAGAATTACGCGATTGTCGGGCAAACGCTGTGGAATTTTTCCGGGCAGCGCACGCAAAAGATTCCGCTTTCCGATCTCGATCTCATCGCCACCGCCGAAGCCAATGAAGCGCGCGGAGTCGAATTCCGCCTTCCCAACACTTCCGAAGGGCAGTAAATTCTCACGTTTTCTCCTGTGCTTTTCGTGTGGATAAGTCGATGCCCTCGCGCCGCGCTTTCCCGTTAGAATGAAGGAACGCAAATTTTTGATTTTTGATTGCTGATCAAAAGTCGAGGCTCGCAGGAGTTTCAATCAGCAATCAATAATCAGTAATTTTGATTCCCCAAGCTCATGTCCCAATTCGTCCACCTGCATCTCCATACCGACTATTCCATGCTCGACGGTGCTTGCGACGTGGAAAAGCTTTGCGAGCGGGCGAAAGAACTTAGCATGCCGGCGGTCGCCATGACGGATCACGGCAATATTTTTGGCGCCGTACACTTCGTCAACGCCGCCAAGCAGGCGGGAATCAAGCCGATTGTTGGATGCGAACTCTATATCTGCAAAAAAGGCGATCACAACATCGAGCGTACTCCGCCCGAGGGCGACACCTACAACCATCTCCTCGTTCTCGCCGAAAATGAAGAAGGCTATCGCAACCTGGTCAAGATTACGTCTGAGGCCTCCCTTCACGGCTTCTATTACAAACCTCGCGTCAGCAAGAAGTTTTTAGCAGAACATTCTCGCGGGCTGATCGGTCTCTCGGGATGCTTAAAAGGCGAAGTTGCCGAGCGCCTGACGGAAGGGAACTACGAAGGCGCGCGGCATGCGGCTTCGACTTTCAGCGACATCTTCGGAAAAGAAAACTTCTTTCTCGAAATCCAGAATCAGGGCCTTGCGATGGAACATCGCATCATTCCCAATCTTTACCAACTGGAAAAAGATCTCGGCCTGCCGCTGGTCGCTACCAACGACAGCCACTACCTCTGCGAAGACGACGCTCACGCGCAGGACGTCATGCTCTGCATCCAGACCGGCAAATCGATTCACGACACCGCTCGCATGAAGTTTGATGGCAATCAGTTTTTTGTCAAGAGTTACGATGAGATGTCACGCGTCTTTAAGGATTCGCCCGACGTTCTCTCGCGCACGCTTTCCATCGCCGAGCGCTGCAGTCTGAAGCTGGAAAAAGTTTCCAATCCTTTCCCGGAGTTTGAAGTTCCTTCCGGATACACCATCGACAGCTACTTTGTTCACGTCACGCGCGAGGGCTTTGCCCGTCGCCTGGAAGCGCTGCGCCCGTTGCACGAGCAAGGCAAACTGAAGCATTCGATTGCCGATTACGAGCAGCGATTGGAGCGCGAACTCGGCATCATCCAGCAGATGAAATTTCCCGGCTACTTTCTTATCGTTTGGGATTTCATCCGTTATGCCCGCGAGCGCGATATTCCTGTGGGACCGGGTCGCGGATCGGCCGCTGGTTCGCTGGTTTCCTATGCTCTCGGCATCACCGACATTGATCCGCTCCAGCACGAGCTTCTCTTCGAGCGATTCCTCAACCCCGAGCGCGTTTCCATGCCCGATATCGATATTGATTTCTGCATGAACCGCCGCGGCGAAGTCATCCAGTACGTCACGCAAAAATACGGCCGCGACAATGTCGCGCAGATCATCACCTTCGGCACCATGGCCACCAAAGCCGCGATCAAAGACGTAGGTCGCGCCATGGATATTCCTTACGCGGACGTCGACCGCATCGCCAAGATGGTGCCCACGCAACTGAACATCACTATCGATCAGGCTATTGAAGACTCGCCGCAGTTACGCGAGGCAATGGAGAAAGACGCCCAGATTCGCGAGTTGATCGAGACGGCGAAAAAACTGGAAGGCCTGGTGCGCAATTCCGGCGTACACGCTGCCGGAGTCGTAATCTCTCCGCGCCCACTCACCGAACTTGTCCCTCTGCACAAGACGAAGAACGACGAAATTGTCACTGCTTTCGACATGGTCGCAATCGAAAAAATGGGCCTGTTGAAGATGGACTTTCTCGGCCTCACCACACTCACTATTCTTACCGACACGCTCAAGCTGATCCAGCAGACCCGCGGCATTACGCTGGAGCTCGACAAGCTTCCGTTGGAAGACGACAAGACATATAAGGAGGTCTTCTACAAAGGACTGACCTCCGGTGTCTTCCAGTTTGAATCGCACGGCATGAGAGACGTGCTGCGGAAGTATCAGCCTGATTCGATTGAAGATCTCACCGCTCTCAATGCGCTATATCGCCCCGGTCCCATCCAGGGTGGGATGATCGAAGACTTCATCGACCGCAAACACGGGCGCAAGAAAGTCGAATACGAACTGCCGGAGCTGAAAGAAATTCTGGAAGAGACGCTGGGCGTCATCGTCTATCAGGAACAGGTGATGCAGATCGCGAACCGTCTAGCTGGATATTCCCTGGGCGAAGCGGATCTCCTTCGCCGTGCCATGGGAAAAAAGAATGCCGAAGAAATGGCCCAGCAGCGTAACCGCTTCGTTCAAGGAGCCGCGCAGCAGAAATTCCCACCCAAGAAGATTGAAAAGATATTCGACTTGATGGCGCAGTTCGCCGGATACGGATTTAACAAATCTCACTCCGCCGCATATGCGCTGCTGGCCTATCACACGGCTTATCTCAAGACGCACTATCCGGTTGAGTTCATGGCGGCACTGCTGACCTCGGTCACGGGATCGACCGATGACGTGGTGAAGTACATCAACGAATGCCGCGAGATGGGGATTGCCGTGGAAGCGCCCGATATCAGCGTCTCGGATGCGAACTTCACGCCGCACGGCGAGGCCATCCGCTTCGGCCTGGCGGCGGTGAAGAACGTTGGCGGCAACGCGATTGAATCGATCGTCGTGGCGCGCAAAAAGCTGGGACGCTTCAAGTCGATCTTTGAGTTCTGTGAGAACGTCGATCTGCGCTTGCTCAATAAGCGGGTTCTGGAGTCGCTCATCAAGAGCGGCGCGATGGATTCTCTAGGCCGACGCGCGCAACTCATGGATGTCCTCGACCGGTCTATGGAGAGGGCGCAAAAAACGCAGCGAGATGCTGAATCCGGCCAGCACGGTTTGTTCGGCGTGTTTGCTCAAGAAGATGACCAGGCACACAACGACAAGCTGCCGAACATCCCCGATTGGGACGAGCATTTGCGTCTCAGCGCAGAGAAAGAAATTCTCGGCTTCTTCATCTCCGGCCATCCTTTGGAAAAATACAAAGATAAGCTGCAAGATTTACAAGCCCTGAGCACAGCAGACCTTGCCGCCATGAAGAACTCTACCGGCAAGGACGAGACGGTTGCTACAGCCGGCATCATTGCCAATCTGCGAGTGCTGAAGTCTAAGCGCGGTGAGTTTTACGCGCAGGCCGTTCTTGAGGATATGCTCGGTTCCGTCGACATGATTGTTTTCCCCGAAGCTTACAAACGGCTTCAGGAAAAAGTAAAGCTGGAAGTTCCCGTGTTCGTGCGTGCCGGTGTTCGCATCGAAGAAGGTGCGAATGCGAAAATCACCGCTGCCGAAATTTTTCCTCTCGAAGATGTCAAAGTTCCGCTGCCTCGCGCCATTCGCATCCGCGTGCCGCTGGAGAGCGCCGCAGAGAACACCATTGACGATCTCCATTTTCTGTTTCTCGACCGCAAAGGCGAGGCCAAAGTGTTATTCGATGTGGAACGTCAGGGAGATTTCATGGTGGTGATGGAAGCGCAAGGCTATAATGTGATGCCTGATCGCAATTTCATCGCTCGGGTGGAGCAATTGTGCGGGCGCGGCAGCGTGCGTGTCATAAGCTGAATTTCTACAAATGGCAGCTGCGAGAAATGTACAGCAGGAGCTCGACGAAATTGAGCGGCAGGTCGCGGAGATCGAATCCTCCACCGGCCAGAATGAGTCTACTCATCGCCAGTTGGTGGAACTACACCAACGCATCGATACGCTGAGGCAGGAAATGTCTTCGTCTCCCACCGCCTGGCAGAAGACCGAGCTAGCCCGCCATCCGCAACGTCCGCAGACTCTCGACTACATTGACCGGCTGTTTACCGACTGGAGCGAAATTCACGGCGACCGCGGATTTGGCGACGACCCAGCCATCATTTGCGGCATGGCGCGCTTTCATGGCGAAGAAGTGTTGGTCGTTGGCACCCAGAAGGGGCGCGATATGAAGCAGCGCGTGTTTCGGAATTTTGGAACGCCGCATCCCGAAGGCTATCGCAAAGCGATTCGCATCATGAAGGTTGCGGAAAAATTCAAGCGGCCAATCATTACTCTGGTCGATACCGACGGCGCTTATCCTGGCATTCATGCCGAAGAGCGTGGCCAGGCGGAAGCCATCGCTCACAGCCTTCGCGAAATGGCCCGGCTGGAAGTTCCAATAATCGCCACAGTGATTGGCGTGGGCGGCAGCGGCGGAGCCCTGGCGATTGCCGTCGCCGATCGCGTGCTGATGATGGAAAATTCGATCTACTCCGTGATTTCGCCGGAGGGTTGCGCCGCGATCATGTGGCGGGACGCGACAAAAAAGGAACTGGCGGCCGAGGCCATGCGCATTACCGCAACCGACCTCAGCGAGCTTGGCGTCATCGACGACATCGTCCCCGAACCTGAAGGCGGCGCCCATCGGGATTACGAAGCCGCCGCAGCTCTGCTCGACGTAAGCCTGCAAAAGCACTTCAGTGAAGTGAAAAAGATTCCGCCGCACGAATTAGTCGTGTCCCGATATAATAAATTCCGCAACATGGCGCAGTTCTTTACCACGGAAGACTGACCCCCGGCAGCAACAGCCCGTTTCAAAATAGGTTCACTCTTGGCGTCCAGCGCACATTTTGGCGGGTCACTACGCTCCAGCTCGCCGTATAATCAAATGTTAACTTCTTAGCGGAAAAATCAGCTTTGAAATTGCAGGGCACATTCATTTTTGCCCTAAACCAAAAGGAAGGTGTTGGGATGGCTACTACCGATGTCGTGCCCCAGGAATCCGGCGGCCAGGTGGGGCGCAAGCGTGTCGTCAACGACATGAGTATTCAAGTCGCGACGGTCAACGGCTCCGGTTCGCAGAGTTCAAATACCGTGCTGTTGCGCAGCATTTTTCAGATGGGCGTCCCTGTCTCCGGCAAGAACATGTTCCCCTCGAACATTGCCGGCTTGCCTACCTGGTACACAATTCGCGCCAACAAGAACGGCTACATCGCGCGCAAGAAAGAGATCGACTTCCTGGTCGCGATGAACCCAGAGACTGCGCAGGAAGATACGATGTCGCTGGCGCCTGGGGCATCCGTTCTCTATGACGAGCCGCTTGCGCTGCACAAACTGCGCGACGATTTGCTTTTTTATTCCGTGCCTTACGACAAGATCGTGGCCGCTGTGTGCCCTGAAGCCAAGCTGCGCAAGTTGGTTAAGAACATGGTCTATGTCGGCGTCGTCGCCCAGCTTCTCACCATAGACATGGGCGAGGTCGAGAAGGCGATCGGCAAACAGTTCGCGAAAAAAGTGAAAGCCGCCAATTTAAATCTTGGCGCAGCTCAGGCCGGGTTCGATTACGCGAAATCCAATCTTAAAAAGCTCGGTACCTTCTATATCGAGCGCATGGACAAAACCGCGGGCAAGATCATCATCGACGGCAACTCCGCGGCGGCTCTCGGCTGCATGTTTGCCGGATGTACGGTCGTGACGTGGTATCCGATCACACCGTCGTCATCGCTGGTGGAGACGATGATTGAGTACATGAAGGAGTATCGTATCGGCCCCGATGGCAAGGCGACTTTCGCCATCGTGCAGGCGGAAGACGAACTGGCTGCAATCGGCATGGTAATCGGTGCGGGCTGGGCGGGCGCGCGCAGCATGACTGCCACTGCCGGTCCGGGTATCTCTCTAATGGCGGAATTTGCAGGGCTTGCTTACTATTCCGAAATTCCCGGCGTTGTCTGGGATATTCAGCGGGTTGGTCCGTCGACCGGTTTGCCCACGCGCACTTCGCAGGGTGACATTCTTTCCACCGCGTTTCTTTCGCACGGCGATACCAAGAACATCCTGCTGATCCCGAGCTCAGTTGCCGAATGTTTCACGATGGCGCAGGATGCGTTCAATCTGGCCGAGCAATTTCAGACGCTGGTTTTCGTCATGTCCGATCTCGATCTCGGAATGAACAATTGGATGTCCGATCCCTTTGAGTATCCCACTACGCCCATCAAGCGCGGCAAAGTTCTGAGTGAAGCCGACCTGAATAAGGCGGGACGATTTGCCCGCTACAAGGACATCGACGGCGACGGCATTGGCTACCGCACTCTTCCCGGAACGAATCATCCTGCGGCGGCCTACTTCACGCGTGGCAGCGGACATAATGAGAGCTCCGGATACAGCGAGCGTCCCGACGATTATTCGAACAACATGGAGCGCCTCAATCGCAAGTTCGAGACGGCGCGTTCGTTTGTTCCGCGTCCGGAGATCGTAAAGGGAAATAACGCGCGCATCGGCATCCTTGGCTATGGGACTTCGCACTGGGCCATCACCGAAAGCCGCGATCAACTGCGCGACGAATACGCCATTGAAACCGACTACCTAAGGCTGCGCGCATATCCTTTCACTCGCGAAGTTCACGAGTTTATCGACCAGCACGACCGCATTTATATCGTCGAGCAGAACCGCGACGCGCAAATGCTTAGCCTGCTGAAACTCGACCTCAAACCCGAATTGATCACGCGTCTGCGCAGTCTGGCTCATCTCAACGGCTTGCCGCTGGATGCGCGCTCGATCACCGATGAACTCAGCAGCATGGAGGGGAAATAACATGGTCACTACACCCACCGCCGAACCGTCCGCAGCGCCGGGTCCCAAAACAAATCGCATCGGCCTGCAAGTCCTCGATTACAAGGGCGGCAAGACCACGCTATGCGCCGGCTGCGGCCATAACGCCATCTCCGAGCGCATCGTTGAAGCCATGTACGAGATGGGCGTGCAACCTGAGCGCGTCATTAAGATGAGCGGCATCGGCTGTTCGTCCAAGAGCCCCGCTTATTTCATGAACCGCTCGCACAGCTTCAACTCGGTCCACGGACGCATGCCTTCGGTTGCCGAAGGCGCAATGCTCGCGAATCAGCATCTGCTGGCGCTCGGCGTCAGCGGCGACGGAGACACCGCCTCCATCGGCATCGGCCAGTTCGTGCATCTGATGCGCCGCAATCTGCCGATCATTTACATCATCGAAGACAACGGCGTTTACGGGCTCACTAAAGGTCAATTCTCCGCGACCGCCGATCTTGGCTCGAAGCTCAAGTCCGGAGTTCTGAACGATCTTCCGCCGATCGATACCTGCACTCTGGCGATTCAACTCGGCGCGACGTTTGTCGGACGTTCGTTTTCCGGTGACAAGCGCCAGTTAAATGCCATGTTGAAGGCGGCGATTTCGCACAAAGGCACGGTTATGCTCGACGTGGTTTCTCCCTGCGTCACCTTCAACGATCACGAAGGCTCGACCAAGTCGTACAAGTACGTAAAAGATCACGAAGAGACGTTGCAGGAAGTCAGCTTTGTGCCGCACTTTGAAGATATTGCTGTCGAATACGATCCCGGTACGACTCTCGACGTAACCATGCACGATGGCTCGCACCTGCAGTTGCGCAAGCTGGAAGAGAATTTCGATCCCACGGATCGCATTCGCGCGATCACACGCCTGACCGAAGCTCACGACAAGGGCGAAGTCCTGACCGGCGTGTTTTACGTGAACACGAAGGCACCCAGCTTCCTCGACATGCTGAACTTAGTCGACGAGCCGCTGGCCACGCTGCCCGAATCGCTGACACGGCCCGGCAAGGAAGCGCTGAACGCGGCAATGGAAGAGTTGCGGTAAGGGTTGGCTAGGCGGACTTTCGTTTGGTAGGTATGGCGCGGTCCTGAGGTTCGCCCGTGTGCTCGGGGCTGCCACCGGGTTCGGGGAAATCGGAGTCGGCGTCTTTGATCTGCGGGTCCTGATCGCGGTGGCCTAGCTGGCCCTGGTGTCCCGCGTTGCCCGGTGCATTCTGAACGTTGTCTTCCGTGGCGCCCTTAGATTCGTCCTGGTCAGGTTTGCGATCTGGCATGATTGCTCCTATCATTCAGCAAGTTATTCCGGCAGAGAACCAAGTTTATCTACAGCGCCGGATCGGTTCTCTGTGATTTCCTCAGAAAGCCGTTGTAAAGTAAGTTGCAATTTGCGTGACAAGGAGCCGTATGAAAAAGCTGATTTCGATTCTAATCGCGTGTCTGCTGCTCGTTTGCATGGCCTGGGGAACCGCTTCGCCGAGATTACTACGCGTGAAACGGCATGCTCACCACGCGACGCGCCATCACGCGCATAGAGCTACCCGGCATCATACACAGCGGCATCGCACGGCCTAAGAGATAAGAGGACAGTGGTACTGATCGAAATTAGATCAGCACTGAAAGAGCTATCTTTGTCGGGTAGTTGTCGAAACCCCTAATTTCCGCAGCCGATCGCGTGCCTGCGCCGCCTCTGGCGAACTCGGATACCGCTGCATTACATGCCGCAGTTCCACAACTCCGTCCTCCTGTTTGCCTAGCTCAAGGAGCGCGAATCCCTTTTTTAGCTGAGCCGATGCTGCCTTGTTGCCGCTGGGAAAATTCTGCAGCACTTGATCGTAGCTCTGGGCGGCCTGCTGGTAGTTTGCCTGGCGAAATTGAATTTCTCCCAGGTAGTAGTAGCAGTTTCCCGCCAGATCGGTGTTGGGATAGAACTTGACGTAGTCGGAAAACTCCTGCGACGCGAGATCGTTTTTCCCGCCGTTGTAGTCCCGCAGGGCGTTGTTGTAGAGAACATCGGGCGGCGGAGCCGCGGCCATTGCCTGCTGTTGCGACTGCTGCGTGGCTTGATTCGCCGCCAAACTTTGCTGCGTCGCCTGCATGTCTTCCAGTTGCTTGCTGACTTTTGCGAGGCGCACTTTTAATTCGTCCAGCGTATCGTTCAACGCCTGGATCTGGCCGGAAAGTTGATCGACTTTGCCCGTCGAATCACCCTGCTGCTTTTGCAGAGTGCTCTGGAGGTTGTTGATGGTGGTTGACACCTTATTGACGGCGTCGGTGTCCTGTTCCACCAGGTTTTTCATCGCCCCCATATTTTGGTCGAAGCCGCGCTGCATGGCGGTCATTTGCTCCTGCAGTTGCTGGACCTGGGTTTGCAGTTGAACCATCTCTTTACTCACGCCCCAGGCCGGCGAAACACTCAGGCAGAGCATCGCGAGCAAACCGAGAAGAGCGGGAACACGTTGTGATTTCATTGGCATTATCCTGCGATTGAAATTAGATGCTTCGAGTATGCCATAGGCTGTGGGGGTTTCACGCCGGGAGGGAACCGGAAAGAATAAGGCCCCGAACGTCGGAGCCTGGATCCTCGGACCTCAGACGCTATGCACGAGGCAAAGGCTGAGGTCCGAAGTCCGAGGTCCGGCTTTCCTTACTTCTGATAAACGAAATGGCCACGCCGGTTTTGCTGCCAGCAGGCTTCATTCGATTCGCTACAGAACGGCTTCTCTTTGCCGTAGCTGATCGTCTTGATGCGGCTGGCGCTGATTCCCAGTGCAGTCAATGCGCTCTTCACGGAAGAAGCTCGCTGATCGCCAAGGGCCAGGTTGTATTCGGTTGAGCCGCGCTCGTCGCAATGTCCCTCAATGATGAAGTTGACGTTGCTGTGCTGTGAGAGGAACTGAGCGTCGGCTTGCAAGGAGGCCTGTTGATCACCGCGAATGTCGGACTTGTCGTACTCAAAATAAATGTCCTTGACGCTCTGCGAGAACAGGTCCTCGTCCGTCACCGATGGCGTCGGAGGTGGAGGCGGAGGTGGTGCCTGTGTCACGGTGATCCGCGCCGTAGCCTCTTGCGATCCGCCTGAGCCCTTGGCCGTCAGATGATAGGTCGTAGAGTCCGCCGGAGAGACCTGCTGAGTGCCGTTGGGCTGCACGGCGCCAATGCCATCGATCGACACATCTGTGGCGTTGGTCGTCTGCCACGAGAGTGTCGCGGACTGTCCAGCCTGAATGGTGTTGGGGTTGACGGACATGGAGGCCGTTGGGGACGGCGGCGGTGGTGGTGGGGGCGGTGGTGGTGGGGCTGTTTTTTTGTGGCAGGCGCCCAGCATCATTACGGCGCCCAGAGCGGCGACGAGTGCAATCCACTTTATGCGTTGCTGCTTCACTGTAATCCTCCCGGAGACCCCGAATAGTTGCTCGAGGTCAGACGAAGCGTTTTATTTAAAGCTCCAATTGGGTTGCGTGTTACGGCCGGTGAAAGTCAATTGGCGGACCTTGGTCCCATCGGCCAGCATCATCCAGATTTCTTCTTTTCCCGTGCGGCTCGACTGAAACACAATATGGCGTCCATCGGGCGCCCACGAGGGAAAATCGTTACGTCCGCCATCATGCGTTAACTGGACCCATTGCTTGCTGGCGATGTCCATCAAATAAATGTCGGAAGAGCCAGGCTCGCCGGGACCGTATTTGCGGATCCAGGCCAGAGAAAGAAATTGTCCATTGGGCGCCCATGCCGGCGAAACTGCATAACCCTGATCGGTCATGCGCTGCTGATTGGTTCCGTCGGCTTCCATGGTATAGACCTGCGGCAGCCCAGTCTGGCCGCTGACATAAGCAATCTGTGCCCCGGTTTTGCGGTTCCACACCGGCGAGACATCAGGACCTTTGTTCGTGGTCATGCGTTGCACGTTGCCGCCGGAAGCATCGGACACGTAAATCTGCGGCGAGCCGCCGCGCGAGGAAGAAAAAGCGATCTTGCTTCCATCTGCCGACCAGGCGGGCGAAAGATTGGTGCCGCCGAAGCGGGCGAAGCCCACCATTCGGTTGAGATCGAGCGAATACATCATAATTTCCCAGCCGGATTTTGTCAGGGAACTAAAAGCCAGGCGAGAGCCATCGGGAGAGACGCGCGGTGAGAGCGAAATCGATCCCTGATGTGTGATCTGGCGCTGGTTCGAGCCGTCGTAATCCATCACCCAGATTTCTTTGTGCCCGGTGCGGTCGCTGACAAAATAGATTTTGGTCTCGGCAATGCCGGGAATGCCGCCGCCCAGGCGGTAAATGATTTCATCGGCAAACTTGTGCGCGATGAGGCGGGCCACGTCGTCGCTTGGGACGTCCGAATATTGCTTGCCCAGTACCTGCGGATTGGCCGCGTTCTTGACGTCGTAGAGCCAGCCTTGCACTGTCAGTTTGCCTGAGGTCACGGCCAGATTGCCGAAGGCCAGCATGGCGGCATTAGGTGGGGGCGAGTTCCAGGCGACGAGATTTACTTCTGAAGTCTGCCCCGGCACTTGCAGCGGATAGAAGCTTTTCGAAACCAGTTCGACCACTCCGGAGTTATCCAGATCGTTCCACAGTGTGTCGTTGAACGTGCGCAGCAGAGTGCCGGTTTGTGGGTCGCCGGTGGTTGGTTTGAAGTCGGGTACGGCGAGACGAACTTTTTCCACGCCGAGGCCAGTACCGGTCTTAATCCAATCTTGAGCGAAAAGAGGAGAACAGAGCAGCAGGCAAGAGAGTACGAGCAGGACGAACGACTTCCGACCACGGTGCGATGCGGGGTATCTTTGGTTCTGGTCCATCCTTAAGCGGGGGAAACGTGCTCTGAACGATAGCATCGTACTCCGATATAAATTTATAGACAAGATCTGATCCTTAGTTGTTGTTCTATGCCTGGTTAGAATTGATTCACAAAACGATAGAACCGATGCATAAAGCCGCGTTCCCTAGCCTTACGATGATTGTGCTCTTTTTTCGCAGCACAGAGATATCCGGGAATGCATGCAGGGTTACCGATTAGGTACGGGCTCCAGATTGGGAATTTCATCTCTTGTAGTCGAACCAGAATTCTACGGAAACTTTGCTGCCGGAATAACCGGGCGGCAGCGACCCGAACGTGTCGATGCGCTGAATGGCGCGCTGCGCGGAAATATCGAGCGAGGGCACTCCGCTCGACTGTTCGACCTGCACGTTTCCGGGATGTCCGTCGCGCGCGATGTCGAACGTAATGTACACACGTTGCGCGGTCGAAATCCGCGGATCGATTTCGTACTTAAGCCAGTTCTCGGAAACCTTTTGCTGCACACCTTTCACATACCACGCATAGAGCGTGCCAAAATCGCCTCCGCCACCGGTGAATCCGAAACCGCCTTTCGCCCCAGCGGCGCTGAATGCACCATAAGGGCCGCTAACCGGTCCGCCTTCGCCAAAGGCCACTTGATTCGTCTCTTCGGGTGGCGGCGATTGCGTTTTTTCCTTTGTTGCCGTCTCCTGCTTCTTCGGCTTGATCTTCGCGTTCTTGGCTTGAATCGGAATTGCGTCCGGTTCTTTCACTTCTTCGACCGGTTTGGGTTGCGACTTGGTGACGCCCTTTGATTCGTTGGCCAGAACATTCTGCGCTGGAGCAGGAGCCACAGGCAAGGGAACGGTGCTTACCAATGTCGCGCCGATCGCATCTCCGCCGCCCCCCGCGCCCCAGCCCGATCCGCTGGGCCCGGAGAAAACCGTCGCGTACACGAACAGCGCAGCGATGATCCCGACGTGCAGACCAAGCGACCAAGCCAGCGCGCGTCCCCAGGGATCGTGCTCAAAGAAAATTTCAGCGTTTGCTGCCATTCTGCTCCAGGGGTTGGGTCACGATGCTGACGTTGGTGATTCCCGATTGCTTGACCGCGTCCATCACCGTGGCAAAAGCGCCGAAGGGAACGTTTTCGTCGGCGCGTACAAAAATAGATTGATTGCGCGGATCGCGAATCTTCTGCCGCAGCTTGGTCCCAATCTCATTAATGTTGATCGTGTCGTTGCCGAGAAACACCCGCTGATCCTTATTGATCGTGATGACCAGCCGCTCTTCCGTGATCTCCTTAACCGTACGCGTCTTTGGAACGTTCACATCGATCCCCGACTGCAACACCGGGGCGGTAACCATGAAAATAATCAACAACACCAGCACTACGTCCACCAGCGGAGTGATGTTGATATCGGCAAGAGCGCTTTGCGTGCGGCCATTGGAAGAAGTGAAAGCCATCAGCGCCTCACTTCAGCCACAGGCTGAGCCTGGCTATGGTCGACGGCGTTCAGGAATTCCAGGGCGAAGTCGTCGCTGCGGGATGCAAATTCGCGGATCGAACTGCCAATCAGGTTGTAAGCGATAACCGCGGGAATGGCGGCGGCCAGCCCCGCAGCCGTGGTGATGAGAGCCTCAGAAATACCCGGGGCGACGGCGCGCAATGTCGCTGCGCCCGCCGTGCCTAATCCATGGAACGCGTCGATGATGCCCCACACTGTTCCGAACAGGCCGATAAATGGTGTGACGGCAGCGGTAATAGCCAGCCAGGGCACATTGCGTTCCAGTCTCGTGATTTCTTCGGAGGCGCCAATCTGCATGCCGCGCTGCACGGCAAGCGGGTTGCGAATCATTCCTCCTCCGCCTAATTGCCGCTTGTATTCCTCGAAGCCACCCTCGAACACTCCGACCAGCGGGCTGGGACGGAATTGATCGGCAACGGCGCCAATATCCTGCAGACGCTGCGCTTTGCGGAAGGCACGGACGAAGCGTCCACTCTGCACGCGGGCGCGGCGCAGCAGGCTCCATTTGGTCAGGATGATCGCCCACGAAAGCAGGCTGAACACGATCAGCGTGAGCAGGACCAGCTTGGCGACCGGGCCGGTGTTGGAGAGCATGTCGACAATTTCGCCGCCGACGAATAGTGCGGGCAAGGGAAGGAATTGCATTGGTTTTAGGAGAACGCTGTTCCGATTATAGATGAGCGAGGGGAGGCGACTTGTTGAACGTATCGCATCGGTCAATGAAATTTTGCAGGCCACACCCTGTAAACAAGACTGCATCCAATGCGTGCTTGCTGTTTATTTCGCGCACTTTTTGCGGGCGCGCGTGCCGCAAAGGTCGGGCGAAACGGCACAGAGAACTTATCTCTAAGGAGGAGATTCCATGGCGCAATATGGACTGTTGCGGGATTACCGGTTTTCGGAAGCGGCAGAAGACGACATTCGCGGTTCCAAGCTCTACGGCTTGAATGATGAAAAGCTGGGGAAGATTGACGATGTGATCTTTGACTATGCCTCAGGTTCCATCCGTTACGCGGTGGTCGACACGGGAGGCTGGTTGAGCACAAAAAAGTTCATTGTGCCGGCGGACCGCATCCGCGCATCGTCGGAGCACAAAGACGATTTCGCTGCGGATTTGAATAAGCAGCAGATCGAGTCGCTGCCGCCGTATAAGGAATCGGATTTGGAATCGGATCAGCACTGGGCCAACTACGAAGGCGAGTATCGTTCGAAATGGGAGTCGGGTCCTGTGATGCATCGGGCGCAAACTGACCGCAACATCACCCCCACCACGCAACAGATGACGGGAAATCTGTCGTCGGAACGGGCAGCTGATCGCGCCGCAGGACTGCCGTCTGGATCGCCATTGCCTTCAACCGGGACCAGGGCCGAAGCCGAAGCGGACGTAAGAGCAGCGAGCGCCTCCACTGGTCGCATTGTACCGGCGGGAGCGGACACGGTCGTTATCAGCAATAGCGCTGCGGGCATCGGTGGGCGTTGGGATACGTTCCAAAGCCGGTTGCGTGAGCGCCGCAAAGAAGCGGCCGGTGTCGGCAGCGCCGAGAAAGCTGGGACGGAAAGCGCGGGAACGTTGAGAAAAGCCGTCTAGTCGCAGAAACTTTGCTGAGGGGTCCGACGGCTCGTGCCGCATATTCTGTCGGGCTCCTCGCAAATCCATCCTCAGTCAGATAGTCGTTCTTCCCGCCTTTCATGCTATGCTGCGCTCAACCCGCCGCGATTTTGCCGGCGAAGTTGAAGCTGAATCTTCCTTTCAGGACGGCTTGTGCTGGTTGAGTTACGGCTGGAAAACTACGCAGTCATCGACAACGTCGCGGTGGAGTTCGCCTCGGGATTGAACCTGCTAACCGGCGAAACCGGCGCTGGAAAATCCATTCTCATCGATGCGCTTGCCCTACTGCTCGGAGACAAAGCCTCCAGCGATGTGATTCGAACTGGCGCGGACCGAGCGGTGGTCTCAGCCGTGTTTGAGTGCGAAGGCACGGCTTTAAATATGCTGGAGAAAGTGCTCGCCGACAACGGTCTCGATGAATCGGACGATGCCTCGCTGATCCTGCGCCGCGAAATCGCTGCCGGCGGCAAAGGCCGCGTGTTCATCAACAATCAGCCGGCGACCGTTGCGGTTCTGCGTCAACTTGCCCCGCCGCTGGCAACGATCCACGCACAAAACGAATCGCTATTGTCGTTTGACGCCGCCGCGCGTCTGGCATTGCTCGATGCCTTTGCCGCCAGCGAATCAGAACCGGTCGCGACAGCCTTTGCTGCATGGACGGAAATCCGCGTGCGCATCGAAGATCTCGAACGCGGCGAGCAGGACCGCCTGCGCCTGGTCGATCTTTGGATTTTCCAGAAACGCGAAATCGACGAAGCCAAGCTGCGCCCTGGAGAAGACGAGGAACTCGAGACAGAAAAGCGCGTCCTGGCAAACGCCGAAAAAATCTACAACGCAGCGATTAACGCCTTCGACCTGCTGTATGAAGGGAACGGATCGACCACATCTTCTCTACGTGCGGCGCAAAAGCAAGTGGAAGAACTGGCGCGCTACGAGCCTAAATTTCAGGAATCACTCGCCGCACTGGAGAACGCCCGCATCAGCGTTGAAGACGTAGGCGCAACCTTGCGCGATTATGCAGGCGGCATCCATGCCTCGCCGGAACATTTGGCTGAAGTGGAAGATCGTCTCGCTTTGCTCGACCGCCTGAAACGTAAGTATGGCCCGCTGCTCGATGATGTGATCGCGTTCGGCGCTGACGTTGAGCGCAAGCTCTCGGAAGTCGAGAATAAAGATGAAATCCTTCGGCAACTACGCTCGGAGTTGGCTCGGTGCGCCGCCCAATATCTTCGCGAAGCTCGCGCACTGGCGAAAAAGCGGGCCGATGCAGCCCGCAAACTCGAAAAGCTGGTTGAGGCTGAGATCAACGATCTGGCCATGAAGTCCGTCTTTCGTATCGAGATTACGAGTTCGGAAGAAGAAGGGAATTGGACCGCGTCGGGTATCGATCAAGTGCTGTACATGCTCTCCACCAACCCTGGCGAGCCATTACGCCGCCTGGAGCATGTAGCTTCCGGAGGCGAACTGTCGCGTGTCATGCTGGCGTTAAAGGTAAGCGTAGAACCGGGCAAGAAAACTGTAGCGCGTGTGCCGGCGAAAGCGTCCAGCACACGCGGCGTCGCTCAGCGCACGCTGGTCTTCGATGAAATCGACACAGGCATTGGAGGCCGCGCCGCCGAAGCAGTCGGCAAAAAGCTGAAAGCCCTGGCGCGAAACAACCAAGTACTCTGCGTCACCCATCTCCCACAGATCGCCACGTTTGCCGACCATCATTATGTGATTGAAAAGAAGGAGTCCATTGGCCGCACCCACACCGGCATCCGTCACGTTACCGGCGACGAGCGTACCGAAGAAGTCGCCCGCATGCTGAGCGGCGCCAAGCTCACCGAAACCTCCCGCAAGCACGCCGAGCAGATGATTAAGGCGAATCGGTAGGCCGGGCTAGCTAAATTAGCCTCTTTGCCAGGCCGTTATATATGTAAACCAGTCATGGCAACTGTCACCATCAGCTATGCGAAGGTTCACCTCTCGAAGCTGATTAGTCGAGCCTGCGGGCGAAGAGATCATCATTGCCCGAGGGGGCAAGCCTCTGGCACGCCTTGTTGCCATTCAACCAATTGGTAGCAGCGACATGAAGGCCGGTACCCTGCGCCGTTCGAAGGGAATGCCTGATAAGAGCTGAAGATCGCCGCCCCTCGCACTGCGTGCTCTAACCGTCCAGGCTGCGCTGCCGCCCATTCGCTGCTAATTACCGCTCTTTCAGCGCCTTACGTTGACCATAAAGGCACTTTCCGATAGCCTAGATATACCGCCACAATGGGGAACGTGTACCCTAAATGGCATCGGATTTCATCGAAGAAATATCAGGAGTAAATAAGCGAACGTGCCAAACGCCGCAACCAGCAACAACGGAAAGACTCTGCTTTTACTGAAGCCGCGCGGCTTTTGCGCCGGCGTGGTCCGCGCAATCGACGTAGTCCGCATCGCGCTCGAAGCCTTCGGGCCGCCCATCTACGTTCGCAAAGAAATCGTCCACAACAGCTTTGTGGTGGATGAACTTCGCGGCAAGGGCGCCATCTTCGTAGACAGCGAAGAAGAAGTTCCGAACGGCGAGCGCGTCATCTACAGCGCGCACGGCGTTTCGCCCGAAGTTCGCGAAAACAGCATCAAGCGCGGTCTTCGCGTGATCGACGCTACCTGCCCTCTGGTCACCAAGGTCCATGTGGAGGCGGTGAAGTTCGCCAAGGAAGGCTATTCGCTCATCCTGATCGGCCACAAAGATCACGATGAGGTTGTGGGAACGCTGGGAGAGGCTCCCTTGGTGACGCAGGTCGTTGGGTCGCCGGAACAGGTGAAATCGTTGAAAGTGCCCGATCCCAATCGCGTGGCGTTTCTTACGCAGACCACTCTCAGCCTCGACGAGACGAAAGATATCATCGCTGCGTTGCGAGAAAAGTTTCCTAACATCAAAGGGCCGGCCGCGCAGGATATTTGTTATGCGACCGAAAACCGCCAGGTCGCGGTCAAGCAGGTGGCTTCGGAGTCTGATCTGTTGCTAGTTGTCGGTTCGGAAAATAGTTCCAATTCCAACCGCCTGGTGGAAGTTGCGCGCAACCTGGGCACGAATGCGCATCTAATCGATAGTTTCAACGACATCGAATCCGACTGGCTGAAAGGTGTCAAGACGATCGCCTTAACAGCCGGAGCTTCGGCTCCCGAATGTTTGGTTGAAGAAACCATGAAGTTTCTGGCTACCAAGGGATTCGATAACGTAGAGGAACTGGAAGTGATGCCGGAAAACGTTCGCTTCGGGCTGCCGCCGGAGATCATTCAGGCCATTGCCGCCGTTCCGGCGACCGCCAGCGCGGATTAACGGAGCCGCAAATCGATGGATACAAACTCCCCCGATTCCCATACCGTTCCTTCAACCAGCGCACCACAACTCCGCTTCGGAAAGATTGACGATCTTAAGAGTCGCGTCGGTGGCGCTATCAGCGCCGCCAAGAAATACCTCTTTTCCCAGCAGCACGATGATGGCTACTGGTGTGGCGAACTGGAAGCCGATACTACTCTGGAATCCGATTACATCCTGCTGCACACGCTGCTCGGCACCGGCAATCAGGAGCGCTTCCAGAAAGCCGCGAATTGGATCCTGCAGCACCAGAACGAAGATGGTGGCTGGAGTATTTACGTCCATGGCCCCTCTAATATCAGCGCGTCGGTGAAGGGCTATTTCGGCTTAAAGCTTGCCGGATACCACGCCGATCACCCGGCCCTCGCGCGTGCCCGCAAGAAGATTCTCGAGATGGGTGGCGTTACTGAAGTCAATACATTCATCAAGATCTATCTGTGTTTCTTCGGGCAATACGATTACGACGCTGTGCCTGCAATTCCGCCTGAAATCGTATTGTTCCCCAACTGGTTCTGGTTCAATATCTACGAAATTTCTTCGTGGTCGCGAGCCATCCTCGTCCCACTTTCGATCTGCTACGCCAAGAAGCCGTTCAAGAAAATCCCTCGCGAAATGGGTGTCGAAGAACTGTTCGTTGGCGGCATGAGTAAGTCGCGCATGCATCTGCAGTGGTCGAAGGAAATTTTTTCCTGGCGCAATTTCTTTCTGTGCCTGGACCGCATGACCCACTGGTTTGAGCGTGTGCATGTGCGTCCGCTACGCTCCATTGCGCTGAAGAGCGCCGAGAAGTGGATGCTCGAGCGATTCGAAATGAGTGATGGCCTTGGAGGAATTTTTCCTTCGATCATGAATTCCGTGATCGCCATGCGCTGCCAGGGATATTCGCTCGACGATCCACAAGTGATCCGCGCGCTCGACGAATTCGAAAAATTAGGTATCGAAGAAGCAGACACTTTCCGCATGCAGCCTTGCATGTCGCCCGTGTGGGACACGGCGTACGCTTTGTTTGCTCTGGGCGAGACCGGATTGCCGGCAACCGATCCGCGCATGGTGCAGTGCGCCGACTGGATTCTGCAGAAACAAGTCCGCAGTGTTGGTGACTGGAAGGTAAAAAACAAAAAGGGCCAGCCCGGCGGATGGTATTTCGAGTTCAACAACGAGTTCTATCCTGACGTCGATGACAGCGCCATGGTCTGCCTTGCGCTGAGCCGTGTCGAGCATCCCAACGGACGCTACCAGCGCGAATCCGTGCAGCGCGCCATCGATTGGATTCTGTCGATGCAATGCAAGAACGGCGGCTGGGCGTCGTTTGACAAAGACAATGACCGCATGGTCTTCCAGCACGTGCCCTTCGCCGATCACAACGCGATGCTGGATCCGGCGACGGTCGATATTACCGGACGCATCCTCGAAATGCTGGCGACTTACGGGTACGACAAGAATCACCCTGCCGTGAAACGCGCGATTGATTTCGTCCGCAAAGAGCAGGAGCCGGATGGAAGTTGGTTTGGCCGCTGGGGCGTGAATTACATCTATGGCACGGCGCTCGTCCTACGAGGGCTTGAAGCGATAGGCATGGATAATCACGAGCCCTGCATCCAGCAAGCCGCCGAGTGGTTGCGCATGGTGCAGAACGCTGACGGCGGATGGGGTGAAACCGTCGGCTCCTATGACGATCCCAGCTTGCGCGGCCAAGGAGAGAGCACACCATCGCAAACGGCGTGGGCGATTCTAGGCCTGCTCGCTGCCGACGATACGCGTAGTGATTCCGTGGCCCGCGGCATCGCCTACCTTCTACGCACGCAGAAAACCGACGGCTCATGGGACGAGAATTTCTTCACCGGCACCGGCTTCCCGCGCGTGTTCTATCTGAAGTATCACTTGTATCGGCAATACTTTCCGTTGCTGGCGTTTACCACATACGCTAAAGTGATAGAGAAGAATGCAACAGAAGCACTTAGTTATTAGCAGTCAGCATTTAGCACGGAGGCTTTCGTCGTGCACCCTCTCAATTTGTCATTCAAGCGAAGCGAGGAATCTGTTTTCAGCTTGTGCCATGGCAACTCTTCAGCTCTTCAGTCCTGCCCAGGCCAAAGATCCGCGCAGCCCGAAGGACTGAATGCTAATTGCTAACTGCTGAATGCTCGCTTTCCTCACAGGCGCCACCGGATTTCTCGGCTCGCACGTAGCCCGCGCCTTAGCCGATCAAGGCGCGAACTTGCGCCTGCTCGTCCGTTCCACCAGCAATCTTAAAAATCTCGAAGGTCTCAAAGCTGAAACCACTGTTGGTGACTTGCGCGATCCCGCATCTCTCGCCAAAGCCATGTCCGGCTGCGATACCGTCTTTCACGTCGCCGCCGATTATCGCCTTTGGGTTCGCGACCCCAATGAAATGTATCGCTCCAACGTCGACGGCACTCGCGCCATTCTCGAAGCCGCCGCTAAGAACGGCGTGAAGCGCATCGTTCACACGTCAAGCGTAGCGACTGTGGGATTCGGTCGAAGTGCGCACCCCGCCGATGAAGATTCCCCGGTGTCGCTGGCCGACATGATCGGCCACTATAAGCGTTCCAAGTTCATATCGGAACAACTCGCCCTCGACGCTGGCCGCAGTGGTATGCACGTCGTGGTAGTGAACCCGACCACACCAGTTGGCGAACAAGATATAAAACCCACACCCACCGGCCGCATCGTCGTCGACTTTCTCAAGCGCAAATTCCCCGCCTATGTCGAGACTGGACTGAATCTGGTAGACGTGAAAGTGTGTGCGAGCGGACATCTTGCTGCGTTGGAAAAAGGTAAGTCCGGCGAGCGTTACATTCTGGGCGGCGAAAATCTTACGCTTAAGAAGATTCTCGACAAATTGTCCCGCATTACCGGACTGCCGTCGCCCGCAGTCAAGTTGCCTTACGTATTCGCCTTCGCAGCCGGAGTAATCGATGAAGCGTTCACTGGCCGTTTGCTGGGTCGCGAACCACGTGCAACCGTGGACACAGTGCGCATGGGAAAAAAGAAAATGTTCGCCAGTTCCGACAAGGCCGAGCGCGAACTGGGATGGAAAATCGTTCCCGTGGAGCCGGCGCTGCGCCGCGCGGTAGAGTGGTTCCGCGCGAACGGGTATGTATAGGGCCCTCGCAGCTAACTCTGTCATTCCGAATCGGGCCGAAGGCCCGGTGAGGAATCTGCTGTTGGCTCGACACGGATCACGAATTTGCCGGCAAGAAATATAGCCATTGTCGCCGCTCTGGACCGCGAGATCTCCTCGCTGGTCAAGACCTGGCACCCCTGCGTACAGCAACACTCCGGCCATACCTTCCGTTTCTTTGAAAGTGAAAATGCAGTCGCGGTGTGTGGCGGCATCGGCGCCGAAGCGGCGCGCCGCGCAGCCGAAGCCATCATCCATCTCTATAGTCCCGCCCTAATCTACTCCGCCGGTTTTGCCGGTGCGGCCGACGCCAAGTCGAAAATCGGCGACATCGTAATCCCGCGGCGCGTCATCGACGCCCGCGACGGCAGCAGCGTTGACACCGGCACAGGTGGAGGTATTCTTGTGAGCTTCGTCTCAGTCGCCAGTCCGCAGCAAAAGGCCAAACTCCGCGACGCCTTTAATGCCGGAGCGGTAGACATGGAAGCGGCCGCAGTCGCAAAGGCCGCCTCCGCGCGAGGAATACGCTTTGCAGCAGTCAAGGCCATTTCCGATCAACACGATTTCGTCCTGCCGCCACTGGACAAATTTGTTGCCGCCGACGGAACTTTCAACACCGTCAGCTTTGTGCTATTCGTATTCCCAAGGCCCTGGCTTTGGCGCGACGTTGTACGATTGCAAAGAAATAGTGCGAAAGCCGCACGTGCCCTATGCGAATGCCTGCTCGCAATCGTGACAGAAACGGTGAAACCAGCGCAATCCGCCGAGAATGCCGTAAAAGTTATCAATCGGTGATGAATAAAATCTTAATTGTTGCGTTGTTCTTCCTATGTCCCACAGTCGCGTTACACGCGCAGCAAACTCCCATCATTTACGCGGAAAGTTTTCGCCACGACTCGACGCGCGTGACGGAAGAAAGTTTCGAAATAAAGCTCACTGCGACAAATCCCACATATCGCGAACTGATCAAAGACTCGCACGGCTCCGATTGTTTCTCCTTCACCGTCGCACCTCAGATATTGGAAGGGGACAAGGATATTATTTCCTGGCAGGCCAGTCTCGTGGATTTGCGCCACCCTATTTATCAGAACGTTCTTCAAACTTCGCAGGAGCCTTCTTTGGATGCACAAAACAACCTGTGGCGGCTCGACCCCGGCCAGTACGCCGCCGTACCGACGAATGCGAAGCGAATCGTTAAAGTGGATAGCTTCTATGTAACCATGCAGGTCAAGCGATACCACTTTACGCCGTTGGATTCTCCGTATCTCGATTCGATGACGGTGCAGGTAGACATCAAGAATACTGACCCGCGCCCTCCCCCGGCTCCATAGAATGTATTTGAAAGGACTATGAGGTCGGTTGAGCATCGGCTCGGGAAGGCACGGCTTCAGCCGTGCCGCAAAAGGACGAAAAAGTGATCACGGCTTTAAAGCCGCCGAGATTATCAAGTGAGCTGTCGAACCGAAATCCGAGTCACTTGCATCTAGCACCTATGGCGATTGCCGGACAACCTACTCTCCAGCCCCGCCAGCAATCCATCCCCTCCACCATGCAGGCCGCCGTCTACCGTGGAGTCAACGACGTTCGCCTCGAATCGGTTTCCGTTCCTAACATCGGTCGTTCTGAAATCCTGGTCCGCGTGCATACCTGTGGGGTTTGTGGCACGGACCTCAAAAAAATCGCCACCGGCTCGCATTCCGCTCCGCGAATCTTCGGCCATGAAACCTCCGGCACAATCGCCGCAGTCGGTGACAAAGTCCGCGACTGGTGCCCCGGGGATCGCGTAGTCGTCTTCCATCACATCCCCTGCCGAGAATGCTATTACTGCCGGCACAAAACCTTCGCTCAGTGCGAAACCTACAAGAAAGTCGGCTGTACCGCCGGGTTCGAGCCTTCCGGCGGCGGCTTCGCCGAATACGTGCGGGTCATGGATTGGATCGTCGAACGCGGTACGGTCCGCATTCCCGAAGGCATTTCTTTCGAGCAGGCCTGCTTCGTCGAGCCGGTCAACACCTGCATGAAGGGTATTCAGGCCCTGCGTCTGGCGCCAAACGAAACCGCCCTAGTTATTGGTCAGGGCCCAATTGGCATCATATTGGGCGTTCTGGCCAAACGGGTTGGAGCTAGAGTCACCACTTCCGATTTGTATCCCCAGAGGCTTAAAATAGGGGAAAGCTTCGGATTAGACAGAAAGGTCGATGCCTCGCAGGCGAACGTGGCCGAACAGGTGCGCGATTTTACCGAAGGCCGTGGCGCCGACGCCGTGATTCTGGCGGTTGGCGTCAACGGTCTAATTCGCACGGCGATGGATGCCGCACGCCCCGGTGGGCGCATCTTACTATTTGCGCAGACCCAGCACGGCGAAGCAATCATCGATCCTGCGGCGGTTTGCGTGGACGAGAAGTCCTTAGTCGGGTCTTATAGCGCATCGGTTGATCTGCAGGAAGAATCTGTAGCCTTTGTGATGAACCGCGAAATGGATTTCGAGCGCCTGATCAGTCACCGCTTTTCTCTGCAAGATGCGACTCAGGCTCTCGACCTGGCTGCGCATCCGCAGCCTTCGTCAATGAAAATTGTGATTCAGCCCGGCAGCGGCTGGGACAGTAGCGCTCGGGAAGGAACTCAGCTTTGAATGGAAAAATGACGGCCGCCGTTCTCTACGGCAAAGAAGATCTAAAAATAGAAAAGGTTCCGATCCCACGCGTGGGCGCGGGCGAAGTTCTGGTCAAAGTGCAGGTTGCGTTGACCTGCGGAACCGATCTCAAAGTATTCCAGCGCGGCTACCACGCGCGCATGATCGTCCCTCCGGCATTGTTCGGTCACGAACTCGCCGGAGTAATCGAAGAAGTTGGCGCGGGAGTGAATGGCTTTAAGAAAGGCATGCGTGTTGTCGCGCTGAACTCCGCACCCTGCCAGATGTGTTTTTACTGTTCCAAGCATCAGGAAAATCTTTGCGAAGATCTTCTGTTCAATAACGGTGCGTATGCCGAGTACATTCGCGTCCCCAAGCGCATTGTCGAAGCGAACATGCTGGTCATCCCTCCGAATGTAAGTTTTGAAGATGCGGCTATGACCGAGCCACTGGCCTGCGTGCTGCGCGGACTCCACGAAACCAAAGTCGAAATAGGAGACACCGTCACCATCATCGGCGGCGGCCCCATTGGTCTGATGTTTGTGCAGGTGGCGCGTGCCATTGGCTGCAATGTGATTTCCGTGGTCAAACGCGACAGCCAGGTCGAAGCGGCCAAGCACATGGGCGCGCATGAAATCGTGCAGGTCACCAAAGTCACCGATGTTGTCGAAGCCGTTCGTGCATTAACCCCGCAAAAGCGCGGCTGCGATGTTGTCATCGAAGCTGTTGGACGCACCGAAGCCTGGGAGTGGGCGGTTGAGATGGTCCGCAAAGGCGGCACGGTCAATTTCTTTGGCGGCTGCGCCAGTGGCACCAAAGTTCAGCTCGACACGCAACGCCTGCACTATTCAGAAATGACATTGAAGGCCACGTTTCACCACACGCCGGAGACCGTGCGCCGCGCCTTCGGTCTGATCGCTGCGAAAAAGATTCGGCCGACCGATTACATTACCGGAGAAGCTCCGCTTTCGCGCCTGCAGCAAGTCCTGCGCCACATGCTAAATCGCGGCAGCGACATCAAGACCGCAATCATCCCCGGCCACTGATGATCTATATTGTTTGAAGGGGCGCGGCTTTCAGCCGCGCCGTTAAGCCTTATTCTAGGTGCGGCTTTAGCCGCTGAGGTACTACGGTCAGCGACAGAATGGCGCAACTCAGCGATGCTCAATTCGCCTTGAATTCCGCAGCCTGGACTCGCCTTCCTGCTGCTTACGCGATTCCTGAAGCTGCTCCCTCGCTCGAACAAGCCCGGGAATATTGCGCTCGCCTCGCGCGGACTCACTACGAAAATTTCTCTGTTGCCAGCTGGTTTCTACCAAAGCGCCTGCGGCAGCACTTCTTCAACGTCTATGCCTACTGCCGCATCTCTGATGATCTCGGCGATGAAGTTGGCGATCCCTCGATATCGCTGGAACTGCTCGACCAATGGGAGCAGGAACTAAACGCCTGCTATGTCGGCAACCCGCGCCATCCCGTATTCGTAGCGTTGGCCGAAACCGTAAAGCAATTCGACATTCCCCAGCACGAATTCTCCGACCTGCTGCGTGCCTTTCGCCAAGACCAAACCGTCACGCGCTTCGAAACCTTCGCTGACGTTCTCGCTTATTGCCGCTATTCGGCCAATCCTGTCGGCCATCTCGTGCTCTACCTCTGCGGCTATCGCGACGCCGAACGCCAGCAACTTTCCGACTTCACTTGCACCGCGCTGCAACTGGCCAATTTCTGGCAAGACGTAACCGTCGACTACGACAAGGGCCGCGTCTATTTGCCGCTCGAAGATCTTCGCCGCTTCGCCGTCACAGAACAAGATATAGCGGCCAAGTGCAACACGCCCGCATTCCGCTCCATGATGCAGTTTGAAGTCACTCGCGCTCGCGAATGGTTCGATCGGGGCGAACCGCTAATCGCTAAAGTCGATCGCGACCTGGCGCTCGACCTGGAGCTCTTCACTCGCGGCGGGCAAGAGATTCTCAATGCGATCGCGAAGCAAAGCTTCGCTGTCCTCGGGCAGCGCCCGTCGATTTCCAAGCCACGCAAACTGGCCCTGGTAGCGCGCGCCGCAGTGTCGAAATTCCTGGGGACGATGCCCGGAGCAAAGCGATGAGCGCGGGTGTGCAACCTGCTGTTCCCGTTTCCTGGACTGCGACCGCCCCGCAGTTGGCGATGGCTTACTCTGTATGCCGCGGCATCACCCGCACGGCCGCCAAGAATTTTTACTATGCGTTTCTGCTTCTTCCCCGCCGCAAGCGTGAATCCCTCTGCGCCGTTTACGCCTTCATGCGGCGCTGCGACGACATCACCGACGATCCCACGCTCACTTTGCCCGAACGCCGGCGCAAGCTCGATCAATGGCTCGACGGTCTTCACCTCGCGCAACAACATCATCCCACCGACGATCCGATCTTTCTGGCTCTGACCGACACCCAACGTCGCTATCAGATTCCCGCAGGTTTACTCGATGACTTGGCCATGGGCACCGCCATGGACATCCAGCAAGTTTCTTTCGAAGAATCCGAAGACGAACCCTTGTTTGCCCTCCAGCCCTCCCTTGTTCGCTATCGGACATTCGAAGACCTCCACGTCTATTGCTACCGCGTCGCGTCAGTTGTCGGACTCGTGTGTATTCACGTCTTCGGCTATCGCGATCCTCGGGCCGAGCCCCTGGCGGAGCGTTGCGGTCTCGCCTTTCAGCTCACCAACATCATCCGCGACGTGAAGGAAGACGCTGCTCTCGGGCGCGTCTATTTGCCGGCGGAAGATCTCGCAAAATTCGGCCTTTCGGCGGAAGACCTTCTCGCCGCACCCGATCCCGCACGGCTACGTCTGGTGCTCAACATGGAAGCCGACCGTGCCCGCGAGTTTTACCAGGCCGGCGATGAACTCATACCTTACGTCGCCGAAGACAGCCAGCCTGCGCTCTGGGTCTTAATAAACATCTACCGCCGGCTGCTGGAAAAAATCGCTGAGCGCCAATACGACGTCTTCACCGCCAAAGTCAGCCTCACCGTCTCTGAAAAGCTGAGAATCCTGGGCAAGGGATTCTGGCAGCGTCTATAGGCTGAAAATCGCTTCGCTGGAGTGTCTCGGATGCGGCCGAGTTGCAATTTGACCTGCGCTAAGGCCGATCCTGCTGTAGACTGCTCTGTCGGCGGCGGTTCCGCCGCCACGGCGACGTATACTGATTAAGATTCGAGAGGGGTTCCATGGGCTGGCTGCAAAATAAGTTCGAAAAGAATTTCATGATTAGCACGGTTGATTATGTCTTCAACTGGGCGCGCAAATCCGCCGTCTGGCCGATGACGTTCGGCTTGGCCTGCTGCGCCATCGAAATGATCGCCTCTTCGACGGCGCGTTTCGACATCGCGCGCTTTGGCTCGGAGGTGTTCCGTCCCAGCCCGCGGCAAAGCGACCTGATGATCGTCGCCGGCACGGTAACGCTGAAGATGGCCCCAGTGGTGAAGCGCATCTACGATCAGATGCCCGACCCCAAGTGGGTGATTTCGATGGGCGCATGCTCGTCAGTGGGCGGTCCGTTCAATACATACGCGGTGCTGCAAGGCGTCGACAAAATCGTGCCAACGGATGTTTATGTGACCGGCTGCCCGCCGCGCCCCGAGAATCTTTTCTACGCGCTGCTCAAGCTGCAAGACAAGATCGACACCATGACGCTGGCCAAAAAGCCCACTGCAGTTCGCCTCGATCCGAACATGGTGGAAAATTTCAAGCGGCAAGTTATGATCGCGCAGACTATGCAACCGAAGTGACCGCGATTAGCGGGCGTGAGCGAAGCGGGAGCCCGCTGCGGTCATCCTGAGCGAAGCGAAGGATCTCCGTGCCGAGTTACGAACTAATTCAATGCCCTTCACCAAACTTACTGCTCAGTCCGACCTCCCTCCCGCTAACGAAGCCAAAGAATTTCCCTGCGGAGAAAGGACTATCTGCATCGCCAACGTGAACGGCGTCTATAGCGCGATGGACAACGTTTGCTTGCACCGCGGCGGACCGCTGGGGCAGGGAATGATCGAAGGCGGCAAGGTCGTCTGCCCGTGGCATGGCTGGCAATGGGATCCCACGAGCGGCGAAGCTGTGCAGAATCCTTCTGCAAAAGTTGCTGTCTACCCGCTGAAGATCGAGAATGGCGACGTGTTTGTCGATATCTAGTCTTGATCCCGGTGTACGGTCTCCATGGAAAATGCCGGCAAGCACACGGCGATGTACTCAGCACCGTCGGCGTGCGGAGTGGAGTAGCGGATCCATTCGCCGGCATGCGCAACCACAGCCTGCCCGGCAGCGACATCTATCTGACCGCCCTTGTATTCCACACGCAACATGCCCTTGAGTACGACGGTGAACTCATCGAATTCCGGGGTCTGGCCCGGCTCGAGCCATCCGGCAGAACTGCGCATGTGAGCGACGCTCGCCGCCGATGTTTTGGAATTTACGCGGCCAACGTATTCATCGATTAGCTTGGGCTTGTTTCCAGCGGACTGAATACGTGTGGGTTGGGCGATGAGTGTGGGCATGTTTTGGCGGACCTCAGACCTCGGACGTCAGTTTCGGATGCAGCTCAATTAGATCACGGAGATTCGCCCAAGTTCACGCAACCCGCCAGTCACGCGATTCCCAGAACCTGATTCAGGAATGCGACGATGTA
This sequence comes from Candidatus Sulfotelmatobacter sp., assembly GCA_036513255.1. Lineage (GTDB taxonomy): Bacteria > Acidobacteriota > Terriglobia > Terriglobales > Acidobacteriaceae > Sulfotelmatobacter. The sequence goes on along the minus strand of DATBZH010000011.1, from coordinate 137,758 downwards.
TTTCCACACGAGATAGTAGACGACCAAGGCCGCGACGAACCAGGGTGCGATCAGCGAGTACGGTACCGTGATCACATTGAACCACGTGAGGCCATGCGGGCCCGCAATGAGAAAGCCTAGTCCGCACGCGATGGTTCCGCCAATCGGAGCCATGATCACCGGTAACAGCGCGCCGTGAAAACCGATGGGAAGGTGGCGCCGCGGTCGTAGCCACACATAGAGCACGTTCCACATGCCGAACAAGTTCGGAACCAGCGCCATGGGAAATACAATGACGCGCTCGATGGGAATGGGCACCTGAAATACCAGGCGCGACACTACGAACACCGTGAGCGCGATAAATAGAAACAAGCTAGGCAGGAATATGCCTGCCATATAAGCGCGGAGATAAGGATGAGTGTTCATGTTGTCCTCCAATGCAGGCATTGAATACAAGTGCCGATTTACAAGTGATAAAGCAGCACGGGAATGGCCCGTGGAAAAAGCACGAGGCACACGGCCACGGCAGCGAGCAAGGCCCAATCGAACCACGGCACCGTAGCGGAGCCTTCGTCGAGGCGGTGCCGCATCGCCGTCCACAAGTCGCGCTGCAACACTGCTCTCGGTTGAATACTTGTTGGTGAAATCGATTGCTTCAGCAAATGCTTTATTCGGTCTTCATTGCCTGGAGTCATGGCTCAATTCCTTGTTGTCTTAAATATTTTCTGAGAAGGCGCACCGCGCGGAAGACACGCAACTTCACCGCCTGAGTGGAAATGCCTAAAGCTTCCGCAATTTCTTTGTAAGGCTGCTCCTCGATCAGAGCGAGCGTTGCTGCGATTCGAAGCTTAGGCGGCAACCGTCCGAACGCATACGCCGTCTTCTGACGTAGCTCCTGTGAAATGCCCGGGTCTGGTAATGTCGACTGAGGCAGATCGTCCGGCAGTTCGCTCTCCTGTGGCGCGGACTTCAGATGATCGAGTGCAGCGTTTGTGGCGATCCGCCGCGCCCATGCCTCAAAGCTGCGGGTGGGATCGAAGCGTGCATGGGCGCGATGGATGCGCCAGAAAGTTTCAACCGTCAGATCTTCGGCGATGGCAGAATCGCGCACAATTCGCAAGATCCAGCGATAGACCTCACCCTGATGTTGCCGGAACAGCGCCTCGAACGCATCGACGTCGCCATGGCAAAACCGTTGGAGTACGTCGAGTTGCCGTTCCAGCGCTGGCACATTCCCGCCTTCCCGTAAAGCCGAACAGGTACGATTCTTTGGAATGTCTCCGCATTTCCGCCAGCCCCTAACGTGTTTGGTGCCAGGGCTGAAAGCGCGGCCACCAACGATTCACATTCCGGCAATACTCTTCGTAGTCTGTACTGAACTTCTTTCGCAGAGTAGGCTCCTCGTAGAACACCACGAACAGATGAATTGCCAGAGCGATGGCGGCAACAATGGCGATCACTACCGGGTCAGCATGGCCAAAAACAATCCACAATCCTATCCACCCAGTCGCGAAACCCAGGTACATAGGGTTGCGAACATAGCGATAGAAAACCACCACGACCAATCGCTGCGGCGGAGCGACGGGGGCGGGCGTGCCTCGTCCCGTCCACCCAAAGTCCCAAACGCAGCGAAGGGCAACGGCGAAACCTAGCACCGACGGAATTGCCGCCAGCCATCGCCATCGTGCCGCGCCCGCCATTTCCATGCTAAAGCCGAGCCACCGTGGCAATAGCCAGAACCACAGTGCAAAAAAACTTGCTCCTACCACCGGAGAAGCGATTGCCGTGAGCCAGCGATTGTCGTGCTCGCCCGGCGCAGCCCCCAAAGACCGTCCATTCGTCGTCATTTTCTTGCCCTCTATCTACGCTTACGACGCCGGAATATGGGAGGTTACAAATATCTTGCACCCGTAGGAGCGGGCTACTCCGCTTTTTCGGAGACCCAGCGCGATATGGCCGTGACCATCTTTCGCGGCGCGAAGCGCACCGACTCGGCTGCCAGCCAGTTCTGCATCCCTGAGATCACAATGGTTTTTCCGGCCAGAAGACCGCGATAGCCGTCACGAGCTACGGTCTCCGCGTTCATGCCGCCGATCTTCTTGAACAAGCGGGAACCGTCATTGCCGGCACGCTTGGCGAAATTCGTATTGGTTGGGCCAGGGCATAAACACGTCACAGTCACACCCGAGCCGCTCACCTCGTTGGCCAGAGCCTCCGACAATGACAGCACGTAGGCTTTGCTGGCGTAGTAGACCGCCATCAGAGGTCCAGGCTGAAACGCGGCGGTCGATGCCACATTCATGATCTTCCCCCGCCTCCGCTCAATCATCGGCGGCATAAACAGCCGGGTCAGGTGCGTGAGTGCCGTGATGTTGAGCTGAATCTGGCCCTGAACTTCCTGCTCCGCCATTTGCGCAAACTCGCCAAACGCTCCGAAGCCCGCATTGTTCACCAGAATGTCGACAGCAATCCCTTCGCCCTGTAACTGATCAAACAAGAACTTTGGCGCGGCAGGAGTTCCTAGATCGAGAGCGATGGTTTTTACCGTACAAACGAAACAGCTTTGCAGTTCTCTGGCGACCTCGGCGAGTTTGTGTACGCTCCGTGCAACCAGGATGAGATTGGTGCGATCCCGGGCGAAAAGTTTGGCGAGCTCATATCCGATGCCGCCCGAGGCGCCGGTGATAAGAGCGGTCTGAGATTTCGGGGCGGGAGACTTTGCGTTTACCGCGTTCGTTTCAATGGTCATTGCACTCCTGGGCTGATCGCATGCGGGCCATCCTAATATGTGCGGCTCAGAATGGTCACGCGGGAAATGAAACTAAAGTAAATCAGGGAATTCCGTCGGCGGGATCGGTATGGCCAATCGTGATGGCTGTAGGCGAGAGCATTCGCACGAAGAATTGTTCCCAGGCAGTTACAGCTTTGAATTGATTGTGCCGATGGACTCTTCATCCTAAATAAGAATTGGCGACTGCAAGTGGACCCCAAAATCCGCTGCCGCCGGACGGTGAACCATGTTAGCTTCGCCCGTTGCCCATCCCTTCCCAAACAGAGCTTTCCTGACGCGATCTTTGACTCTTCTGCTAATCCTGCCGCTCGTGACCGGAACGTTTCAAGTATTTGCTTATGCACAGAGCGGATTGGATGATGTTCACGTCACATCGCGCTCGGCAATCGCCGAGGCCTCGATCGGTTCGTCCGGTTTGACTTCCGGGGTGCACGTCATTCGGGAGGACGTCAATCTGGTGCTGGTGCCGGTGAGTGTGGTCGATCCCATGCAGAGAATAGTGGTCGGGCTGCAATCCAACAACTTTCAGGTTTTCGAGGGCAGGAAAGCGCAGGCGATCCGGCATTTTTCCAGCGAAGACGCGCCGGTTTCTATCGGTCATCCTCGACTCCAGCGGAAGCATGCGTGACAAAATGGACCGCGTACGCGAAGCCGTCCATCAATTTTGCAACGCCGCCAATGTGGCCGACGAATTTTTTCTGATCACTTTCGCCGACACCCCGCGTATGGCCCTTGACTTTACTCGCGAACCCGGGAAAATTGAAAGCGAACTGCTCTACACGCAAGCGAGTGGGCGCACCGCGCTGCTGGATGCCATTTATATGGGCCTGCACCAGATGAATGAAGCGAAATACCCGCGGAAGGCCCTGCTGATTATTTCCGACGGCGGCGATAACCACAGCCGCTATAGCGAACGCGACATCAAACGGGCAGTGAAGGAATCCGATGTTGTTGTTTACGCGATTGGCACCTTTGATCGTTATATGCCATCGCAGGAAGAATTGATGGGCCCCGCCTTATTGTCAGAGATTGCCGAGCCGACCGGCGGCCAGGCTTTTACGATTACCAGTCCCAACGAAATTCCTGAGGTGGCGCTGCGTATTGGGACCCAGCTGCGAACGCAGTATGTATTGGGCTATCGTCCTGAAGATGTGCCGCGCGACGGCAAGTGGCACAAGATTAACGTCAAGCTAAGGCTCCCCAAACAACTGGCTTTCTTGCGCGTGCACGCCAAGACTGGATACTATGCGTCCGCTAATTAATGGCAGGCTTATGCGCCGACCAGCGCTGGCTCGACCTCATAAATTGTGTGCCATGAGGTTGCTGCTTTCAGCTTGTCGTTGACGTTGTTGATATTCTTTACTCCTTCGGTCTCCAGCCACTTGCGAAATGCCTCCGCGCCCTGCTTGGCGTAGATCGGAATCCCATCTTTCCACGTCGCACGGCCGCACAGAACGCCATTGAATTTCACTCCCGATTCTCCGGCCAGCTCCAGAGTCTCGCTAAATTCCGCATTGCTCACGCCCGCCGAAAGATAAATAAATGGTTTCGTCGCGACGTTCGCCGCCGTGTGGAACAGATCAATGGCCTCGTTCTTTGTGTAGGCTTTCTGCCCGCCAAAGCACTTCACGCCTTCCACGAACTTCATGTTTACCGGCACTTCTACTTTCAACACGTCCACGCCGTATCGGTCTTTGGTGAACTCCCGCATACTTTCGGTGACGATGTGCGGTTTCTTCTTCGCATAGTCCAGCCCCTTTTCGTCGGCGCCCTCGTCATAGCCCACGAATTCCAGGAAAAATGGGATGTCGTTCGCGCGGCATTCATCTCCAATGCGCTCTACCCATGCGTGCTTGGTGTCGTTCACCGGCTTCGGATCGTCCGGCGTGTAGTAAAGCAGAATCTTTACGCAGTCAGCGCCCGCCTCTTTCAGTCGCCGTGCCGACCAGTGATCCAGCAGATCGCCAAGGCGGCCCGGACCGGTCTTATCGTATCCAGTTTTTTCATACGCGAGCAGCAATCCGGCATTCTTGGCACGCCGCTTTGATGCCGGCAATCCCCACTCGGGGTCGAGCAAAATTGCGCTGGCATGTGGCGTCAGCACTTCGGCAACCAGGGATTTAAACTCTTCCATCATGGCGTCAGTGACTTCGCCGCCTTTTTCCTTGCCTAGCGATTTTTGCAGCGACCCGCGCTGGTCCATCGCTGCCGCAGCGATGACTCCGCGATCATTCGATACGCGTTTAAGACCGGCAAGTTTGCCAGGGGTGAGCTTCATAAGTCCTCCGAATCAGTGCTGAAAGGATGAGTGATTGAAACACACAATTGTAAACTAGGGAGTGGTATTCGGCTTCGAGCTTTGAAACGAATCGTGTCCAAACTTGATGTCTTGTCGAAAGAGTTAGATCGGTTGTTGGCGCCGAAGGACGTAGGATCATTCTGCCGCTGAGGGTCTCTCGGCCGCGATTCGCAAGTCAGCGTTAGCACACGGCATGTCTCAAATCGGCCGCGAATCGCGGTGGTATAGTGGTATGACCAATGGATTCTGAGGCACTCTGGATGCCACGGTCGCGAGAAGCGGAAAATGTTAACTGGAAGGGAACCTTGTTATGCCGATTGCCACCATTAACCCGGCTACGGGAGAAGTCATAAAAACCTTCGAGCCTCTGTCGGCGGCAGACATCGAACACAAACTGCAACTTGCCGTTACGACTTTTCACGCAGAGCGTAAGACGCCCTTTGCCGAGCGCGCCCGCCGCATGACCAAAGCGGCCGAGATTCTGGAACGCGACAAAGAAAAATTCGGCCACCTGATGACGCTGGAGATGGGCAAGCCCTATAAAGCCGCCGTGGCCGAGGCGGTTAAATGCGTCACAGCCTGCCGCTATTACGCCGAGAACGCGGAGAAATTTCTCGCCGATGAAGTGATCGAGACCGGAGCGAAAAAAAGCTTTGTTCGCTATCTGCCAATCGGTCCGGTTTTGGCCGTGATGCCCTGGAATTTTCCTTTCTGGCAGGTTATTCGTTTTGCTGCCCCCGCTTTGATGGCAGGCAATGTCGGATTGCTTAAGCATGCGTCGAACGTTCCACAGTGCGCTCTGGCGATCGAAGCGCTCTTTCTCGAAGCAGGATTTCCCGATGGTGCGTTTCAAACGCTGCTGATCGGATCGCAACAGGTCGATGCGATTCTCAACGATCCTCGCGTGGTCGCCGCGACGCTCACCGGAAGCGAGCAGGCAGGCATTCAAGTAGGAGTCGGCGCGGCAAAGCGAATCAAGAAAGTTGTGCTGGAGCTCGGCGGCAGCGATCCTTTTATCGTAATGCCCAGCGCGAATCTCGATACTGCTGTGGCCACGGCCGTGGAAGCTCGCGTTATTAACAACGGACAGTCCTGCATCGCCGCCAAACGTTTTATCGTGGCGGAGTCGATCGCCGCGGAGTTCGAGAGCAAGTTTGTGGCTCGCATGAAGAATCTGCGTATCGGCGATCCCTTCGACGAAAAAACTGAGCTTGGCCCTCTAGCCACCGCCGATGCCGTTACCTCGCTCGACGCAGACGTACAGAAGACCATCAAGGCTGGGGCGCGCGTGCTGACCGGCGGTCATCCGCTGAAGCTGCCGGGAAATTTCTATGCCCCCACCGTGTTGACGGACATCCCAAAAGATTCTCCGGCCTATGGCGAGGAATTTTTCGGTCCGGTTGCGTCGATCTTCCGTGTGAAGAATCAGGACGAAGCCATCCGCATCGCGAACGACGTTCGCTTCGGCTTGGGCGCCAGCGCGTGGACCAACGACGACAAAGAACGCGAGCGCTTCATCAACGAACTCGAAGCCGGCATGGTCTTCATCAACAAAATGGTCGCCTCTGATACTCGCATCCCCTTCGGCGGCGTCAAGCAATCCGGCCACGGCCGCGAACTGGGAGCCGTCGGCATCCGCGAGTTCATGAACGCCAAGACGGTATGGATCGCCTAGGTAGCCTCAGGCAATGCTATTTAGTGGGCTATGCTAACGCGCGTCGCGCCAGAATTTGCCGTAAAAATGGCGCAAGTCTCAGATGTTCTTTCGGTCCGGGACTTCCGTCTTAAGTGACCCAAACGCAATCCCCCGCGCGTTTCCTAAGGAGTGTATTCATGAAGCGGTTTATTTCTTGGTGCCGATGGGTCTTTGTGTCGTCTCTCCTGTTTTCGGGCGCTGTCGCGGCACAGACCACATATCACGCGTTTATCTGGTCGTCTAGCACGGGGATGCAAGACATTGGCAGCCTCGGCGGTAGCAGTTATGCAACAGGAATAAATTCTAGCGGACAAGTTGTGGGCTACTACATCGCATTGGACGATGAATTGCGTCCCTTTCTTTGGACTCAAAGCGGGGGGATGAAAGACCTGGGAACCCTCGGGGGCCTCTCGGGTGTTGCGGCGGCGATCAATGATTCCGGCGAAGTTGCCGGATGGTCCACGACGAAAGCCGGTGCCGCTCACGCGACGCTCTGGAGCGTCGGCGGCGGAACGACGGATTTGGACACATTGGGAGGAGGCTCTAGTTCGGCAACGGGAATCAACAAGGAAGGCCAAGTCGCCGGCACCTCTTCGATGCCGGGGAACCACTATTACCACGCGTTCTTGTGGAGCACTAAGACCAAAATGACCGATCTGGGCGCATTGGCTGGGCGGGACAGCGATGCATTTGGTCTCAATGATTCTGGGGCGGTTGCAGGCGAATCGCAGCTAACCTCAATTGTTATTCCTTACCATGCATTCTTGCGAACGCGAACCGGCTTTGTAGACCTCGGTACCCTGGGAGGGGATGATAGTGCAGCGAGCGCCGTCAACGACTCTGGTACCGTGATTGGCAGTTCATACACAGTCGGCAACAGTTGCTGCCAAGCTTTTGTTTGGACCCAAGCGGGCGGAATGCAAAATCTCGGTCCCTTAGGAACAAACTTCAACAGTGCCGAAGCGATCAACGGCGCTGGCGTAATTGTAGGCGGCTACCAACCAGTCTACCCGACAAACCACGCCGTTATTTGGACCGCCCCCAACGAGATACAAGACTTGGGAGTGCTGGGCGGCATGTATTCGACAGCGACTGCGATTAACGATTCCGGCCAAGTTGTGGGATATTCAACGCTTCAATAGGACGCACATTCCCTCCGGGTAAGTTCTAACGCAAAGCAATTCTATTAATAGCCACTACACCCACTGGTCATTTCGCGCCCTGCTCTGTCTCCAAAGACCTCGCTAACCATTACTCCTCTCGCCAGTCGAATTGCATAGCGGCGGGGCGGATTGGCATGCTGAAATTCTCTGCCCTCTGATCCGAGGTAACCGATGCGCACACTACTGGACACCTTCCGCCAGACCCTGCGCACCCTATGGGTGCACAAGCTGCGCTCGTTCCTGACCATGTTCGGAATCGCCTGGGGCGTGGGATCGCTGTTGTTGCTCGCCGGCGTGGGGGAAGGCTTCCGCAACGGTAACCGCCGTCAACTGGAAACCTTCGGCAAGAATATCATTTTCTTTTTCGGCGGGCGCGCTCCTGCCCTTGCGGGCAGCTTCAATTCCATGAAGTGGTTCAACCTCACCTATGACGACTATCTCGCCGTCAAGAATGAAGCCAAGCTTGCCGTGAACATTTCCCCGGTAATTGCGCGTGACGATATCCGCGCCGTGAGTGATTACACCAGCACTAACGGCCAGGTCTCTGGCGTTCCTCCTGTCTACAGCCGGGTGCGCACCATTCCCTTGCAAGTCGGACGATGGATCAATGACGAGGACAATGACCAGAGCCGCCGCGTCTGCGTGCTGGGCCGCGAAATTACGCGCAACCTGTTCCCTGGCCGTCCTGCCGTGGGTAACACGATACTGCTCAACGGCGTTCGCTTTGAAGTGATCGGCATGCTCTCGATGATTGGCAACGAAGAGCAGAACTCCACCAACATTCGCCTCTTCGTTCCGCTCAACACCATGCGCGAGCTCTTCCCGCTCAAAGGGGACAACTCGAAAGACGGCAACGCCATTTCATTCATGAATTATCAGCCCCGAACCTTCGATGAAAACGAAGCCGCCAAAGCCGAATTGCACAGAATTGTTGCCCGCAATCACGGCGGCTTCAATCCTAACGGCGACGATATCTGGGAAGAATGGGACACGGTGAAGAACCAGAAAGTCATGGGTAAGATCTTCACCGCCATGGATTGGTTCCTCGGCGGCGTGGGCCTGGTGACGCTGGCGCTCGGCGCAATTGGCATCATCAATATCATGCTGGTCGCGGTCACCGAGCGCACCCGCGAAATCGGTCTGCGGAAAGCTCTGGGCGCGACGCATCGCAACATTTTGCTGCAATTCTTTCTGGAAGGCGCTTTCCTCACACTGCTAAGCGGCGCAATCGGAGTGGGCGGAGCTGCGCTCGTCGTCCATTTGCTCTCGGGAGTGAATCTCCCGCAGGGTTTCGATACGCCGCGCATTGTCCCTATATCGGCAATCGGCGCCGTAGTTTCGTTGGCGCTGGCTGGAATTACCGCCGGACTTTACCCAGCTCGCAAGGCAGCAATGCTCGAACCCGTGGAAGCTTTGCGCCAGGAGTAATCAGGAGTAGTTATGACTCGTGACCTGCTAAAGGAAGCTCTAGGCGCGATGCAACATAATCGCCGACGCACCGCGCTTACCATGCTCGGTATGGCCTGGGGCATCGCCACCGTGGTCATTCTGTTGGCCTTCGGTTCGGGCTTCGAGCGCGCCATCAACATCATCTTCAGTTCCTGGGGAACCGACGTGATCGGAGCCTTCCCCGGCCGCACCTCGCTACAAGCGGGAGGCGCGAAAGCGGGAAGTGAAGTTCGTCTCCAGCTTGCCGATGTCGACTACATCCGCAACGAAGTGCCCATGGTCAAAGGCGTCACTCCCATCTTCGACAAGCGGAATGTGACCGTCCAGCACGACACTCGCACCTTCACCAATCTCTTCCTTACCGGTGTGTATCCCGTGTACGAACGCATCCGTGGTTTTTCGATCGCCACAGGCCGAGGCCTCAGCGCCGAAGATCAACTCCAGCGCGCCCGCGTGGTGGTAATCGGTGATGAAGCCCGCCGCCGTCTCTTTTCCGGCGAACCTCCGTTGGGGCAGAGCATCCGCATCAACGGCCTGAGTTTTGAAGTGGTAGGCGTCTATCAGCGCAAGGTCCAGGGTGGCGACGATAACGACAACAGCCTACTCGCCATCCCCTTCAGCGCCATGGGCGACCTTTATGACACCAAATACATCACCGGCATCTTCATGGACTACGAAGGCGAAAGCCATCAGCAACTGGCTCGCGTCGTCCGTGCCGTGCTCGCCGGGCACCACAACTTCCGCGCCGACGATCGCCGCGCCGTATTCATTGCCGATTTCAAACAGGACTTCGATGAGTTCACGACTGTAACCACGGCGCTCAAGATTCTGCTCGCTTTCATCGGCGCGCTCACCCTGGGCATCGGAGGCATCGGCCTCATGAACATCATGCTGGTCTCGGTGCAGCAGCGCACCCGTGAAATCGGCATCGAAAAGGCTCTCGGCGCGCACAAGGCCCACATCCTCTTCCAGTTTCTCGCTGAAGCCCTGGCCATCACCTTTGCCGGAGGTCTGGGCGGGATCGCAATCGCCTACCTCATTTCCTGGATCGTGGGAGCGCTGCCGCTGATGAGCGCCTTCGGCGACAACCTCCAGGCCGGAGACATCCACCTCCACATCAACGTAAGCAGCCTGGTTGTGGCCACGATCATTCTCGGTCTGGTGGGCATTATCAGCGGCATGGTGCCGGCCGTCCACGCCGCAAGGTTGGATCCGATTGAGAGTCTGCGCTACGAGTGAAGAATCCTCCGAACGGCCTCTGACCAAGCCTTGACTCCCGAGCAATAAAGTAGGTAATATGACTACTTTGGGGAATGATTATGGAGAAAGCGATCTCGGCCGCCGAAGCCAATCGGAAATTCTCGCAGCTTCTGAGAGAAGTAAAGGAAGGACAGAGCTACGTGGTCACCAATCACGGCAGGCCAGTGGCACGCATTGCTCCCTTCCAAGCGAAAGCAACTCAAGTTGCTGCCTCGACCGCCCACGCATCACTTCTAAACCGCCTGCGCCGGCAGCCCGTCGTCAACATTGGCCGTTGGAAGCGGGATGAGCTCTACGACTAAAGCCCAAAGATGAAAGATGAGAGTAGCGCTCGATAGCAATATCCTGGTTTATGCCGAAGGTGTGAATGGCGTTCGTGCGAAAAAATCCGCACTCGATATCATCGGAAAGCTGCCCGCAGAAGACACCTTTCTCCCGGTTCAGGCTCTCGGAGAACTCTTTCGTGTTCTCACTCGCAAAGCTGGACGGCAGCCGGAGCATGCACGGGCCGCGATTCTGAGCTGGCAAGACACGTACCCGCTCATCGAGACTTCGCCCGCAATCATGCTTGCTGCAACCGATCTGGCGGTTGACCACCACTTCGGTATCTGGGACGCCGTTATCTTTTCCGCCGCCGCTGCTGCTGGCTGCCGGTTACTGCTCTCCGAAGACCTGCAGGATGGATTTACGTGGAATGGAGTGACGGTCGCCAATCCGTTCAATCCGACGAAGCATGAACTCTTGCGTGCGCTTCTCGGATCGTGAGATATGACGGCAGTTTCGCGCTTGACCGAGGCTTCACCACAGCGCAGCCGTCTCCTTTACGATCCAACATCCCACGGTGCAATCGTGATCTGCTGGCCTGAAATAGCGAGTGTACGGTGAGCAGATCGGTGCCCGCTACATAGGCATAGCTGAACGTTGCGGGCTGGCGGGAATGGTTGAGGTATGATGCCCGCCGATTTCATCAGCGCCACATCTTTTTCCAGGCGTCCAGGCTGCAGATCCGCCGGCATGTACTCGTTGTTGTAAGCCGCGCCATAGAGGATTGTGGGCTGCGAGGTTCCCAGCGTCGGTGATGTGGGTTGCGCGAACGTCAAAGAAGAAGCCATCATCATGGCTGCAGTCAGGAATGTATGCATTCACTCGCTTTCAAGAGTTCCCTTGCTTCCTCAGGCGAAGCCTACCGCCTCAAAAAAAAACGATATGTTGGGCCGGTGCTCCTCCGCGCCGCTCTGTAGCTGAGTGCTGCCCTTCAGCCCAGGATTGCGCCGCCAATTAAGGGCAAGTACTCGGACTCTTCATCGCCGAGGGCGTGGGGAATCGGGTGAGCCGAGATTCCATGTGAACTAAGTTCCTTGCAGATCGCCTCAGCGTTTGGTCAAGCACTGCAATCTTTAGGCGCCGGTTGCTCAAGCTGGCCGACTTGAATCTCATCAGCGTGTCATAGTCTCGGAAGGAATAGCCGATTACTAAGCAGGATTCGGCATTGTCCAGGCAGCGTTCGAGATAATCGTAGGCCGTGAAGAACGGCTCAAAAATTGCTACTTTTCTCGTCGCCGGATAGATCATTACGTTCTGATAGTCGGGATCTGCCACGATGTAAGTGGGGGGGCCTTTGATGATCCGGCCATTCTCAGAATGCCAACTCGCCGAGCCATGGAGCTTGAATAGAACGAGCGACTTTTCCGGGGAACCGGAAAAGTCGTCGAAGGCCGATCTGTCCCAGATGTACTCTTGCGCTTGCTCGTCGTTAACGAACCCATCGGTTATGCGGAGGTTTTGGCTGGCACAGAATTTCTCTACAGCGGGATCATAGTTTGTAGTGAACACGACCGATGGATGCGAATCGGTTTTTAGCAAGCGAATCGGTTTTGCAAGCAAATCCGTGCGCGCGACATCTGGAATGTTACGGTAATGAAGGTATACCTCGCGCTTTAGCTTGGTAGACAAGGCTCTTGCCGCTGCGGCCACTTCCGTAAACCCCTGCCATTTCTCCTGATCTCTTTGCCCCATCGGGTCGCGGATCTCGGGCTGTGTCTCCAGGTAACTACGCGATCCCAAGGCCTCCAGTTCCTCAATCAGGAATTCGAGATCCTCCTTCTTATCGCATATCGCCTCTAAAAGCGGGTCGGGATCAATATTCCACGAGGCCCGCTCGTTTTTTCTTTCGCGCTGCCTGGATGTCCCCCCTGTCTGAATGAGCGCACGAATTCTCCCATCAACATCCTGCCATAGGGCTTACTGGCGCCGGCTCCGAGGAACAGGAGGTTAGGAGTCTCGATGATTTTTCCGGATGTCATGGTCTGCGCCCTCCTCAGCATCTTCGAGCGCTGGCCCAGCTCTTTAACTCCAGCTCTTTAACTAAAGACGAAATGCCCGCACTCAGTCTTGCCTTCCACGGCTACTGCCCAAGCGTCAGCCCGCTCAGCACCGCATGTTGCTTGGCGATCAGCGCTTGCACGCCCTGCCGCGCAAACGCCAGCATTTTGGTGAGTTGATGTTCGTCGAAGACCTGATGCTCGGCCGTGGCTTGCACTTCCACAAACTTATGCCCGGCGGTCATGACGAAGTTCATGTCCACATCGGCGCGCGAGTCTTCTTCGTAGCAGAGGTCCAGCAGAATCTCTCCGTCCACGATTCCCACGCTGATTGCAGCGACAAAATCCTTCAGCGGAACAGAAGGCAGCGTTCCGGCCTCCACCAATTTTCCCAGCGCCAGTCCGAGCGCCACGAACGCTCCCGTAATCGAAGCCGTCCGCGTGCCACCGTCGGCCTGAATGACGTCGCAGTCGATCCAGATCGTGCGCTCACCCAGACGCGACAAATCCGTCACCGCTCGCAGCGACCGTCCGATCAGCCGCTGGATTTCATGCGTGCGCCCGCTCTGCCTTCCTTTCGTCACCTCGCGCGGAGAGCGCGTCAGCGTCGCCCGCGGCAGCATGGCGTACTCGCTCGAAATCCATCCTTTGCCGGTGTTACGCATGAAGGATGGCACAGTCTCTTCAATCGACGCGGTGCAGATGACCCGTGTGTTGCCCACCTCAATGAGGGCTGAACCTTCAGCGGTGGAGATGAATCCGGGAGCAATCGTGACAGACCGAAGTTGATCGACGGCGCGATTATCGGAGCGAAAGTACATAGGTTGGCGATTGTAAATCAAGCCGGTTTCGGTCATTGCCCCGCCTGTAACTCCGCGGCAAGCTGATCCACTGCCGTGACGTCGTAGAAGCCTGACAGGTCGGCATGTCCGGCGAGCGTTTCGCGCTCCTTGCCCTCGACCAGAATCTTCACCCGCAGCACGCCGGGAATGTTCGCAGAGATGGTGTGAATCAGCGAGGCGACGGTCAGCTCTTCCACCAGGATGCCCGAGCGATGACCATCGGCAAAAGCGGCATTCAGATCAATCACCACCAGCCCTGGATCGACTAGAAAAACGCTGCGCACGTCGGCTCCCGGCGCCAGCGGATGCGGCGAATTCTTCTCGAGATAGCGGGTCAACAAGGCGCGCAGCATCTCTTCGCCGCGCTGCTGGCGTCCGGCAGGTAGAGGAATCTGCGCGCCCTCAGCCCGCAGCGAACCGTTCTCGTCCTGTGCCACAAACAGATTGACCGGCTCCGTTGGGCCCGAAACCGGTGGCGCAATGGGGCGGCTGTCGGCAGCTTCCACCGGCAGCGCAGCCGCGCGCCCGCGCATGCGCCAGACGTATAAGCCCATGCCGAGCACTGCGACAAGCAGCACCGACATGGCAATTACCAAGTGCCGCGGAATGGTGGCGCGAACTCTCATGTTTTGACCATCATGCTCTGAGCGATCACGGACTTGTTCCCAGTCTGTCGCGCGCGGAAGCAATGGCGGTGGCCACGGCGCTCATAACCAGTTGCTGATAATCCGGCGCGGAGAGTTGTGCCACGTCCGATCCCTGCGGCGCAACCTCCACGGCCAGTGCTGCAGCTGTGATGTTATTCAAAGGCCGCAAAGGCGCAAGCAAAGTTCGAACTGGAATCTGCCGGCGCTGCATTTCGGCGGCAACCGACGTGGCTGTCACTTGGCTCATGGGCATGTACGAAAGCTGTGCCATTGACCACGACCGGAACGGTCCGCGATCGTCGCCTCCGGAACTCTCGTAGGGGAGGATTGCAGTGTATATCCTCACGCCGTGCCCGCTGGAGGAAGCATGCAGCGTAACAAAAACCGCAGCATGCGTGGCATTCGCCATTCCTGCACGCTGATCCAGAGTTAGATTGGCATCGGCATCGCGCAACATGAGCGTGGAAATGCCGCGGCTCTCAAGTTCCTGCCGCAAGCTGCGGGCCAGTGACAGCGTCACATCCTTTTCCACCAGACTACTGCTCAGGGCTTCGCCGCGGTCGTCGCCTCCGTGGCTGGCGTCCACGATTGCGAAATATTTCCGCGCTACGGAAGAAGCGTTGCCTGCCGAGGCAACGCTCGGCGGCGAAGCTGCCGAGGGCGAAGCTGCTGGTAACGATGCGGGGGACACAGTTTTCTGGGAGATGTTTGTAGCGGCAGCGATTGTGATCGTGCGTCCATCGTTGCTGAAGCTGGCCATGACGGGCGCGGTAGAACTCACCGTGATCACCGCCGCGCCACCGCCTTCGTTATACGTAGCCGAAGGAATTGTCTTGCTTCCGAACGTCAACATAGGCGACGCGGGCGAGACGAGGGGATCGCGGCTGAACGTCATGCGCAAGATTCCCGGTTCAGTCGACACTGTCGGCCTCACGGGCGACGTGAAGTTGAACACTAGGCGCGATGGATTCTCCCCAGTCAATGACGCCGTGAAATGAGTTGCAACACTGCCCACAAAGAGTCGTTGCGCCTCCTGGTGCAAAGTTACCGGGCCACCCAGGAAGCGCGGCAGAATCAACGATAAGGACGAGACGGGAATCAAACCGCGCCCGTTCTCTATGACAAAAGGAGCGGAAAGGTCGGCCTCCCGCCCTTGCACGTGAACTCTTGTCTTGCCCACGGTGAATTCCGCCTGCACCCTGTCATAGCGCAAACGCCAATGCTCGCCGTCGATGCGGGCATTGACGGCCCCCAGTGGCTCAAGCAGCTCCAGCAGGCCCACATAATCGTGTCCATTGAGTTGCGCCAGAGGAAGCGAGTAGTTAGCCGCAACAGAATAGACGGAAAGATGCTTTTCCGGTGCGGCTCCGGAAAGAAGGATCACGAAGAAAAAGAACAGGGGTATCGGCAACCCCGCTAGCGCCCGCGCAGTCGTTGAACCGATAAACGCGCATGCAACCACGGAAGAGCGCCGCATCAACTCAGCATAAGTCGCAACAATCAACCCGGGCTTTAGCCCTTGAGTTCGCGATGTTCCGCTCTCAGACGACGCGCTAGATCTAGTCCAGCGCATAAATCGTCAACCCGCTCAGAAGCTTGGGATAAAAGTCCGTTGATTTCTGCGGCATCACCTCACCCGCGAAAGCCACATCGCGAACCTGCTTAATCCGGCACGGATTCATAAAAAAAACGATATTGGCCGCATCCGTGCGCACTTGCGCGAGGGCTTCAGCGGCATCGCGCATGTAGGAAATATTTTGCTGATTGCGAATCGATTCTTCGGATAGACCCAGTACGCCTTCCAGCAAAATTTTGTGTAGCTGAACCACGTCCAGAGCATTCTGCCGCGGCGACAACTTCGAAAGGAGATGCGCCCCAAAAGGCTTGGGATGATGCAGCAGCAGGGCCCGGCTGGCAGTGACCGCCAGCAACGCAGTTCCGTTGTTCCCTTCGTCGCAAAGAATCGCGGCGATTTGCACGGCGTCAATCCCCGGGTCGACTTCATTAATTTCGAAGAATTCCCCGCTTTTGCGCACGAACTCGTCCGCGACAAACCCTGCCAACCCACGGACCACGCGATGCGTCGGCAGAATCAGCAGTCCCGGACTGTTCATGCTGACCAACGTCATCATCAGGAATTCATAGGGAGCCTTGGCCTGTGAAGGCGCTGTGCCGGCATGGGCTGTCCGGCGCTCGTCGCGGTAAGTCAACGCCGTTTCATACCGATGGTGCCCGTCGGCGATGATGAGTCTTTTGTCTCTCATCTTCTCCTGCACTGATCCAATCACATCTGGTTCCGAGACCGCCCAGACTCGGTGAACCACGCCATATTCGTCCGTTACTTCAATGTCAGGTGTAGACTCAGTTCCCGCGGAAATCAGGGAATCCACGTTCTCGCCCTCATACAACATGAATATCTGCCCGAAATGAGCGCGCGTGGCGCGCAGGAGATCTAACCTGTCGGCCTTGGGTTTCGCCAGTGTCTGCTCATGCCGAAATACCACTTTCGCCGTGTAGTCTTCGATGCGCCCCAGCGCGATAAATCCCCGGCGCTCCAGTTGCGTATCTGTTCCAGGAGCCTGAAAACGCTCAGAATAAGCGTAAATACAAGACTGCGCATCCTGCCGAAGGACTCCCTCCGCGCGCCAAGCGCGAAAGTTCTCAGCCGCTCGCGTATATACATTGTGCTCTGTATTGTCCTGCTCTTCCCGGCGGCCCAGGATAATCCGTACCAGGTTATAAGGGCTGGCGGCGTAATAGTCATCTTGCATAGCCCGGGAAATCTTGTCGTACGGCTGGGTCACAGCGTCCGAAGGTTGGACGAATTCGGCGTTATAGCGCAGCGCACGAAACGGAATGATATCTGCCATGGAAAAAAGTATGGTGGTAGCGATTGATTGTAACAAGGACCGCTGTTGCGGCAGCCATTTGCGATTCCGATTTGGGGCAGTATGCATTTGTCACTAATTTTTGACAAAAAGCCTGCGCCGCGCGGAGAAAGCTGTGATAACATCCGCCTCAACTGAGGTAATTTTATGACCCGCCAGGAAAATGGGCGCGGGTTCCCTGGACCTCCGGCCCTGGTTCGAAGTTTGGTTCAAAATTCCTCCCCGGCTCTGCTTCGGCACCCGACCTTAGACTGGCTGCGAAAAAATCACTCGCACCCAAGCTTTGCGGATTTGCTCTTGGCATTGACGCTGAGTTTGGTCACAGCCTGTGTGCTGGCTATTCCGGCCAGCGCTCAAACAGATGTCAACGACGTTCACGTCTCGCCCAGGGAAGTCGAGAAGGCCAAAGTTAAAGATATTCCTCCAGAGGAACTGACTTCCAAAGCGGACCTGGACGCCGGCAAACTGAGCGCCCATGTCCGGCCTCTGAAAGTTGATGTCGATCTTGTTCTGGTTCCCGTCACAATCACAGATCCTCTGAACCGTCTCGTTACCGGCTTGGAAAAAGAAAACTTTCAGCTCTTCGACGGCAACGCCCAGCAGGAGATTCGCTCGTTTTCCAGCGAAGACGCACCTGTCTCTCTCGGCGTCATCTTCGATTCCAGCGGCAGCATGAGCAGCAAGATGGATCGCGCCAAGGATGCGGTCGTGGAATTTTTCAAAACGGCAAATCCGCAGGACGAATTTTTCATGATTACTTTCTCCGATGAACCGGAGGAAGTCAGCGACTTCACCAATTCCGTCGACGAAATTCAGAACAAGCTGGTCTATGCCGTGCCCCGCAAGCGCACCGCCCTGCTCGATGCCATTTATGTGGGTGTGAGTAAAATGCGCCAGGCCAAGTACGCCAAGAAAGCCTTGCTTATCATCTCCGACGGCGGCGACAACCACAGCCGCTACACCGAAGGCGAAATCAAAGCTCTGGTCAAAGAAGCCGACGTAATGATTTACGCTATCGGCATTTACGACCGTTACTTCCAATCTCAGGAAGAGCGTCTCGGCCCCGCTCTGTTGACCGACATTGCCGAACTCACCGGAGGCCGCGCCTTCACCATCGACAACCCGAACGACCTGGCCGATGTCGCCACCAAGATTGGCATTGAATTGCGTAATCAATACGTTCTCGGCTACCGTCCCGCCAAAGTCGTACACGACGGCAAATGGCGTAAGATAAAAGTGAAGTTGATGCCACCGAAAGGATTGCCGCCGCTACGGGTGTATGCCAGGACGGGATATTACGCGCCCGCTGAGTGAACGGGCCGGGCGAGTTTTTCTTCTTCTAGTACTTCTGATCTGTGCTGGATCACTCTTGCAAGCACCAGCGCAGCTCCGGGCGTCGTCCGGGCAAAGTGAACGGAGTCCTTCCCCAGATTCGCAGAACAAGACTCCGCAAAAACCAGACTCGCAAAAACCTGATTCGCAAAAGAAAGATTCACAGCAGGGCAGCGACGACAACGGCGTCTTTGTCTTCCGCAAAAATGTCGACGAAGTCCTTCTCCACGCCACCGTCGTCGACGACCATCAGCACATCGTCACCAATCTCGACAAGACTGCCTTCAGCGTGTTCGAAGACGGCAAGCAGCAAGACATCATTTCCTTCCGCCATGAAGATATTCCCGTCGCCATGGGCATCGTCATTGACAACTCCGGCTCCATGCGCGAGAAACGCGCCAAGGTCAACCAAGCCGCGCTGAATTTGGTCCGGTCCAGCAATCCTCAGGACGAAGTCTTCGTCGTCAATTTCAACGACGAGTATTACCTCGATCAGGATTTCACGAACAACCTGCTGAAGTTGAAAGACGCACTGGAAAAAATCGACGCCAAAGGCGGCACCGCCCTCTATGAAGCCGTTGTGGCTTCCGCTGAGCACTTGAAGCGCAATGCAAGGCTGGAAAAGAAAGTGCTCTTTGTGGTCACCGACGGCGAAGACAACGCCAGCCGCGAGACGCTGGAACAAGCAGTCAAACAGCTACAGGAAGAAAACGGCCCGCAAGTTTACGCCATTGGAGTTTTAGGCGACGAAGAGCATCCCAAACGCGCCAAGCGCGCCCTCGACATCATCGCCCAGCGCACCGGCGGTATAGCATTTTTCCCGAAGACGCTCGACGACGTGGACGAGATCAGCCGCCAGGTCGCTCACGACATCCGCAATCAGTACACCATCGGGTATAAGCCCACTAAGCCGCGGAGCGAAGGCGGTTTTCGCCAGGTTCGCGTCGAGGCCAAGGGCAAAGGCCGCAGCAAATTAATGGTCCGCACCAAGAGCGGCTATTACGCCGGAGCGCAGCCCGCGGCTGGAACGAAATGAAAGCCTGATTTCACGTCGCAGCCCTCAATTCGATTTGCTTCCCTGCGCCAGTTGCGTGGCGGCTTCCTCGATCAGTTTCGATTCATCCTCAAACGCCTTAGCCACGCGCACAATCTCTTCATCGGCTTCCGCATATTTTTTAAGTTCAATCCCTTCGCGCACGCCGGGAATGGTTTTCACGCCATAACCGCTGTAAACGCCCGGAGCATAAACCAAATGCTTGTACCAGGGACGCCGCGGCAATCCCTCATCATTCGTCAGTCTGCGTTCACTCTCTATCAGCAACTGATTTAGAACACGCACTTGTTCCGAGTTGTCATTGAAGCCGGCCGGCTTGTGCGCCAGCGCTTGCTTGTAGTGCTCCGCGCTCTGCGTCAGCGACTCGACTGCGTTCTCCAGTGGCGCAAAATTCAAGTGTGGAGGAACTTCTTCCCGCGGCGGCGCCACCTTGGGCCGCCTCGGGTCCAGCGTCGCATTGAATACCCCTTCATCTAATTCCCGGTTTCTCTCCCCAATTTCTTGTTGTTTATCCGCCAGCAATTTCTCGAGTTCCTTCATATATTTCTGCATCGTGTCGGCGAAATCGCCAAACTCAAACGGCAAAATTTCCGCATCCGCCAATCGCATTGCCGTCGTACCGATCGTCTGCGACATCGCTCGCCCGTAAATGAAGTCGTAATCGGAGAAATGCATGTACCAGTAAAAGTCGTCATAGATCGAGTGATAGATTCCGCCGTCATCCTCGCCGCCATAGCTGAGATCCAGCGTCGCCACGCCCAGATGATCGAGAAACGCTGTGAAGTCCGTCCCCGACCCCAGCGGTGCAATCCGTAGATCCGCCCGCTCCCTCAACTCCTTGCGGTCATCCGCGCTCTTGGCATCTGCAATCTCAGACAAGTGCAGCCGCTGCCACACCGTCATCTTGGCCTCGGGATCTTCAATGTCGCGCGCCACTCCGTTGATGAATTGTTCCAGGCTATGCGATCCGCCCATGTTCAGCAGCCCACGATCGTTGCCATCAGAGTTGATGTAAACCGCCGCATGCCGCCGCAACTCGTCCGCATGCGTTTCCGCCCACTCCGTCGAGCCCAGCAGCATCGGTTCTTCACCATCCCAAGCCGCGTAGATAATCGTCCGCCGCGGCTTCCATCCTTGTTTCAGCAATTCGCCGAGCCCGCGCGCCTCCTCCATGAGTGCCACCTGGCCCGATACCGGATCCTCCGCGCCATTCACCCAGGCATCGTGATGGTTGCCGCGAATAATCCACTCATCCGGCGCAACACTGCCGGGAATCTTCGCAATCACGTCATACACCGGTTTGATGTCCCAGTGGAACGCCACCTTGAGATGAACCTTCGCCGGCCCCGGCCCCACGTGATACGAAATCGGCAGACTGCCTCGCCATTCTGCCGGAGCCATCGGTCCCTTGAGCGCCGCCAGCAACGGCTGCGCATCGCCGTAAGAAATCGGCAGCACTGGAATCTTCGTGATGCTCTTCGCTTCGTTCAACTGCAAGCGCTTTGCTCCTGGCACCGCCCCAATCCCTGGCGTCAATGGATCACCCGGATTCGACGCGGCAAAATCCATCACGCTGCCGCGCTGCACGCCATCCCGATTGCGCATCGGTCCTTCAGGAAACACGTTATCTTGCCCGTAGCCGTCGTCCTGCGGCTCGGAATAAATCAGGCAGCCAATCGCCCCGTGTTCCGCCGCAACCTTCGGCTTTATTCCGCGCCACGAGTGCAAATACTTGGCAATCACGATCGCGCCCTTCACCGAGATGCCCAACCGGTCAAGCTTTTCGTAATCCTCCGGCAGTCCATAATTCACAAACACAAGCGGTGCGGTCACGTCGCCGTCAATCGAATACGCGTTATATGTCGGAAGCTGCTCCGATTTTTGATTGGAAGTCGGATCGATCGCAATCGCCGGCTCCTCCAGCTTCGCCGTGAACTTCGTCGGCTCAGTCATCTCCAGGACGCGAATCTTCGGTGTTGGAAACAACACGTCGAACTGTTCGATGTGCGCGTCCAGTCCCCACTCCTTAAAGTGTGCGAGAATCCACTCCGCATTGTCCTTGTCATAAGGAGAGCCCACGTGATGCGGCCGCGCGCTCAGCCGCCGCATATATTCCTTCAAGTTTGCGGGATCGGGAATCGCGCGAAACTTCGCTTCCCACTCGCGCTCGGTCCGACTGGACGACGCCGTGTACCCAGCTAAATCAGTTTCGTCGATGCCGAATGCCAGCGATTGAAAAATCGTGGTGCACGCCCAAGTAACGATCAGCACAACTGAAGCGAAGCGTCGCATGCAGTTCCTTCCAAACAAGTCGTGGACTCAAGGGCAGCCATTATATCGCCGCATTGAACCGTCTCCAGATTTTCTCGGCGCACTCGGCGTTCTCGGCGTTAAAAAGGTTTTGCCAGCCGCACTGGTCCCTGTCCCCCCGGCAATTGACGCCGTATAACTCCGCCCCGTACCCTGAAGTGTGCCCATGAAAACCGCCGAAATGTCCCGCCTGCGTGTCGCCGACGACATCACTCAATTGGTCGGCGAAACGCCCATGCTGCAACTCAAGCGCCTCGTGCCTGCGGGCTCCGCCGACGTCTTCGCCAAGCTCGAATATCTCAATCCCGGCGGCAGCGTCAAAGACCGCGCCGCCATCGGCATCATCCGCCGCGCCGAACAACAGGGCCAGCTCGCACCCGGAGGCACCATCGTCGAAGCCACTGCAGGAAACACCGGCATCGGCCTCGCCCTGATTGGCGTCAACCGCGGCTACAAAGTGAAATTATTTGTGCCAGAACGTTTCTCGGAAGAAAAAGTGAAGATCATGCGCGCCCTCGGCGCGGACGTGACTCGCACACCCGACGCCGACGGCATGCAGGGCGCAATCCGCCAGGCCAAAGCGCTAGTTGCCAGCGATCCCAGCGCCTTTATGGCCGGACAATTCGAAAATCCCGCCAACCCCGACTACCACTACGAAACCACCGCCCCAGAAATCTTCGAACAAATGGAAGGCCGCATCGACGCCGTGGTGCTCGGTTGCGGCACCAGCGGCACCTTCACCGGCGTCGCCCGCTACATGAAAGAAAATCTGCCGCATGTAAAAGCATTCGCCGTCGAAACTCAGGGCTCGATTCTCGGCGGTGGCCCGCCCGGTCCGCACAAAGTCGAAGGCATCGGCGCCAGCTTCATCCCCAAAACCTTCGACCGTTCCGTCTGCGACGAAGTAATCATGGTCACCGACGAAAACGCCTTCAACACCGTAAAAACTCTCGCCGCACAGGAAGGCGTCCTCGCAGGCTCCAGCGGCGGTGCAGCCGTCTATGCCGCATTGCAGATAGCCAGACGCCTGGGCGAAAACAAGCGCGTAGTAACCCTGATCCCCGACTCCGCTGAACGCTACCTCTCTAAGAAAATCTTCGAAGGCGGAATCTGATTAAGATTGGGAAGGGCACGACTTTAGTCGTGCCGTACAGCTCTCTCCACCACCCGTTGTCATTCCGACGCAGCCCGAGCAAATCGAGGGCTGCGGGAGGAATCTGCTATCCGGCTCGGCTATCCAGACCGGCGTAAGAATTTCCCGTCAGCCCGCCTAGTTGTCGGTCTCGGCCTGCAATAGTTCCCAAGCTGAGATCTGCGCGCCAGAGTTCAAAATCGCCACGTTCCACTGCAGGACGTTGACGATCTTGAAATTGGGAGGAATCGTGGTTCGCACCATGTTCCAGACTCTTGTGATTTCCATCTGTACGATGCCTTCCACTTCGACCCTGACGTTTGGATCCGGAACCACGGTGAAAAATCTGGCCCGCTTTCGCTCTTTGTTGTATTCGCTCTCCGAGGTTGTCCACGAATACACTTCCCACTCTTCGCCTGGGTCCGACGTCCCCGTGCCGATTTGCGACACATTCACCTGACTCGACATAAAAGTTTTCCTTTCTAAGGCGCATAAGCCGCAATGGCTATTTTTTTACCAAACTCGTGCCGCCAGATTTGATCTCCACGCGGAAAGAATTGTGCAACTCGTACAGATACTTCTTCAATTCATCTCCTTCAAGAGTCTCCTGTTCCACAACGTGCGTCCGCATTCCCTTCGTGGGTTTTGCCTCCACATTGTTCTGGGTCGTCGCGAACGTGCCCTTGATCTTGCCGCTGTCATCGTGCATCACAAATATCTTCATACGCGAATCTCCTGAGAAATCTCGGCATCACTCCGCCGCCCAGCCAATTGTTCATAACAGCGCCGTCCAATATACGCGATTCCCGATAAAAGCTATAGGCCCCGCCTAACCAACGCCACCCCCTCACGCCGCCACCCCCACAAACCCTTGTCATTCCGACGCAGATCGAGCGAGGCGAGGGCTGTGAGAGGAATCTGCTTTGCGTTCTTGATTTGACTTCCTCATAGGCATATACTGTTGTATATGCCAAAAGAATCAGTGGCAACGCAAGTATCCCTTCAGCGCAAAGCAAAAATCTTCATGAACAACCGCAGCCAGGCCGTCCGCCTGCCCAAGGACTTTCAGTTCCGCACCGAAGAAGTCTTCATCCGCAAAGAAGGTACTGATGTTATCCTGTCGCCCCGCCCCGCGGATTGGTCCTCCTACCTGGCCGAAGGCCCGATTGCTTCCGCAACTTTCATGGACGGCATCGAAGATTTGCCCGTGCAGGAGCGCGAACCGTAAATGCCGCGATACATGTTGGACACAGACACGTGCTCCTACATTATGAAACGCTCGAATCAGGCGGTTCTGAAGCGTCTTCGCAAGACACCGGTCAGTGACGTCTGCATTTCCGTAATCACTAAGTCAGAGCTGTTGTACGGAGTAGAAGTATCTCCCCGGCGACAGCAGGACGAAGCCGCCCTGGCCGCCTTTCTGCACCACGTCGAGGTTCTCGATTTTCCCGACGAGGCCACCACGCACTACGCAAAAATTCGTGCGGATCTGAAAACGCAGGGCAACATGATTGGCGCGAACGATCTCTTCATCGCCACCCACGCCCGCAGCCAGGGTCTGACCCTGATTACAAACAATACAAGGGAGTTCCGACGAGTGCGAAATCTCTCCACCGGCAATTGGACCGTCGAGCGGTAAGGAGGCTCCGAAGACCTCGATCCCGACCTGGATTTGGTCAGAACCTTTCCGAAGCCGCTACATCGCGGTCCCGTCCCGCCGCCACAATTCAAGTCCATCTGCTCCGCGCGCTAGTACTCCGAGCGAGGGAGTTCCCATGTGCGGGGAAGCATGATCCGGCTCCGAGTTCGCATCGTCGTCGCTGGTCGCTCCAGTAACGATAGATTTGCCCGCAACAGTCTCGTACGCATATCCGGTAAGAGTGGCTTCGCCATACGCAACGAAGGTGAGCCGCGCCCACCCAAAATGATGCTGGCCGTTGATGGTGATTTCGAGCCCAAGGTATTTGTTGGTTGCGTTCAACCATGGCCCAACGTAATTGATGCTGCCCGAGCAATCGCACTCGGCTTCCATTGCCGCCTTGTGGCCAACGAAGCCGTTTCCTGGCCCCACTTCGACGCCCGCCGACAACACGGCTGCCCAGTAAGTTCCCTCGTTTCCGGTTAAAACATGATTGGAAGAGTGGAAAGGACGGACAAACACTTCGCTGGTATTTCCCAACCCTCCTCCGTTGAAAACAAAGTCCGCAATGTGGTCGTTGTTCAGGTCGAGAATGCTTTTCCCATTGAAGTAAATGGTTCTGTTCGCTGGAGTGTACACAATCTCGGCTTCCGCACCTTGCGGCATCGCGAGGGCGCCCACGCAGGTAGTGCCGATAGCCGCTGCATAGGCAATGAGCTTTTTGTCGAGGGTGGGAGAGAGCGGCAAATTCGAGGTGGTCTTTCGGCTGGGCATAGAATTCTCCTTGCTAGATAAAGCTCGGGGCCAAATTCCATCGCCGCAATGGTAAATCAACGCCTCGGATCGTGCGTTCCCGATTTCCACACCTCCATGTGACATCCGACCTTGTGTCCCAGTAGAAATCCGTCCATGATTGCAGGTGCGCTCCGAGTAGCGCTTCGGAAAAACGCCAGCTCTTTTGACAACTTGATAACCTCGGCTATTTTGAATAACCCATTGCCGCTCAAGAATTTACGATGGCCGCACTGATTCTAAATGACTTACGTGCATGGCAAACCAGTAAGTCCTTTGCTCCTTAGAATTTACGGCTAACTCCTTTGGATCTAAGAATTTAGCCAGACCCACTCCAGATCAAGCGACCCTAAGTGATTTGCTTCCAAATATTTAGCTAAAAAAGTGGTATATTTTTTGGGCCGATCCTGAGCAGCGATCGCACCAGCCCGTTGACTATGAAAGCCACGAAGAAGCAGCCGAAGCAGCCCGGCTTCGCCACCCGCGCCATCCACGCCGGACAAGAGCCCGACCCTTTGACCGGCGCAGTCACCGTTCCCATCTACCCCACTTCGACTTATGTGCAGCAGGGCATCGGCGAACACAAAGGATACGAATACTCCCGCGTCTCCAATCCCACACGCGCGCGCCTCGAAGAAAACCTGGCGTCGCTCGAAGGCGGCATCGCAGCGCCGGTCTTTGCCAGCGGCATGGCGGCAATCAATGCCATCGTCAGTATGTTGAAATCGGGAGACCACGTGCTTTGCGGCAACGATCTCTACGGAGGCACGCCGCGCCTGTTCAACAACGTCTTCGCCAACTTCGGTCTGGAATTTAATTACGTCGACACCTCGGTTACGGAAAACGTCGAGCGTGCTATTCGCAAAAACACGCGCATGGTCTACGTGGAAACGCCAACCAATCCGCTGATGCGGATCAGCGATCTCGGAGCCATCAGCAAAATCTGCCACCGCAAAGAAGTTGAGTTGGTCGTCGACAACACGTTCATGTCGCCCTACTTTCAACAGCCAATTTGGTGGGGAGCGGATTTGGTGGTGCACTCGACCACGAAGTTTTTGAACGGCCACAGCGACGGCCTGGGCGGAGTAGTCGTTTGCTCGAAGCCCGAGCATGCGGAAAAGTTGGCCTTCCTCCAGAAAGCCGCCGGGGCGATTCTTTCTCCGTTTGAATGCTGGCTGATCCTGCGCGGCGTGAAGACACTGGCTGCGCGCATGGAAATCCACGACCGCAGCGGCCGCGCTGTCGCCGCATTTTTGGCGCAGCACAAAAAAGTGAAGGCCGTCCACTATCCCGGCCTGGCCGATCATCCGCAACACGAGTTGGCAAAGCGCCAGATGACGGGCTTTGGATCGATGATCACCTTCGAAACCGGTTCGCTGAAAAACGCTAACAAGATGCTGAAAAGAGTTCGCATCTGTTCGTTAGCAGAGTCCCTCGGCGGAGTGGAAACGCTGATCTCGCATCCCGCGACGATGACTCACGCTGCGCTAGGAGAGAAAGGCCGCAAAGCGATCGGCATCACTGATGGAATGGTTCGCATCTCCGTCGGCATCGAAGACGTCCAGGATATTCTGGAGGATCTGGATCAGGCGCTGGCGGTGATCTAGAAACGATCATCGCAAGGGCGCGAAGATCACAGAGACGGAATTTGCTGCGATCTCCGGCATGCTCGGCGTTAAAAATGTTTTGGCACCCTACTTCACCGAGTCCGTGATCCACTGCAAATAAGCCGGAGTGCCATCATCAATGGTCACCGCGATGCATTCGGGAAGGTCGTAGGAGTGCAGTTCGCGAATCGCATCGCGCACGGCGGCAAACTTTTCCGAAGTTGTTTTGATCAGCAGCAACCACTCGCGCGCAGATTCCACCTTACCTTGCCAGCGATAAATCGATTCGATCTGCGGAACGATGTTGACGCAGGCGGCCAGTTTGCGATCGACCAGCGCGTGCGCGATCTTGCGGGCTTCTTCTTCCGAGCCTGCGGTGGTCAGAACGAGTCGTTTGTCGGTCATTTAGAATCGGGCTTCAGCTCGGCGTTGACTGCGTCTATTTTGAGAGGTTTCAGTATGCCAACGCAAATCAAGTTTGGCACATCGGGATGGCGCGCGGTGATAGCGGAGGAGCTTACCTTTGGGCAAGATGGTGGCCCGCCGGGGCACGTCGCTGGGCGAGTGTTTGCGGGCGCTCAGTAACCAGGTTGGTTCCTATTGTCCGCGCCGGGAGAACTTCCGCTTGACCGCGGAGGTGAAAGCGAAGTTCACTGAGAAGCTACGTTTCCGATCCGAAAACATTTTCGGGATGGAAAATCAGCGAAGTAGTACGAACCGACGGATTGAAGCTGGTATTCGACGTCTGTCGTGGGTTTGCTACCGGCTTTCAGGGACCGAACCCGTGGTGCGGGTGTATTCGGAGGCGCGAGACGAACCGGGTTTGGACAGGTTGAGCGCAGCCGCAAAGCAGTTGATATTTGAGTAGGGTCCCTCGGGCTAATTGCACGTCAAAAGTTTGAGTCGTCCCTCCAGGACTTGTTATGTTTTTTCGTTTTTCCCCAGCGTTGAAACGCCGGGCTATCGTCAAACGCCCCTCCGGGGCGGATGCTGACTCTTAAATGAAGCGATTTTTTAGCCCGACAAAGTTTCCCGGACGCGAAGAGCGGTCGCGGATCTTCGCGGAAAAAGCGCCGCAAGCGGAGGCCATCGCCGCCTCGTGGATTGAAGCCTGGCGCCCGCTGGGAATGCGCGTCTACGCCTTGCGGAGGCGCATCGCCACCATTGTGATCGCACTTGTGGCCTGCCTGTTTTTTGTCCACGTCATGTTCGGGGCCAATGGTATGGTCGTCTACAAGCAGAAGCGCAACGAGTACGAAGGACTGCAAAAAAAAATCGTTCACGTGCGCGAGGAAAACGAAAAAGTTACGCAACAGATACAAGGGCTGCAGAGCGACAAGAAGGCCATTGAAAAGGAAGCGCGCGAGCAACTGGGTTACGCCAAGCCCGGTGAATACGTGTATGTCGCTCCGGCTCCGGCCAAATCCGAGCCGTCGGTGAATCATTCGGCAAAGAAGTAGTGCTTGTCCCGCTTTATCCCGCCGAAAAAAACCTTTACCACGAGGAACACAAGAGGCGCAGGGAAAGCGCTGACAAATACCGTGTTTCCCTGTGGTATATTGCCCTTGCTTCGATTCGTCAGCGTATTGGGTCGGGTTTTTCCATGCGCCGAGTCGATATTGAAATTAAGGAGAAGAACCGGCCATGAGAAAATTTCTGCTGATTAGTGTTGCATCGTTTTTTCTGCTCGCCATGTCCGCAATGGCTTTCGATGACATGGGGAAGAGCGAAACCGTCAAAGGTTGGGTTAGCGACGATAAATGCGGGGCGAAGGGCGCCAATGCCAAGGCTGAGGCATGCACCAAGAAGTGCCTGGGTGAAGGTGCGAAGATGGTGATCGTTACCGACAAGGATCAGAAGATCCTGCTGGTGGACAATCCAGATGCACTGAAGGACCATGTGGGACATCACATCGCCGTGATGGGACACGTGATGGGCGATTCCATTCACGTGGACAGCGCGAAGATGCTGTAAGAAGACAACACGGAGCAAGGATTGAAAGGGGCGGCCTTTGACCGCCCCTTTTCTTGTGTGATGCCGACTGGAATTCTTGGTGCTTGCATATTTCCAGGCAGCGAGACAGAATCTACTGCTTATTTCCTGGAGCAGTAAGTGGAAGACGATGCCGCAATTCGCGTAGCGCTTGTCCGTAAACCCAGAGGCGAGTCCGTTCCCAGCCCGTTCTGGCCGAAGGTGTGGGCGCACCTGAGGGAACGATTAACCGGCATCTTTGTCTACGGCATAGTTGGACTCTCCATTCTAGTAATGATCGTGGGTTGGCGTGTTTTCTTCTCCAAGTCGGTACTAGTAATTTCGCCTTTCTCTGTCCCGGTAAACGGTGATGCGCCGATCGGTTTGTCGGGAAAATCGGCGGCCAATCTATTGCTTGACAAAGTCGAGGAGCTATCGAACGAGGCCAATGAATACGGCCAGCGGGCTACCGCTCCTTTTCTGAACACCGAGCGGCATGAGGAAGCGCCCGACGTGAAGGTAGAGGTCGCAGGTCTTTCAGTTGAAGGGGTACTGGCCGCACTGTCCAGGGTCCTGGAGAAGCAACAAATCGTTACGGGAGAGCTCTATTGGGTTAAGGAAGGTGTGATAATTCGGGCTCGGTTGGAAAATGATGTCTGGACGGTGGGCCCTTTCCCGGCGACGGCTGTGGAATTGGACAAGCAATACCGGATGCTCGCCAGAAATCTTCTGTCCGCTAGCCCCAGTATCATGAGGGGTGCCAGGCTGTGGGGCTTGAGCAAGGATGTGGCCGCCCAATACGCTGGGAAAATGGTGCATATAAAAGGACTATTCGACGACGGCAACCATGAGGTGCAGGTTGCATCTATTGGGCCGGCCGACAGCCCTATTCCGCAGAGTCAGAATCGGGACCAGGTCGCATGGAACGAAAACCCGATTCGCGTGAAGGGTTGGGTGAGTGACGACAAGTGCGGAGCGAAGGGCGCCAATGACAAGGCCGAGGCATGCACCAAGAAGTGCCTGGCTGCCGGCGCGAAGATGGTTATCGTAACCGACAAGGATCAGAAGATCCTGCTGGTCGATAATCCGGATGTGCTCAAGGGGCATGAAGGACATCACATCGCGGTGAGCGGACATGTCATGGGCGATTCCATTCATGTGGAGAGTGCGAAGATGCTGTAGGAGTTAGGAGAGTTTTGTTGGCTAGGGCGATCTTTTGATCGCCCTTTTTCTTTTTGGATGAGATCGAAGGAATTGGGGAATTGTTAAATTTGGTAATTGAGTAATTTAGAAACCTTACTTAACGTCTTACGACTCAATTTCCAATTATCCAATTACTCAATTTCTTATGACGCCTTCGAGCGGGGAACTGGCTGTGGCGTAGAGCTTCTTCGGCATGCGTCCGGCTAAGTATGCCTGGCGTCCAGCAATCACGGCGTGGTGCATGGCTTCAGCCATCAGCACGGGATCTTGCGCGTTGGCGATGCCGGTGTTCATGAGTACGGCGTCGGCCCCGAGTTCCATGGCGAGCGCCGCGTCGGAGGCAGTGCCTACTCCCGCGTCTACGATCAGCGGAACTGCTGTGATCATTTCGCGCAAGATGCGGATGTGAGACTGATTTTGAATGCCCATGCCGCTGCCTATGGGCGCGCCCAGCGGCATGACTGTTGCCGCGCCCGCATCGATCAGGCGCTTGGCGAAGACGATGTCGTCCGATGTGTAGGGAAGAACTGTAAAACCTTCTTTCACCAGCACACGCGTGGCCTCAAGCGTGGCCTGCACGTCGGGATAAAGCGTGGCCTGATCGCCGATCACTTCGAGCTTGACCCAATTGGACAAACCGACTTCGCGGGCTAGGAGCGCCGCTCGGATCGCTTCGTCGGCGGTGTAGCAACCGGCAGTGTTGGGAAGAAGAAAGTATTTTTTGGGATCGATGTAGTCAAGAAGAGATTCCTTCGCGGCGGTGCGATCGAGATTCACACGGCGCACGGCGACGGTGACCATTTCCGCGCCGCTGGCTTCGAGGGCGCGCGCAGTTTCCTGGAAGGATTTGTACTTGCCTGTGCCGACGATGAGGCGGGAGCGGAAAGAGCGTCCAGCGATGAGGAGTGAATCGGTCATGCCTCTATTGTAATTAACGGGGCGCGGATGAGCACGGAGGCTAAGGGAGTTTACTGGCTGTCAGGCGGCGTTAACGGCCTGGGATAGAATCGGTGAGCACAAAATCTCAAGGAGGCGCGGATGGCATCGGTACTAATTACGGGGACCAGCAAGGGCATTGGTTTGGAGACGGCGCTGGCTTTCGGGCGCGCGGGCCATAAAGTTCATGCCACCATGCGCAAACCGTCGGAGTCGCCGCAACTCGCGGAAATAGCCGTGCGGGAAAAACTGCCGATCGCGGTCTCGACAATGGATGTGGATTCCGACCAGTCTGTGAGCGACGGAATTGCACAAATTCAAAAAGAACATGGTCCGATTGATGTGCTCGTCAACAATGCCGGCGTGGAGCGCACGGGTTCGGTGGAGGAGGTTCCGCTAGCCGATTTTCGTGCAGCCATGGAGACCAACTATTTCGGCGCGCTCCGTTGCATTCAGGCTGTGGCGCCGCAGATGCGGCAACGGCGCAGCGGATGCATCATCAATGTGACGTCTGTGGCCGGGCGTGTCGCCAGTCCTCCGATGACACCTTACGCGGCATCGAAGTGGGCCCTGGAGGCGTTGAGCGAAGGTTTGGCTGGCGAGATGAAGCCGTTTAACGTTCGAGTGGCCATTGTCGAGCCGGGAATTATCAACACTGCGATGGCGCAACGCATAGGGAATCCGGCAGCCGATTCGCCGTACCCGCATCGCGCGCGATTCGCCCACTTTTTCGCAACCGTTTTGAAGAATCCTGTGCCGCCTTCTTTGGTGGCGCAAGAGATCGTGGAAATTGCCGGGAGTGGAAGCTGGCAACTCCGCTATCCGGTGGGACCGGACGCCGTTCCGCTTTTGCAACGGCGCGCTCAAATGACGGATGAAGAGTGGATTGATCAGAGCGCGAGTGATGATGAAACCTGGTACCGAAGCCTGGGGCTCGATTTTGACAAGAGTGCAAAAGCCAAAGGTTAGGCGAGGTCCTTAGTTCTGGAGCTTCAGTCCTGTCTCTTCTGCCTTGGCGTAAAGCTCGTCAATCTGGCGGCGGTAGCGGTCTTCGATGACGCGGCGGCGGAGCTTCATGGTGGGAGTCAAAGCGCCGTTGGCTATGGTGAATTCGTCGGCGACTAACATCACGCGCTTCAACTTTTCGAAGCGGGCAAGATTTTGATTGACGGCTTCGACAACGTCTTGGTAGAGCTTGACGATTTGGGGATTGGCGACGAGTTCCGCTCGTGATGAGAAGCTGATTTCGTGTGCGCGCGCCCAATCTTCGAGAGCGGTGAAGTTTGGCGAGACAATGACGAAGGCGAATTTTCGTTTGTCGCCGACGATAGCCGCGGTACCGACCAGCGGATTGAGCTTTAACGAATTCTCAATGGGCTGCGGGGCTATGAATTTTCCGCCAGAAGTTTTGATGAGATCTTTTTTGCGGTCGGTGACCGAGAGATATCCATCGGCATCGATGTTGCCGATGTCTCCGGTCTTGAACCACCGTTCCGACAAGGCATTGGCAGTTTCTTCCGGACGATTCCAGTAGCCTTTGAATACCGACGGGCCGCGCACCAGGATTTCGCCGTCTTCGGCGATGCGCACTTCGAGGTTGGGGAGGGTCTTGCCGACGGTGCCGATGCGGTGGTGGGTGGGAGTGTTGACGGCGATGACTGGGGAAGTTTCAGTGAGGCCGTACCCTTCGTGAATACGAATGCCGGCATCGGCGTACCACTCGGCGAGTTCGCGCCCCAGGGGCGCGCCGCCGGAGATGAATGTTTGTATGTGTCCACCGAGACCTTCGCGCAGCTTGGAGAAGACAAGCTTGTTGGCGATTTTCCAGTTCAGGGAGTTGGGCGTTTGTCCGGCGAGAATTTTCGGTTTGTGAGTGCCGCCGATCGAAAGGGCCCAATCGAAGATGGCGCGTTTGGGAAAGCCTTTGGCTTTCTGTTTGGCCTGGGCGTAAATTTTTTCATACACGCGCGGGACGGCAACGAGAAGTGTAGGGCGGACTTCGAGCAGAGCGGCGGGCAGTCGTTCGATGAATGGACAATAGGCCAGCGTCACTCCGTGGTAGAACATGCAGAAATCAACGTGACGGGCCGTGATGTGGCAGAGCGGAAGGAACGAGACGCTTATTTCTCCGGGGCGCATATTGAATTCGGCCATGGAGCAGGAGATGTTCGAGGCAATATTGCCGTGCGTGAGCATTACGCCTTTGGAGATTCCCGTGGTGCCGGAGGTATAGACGATGGTGGCGAGGTCGTCGGGAGCTATGGCGCGGGCTTGATTTTCAATTTCTGATGGCAGCAAGGATGAGGCTTGCTGCAACATGAGAGCCATAAGCACGCATTCGGTACGGAGCGGCGCTTCCGCAGGAAATTGAACGGAATCCATGATCACGATTTTTTCGAGATGCGTCTGCGGCAGAATTGACAAGACTTTATCCAGTTGAAGTTGCGACGAAAGAAAGATGGCGCGGCAACCGGAGTCCTGGAGTTGAATGGAGGTTTGCTCGGGCGTGAGAGTAGTGTAGAGCGGGACTGTGACGGCTCCGAGGAGCAGGCTAGCCATGTCGGCGATGGGCCACTCGGGACGATTCTCGCTGAGGATGGCAACGCGATCGCCTTTGCGAATGCCCCAACTGCGCAGCGTTTGTGCGGTGGCGGCGACTCGGCGGTGGAACTCCTGCGCGGAGATTGATATCCAGTCTTGCTGGCCTTCCGGCCGGCAGAGGAGCAGGCGATCAAGGTTGCGATCGACTGCGGCGAAGAAAATGTCGTTGAGGGTGGCGATGCTCATTGCAACTCGAACGAGGTTCGAAATCTCCTCTGG
This sequence comes from Candidatus Sulfotelmatobacter sp., assembly GCA_036513255.1. Classification (GTDB taxonomy): domain Bacteria; phylum Acidobacteriota; class Terriglobia; order Terriglobales; family Acidobacteriaceae; genus Sulfotelmatobacter. The sequence continues at coordinate 103,627 of DATBZH010000011.1, read as the reverse complement.
AATGCACTGTACTGTTTTGTGCTCAGCTTGAGCAACGTGAAAAGAGGCTGCTGGGGCAAGCAGTTAGCAACGGTTGGCAACTAAACTGTCTTGGACGTGTTTACAGTCCTGTGATTGATATTATGAGTTCTTTTTGATGCTGGGGCGAAAACTATGAAGACACAAAAGTGTTGGTGGATGGGTTTGGCTGTTCTAGCGAGCTTTGCGTTGTTATTGCAAGCTCCGTACGTAGCCAAAGCGCAGGACCAAGGTCCGCCTCAAGATCAACCTCAGGCGCAGGATCAACCTCAGACTCAAGATCAACCTCAGCCTCAAGATCAACCTCAGGCGCAGGGCGAAGACCAGGATCCTCCGGGCCGCGTTGCGCGGCTGAACTATTCGCAGGGATCGGTTTCGTTCCAGCCGGCGGGAGAAGGGGACTGGGTGACGGCGGTGCCCAATCGTCCTATGGTCACGGGCGACAATTTGTGGGCGGACGAAAATTCACGGGCGGAAGCGTACATCGGCTCGACGGCGCTGCGGCTGGGTCCGAAGACCGGCATCACATTCCTCAATATTGACGATCGCACGGCGCAGATCCGGCTCGCGCAGGGATCGCTGATCGTGCGTGTGCGGCATGTGGATGACGATGACACTTACGAAGTGGACACTCCGAACTTATCGTTCGTGCTATTGCAGCCGGGCGAATACCGCATCGATGTGAGCGAAGACGGAAGCCAGACAGTCACAACGGTTTGGCAAGGGCGTGGTGAAGTGACCGGCGGAGGCTTTTCCTACATCGTTGTCGCGAATCAGTCGGCCACTTTCACTGGTTCGGATCATCTCGATTACGATCTGGGACAGGTTCCACGGCAGGATGATTTTGATCAGTGGGCATTCGATCGTGACGAGCGCGAGGATCATGCCGACTCGGCGAACTATGTTTCCCGCGAAATGACCGGCTACGAAGATCTCGACGACAACGGCGACTGGAGCTACGTGGCGGGTTATGGCGAGTGCTGGCATCCGCGCGTTGTCGTTGCGGGTTGGGCGCCGTATCGGTTCGGCCACTGGGCTTGGGTCGGTCCGTGGGGATGGACCTGGGTGGGAGATGAGCCGTGGGGCTTTGCGCCTTACCATTACGGACGTTGGGGCTTCGCGGGCGGGGGATGGTTCTGGGTGCCGGGGCCAGTGGTGGTGCGACCAGTGTGGGCTCCGGCGTTAGTGGCGTTCGTGGGTGGCGGGGGTGGATTCCGTTTCTCGGCGGGTGTAGGAGTGGGCTGGTTTCCGCTGGCGCCGGGAGAAGTCTTCCTTCCCGGATATCGCGTGAGCCGCGGCTACGTGAACGAAGTAAACGTCACCAATACGACGGTCAGCGTTACTCGGGTCACGAATGTTTACAACACAGTGATCGTCAATAAGACCGTGAATAACGTGACGTATGTGAACCAGCGCGTAAACAATGGCGTGACCGTCGTTTCGCACGACACATTCGTGAATGCGCGGCCCGTGGGTTCAAACGTTATGCGGGTAGACCAGCGCGAATTGGCGGCAGCTCCGGTTTCGCACGTGATCACTGAGGAACCGGTGCGCCAGAGTGTTATCGGTGCGGGCCGTCCGGCATCGGTGAGGCCGCCGGCGGCTGTGATCAGCAGGCAGGTCGTGGCCAAGAGAACGCCGCCACCTCCGCCGCGATCGCTGGATCAAAGGCAGGCGCAAGTAGGCGGGCACTTGAATCAGCAATCACTGGTGCGCACGGAAAGCGGTACGGTGAAACCTTATCAGCCCAGCCCAGCGGCGAGGCAGACGCAGGCTGAACCGCAGAGGACGCAGCCCGCACAGCAGCCGGGAGGGTTCCGTCCGTTCACGCCGCCGGGCAACAGCAATGCGACGAAGCCTTCCAGTCAGCGTCCAGCGTATGAAGAGCAAGGCGCGCCGGAGAATCGGAATGAAGAGAATCGCAATGAGAATGCGAGCAGGCCCGCTCCGCAGGAGACGCATCCGCTAGTAAAGCCGGCGCCTCCGGTGCAGCAGAGAAGTCCGGAGCAGGAGCAGCAACAGCAGCAGAAGTTCAATACGTGGCAACAGCAACGGCCTGCGCCTGCGCCGCAGCAGAGACAACAATCGCGGCCACCGGAGCAAAAGCAGGAGAAGCCGAAAAAATAAATGTCAGCGCGGGATTCTTGGAGAAAGTGGGCGCCGGGAGTGAGGAATATTCGCTCCCGGCGTATTGTTTATGGATCAGCTTGGTTGTTGTGATCGAGTTATGACGGAAAGCAAACGCCCCGCGATTAACTGGATGGATGTGTTGTGGCTGGTGTTTCTGGCCGGACTGGCTTTGTTGCCGCCAGTGGCCGAGATTCACAAGCAGCTAATCCTTTTGGCGTTTGGCGTGTTGCAACTGGGTGAGGGGTGGTTCGTTGCGCGGCTGCCCAAGCGGGGAGCGATGTATGTGGTTGCGCTCAAGATTGCTCTGGCCACGCTGCTGATTGATCACACGGGCGAGCTGAGCATCAACAGCAGTTATTGGCCGATCTATTTTCTGCCGGTGATGAGTGCGGCTGAGTATTTTGGCTCGTGGGCCACGCTGTTGTGGACTGGGCTTGCTTCGGCCGCTTACTGCTCATATCTCTACCCGACGACGCAGGAGTACGAGATCACGGCGGAGAGCTATGGGTTGCTGGCGATTCGAGTCTTGTTTTTCTTTCTTGCAGCTATGGTGGTGAACCGTTTTGTAATCGAGAACCGGCGGCAGACCAAGCGCTATCAGGAACTGGCGGAGACGCTGGCGGAGACGAACCGGCGGCTCGAGCTGGCGCAAGCCGAGGCGCGGCGGTCGGAGCGGCTGGCAGCGTTGGGACAGCTTTCGGCGGGCCTCGCGCACGAGATTCGCAATCCGTTGGGCGTGATCAAAGGATCAGCGGAGATGTTGAGTCAGAAATTGGATGAGACGAATCCTCTGGCCAGCGAACTGGCCGGATACATTTCCACGGAAACGAATCGGCTAAGCGCCCTGGTGACGCGCTTCCTGGATTTCGCGCGGCCCCTTCACGCGGATACCGAAGCGCAAGACATCGCGGCGGTGGTGGATCGCGCGCTGACTGATGTGGGGACGCTGTGGAAGGGCGGGACAATTACGGTCACAAAAGATTATCAGGCGAACCTGCCGTCGGTCCCGCTGGACGAGGGTCTCACCGAGCAGGCATTGGTGAACATCATTCAGAACGCCTACGACGCCATAGGCGACGAGGGCGGCTCGTTGCACGTGAGAATCGCAAATGCCCGCGCACAAGAGCGCGATGGCGTGGAGGTTCGCATTGAAGACAGCGGCCCAGGCATCCCAGCAGAGATCCGGGAACAAATCTTTAATCCTTTTATGACCACGAAGAAGTCTGGAGTAGGGCTCGGCCTGGCGATCGTCTCGAAGATAATGGATGGACACGAAGGATCGGTACGCATCGGAGAGTCGAACATAAGCCAGGCAAACGGCAGGCACGGCGCTTGCTTCATGTTATTTTTCCCGAGAGAGCAGAGTGTCGAGAAAAAACCGGAAGCGCATTTGATGGTTTCATAAAAAATGGTTTCGTAACAAATTTGAGCGGAGACTATGCGAAAAACGAGACTATGCGGAAAATAAATCTGCTCTTTTTTCTTTTCCTAGCCATCGCACAATTCGCCGCGGCTCAGACCTACGATTTGGTTTTGGAAAACGGCCGAGTTATGGACGCGGAGACCGGATTGGATGCCACTCGCAATGTCGGGATCACCGCGGGAAAAATTGTCCGCATCTCCGATCAGAAATTAAACGGACACCGCCTCGTCAATGCAAGCGGCCTCGTGGTCGCACCCGGATTCATCGATCTGCACCAGCATGCGCAGGACCTGGAAAGCCAGCGCGTGAAGGCGCTCGACGGCGTAACCACTGCACTGGAATTGGAGATCGGCGTACCTGATGTTGGACAATTCTTGAAGAGCAAAGAAGGCCATTCGCTGATTCATTACGGCACGTCGGCCAGCCACGTAGCGGCGCGAGCACAAGTTTTCGGGACGCCTTTGCAGGGTTGGAATGCGCTGAGCGGCACTCCCGAAATCCTGCCGAAAAGCGGTCCGGCAACCGATCAAAACGCGACGCAGGAACAGATCGATGCCATGCGCGAACGCTTGCGTTCGGAACTAAATGTCGACGCTTTGGCCATCGGCATGGGCATTCAATACACGCCGGGTGCGACGCGGCATGAAGTGCTGGAAGTGTTTCGTCTGGCCGCTGAGAAAAGAGTTCCGGTCTATACGCACATGCGCAGTGCGGGTCGGGTCGAGCCGGGCTCGGCAATCGAATCCGTGAGCGAGGTGATCGGAGCGGCCGCAATTACCGGCGCTTCGCTGCACATCGTTCACATCAACAGCACGTGCCTGCGCGATTCGATGGAGTGCTTGTCGATGGTTGAGGGCGCCCGCGCGCGCGGTCTGGATGTGACCACGGAGGCTTATCCGTACATCGCCGGAATGACGGCGATAAATTCCGCGGTCTTCAATCCCGGCTGGCGGGAAAAACTTGCCATCGACTACAAGGACCTGGTGCTCCCCGCTACTGGCGAACATCTCACCAAAGAGAGGTTTGACGAGCTGCACGCCGCAAGCTCCGCAACCTGGGTGCTGATTTTCGCGAATCCACAGGAAGTGCTCGACGAAGTGATTCCGCATCCGCTGGTCATGATCGCCAGCGATGGAGTGGAAAGCCATCCGCGCAACGCGGGGACATTTTCTCGAGTTCTACGGCAATATGTGCGGGAAAAAGGAACACTCACTCTGATGGATGCGATTCGCAAGATGACGCTCATGCCGGCCGAAATGCTGGAACGTTCTACTCCGGCGGCGCAAAAAAAGGGAAGGCTCCAGGAAGGCGCCGATGCGGACATTGTAGTCTTCGATGCGAAGACCATTACCGATCGCGCGACTTTCGAAAAACCAATGGAGCCAAGCGATGGTGTGCGCTATCTGATTGTGGGCGGGACTTTGCTAGTGGATCAGGGCAAAATTGTGCCGGATATTTTCCCGGGGCGCGCTTTGCTGGGAACGACAAAGTTATCGAGCGTTCATTAATTGAACCTGATTTCCAGGGTTTAGAAGAACAAGTTGAGAAGAACAACGAGTAAATGCCAACGATTCTGATTATCGAAGATGAAGCCAAAATGCGGCGCCTGCTCGAGTTAAATCTGGGCGAGGACGGTTTTTCGACTCTATCCGCGGGAGACGCGGAGAGTGGACTGAAGCTGCTGCGGGAAAATCATGTCGACCTGGTCTTGACCGATCTGAAATTACCAGGAATGAACGGGCTGGACTTTCTGCACGCAGTCAAGAATCAGAACGCAGCTCTGCCGGTGATTGTGATGACCGCATTTGGCAGCGTGGAAACTGCCGTGGAAGCGATGAAGGCGGGCGCAAGCGATTACGTGCTCAAGCCGTTTTCACTGGCCGAGATGCGCATGGTCATCCACAAGGAACTGGATGTCCACAAACTGCGCGAGGAAAATCGGTCGCTAAGGGAGGCGCTGGGCAGACGCTACGAACTGACGAACGTGGCGGCGCGCAGCCCCAAGATGCAGGAGGTTCTGGCCACTGTGGAACGCGTTGCTCCTACGAATGCCACGGTGCTGTTGGGCGGCGAGAGTGGTGTAGGCAAGGATTTGATTGCCCGCGCGATTCATGAGAAGTCGCGGCGGGCGCGAGGGCCATTCGTCAAGATCAACAGCACGGCGATTCCCGAGAATTTGCTGGAGAGCGAACTGTTTGGCTACGAGCGCGGCGCGTTCACAGGCGCAGTAGCAAGCAAGCCCGGCAAGTTTGAGTTGGCGGACAAGGGAACGCTCTTTCTGGATGAGATTGGTGACGTGCCTCCGGCAACGCAGGTCAAGTTGCTGCGCGTATTACAGGAGCGCGAGTTCGAGCGCTTGGGTGGAACGAAGACGGTGAAGGTTGATGTAAGGCTGATTGCGGCGACGAACCGCGATCTGCGGCAGGCGCTGGAGCAGGGAACGTTTCGCGAAGATCTTTATTACCGACTGAACGTTGTGCCGATCGACATTGCTCCTCTGCGGGAACGGAAAGAAGATATCGCGGAGCTGGTAAATCTTTTTATCGCTCGCTTCGCCGGAGATTCGGGAAAGCCGGTCGAAGGCATCACGCCGGAGGCAATGCAGATTTTAAAGAACTATCACTGGCCCGGGAATGTGCGGGAGTTGCAGAACATCATTGAGCGAGCCTGTGCGCTGGCCAAGGGAACGGTGATCGAGGTGGGAGATATTCATCTTGATGTGCGCCCGGCGAAAGTGGTTAACGGCGTGAGTGGATTTTTGCCAGACGGCATGACGCTGGAACAGTGGGAAGACGAAATGATTCAGGAAGCATTGCGGCGCGCAAATGGAAATAAGAGCCAGGCGGCGCGTCTACTGGGGTTGTCGAGGAACGCGCTGCGCTATCGGCTGTCGAAGATTGGCATTGCGGATGAAGGGGAGAAAGAAGGGTGACCGCGGTTACGGTTCGGATACAATTGGCTAAAGGAACGTTACAAATGCTGACGGCCACAGGCAAAACACAAATCCTTGAGGATGCAGGCTACGCCTACAGCTTCGACCGACTAAGCTACATCAACAGGCAGACGCGCAAGGCGTTTAGCCTGGAGTTTGTACAGGATCATACAGAATCGCAGCTCAAAGCGTGCATCGACGAACCTACGTCGTCGCAAGAATGGCATTTCTACTTCAACTCTCCTCCATCCGAGGCGGTAAAACGCGAGCTTTCCGCTGTGTTTAGTTAATGAGCGAACGAACGGTAGAGGATCGGCTTCGCGAGGAGTACTTCGCTTTGCTGCCCGAGAGCCGACGTCTGCTGGAAGAACTTGAGGCCGAAGTTCGCCACTGCCTTCTCCCGCTCTCGAGCAGTTTGGACAGATATGAAAAGATCGAAGTGAATTCGCGAGTCAAAGACTGCGAAAGCGCGTTGGGTGCGCTCCGCAGGCAGCAAGAGTTCGCGACCTTCGATCCAGATCGAGCCGATTCCTACACACTCACCAGCCTCAACGACCTTGCGGGTGTTCGTGTCTTAGCCTTCCCCCGCAGCCGCTGGCGTGAAGCAAACGATACACTACGGCACTACGCTTTGTTCTCGTCATGGACATCAGATCCGATCCCATCCGATGAAGGAAGCACCGAGCCACTTGCATTCAAGTATCACGGTTTCTGTTCTCGTAACACTAAACTCCGCGCTGAACTGCAGGTCGTGCCGATGCTGACAGGGCTGTTTTGGGAGGTCGAGCATGCGGCAATATACAAGCCATCCCCGCAGCTTAAGGGTGTTCTTGCATCGTTGGAAATGCAACGACCTATTCGGGAAGTTTATAGAGCGCTCGGAATATTTGAAGCCGAGTTTGAGCGCCTGGTGCGGAGCGCTCCGCTTGATAAACCTTAAAGGATTAATAAACAAGCCCGTCGCGTCCGTGGCGGAATTAACAAATAGTCGCGAAACCGGCTGGGTGCAGTAGCTACAATTGGTGCGAGCGACGGGCGTCGGGAGGGTATTGCTAGTGGGTACTGGACGACGTTTGCCAAATGTCGAGTGGCTTAGTCAGCCACTAGGGTTCGACTCCCTTGCCCTTTGCCGGTCGCTCGACGCATTGGAAACCGTTTGACAATTCCGTGTGCAGAGTTAACCTTTAGATGTTTGGCAAACAGCGTCCGGTATTAAGTTTGTTCATCTGAGCCCCGACTGACTATCGGGGCTTTCGTGTTTTTACCCAAGAAGGCAACCAGCTTTTCCCGCGGACACTCTCTCGTTCCCGGGCCTCGTATGCTCGGACACACGACGAATCTCTTGGCAGGAAAATAGACACTCACAGGTCCCCACAACGGCCACGGCCATTGGTTATCTGGTCCGGTTACAAAACGCTCATTAAAGTCCATTTCAGGACCCTCGCCGAGCGTCCTCTTTATCCCCTTTTCGAGAGGTTGTATACATGTTTCGCCCTCCGCTCCCGTGCGCTCAAGAAAAGCGCGTCCGCCGAAGTAACCATTTTCAGTTCGCCGTAGTGGTTACTCTCCTGTTATCTCTACTTTTATTAAGCGGATGTTCTAGCATGTCTGTCCCGACCAGCGCCGGCACCACTTCTGTGACCACTACCACTTCCAATTCCAGCCTGGCGGTTTCATCGAGCCTTCCTGCCGCGACGGTGGGTTCGACGTACGACGCTACGCTAACGGTAAGTGGCGGCACGACGCCTTACATTTTCTCGCTTGCCTCCGGCGCACTGCCCACCGGAGTGCTGCTCGATGAGACGAGCGGAGCCATTGCCGGAACGCCGAGCACAACCGGAAATTTCAATTTCGCGGTGTTGGTTTCAGATTCGACCGGGGCATCCAAACAGCAACCGCTGCAAATAGCCGTGGCAAGTTCCCCGGTAACAAGCACCGCGAACTCATTTTCAAACCTCCAGCACAGCTCCGGATGGGCATCATACGGGCAGGGGCCGCCGGACTTTGTCGATTGTTCTCCTTCCCCCTGCGACGGCATTACTTTCTCCATGTCTCAGGGAATCCAATCTCCTTCGATGAGCGGAGAGGCGACGCAATATACTCTGGGTGGAACTGCGATTTATACCGATGCCCTGTTCAACAATCACTTGATCGGAGATCTGTCTTCGCAAGGTCTGCCAGACGCGAGTCACACGCTGGTTTCCGGATATCACAACTTCACCTACGACGTCTATTTCTACGGAACCAATCTTGAACTTTCGCAGGCGGTTGAGTTCGACATCAATCAGTTTTTCAACAATCTGGGTTTCATCTGGGGTCACGAGTGCCGCATCGCCGGAGGCCACGAGTGGGATGTCTGGAACAACGTGACCGCGCACTGGACTCCCACAGGTATCGCCTGCAATCCGGTCGACAATGCGTGGAATCATCTGACGATTCAGGTACAGCGCACCGCCGATAATCAGTTGTTGTACCAATCCATCACTCTCAACGGCGTGACCAGCACGCTCAATCAGTACTACGATCCCGGCCCCGCGCCGGGCTGGTATGGAATGACCATCAACTATCAGATGGATGGAAACTACCAGCAGGCGCCCTACTCGGTTTACCTGGATCAGCTGACCTTTACCTACCAGTGAAAGGCTTTGACGTCAGGCTACGCATGTGATTGTGCTAAAGTGTGTTCATGGCGAACACACGGAGCGCGACTCTCAGCATTAGACTGAAATCAGACACCAAGAGGCGGCTGGCCCATCTGGCGAAGGTTTCCGGGCGCAGCTCAAATTTTCTCATCTCCGATGCAGTCGAATCCTATGTTGCGGACCAGGAAAGAATGTTGGCGGAGATTCGTCATGCGGATCGCCAGGTCAAGTCTGGTCATTACGTTGCGCATGAGGACATGAAGGCGTGGTTGCTTTCCTGGGGAACTGACCGAGAACTGCCTCCGCCGAAGTGCGCCTGTGGCGCGCGCCACGATGATGAGGACCTGTGCCGTTAGAGATTGTCTGGTCTCCCCTGGCTCGGGCGCGGTTGCAGGAGATTCGTGCTTATGTGGCGAAGGACAAGCCGGATGCGGCGGGAAGATTGGCCACAAGAATCGTTTCGCTGGTGGAAATTCTGAAAGAACATCCGCACTTAGGTCGGGCCGGAAGTGAGCCTGGCGTGAGGGAGTTGGTGGTCGGGGGAACACCGTATTTAGTTCTGTATCAGGTGCGCGCGAAGCGGGTGACGATCACGACAATTTGGCACGGAGCGCAATTGAGGGATCGGCCTCACCCACGTTGACAATGTTCGCCACTGAATTCCGTCGAAAGTTAAACGGGGAAATCCTCCGCCGTAGTTTTCAATCCCCGAGTCTGGTTGAAAACCACCACTGCTGGTTCAGGCGGGCCACCAACCTCCACATGCGCCGAATTGTTCGTTCTGCTTGCATCTCTTAGTCATTGAAAACAAGCAATTTGTGAAATCTTCCAATTTGCCATCTTTGGCATGGCACTTGCTTCTCTCCAAGCGAGATATTCCTTACTACATGCGGGTTTGAATAAGTAGCAACGCGCGGAGAAGACGGTTTATGAGAGATAAATTCTTAGCGGGGATCGCAATTTTAACGTTCGCTATCGCGAGCAGTTTCACTATCGGTGCTTCGGCGCAGACCACCGATGAAGGTCCGGGGCCGTCGGAGCAGCCGAGCGCTCCCATGGAAATGGGCCAGGATCAGAACCCGCCGCAGGCGCCGCCTCCGGGACAGATGCAAGGGCAGTACCAGGGTGGTCCCAATCAAGCGGGTCCGAATTCGGCCGAGGCGCAACCCGGCGGACCTTCCGGTGAAGAGCCAGCAAAGACCGATCAGGGTGTGGCGCGCATCAGCATGATTCACGGCGATGTCTCGACACAACGTGGAGACTCGGGTGATTGGTCTGCAGCGACGCTGAATCAGCCGGTCATGGGCGGTGACAAGGTTTCCACCGGCGATGGTGGCCGTGCAGAACTGCAACTCGATTTCGCCAACATACTTCGCTTAGGTCGAAGTTCGCAGGCGAACATCGCCAACTTCACGCGCAAGAATGTTCAGATTCAACTAGCCAAAGGCCTGGCCACCTACACGGTCTTCAAAGACAGCGAAGCGGAGCCGGAGATCGATACGCCGAACGTTGCGGTGCATCCCGCGCATAAAGATGGAGAGTTCCGCATTGAAGTCCAGCCGGATGGCGACACGCTCGTAACCGTTCGCAAGGGTGAGGCACAGATCTCGACTCCGCAGGGCAGCACCGAAGTTCACGCTGGCGAGATGGCCACTGTGCGCGGCTCAAGTGCCGATGCGCAGTACAAAATTTCTCAAGCTCCCGATAAAGACGATTGGGATCGCTGGAATAGCGACCGCGACCGCATCATTCAAAATGCGCAGTCGTGGCATCACACCAATCGCTACTACACCGGGTCGGAAGATTTGGACGCGTACGGCCACTGGCAGAACGCTCCGGATTACGGCCAGGTGTGGGTGCCGAATGAGCCGGATGGCTGGGTTCCGTATCGCGATGGCAACTGGACTTACGAGCCTTATTACGGTTGGACCTGGGTTGGATATGAGCCGTGGGGATGGGCGCCTTATCACTACGGACGCTGGATGTATTACGGCAGTTCGTGGGCGTGGTGGCCGGGACCGGTGTGGGGCGGCGGATTCTATCGTCCGTTCTGGTCGCCGGCTTATGTGTCGTTCTTCGGCTGGGGCGGGGGATTTGGATTTGGCGTGGGTTTCGGTTGGGGTGGCTGGGGCGGATTTGGCTGGTTGCCAATCGGGCCGTGTGATCGCTTCTTCCCGTGGTGGGGAGGCTATGGGGGCCGCTTCGGGTTTGCGGGTTGGCGCGGTGGGAACTTTGGACGCTTCGGCGGATTCGCTCCACTGCACGGTGGAACGCGATTCTCGAACGTGGCGCGCTTGAATGACGCGCATATCGGCCATGCACTGTCCACGGTCAACGCGGGACGCTTCGGCGCCGGACGCGTCAGTGCGGTCGCAGCGACGCGGGAACAGATTGGCGGGGCGCGCATGGCAACGGGCAATCTGCCGGTCGTGCCTTCGCATTCAAGTCTGTCGGCCAGCGGACGCGCGGCTGCGCCTTCAACCATTCACAACACTGCTTCGCAACATTTCTTCAGCAATACACGAAGCAGCGTGGCAAGCGGCGCGGCGAGCCATCAGTCGTTCCAGCAGCAGACGGCTCACCTGCAACAGTCGATGCAGCAGAATCATGTGTCATCCGTGCAAGCCGGCGGACGCATGAGCACGGGCAACATGAGTGAAGCTCGAAGTGAAAGTCCTCGAAGTGAAAATCGAGGATCAACTGCATCTGGGATGAAACCCAGCGCGGGCACAGCGATGGGCAATCACGAAGCCGGCAACACTAGCTCCAGAAACATTGGCGGCCAGAGCGCCGGCAATCAGAACAGCCGGTCGTTCACTCCGCCGAACAGCAGCAACACGCGTTCTTCGGTGGGTCAGACACAACGCAGCGGCACGAACTCGGGCGGCTTCCGTCCATTCACGCCGCCGTCGCGCAACGAGGCGTCGAGTAATGGTGCCTCACGCGGCGAATCTTCACCTGGGCAATCCTCACGCAGCGATTCGTCACGTGGCGAAAGCTCACGTGGCGAAAGCATGAGCCGCGGCGCGGGAAGCAGCGGCAGCTATTGGAGCCGGACTGCTCCCAGTTCGTCGTCCGCGTCGTCGCGCTCATCTGAATCCAGCGGCCGGTCATATTCTGACGGCTACGGCAGGGGCTCGTCGCGTCCGCAACTGAACATGCGGCAGCCCATCGTGCAGCAGCGTTCGTCAGGTAGTTACGGTGGCTATCACGGCTCGCCCAGCTACGGAGGATCGCACGGAAGCTATGGCGGTTCGCACAGCGCTCCGAGTAGCGGCGGCGGAAGTCACGGTGGAGGTGGCGGACACTCCTCCGGCGGCGGGCATTCTTCGGGCGGAGGCGGCGGACATGGCGGTGGTGGCCATCACTAAAGACAAGTTGCAACCCTGGCTAGTGTGTTTGAAAAGTTGCAGTAAAAGTGAAAACAGAGGCGATAAGAAGGGCGCGCTAAATGGCGCGCCCTTCTTCTTGCTTGAATTGTCGCTCTTCGCCGCGCATGCTGTACGTCGCTCCGCGACAAAGGCTACGCAAGTGAAAGTTATTTCGGAATCAAATGCGATCCGGGAATGTTCTCATCCAGAGTCGCGAGGATTGCGTCATTCGTGCTGGCGAGTTGAACCAGGTGGCCGTCCGTGATTTGCTTTGGCGCTCGCACCTAGCCGGGAAGATGGGAAATATCGTGATTGTCGGCAATGAAGGAAAGGCGGCGAACGCGTGTCCGTTTCAGGCGCAACAAGAGGGTAGAAGCCTTAGCGACGGTGAATCCGTACGCTGGAGCTTGCGCCAGCACGCGCACGAATCCGAGTTCGGTGATGGAGCACGTTGCAAGATGCGGTGAAGTGGAGCGGACCCAGGAAGCGACGCGGCCGTGGAATTCATGATTGATGAGGCCGAGTGCAACCAGCGCGTTTACGTCGAGCAGATAAATCATCGGAGCTTAGTCACGGCTTGCACGTCATCCTGTAGGAATCAAGCTGCAAGAATCAGGGAAAGTTGGCCAATGCTTCTTCCACTTCCTTGCTGGTTAACGTGGGCGCGTCCGGGCCAGCGCTCAGCGCAGGCAAGCCGGTAACAGGGTCAGTCACGATCTTCACCCGATGGTGACGTTTCTTGCACGGCGTAAGGATAATCCGTCCGTCTTCGACATCAGCGTCCAGGGGATCTCCCGGACGAATATCGAGCCGCCGGCGAAGCGGGCCGGGAAGAACGACTTGTCCTTTAGTGGAAACCTTGGTTTGCATGGTAAGACGATCTTACCATGATTTTCGGTCGGATCTCAAAAGATGGCGAGTCACGGCCTCGCATACGCCGGATTCTCGGGCTCCGGCCGGTCGTAGTCGCGCCCGTATTTATTCTTGTGCTCGAGATCAAAGTCAGATTCCGTCAGCGTGAATGTCCCAAGAGAAGTCTCGCCCGGCGAAACCGTGATCTCGCGATCCATAGCGTGCAAAGCATCCGGCGCGACCGAAGGATGAAAAACCTGCAATGCATATCGTCCGGGAGGGACGTTGGGGATCTGGACTTGTCCGCGCGTGTCGGAGATCGCATAGTAAGGCGTGCTCACGGCAACGACCACCGCACTCATTTGCGCGTGAATGTTGCAGAAGATGTAGGAGACTCCCGGTTTGTCGAACTGCACAAAGCGAGTCGTGCCGCTTTCGTACAGTCCTAGGTCAAATCGCTTGCCATCGAACAGCGAAAATACGTTATGGAAAAAGGGATCGTGATTGGGAAATTCCACTTTGCCGCCGACCGGAATGACCAGCAGCGATGGATGGAACATCTTATTTTTCTGCACGAGTTGAGGAATCTCAGACGGCTTCTGCCGCGGCGGATTGAAGCGGGCGCTTCCTAGCGGCGTGAGCCACACAACGGCATTAGAATCGTCTTTCTCTTCGTGGCCGCCCTTCGTCAATTCAACGTGCGCTTTTAAGGTCGCGTCTTGCCCGAAGGCAGCAATTGCGGCGAGTATGCAGGCAATAACGATGCGGCCGCAAAGATTGCGATTACATTTCAAAATAGAATCCCCATCGCCAGGTTGATTTGATTGACCACACTGCTCTCGTCGTACACCGGGAAGGTACGTAGTCGCCGGAACTCGGCGGAAAACAGCAGGTCCGATCGGGGACGGTAAACCACGTTGCCCAAGCCTCCGCGATTGCGGCCCAGGATCGGTCCGAAGTTATTTTGATCGATGGCGAAGCCGCGCACATCTCCGGCAAAAGCGTTGTCTTCCGCAAAGACCGCATTGAACTCCACTTTGGATGTGAGTTGATATTTCAATTGGCTCCAGCCGCCGACGGCGTCGAGACCGCGGATGGGGGACGACGCCAATGTGGGATCGCCTCCGTAGAGGATGGACGTGCCGATCGCAGCGCCAAGGCCGCCGATGCCGCGTCCGCGATAGAACTCACCCGACAATGTCAGGCGGCGCGCGAGCGGAACCTGCCAGTCAGCCATACCCGCCCACGCATCTACGTTTCGCCCCCAATTCCAATTCTGGCGGCTGTAGTAGCCCGCCATGCCGAAACTCAGAGGGTGATCTAAGAATGGCCGTGACCACGCCGTGCGCAGCGCATAAGCCGGCTGACCCGATTGCTCGCCCGCCTGTACCGTGCGATAGAAGGGATTGTAAGGAGGCTCCCAATCGAGGTTGTCGAGAAGTCCTGCCTGCACGGTAAGCGTTTGAGAGTCGCTCAGGTCGAAACGATGTTCGACGCGCAATTGCGGCGTCCACGCCCAGAGATTTCCCGCAAAACCAAATGCCGGCGTTGCCAGTGAGGCGAACGAGGTCGGGGACAACGGCGAGATGAACAAAGCATCCTGGCCGCCGACTACTGACGTGTGAGCCCAATCCAAACGCAGGCTGGCGGTTTGCAGACGGGCGATGCCGAAATCCGCCCCATTCCCCGTAGCGGGGAATCCACCTGCGAAATCGAACTGAACGCCGGCAGAAGTTTTTGCACCCGCAATGTCGGGACCGAAAATCTCAAGTCCGATTTCCGATTGCCGAAGCGTCGCGCCCAGGCTTGTCGAAGGCGCGCCGGGAATCGTAGTCTCCGCATAGTCGGGAAGGTCCAGATTGTTCGAGTTGCCCCGATTCTGGAACATATTGAACAGCACGATGCCGGAAAGGCGCGCTCGATATTTGGAAGCGGTCTCGACTTTGGTCTGATATTGTTCGTCGATTTTGGATCCGAGCAGGGAAGCGGAATCCTCGAGTTTCTGGACGCGGTCTTCCAGATTGGACGAAGAAGGTCCGATCGTGGGAGACGCACCAGCCATTTGTTCGGGGCTGGACGATAAGAGCGGAGCCTGTGCAGTTGTCGCGGCAGCAGCGCTTCCATTGCCAGCACGCTCCAGCATGCTGCGCGTGTCCTGCAATTCATGGCGCAGTTCTTGCATCTCGGTGCGTGACTGCGTGCTTTCCGTGCGCATCTCATCGACCAGCGTCTTCAACTGGCGCACTTGCTCCTGGAGTTCGCGCACGGCGCTAGTTGTTTCTTCACCGGCGTTTTTACTCGCCGGCGCTGGCGGGTTTTGAGCGAGGCTAAGGGTATTCAAGAAAATGACGGCGGTGGCGATCCAGGCAGCGCTTCGCCAGGCAGCCCCCCGCAAGGCAGTGGTCCCAAGGTTTCTCACACCCTCCTCCTAATTTTTCCGGATCGATAAAACGCGAAGGGCTGGAACTGCCGGCCTACGCGCCGGAATGCCGAATTGAATCATCGCCGGCTTCTTGCTTAGCAGGAACAAGAGGAGAAAGCCTCATGTTGGCCTGCTGGACCCCATGACCCGCGTCCATCACTCGCCCCGGCAGAACAATAGTAAAAACTGTTCGTTCGTCCGGCGTACGTTGCAGGATAATCTCTCCCCCATGATCCTGAACGATTTTTTGCACCACGGCCAGACCCAGGCCCGTGCCGTTCTCCTTACCATAACTTACAAACGGATGAAACAGCTTTTCCCGGATGGATTCTGCGATTCCGGGCCCGTTGTCCGAGACCTGAATGGAGATTAGATCTGTCTTCTCCACGACTGTGACGTCCACCTTGCCGCCCACGGGAGGAGCTGCCTCGCAAGCGTTCAACAATAAGTTGTACAGGGCGCGTTCCAGTTTCCGCGGATCGAACCATCCTAAAAATTGATCCTCGCAATGAACCTCGATAACGCTGCCGTGGTGGCGCGGGTGAACGCGCACCACCTGCACTGCACGATGTACAGTTTCGCAGACGCTGCTGTAAGACGGGCTCAAGGATTCGCGCGTGCGCGCGAACTCGAGAAGTGAATCGATGAGGTCCGTCATCGAATTCACGCCCGTACGAACTTCCTGGTACAGCTCTTCACGTTGAATAGACGTCAGCCGTCCGTCGCAAAGAAACTCGGAGTTGGCGACGATGGCGGCGAGCGAATGGCGCAAGTCATGAGAAATGGAACTGGCCATGCGGCCGATGGTTGCGAGCTGCTCTGATTCCAGCAGGTCCTGCTGGCTCTTGAGCAGGCTGGCACGCATGCGGTCGAAAGCGCGCGTCAACTCGGCGACTTCGTCGCCGCCGCGTGAGTCCAGCGGGTGGTGGAAGTCTCCACGCTCGAGAGCGCGTACGCCGCCCACGAGATTGCCCAGGGGCCGCGTGAAAGTCTTTGAGACAAAAAATACCAGCGCGCTTCCAATCAGAACCGCCAACAGGCCGAGCAGCAGCAGATACCGGTTGAGTTGGTTGAGAAATTGCGCCGCCTGGTCGTAGGAGCCAAGCACACTCAGGCGTACCGGAGTGGCTTGCTGGCCGGAGAGTTCGAGCGAAGTGGCGAGGAAATGTTCCTTGCCGACTTCGATGTCACGGAAATCTTTCTGCGACGACCCGGCGACGAGATCGCCGACACTTTCGCTGCGCATTTGCTCAGGAGTCAAAGTGGTGGCGACCACCTGGTTCCCATACGAAAAGACCACCTGGCTTGCGGCGACTTTGCTGACCTCGCGCGCCAGGCGATCGTCAATTTCATGGCCGATGACGAGGAAGCCGAGCAGCGTTCCTTCGGTGCGCGAACCGCGATACACGGGCTGGAGAAATGCCTGGTACAGATGATCCGCGCCGAACCACCAATGGCTGGAATCTTCTTCATTCAATGATCGTTGAAAGTATTTCTCCGCGGCTTCGCGCGTGAAACCCGGAGTCTTCGTGTGCAGCGCAACGACTTTGCCGCTGCGATCGATGAGGACGAATAAGTCGCTGCCCGCAACCTGCCAAACATCCTGCGACGCATCCTGAATGGTCACCGGATCGGGGCTGGTCATGATCGCGCGAGTGATGGGCAAATCGGCCAGCAGTTCGGCCGATCGCGTCAGCATGGTTTCGCGTTCGTGCTGAAAGTTTTCGAACGTGCCGACCGAGTTGCGCAGGTTGACGACGATTTCCTGGCGGACATGGTTTTGTATGCTGCGCCGCACTAATAGCAAACTAGTAGTGGTCAGCGCCGTGGTGATTGCGAGCATCGCCAGCAGGAAGCGCGTACTGAGACGCACACGCGGCAGAAAAATGCCGGAGGATTCAATGGGCACGCTGCTGGCGGCGGGTTCCAGAGAGGAATTCAAGGGAATCAGCGAACGAACTTGTATCCCATACCATGCACCGTCCGGAAGTGTACAGGGCTCGAAGGATCCCTTTCCAGCTTTTGCCGCAGTTTCAGAATGTGATTGTCGACGGTGCGAGTGGAAGGATAATTCTGGTATCCCCACACTTCGTTCAACAGTTCATCACGGCTGATGACCCGATCCGCATTCTGCACCAGGAATTGAAATGTCTTGAATTCCTGGGCGGTCAGAATAATGGGCTGTCCGTCACGTTTGATTTCCATTTTCTTGAAGTCGGCGGAGATGCCGTCGAAGCTGACGACGTTGACGCTGGCCGTGCGGGATGTATGGCGCAACGCCGCCCGCACTCGCGCCAGCAACTCGCGCGGGCTGAAGGGCTTGGTGACGTAATCGTCGGCGCCCAACTCGAGCAGCAGCACTTTGTCGGAAACATCGCTGGCGGCGCTGAGAACCACGATGGGCAGAGTTGGAGATTGCGCTTTGATCTCCTTGCACAAATCGCCGCCTGAAAGTTTGGGCAGGCGCAGGTCGAGGACGATCGCCGCGGGAGCGGAGTTCTGAAAACTCTCCAGCGCCGATCGTCCATCCGAGCGGACTTCGACGACAAAGCCTTCCGTTTCAAAAAGGCGCTTGAGTGCTTTCTGTACTGCCGGATCATCTTCCACGACAAGAATCCGACCGGCCGACTGTGGCAGATTAGCAATCTCCATGCTTTTGGCCGGGCTGAGTGGTGTGGCAATGTGGCCCATAGAACAAACCTTCCCGTGTTAAGTACTCCCGACCAGTCAAGATTGGTCGGATGCTGCACAAGGCAGCAGCTTACAACGGTTTTCGCGGAATCATGCTTTACAGCTCCACCTTTGACAATTATTTTACACTTGCTGCTGTAAACAAAGGTGTTTTAGGCCAGGAGGTTGCTAGAGGCGGACGTCGGACCTCAGACTTCGGACGCCAGACCTCGGACTGGACCGTGGGCATTTTGAGGTCTGAAAGTCCGAGGTCTGAGGTCCGACGTCTGACGTCCGAGGTCAGGGTTTAGTATTTGAACATTGCTCGCCTCGCTCGAATCAGAACGGCTGGTGGTGGTGCTGGTTCACCCGCGCAATCCTTTGAACATTGGCGCGGCGGCTCGCGCCATGAGCAATTTTGGTGTCAGGCGACTGCGCCTTGTCGCGCCGTATGAGGTTGCGTTTCGCAATGCACGCTCGGCGGTGGGCGCATCGGCGGTGCTCGAAGCTGCCGAACAATTCGACACTGTTGCTGAAGCGTTGACCGATTGCCAGCTTGTGATTGGCACCACGGCCGTGAAGAGCCGCGACTTGCAGCATCCGCTGCGGGAACTCAATGTAGAGACGGGGCGAGCGCTACGTTCGGAGCTCGGGTCACGAACCGTCGCGCTGATGTTTGGTTCGGAAAAATTTGGCCTGTCGAACGAGGATCTCACTCATTGCCATTGGCTGCTGCGCATTCCGGCGCGTGAAGAACATCCGTCGATGAACCTGGGGCAGGCCGTCGCTGTTTGTCTTTACGAAGTAACGCGAAACGAAAACGCGCCTGTGGTTCCTGATTCTGTTCCTCAAGTTCTGGCCGGGCCGCAGGCTACTGCGGGCGATGAAGAGAGGATTGTCGTCAGCTTGATGGAGGCGCTGAACTTGAGCGAGTATGTGAGGCGGCACACGGAAGAATCGGTGCGGGAGAATGCCCGGCGTTTCGTGCGGCGGTTGAACATGCAACGGTCGGATGCGGAGTTGTGGCTGGGCATGTTGCGGCAGATTATCTGGAAACTCAAGGGCGGAAAGCACGAGGAATAATGGCGTCGGGAGACTCTTTACGAAGTGTTCTACGTAGAACATTTTGTAAAGGTGGACGCCGAAATTTGTGGTTCTGCACTGTCCCAAAATGGCAAGTTGTTGAGCGCTGACGGGTTTGCGGCAATCGGCGATGGATACTTTCGTATGTGGATGGAGTCTACGAAAGTAGACTTGACGGAGAGCTGCGTTGTCCCACGGAAGGTGCAGTTCGATGAGGGCCTAGAAAAGATGGGAGTTATGTTTCCGGTTTAAAGCAGGGGCTGTGGTTAACCGGGGAACGTTCGCGCCGGTCCCCAGGTTTCCCACGGCGCGGACTTACGCCTGGCACCTTGCTCGGGTCCGAGCCAGGAAAAAATGAAAGGCCCCCGGTTAACACACGGTCTCAGCAGGGCTTAGTCCCGACGACGATCGGGGCAGTCTCGCTTCCGTCGCAACCGTACGCGGCGTCTACATGGAAGACGGTGATCCCTAGTACGTTGATTATCTCCGCATTGGGCGTTACGTAGCTGACATAGTAAGGGCGACCACAATCGTCGAGGTATTGAGTTTTGCTCGTCTCGACCAAGGCAAAAGGAATGTAAGGAGTTTGGCACGCGACGGGCTTGCCTATGACTGCCTGGGCATTAACGGCTAGCACTGGAACGATATCGCCCGTACAGTAGCCGATGAAATCAACCGTGACGTCGCCTTGGGTTTCGGCGGGACCCTCCTCCTGGCAGGAAGTGGGATCACACTGGATTGACGTGAAAACGAGGTCCTGGGCGTGGAGGCTTGTTGCAAAAGTTGCAGCCAAGAAAAGAGAGCAAAGCAGGGACCAGATCGGCTTCATTGTTATTGTTCTCCTACGTGACGAAATACTGGGGGACGGATCTGTGCCTTCAGTTGCCCAAGAGAGCCATCAAGATTAGGGCTACGCTGTAAGAGCCCCGCATAGTAAGCGCGTCGTGATGAGGCCTTGGAAGTTGGAGTGTCTGATTTACTTTGAGCATCCTGGCGAATGTGTGCCAGAAGCGTCGGCATATCCTCCCCGGCGCTCCTGCCAGCTGTGACCTCTGCCACGAACTTCTGCACTGCCAGATCGCGATCCTGGATTTGAGCGTAGTATTGGAATTTGTCCGGGCCCAAAATCTGGCCGTCCTGAAAAATCACCGAGTCAAGATAAACATGCATTGTTGCAAGCGGGTCGACAGATATCGGCTCTCCCACTTGGGGAACCAAAGGAGAGCCCCCTATAAATTCGCCCGTCGCGAGGCGGGCGAACAGATGTTGTTTAGTGCATCCGTAAGGGGTTATCAGCGATAGATTGTCAGCTTCAACGATCGGATCCAGGGGAGCGAACATATAAGCATCGCAGGTTATTCCACTTCGCTTTAATTCGCCTTTGCTGTCTGTGTAATTCCACCGGACGTCGACAGCAGTTATGGGAGTAGCCGTACGATTGACCAGAATGAACGACCCCGGAGGCAGCGCGAACGATGGGTTTCTTAGCGGCGCCGGTATGGCCGTTCGATGTGCATCATCAATCGGTATTACCTCAATCCTAACGTCCGGTTTGTTGTCTACTTGAATTGGTGGCACGACTCCAGCCTCCGCAGCCGTGATAAGTACCATCGTAAGCGAAAACAGGGTCGCTTTGATTCGCCCGATCATAAGTTCTACCTCGCGAGAGTGGCAATTCTGCATATCACGGGTGGTCCGCCCACGAGTAGTGCGAGTCAATCACGTCCCCTTTGCGCCGCTCCGTGAGGTTGCGCCTGTTGTGAAGTGCTGTCCGTCTCTCGCGGCAATCGACAAATGGCCTTCGGGCCTTCCAAACTACAACTGAAGCTGAAGTGAGGGGGGGCGCTTTCATCTTTCGCCGTAGTCGGCACGGTCGGACCTTCATGGTCAAAAACGACCTTTTGGACGGACTCTAAAGCGTTCGCTATGGCCGCCACGTCGGCGCATTTCCCAGCCTCGGCTTCCACCAGCGAAGGATCGAATGGCTCTCCTCCCACGCCGGGAACTTTTGCGGGCCACGTGGTCCCATCCTCCAGATAAACGAAAACCACCTCAAACTGGGCTTGCAAATAGGCAGCCCCTAAATTCTTGGCCATGTGAACTAGAAGCTTGGGGTAATGAAAATGATCGCCGTCTCGGGACGCGACTGCCCTTCCATGAGGACCGATTCGCACATTAATACGGCTGCCGTTGTCGCTGCTTGAACTCGCCTTAACAGACTCAATCGCGCATCCCGGCGGAGCACTACCTTCACCTCTGACGATGACGCCGACTACTGACTTATTGGAAGCATTCGACAGCACGAATTGGAGGTCATGTCCGTCGTGTTCAAAGCCTAGAATGTGCACAGGAGAGTCTTTTTGTAGTGGCGCATAAACGGAAAACTTGATGACGGGTGCGGCGTCGGAACTAGCTTCGAGCGCCACGAGAAGGAGCACGAGCGCGAGGATAGTCAGTCGATACGGCGTGGGTCTGCTCGTATACCTCATGGAGAAACAGTGCAATTGTAATTAAAAGACCATTGGGTCGACGGAATAGGCGCGTTCGTTGACTTCGGATTTTCCTGGCCGTCAGGGTAAATATCGCAGTCGTCGCAGCCCGAAAAATCGGGGTATGGATAATTGTCCAACAACCAATAAAATGGCTCAGCGTTTTGTCCTTGCGCCACAGTGAGTACCGCACTCCCGGGAAGTATGATGGGATTTGCGTCTCCCTCCCCGCTTGCTATCCCCTGTACATAAAAAACGTCGTTGGCGTTATCGCAGTCCGTGAACGGGGCACACTGCCCGTAGGTCCAATATGGACTATTCTTGGTGGCGGATGACCAGGAAATCTCCGTTTCCTTGTTTGTTGTAGCGTTGTACTGCGTGAACGATGCGCTAAACACATACTCGTTATTCGTATAACCTAGGGTGCCATTGCCATCGCTGTCGGTGCAGGCATATTCGGGTGTACTGCTTGGCACAAACGAATTGGCGGTACAGGATGATAGCTTTGATGTCGGAGCGGTACCTCTGCCAGCCACCGACCTGTTGGACGCAGCGGCGGCGCGAAACTCTGCTGGAAGGCTGGCTTCGGATAATGGCTCGGGTGTCGTCACCGGCAAAGTTCGGATCGTGTCCAAGTCGGGCCGGGAGTATTCCAGCAGAAGGATTCGCTTTTCTGTATCTCTAAGGTACCCCTTGAGAACGATATCGACTTGGCCTGCCGGTTCGTATCGAAAGTGGAAATCGCTCCATAAAAGGCCACAGTATCCATGACGCGCAGGTCGTCCTCGGGAAGGTTCTTTTCCGCGTCGGCTTGTGCGGTTCGAAGCAAGTCCAAGATTTCTTCGCGCGAAATTCCGGTGCCTACACGTTCGCTAAGGAGGTCGTGGAGCGCGAGAAAACGGTCATGAAGACGAAACCGCCTGGCAAGAACAGCGTTGATCCAAACAGGATCACCCGCACTGGATCCGTCTTTGAATATCACGGCGCGGACTTCCGCCCGAACCTTGTTGGGATCCGAACCCGGAAAAAATGAAAGGCCCCTGGTTATCGAAGCGCCTGGGGGTATTACGTGGTCTCGCACGCTGGTATAAACGTCAAAGTACGTGCGGCCTTCCATTCCTAATGACGGAAACTCCACCAAGACGAAGGCGGTGATGGGAATCTCCGAATCATTTGTGAGCAGCAACGACGGTTTTCCATCCTTCCCTACGGTGACGCTTTGATGGTAGGTGGGGGAGCCAGCGAGGGCATGCTGTGCAGCCAGGCACAGCACAAGGAACGGGAGGAAACGGCGCGAAGTGCATAGCCACATTTTTGGCACGTTGTTTTCCTTTCTGACTGGCCTGCGCGGCCACTGTCGAAGCCTTTTCGGTTTCTAGCGCAGATTCGATCCAATGGGATTAGGCCCGTTCGGCGAAAGACGGACACTATGGCCGTGCTCATCGACAGTGGTAAAAAAAACATCGTAGGTCAAACGACCATCCTTGGATTCTCCGTCTTTCGGGTCGGGATTTAGCGATGCCTGATAGTGGAACCAATTGCCATACTGATCGAAAAAGCCTCGGTCATCGCGATAGTGCAGGCTGATGGAGTACACGCCCAGCTCGGGGAGAGTGTGCAGTTCGTTGGCCTGCGAAATTCCGTCGTGGTTATCGTCGATCCACAGTAATAGGTGCGGAAACACGTCATCGCGCTCATCAATAATGCCGTCGCCGTTGCCACCGTTCTCGGGTTTGTCGAATTCCGCCAAGGCCAGATACCCATTCGGCTGTTTCGACCTGGGCTGCTCAGTCAAATTTCCGAATAGCTCTTGGCCGTTGTCGATGGTGCCGTTGCGGTTTCGGTCTAGCGCGAGAAATGCATTGCCGGAATTTGCGGAAGTCCAAGCGATCTGAATCGGATGCCCGTTGCCGTAGAAATCGAAGATTACGCCGCCTTCGGCGGAGGTGAGACGGAACCCGGTTCCCGTGGTGTCTATGATGATCGGAGATCCGTTGCAAGCAGGCACGCCTGGGGCGCAGGGTGCGCCGGGCGGACAGCATCCCACACAGGGCGCGGAGCCGGCGGTTGCACGGGACAATATATCCGGCGAGAAAAGGACGCACAAGCCGACCAGCGGACAGCAAGCCCAAATTAGCCAGCTGCGAGACTTGAATGGCGACATCTTCGGCCTCCCTTCAACGCTCCGCACTCGTCGCGGTTATTGCGCAAGCGAGAGCATAGGTGTTGACGTTTGTTTCTCGGAGGGGCCCCAGGTTGGTCTAAAGCATCCCGTTCTTACCATGGCATCCTAT
Source organism: Candidatus Sulfotelmatobacter sp. (assembly GCA_036513255.1). GTDB lineage: Bacteria > Acidobacteriota > Terriglobia > Terriglobales > Acidobacteriaceae > Sulfotelmatobacter. The sequence continues at coordinate 79,301 of DATBZH010000011.1, read as the reverse complement.
TGTATGCAGTTGTAAATCTTTCTTGTTACGAAATCCAAACAACGAGTGAGTGCTAATGTCTCGAAGCATTCGTTCAACCCTCTAAGCAATGGGCGGTTAGCGAGTTTCATGCAGAGCGGGATCAGTGTGCTGGCACACTATCGAAACCGTGCAGAGTCCGGGTTGCCGTTACGAAACTCGGACACTCGAGCCTTCATCGAGCCGGGGGTGAGGTGGCCCAGCCTTCTCTCTGAATACCACCACAACTGAGGGTGTCCCATCCTTGCGCTCTTTGCAAGGGTGGGACACGATGTGCTGACATGGCGGTTTTTGACTTCCGCGTCTATTCGTAGAGATTACTGGCAGCATCGCGCCCATCCTTTCGCAAAAAGCGCGATAAGGATGGGATACCCACTTCGCGGTAACGGCAAGGATCAAAGGCTGAGCCGCCCGCTTCGTATTTCAGATTCTTGCGATGGCGTTCCAGGTGAACGCGATGGCGCTAGCGTAAAAACAAAACAGCATCACGCCATATATCACGCCGCATTGGTTGGCGAGTCGATTCCAGAGCGAAAAACCAGCCCCTTCGGGCAGAAGGTTCTCCATGTACTTACCCGCCAGATATTGGTAGAAGGCTCCCGCCCCAATCGCAAGAAGGAAGCCGAGCCAGATGAATATCGCCCGCGCATCTACCACTGGCTTTTCCATCTTAAGTATTTTCTCTGGAAACGTTACCGTAAGCGCCAGGGCTGCGGTACTCAGCTTGATATAGAGGCTCGCATTGTCGGTGTACATCTTCATAACTTTGAGTTCCTTATCAAAGTCTTTCGCCATGACCCCTCCTGCGTGGCCGACGATCATAGCGGACGTCGGCTGCGTGGCCAAGAAAAAAGGGGACAGTGGCCACTCCTAACCTCATGTCTATCTCTGCTCTCGAGAGAAGAAATGAAGTTTGGCGTGGACTACCCGTCCCCAAGCCAAAGCTAAAAGCGGCGGACAAGAGTGTCCGCCCTACAACTGCTGTGGTTATGCTGCCGTTTGGTGTTGATAGGCCGGGACGAAGGCCTCGGCTACGAAGGATTCGAATGTGGTTGGTGTGGTGTTGGTGGGTGTGCGAGATTCGAGCGGGCGCATGTGTCCGGTGTTGAGGGCGGCCGCCATTTCGAGCATTTGCGCGGCGAGCGGTTCGGACATACCCATCTGAATCAGGGCGCCGCGAAATTGATCGTCGGGCACGCGCACGTATTTCAGGTCGGGCTTGCCGATGGCTTTGCCGATGATGGCTGCAACTTCGGTGTAGGTGAGGTCGCGTTGTCCCTGCAATTCGCGGGTCTGCTTGCCGCGGAAGGAGGGCTTCAACAGAGCCTCGGCGATGGCTGTTCCGATGTCGTGAGTAGCGATCATGGGAAATTTGAGATCAGGCCGAGCTGGTCCGATCAATGAACCGGCCTGGGGAATTGCTTTCGCTTGTCCCAGAGTGTTTTCCATGAAGTAAGCGGCGCGCAGGTGAAGAACGTTCGCGCCGCTCAGCTGGTTAAGTTTTTGTTCGAAGCGATGAAGGCCGACGACCGGGCCGGTGCCGCTCGGCTTGTCGGCTCCGACGCTGCTGAGCAGGACTACATTTTTGACTCCTGCGTTTTCGAGCGCGGTGGTGATGGCATCGCTGATGCGATCCTGATAGTCGTTCGGGTCTTTGGTGCTGTGGTCCGGCGGAATCATGACGAAGGCTGAATCCGCCTGGTGAAATGCTTTGGCGAGAGCGGAGGCGTCGCGGACGTCGCCGATGAATACTTCCGCGCCATGCGCCGTTAGGGGCTGCAAATGAGCCGCGTTTCTGCCGACGACACGAACCTTTTGCCCGCGGGCGAGAAGGTTCTTTGCCACTACGTGCCCAATGTTTCCGCTTGCTCCAAGTACAACGTGCATATCTTCCTCCTTATTTCTTTTTCTATATTTTTTGGATGCGGGACGCTGGGCGTGGGCTTCACGCAGAAGGGCATCGAAATGGCGGGCAATGCTTACTATAAACAGAAGTTATGTTTAGGGATTGGCTATTCGCGAGGGAACAACTTGAGTGGAACGCCGACTGAACTGGAAGCGTAACAGCCAGGCGCTTTGCACCGGGGCTCCATTATCCTCGGCGGGCGAGAACTCCCATTGCTGCGCGGTTTCCTGAGAGAGATTGTTAAAGTACTGGCTCGATGAGGGAGAAACAATCTTTGCGGCAATCACTTTGCCGGATGGATCCACGTCGACGTGAACGCTGACCTTGATCACACCGTGGATTTTCCTCTTGGTGTTTGCAGAGATTCCGGGGACAACTCGATGCCGGATTGGATCTTCCGGCGGAGACGGTTCAGGAGCCGCCGTGGCCGCGGGTTTGGTCTCTGTGATAGCGGTGGTCGGGGGCGCGGCTGGCTCGGGTTTGTGGCTGAATAGTTGTCGTCCCAGCAACAGTGCTGCGATGAGCACCACGACGGCAACCAGTGCGCCAACGCGCCAACCGGAACGGCGACTGCGGGTGGGCGCCGGGGGGGCCTCGACGATTCGCACGGGCGACGAAGCCTGAGAAGGGGCTGATTTGGCTGTCGGTTTGGGAGCAGCCGCGAGCTTGGGAGGAGACGAAGGTTTTGGAGGGGGCGCGGAGATCGGCGGAGCCGGCTGTAGCCAGGCGCCGATTTCGGTGATGGTGCATCGGTCTTTTGGATCTAGCGCGAGGCAATCGCTGATGATGCTGCGCAAAGGCTCTGGAATGTCGGCGGGAATCATCGGTGCGCTTGCAGGATTTCCCAGCAGTGGCAAAGGACGCTGCTTTAAAGCGGCGATCAGAAACATTCCCAGTGACCACACATCCGCCGCCGGAGTCATAGCGCCGTTCGCAATTTCCGGAGCGTCATAAGGGCCGGGCGGCGAAGACTTGTCGCGCGGTTCGCCGACGGCGTAAATGCGCTCCACTGGCAGCTTCAACTTGTCTCCCGAAGCCATGATGTTCGAGGGCTGGATGTGCCCGTGAACGAATCCGCTCTTATGAAGATAGGCAAGGCCTTCCAGCACGGGCGGAAGCAATTCTTTTACTTCGTCGGCGGTGAGCGCACGCTGCGGAAGAATCTGTGACAGGTCTTCGTCGGCGAAATCCATGAGCACGAAGAAGAACGGTGTGCCATCGATCTCCGAGCGACCGCCATCGAGCAGGCGAAGAAGAGAAGGACTGCTGAACTGCGCCAGGGCGCGCCAACGCGCAAGCTGGGGATCGAGCTTAAAAAAATCGGCAGGAAGAATCTTGACCACCGCCTTGGGCGATTGGGGGCCGGCAATCTCGGTCAAGTAAACGCAGCTATGATCGGAACTTCCCAGCCACTGCCGCAGCGGCAGCCGAGCATCCACCATGCGGCCTTCCCAGGCTCTTCCGATCTCTGCAATGTTCATGGGCTCCAACTCGTGAAAAAACATTCTAGCCGAGAGCGGTGGCTTGCGAACCTCTGGAAAACTTTTACTGTGCTCGAAGAGTAAAGTAAAAAACGGAACCGTGGCCGACCTGGCTGCGCACTCCGATTGTGCCGCCATGAATTTCCACGATGGCCTTGGCAATGGCCAGGCCCATGCCCGTGCCTTGAACCGTCGATCGAAGATTCCGTCCGCGATAGAATTTTTCAAAAATCATGTCTTGTTCCATGTCGTCGATTCCTGCGCCATGATCGGCCACGCTGGTCACAATTTCGCCGCCTAAACGCTGCTCGACCATAACGTGAATGGGAGTGTCAGGTGGGGAGTATTTTCCGGCATTCTCGAGGAGATGGACCAGCACTTCCGCGATGCGGTCCAGGTCCATGTTGATCATTGGCAGATTCTTGGGAACTTTCAGTTCTACGGGATGCCGTAGCAGAGCCTGGCGCGATGACTCCAAGGCCGCATCGATGGCTTCGCGGATGGAGTGCGGCTGGAAGTGAAACTCGATCTGATGCGAGTCCAGCTGCGCAACTTCCGCAGCCTCGCCGACGAGGCGATTCAGACGATCCGTTTCTTCATTGATGACGGTTAGCAGATCTTTGCGGTCAGGTGCTCCGAGCTGAACATTGGAGAGCAATGTCTCTGCCGATGCTTTGATTGCTGTTAGTGGCGTGCGGAATTCATGGGTGACGGAATCCAGCAGCACGGAGCGGAGGCGGTCACTTTCGCGCGCGGCCTCGGCTTTGCTGAGCTTTTCCACGGTGTGCCCGCGTTCAATGGAAATTGCGATCAAGCTGCCGATCGCTTCCAAAGTTTCGCGCGAGAGATCAGAGCCGGACAGCGCAATTGCGCCCACGGAACGAACGCCCATGCGCAGCGGCATGAAGCAGATGCGGTGCTCGCGGTCGAGTACTGGCTCGCCCCGGCTGCTGATTGCTTTCAGTTGATCGGTGGAAAACAAAGCCTGGCTGGCAGCGTCGAAGAAGTAGGGTTCCTGTTTCTCTTCGAGAAACATGGCCGCGCCGGTAACGCCAAAACATTCTACGACGTAGTTGGGAATGCGGTTGATGAGGCCGAAAACGTTATCGCTGACGAGAAGTTGTTGGCTGAAGGCGTAAAGGCGCTCGACTTCACTGCGGCGCTGGTTGGACTGCTCCGCTTCGCGGCGGGCACGGTTGGAAAGCTCACTGGCAATGGCGGCGGTAAAGAGAAAGGCGAAAAGCGCAACCCAGTTTTGCGGATCGGCGATCGTAAACTGGTACAGCGGAGGAAGAAAGAAATAGTTGTAGGCTAGCGTGGCGAGAAGTGCCGTGAAGATCGCATATCGCAGTCCCCACAACGTGGAGATAATCAGAATCGCCAGCAGGAAGGTGAATCCGACAGTGGTTGGATTCACGTGCAGCCATCGAGTGTAAACGAAGATAATAAGCGTCACAGCCGCTGCTGAGGCTGTAAAGCGTAATATCTGATAGAGTGTCGCTCGTTTCACCGTGAGCCGATTCTAGCTGATTCGCAATTTGCTCTTAAATTATTTCGCTGCATAATCATTTCTCATGCCCGATTTCATTCCGAAGACGCCCGAGCAATGGCTGGAAGAAGCCGCGCCGCGGAAGAAAGGAATTTTCAAACTCTTCCTCGGGTACGCGCCTGGAGTGGGCAAGACCTACAACATGTTGAGCGAGGGAGTGCGCCGCGCCAGCCGCGGCGAGGATGTCGTGATTGGCATTGTGGAAACCCACGGGCGCAAGGGGGTAGTCGAACTTGCTTCCAAACTGGAGACCGTGCCCCGGCGCAACGTCGAGTACAAAGGCACTTTGTTTGAAGAAATGGACGTAGATGCCATTTTGGCGCGCAAGCCGCAGGTGGCTTTGGTCGACGAACTGGCGCATACGAACATCGAAGGCAGTCGGCACAACAAAAGATATGAAGATGTGATGGACCTGCTGGAAGCCGAGATCGACGTGGTTTCGACGATGAACGTGCAACACATCGAGAGCCTGATGCCGACGATTCAAAGCGTCACAGGAGTTCATGTCCGCGAAACCGTGCCAGACTGGGTGATGCAGCGGGTGACTGAGATCGTGCTGGCCGATCTGACGCCTGAGGCGCTGCAGACCCGCATGAAACGCGGGGATATTTATCCGGTGGAACGCGCAGACCGGGCGTTGGGGAACTTTTTTCGTACCGCTAATCTGAACGCTTTGCGAGAACTTGCTTTGCAGCAGGTTACGCGGGCGGTTGACCGAAGTCTCGAGAATTGTCTCGAGAAGGAGGGCGCGGGGCGTGGCGTCGGCGTGCGCGAGCGGATCGGAGTGTGCACCAGTTCGAGTCCGGCGGCGCAATACCTCATTGCCAGAGCTGCGCGCATGTCGCAGCGAATCGACGCCGAGCTTTATGTGATTTATGTGGATACAGGCTCGGACAGCGATCCGAAAGACCAACGCTCGCTGAACCAGAATATTCAGTTCGCGCAGAATCTGGGGGCGCAGATCGTTCATACCAAGGGCAAGCACGTTGCCGAAGAGGTGGCTAAGGTCGTCCGCGAAAAGCACATTACGCAAGTAGTGTTTGGGCGTTCGGCGCAAACGGGACTGCGGAGGTATTTGTATCTTTCGGCCATTCACAAATTTTTGCGCGACGCGCCGCCGGTGGATGTTCACATCGTGACGCAGGAAGTGAAGTGAGATGAACGGGAACGGTCCGGCGGCGAAGGGAAATATTCTGGTGGTCGATGACGAGCCGCAGATAACGCGCGTGCTCAAGACGACGCTTTCAAGTCAGGGCTACGGGGTGCGCATCGCCTCCGATGGGGAAGAAGCCTTGCTCTCGCTGAAAGATTGGGCGCCGGACTTAGTCATTACCGATCTGCGCATGCCCAATCTCGGTGGCCTCGAACTCTGCCGGCAAATCCGCGCCAAGTCACGGGTTCCGATTATCGTGCTTTCGGTGAAGGGCGAGGAACGGATAAAGGTTGACGCGCTCGATGCAGGGGCTGACGACTACGTTACCAAGCCGTTTGGCGTCAATGAACTGCTGGCGCGCGTGCGCGCCGCGCTGCGCCGGGCCGCTGCGCCGGAGGAACCAGAGAGAACACTCATTGAGGTCGGGGACTTCCGAGTCGATATTCCGGGGCGCAGCGTTCGCGTAAAGGGGCGCGAAGTTCACCTCACCCCCAAGGAATTCGACCTTCTAGTATTCCTGGCGAAACATGCGGGCCGGGTTCTGACGCACCGCGCTCTGCTCGCCGCAGTGTGGGGAGCGAACAGCGTGGAACAACCTGAGTATCTGCGAGTGTTCATTGGGCATCTGCGGAAAAAGCTCGATCCGGACGAGAACTCCTCCCGATATATAGTTACCGAGCCGTGGGTGGGATACCGGTTTGAACCCGGCGAGTGATGCGAAGCTAGGGAAGCGCGTGTGTTGTTGTTTGGGAAAGCCTCAAGCAACCCTGGCCAGCTTGCCGTCGCCGGTACCGGACAGCGAAGGGTCTACGGGGCCGGGAACTGGCGGATCGATCCTTTCATTCTTACCTTCCTTTTCCAACGCCCTGTTCAATTGACGGATAAGCTCCATCAATTTCTCCGGATCTTGTTCCCGCGAAGCCAGCCGAGCGAGATTCTGCCAATCTTTACCGTGCTCTTTACGCCGATCCTGATTGCTCGTCATGGGAAAAAATAAGCACGTGCATTGCCGAAATGAATGGATGTAACACTTCTAGCCAATCCGCGCCCCCGAGATCCCGAGAAATCAATAACTTGGCAATCTGCACAATTTTTCCTAGTCAGAAGTACACGGCAGGTTTTCTACGGTGCAGCCAAATATTTCACGATGTCGCAACTCGATACGTCGGGCTCGATGACGAGTATTGGTCACTCCACAGCAATGTCCGCTACCGAACATTGAGCATGTCCTTCTGTGATCTTTTCCTAATCTTCTATACAAGGCACACTCCAAAGTTAAGTCAGTCAATACATTACACAGTTACCAAAACCTTGCGCATGAACGCTGCCCCCAAGCGGTTGAAAGTGGTTGTTACCTTGTCGGGGGCAATCTTCGCCTTGGCAATGATGCTCGGTTGCCAGGGGATAAGCACTCTCCATACAACTGCTACGACTACGAGTCAGCAAACAGCGACGGGCGAGTTGAGCGTCTCCCCGAGCAGTGTCACCTTCACCGGGGTACAGCCGGGTGCCAGCCAATCCCAGACGGAAACTCTGACAAACAATGGATTGTCCAGCATCACCGTCACGCAGGCACCGGTGACCGGAGCAGGGTTCAGTATGAGCGGTCTCAGCCTTCCAATGACATTGGCTGCCGGTCAAAGCGCTAAATTTAATGTTGTCTTCAGTCCTTCATCTGCCGGGAGTGCGACGGGAACTATCGCGATTCTCTCGAACGCCTCGAACCCAAATTTGACGGTTCCACTGACTGGCAGCGCGACTCCGCTTCAAGGCCAGTTGGCCGTAACGCCTGCGACGGTGACCTTGGGCAGCGTGACCGTGGGAACCACGGCATCGGCGGCGGGAACTCTTTCTGCGACAGGCGGCGATGTAACGATCATGTCGGCCAGCAGCAACAATTCGCGATTTTTGTTGAGCGGTCTGTCGCTGCCGGTCACTATTCCCGCGGGTAAGAGTGCGGCATTTTCCGTTAGCTTCAGTCCGCAAACCGTCGGAGCTGCCAACGCGACGCTGACTTTTGCCAGCACTGCATATCCCTCTACGACGGCGGCTGCTCTGACGGGAACGGGCACGTCGGCGCAAGGCCAGTTGGCCATAATGCCCACCACGTTGAGCCTCGGAAGCGTTACTGTCGGCAAAAGTGGAACGGCAACGGGGAGCCTTGTGGCCACGGGGGCGGACGTAACCCTCACCGCTGCCAGCAGCAATAACTCGCGATTCGCGCTGAGCGGGTTGTCGTTTCCCGTCACGATTCAGGCGGGTCAGAGCGCCGAATTCACTGTTACTTTCAGCCCACAAACGAGCGGCGCCGCAAGCGGAACTTTGACTTTCGTGAGCAACGCGAATCCTTCCTCCATCGTTGGCGATCTCACCGGAACCGGCACCACGGCTGAAGGACAATTGGCCGTCACTCCGACAGCCTTGAATTTGGGCAACGTCGCCGTGGGAGCCAGCGGCACGGCTGCCGAAAGCCTCACGGCCAGCGGCGCGAATGTAACCATCACAGCCGCCAGCAGCAACAACTCGCGGTTTGATCTCAGTGGGATTTCGCTGCCCATGACGATCCAGGCGGGACATAGCGCAGCATTCAATGTTACGTTCAGCCCGCAAACTATCGGAACTGCCAGTGCGACGCTCACTTTCGTCAGCAATGGAGTACCGTCGTCGATCACGGACGCTTTGACCGGCACAGGCACCACGGCTCCGGCGCACACTGTCAACTTGTCGTGGAATCCCAGTAGCTCATCCAACATCGTCGGCTACAACATCTATCGATCCACGTTTGGAACGGCGTGTGGGGCGTATGCGAAACTGAATTCCGCGCTTAACGAGTCAACGTCTTACGGGGACAGCTCTGTGGTTGACGGTCAGAGTTATTGCTACGTGACCACGGCAGTGAATTCGAGCAACGAAGAGAGCGCGTATTCAGCGGTTGTGGGGGCCACCATTCCGGCTCCGTGAACTCATAATGGGTATGCCGCTTTGGCTTTCTCATTTTCTTTCCGGCCAGAGGGCTGCGGCAAGCCTTCCGTGGGTCGCGGTGGCTTGAAGGTTAGAGGAGCTTCGGGCGACGGTTCCAAAGCCTGCAGGCGGGCGAGCCAGGAATTGGCTCGTGCTTGCGCGTCCTCGACCTGCTTGATCGTCATACTTCTTCCCATCTGTTCCTTCGTCTGCAATCCGCGATCGGCAGCCAGCAAATACCAGGCGTAGGCTTGAACCAGATCCCGCGGTTCTTTCTGCAGCGACACATACATCTGCGCCAGAGCCACTTGAGGCAGGGGCAGCCCTCCGCTCTCCGCCGCTTTCAGAAACAGGATGAATTCGTCACCCGAACTTCCGTTCTCGGGCAATCCGGACTTTTTTTGCGTGGGTTCCACTCCCGCAGCCAAAGTCATGAACAGCAGTTCGACCCGGTTCGAAACACCCAGCTTGTCGAAAACCCGAAACAAATAATTCTTGACCGTGTGCTGGCTCAACTTCAGCCGCTCGGCGATTTCGCGGTTGGTAAGCCCCTCGGCAAGGCTGCGAACGATCTGCAACTCCCGCTTGGAAAGCAGGCTCATTCCCTGCGCATTCATGGCGCGTACTTCGGGGGTGGCCGCAAGTGCTTCGACGGCAATGGTCAGGTGTTTTTGGCTGGCCCAGATCTGGCCGTCGTAAACGCGCCGGATACAGTCGTTCAGTGTGTTCATCGGCTCCGTTCTGCTGACGACTCCTCGCGCCCCCGCGCGAAAGGCTCTTAAGACAGCTTCGTCCGCGGAAGAATCGAGCAACATCACCGCCCGCAGTTTGGGGATTGAGGAATGTACCGCGCGCAGAAGTTCGAAGCCCCGGCCCAGTTGTTCGTCCAGCATGGAACTCATGATCAAGACGTCGACATTATGGGTCTGGACGGAGTCGGCGAGGCTGTCAGTGGCGGGGTCGAAGGGAAGAACGGCCAGATCCGGGTCGCGGCGCAAGGCTTCCACCAACAACTGGGTGTGGATGCGGGACCCGTCGGCGACCAGCAAGCGGATTGTGGCGCCCCCCAGCATCTGTTACCTCCACGCAACGGACTGTAACCACAGGAGCGGAGAAACTCCGAAACTCGGGGGAGAGTATTTCGGGAAAATCTCTCCGGATTCTATAGGCTTCTAGATCAAAGCTGCAAGCTCTTGCATGCGGCCGCTTGCGATATTGTTTGCAACGCGTTGCATACTGGGAAGAGTACCGCGAAGCCGGACGCAAGAAATTGCACTGCGCGCAGAGCGTCGATACTCAAGTAATAGGGTAACTCGTCTCTAGGAACGAATTCCTCTTGCAAGGCGCTGCAACTTAGATTAGCGTAAATACTCACAAGGGCATACGAGATTAGCCACTTCCCCCTCCTGTTGCCCAATAGCTCTACTAAGCGTGGGTGAGCACGCGTGGTGTATGTTGCCACGGATGCTAAACCAATAATTGACGTTCCAACCTGCGTTTGTTCGTTGGCGCAGCGAAAGCTGTTAGTTCCTGGGATCTGGCCACCTCCCTCCAGGGATCTCGCGTGAGATGCCCGATGAGCCAATCTTTTCAGGATTTGTGATGTAGGTAGCCAGGTTGCATTCGGAGCACGGGGGTGCGAGCCGAAGCGACCGGCATAGCTGCTTCCAAGCCAGAGGTATTGGTTATGAACCGGCAGAACTAGCTTTAACGCAAGGCGAAGTACTTCCTCCCCAATAGGCTGTGGTTGTTCCCCCTGGGATCTCGAGTCGAGATCGCAAACGGATTTCTATGCGACGGATTCGGGCGGCTCAGGAAATGTGACTGAGAGGGCGAAGCTTTGTCCACCCATAGCGCGCTGGTCGAAATCCCGCAAATAATTTCAGGGTCTCCGGCATTACCGCAAGTTGAATCGGCGGAGATGCAACATTGGTACGCGTTGCATACGCGCCCGCGGCATGAGAAAACAGTGATCCAACGTCTGGAAGAACGCGGCGTGACCACGTTTCTGCCCCTGATTACAGAGGTCCGCCGCTGGAGTGACCGCAAGAAGACAGTCGAACTGCCGCTTTTCAGTTGCTATGTTTTCGCGAAATTTGTTCCTCACCGCTCCGAGCGCCTTCAAGTATTGCGAGTCGAAGGTGTGTTGGGGTTGATTGGCGCCCGGGGAGAAGGCGCATCCATCCCCGAGACCGAGATCAGCGTGGTTCGCACCTTAATAGAAGGCTCGCTGTCCTGGTCCGCATACCCGTTTTTAGAGATTGGACAGCGAGTTCGCATTCGCAGCGGTGCGCTTGATGGTGTGGAAGGAATTCTAGTTGGGCGCAACGGCGACCGCACGCTGGTGATTTCAGTCAATGCGATTCAGCGATCTCTGGCGGTACGTGTGGAAGGCTACCAAGTCGAGCCAGTCTAAAGGCTTCGGTTCAATTTCCATCCCCACGGTTCAATCTGACTTTGTGTTCATCGATGTCCCCCACTATGTCCCGTACTATCCATGTCTAGCGCTCTCAAGCCTCCGCTGATGGCGGAAAATCCGCTGCAAGCATTTCGCCTGCTGGTGGTAAGCAAGGAACCGGCCGTGGTGCGTTCGCTGGCCTCGCTGGCGGAAAACAGCCGCTGGCAGGTGGAGATCGCCTCGAGCGGGTGGGACGCCATGGAACGGCTGGAGTCGGGCACCGCGCCGGAGTTGCTGCTGCTTGATCTGCCACGCAGCGACGGCGACAGCTTTCACATGCTGCGCTGGCTGCGCCGGCTGAGTCCCGGGCTTCCCGTAGTCGCCATCTGCGATGCCGAGGATTCATTGGTGCGGCAGGAAGCGATGAGGTTGGGGGCGGAGAGAATCTTGTCACGCCCTCTGGATGCGCACCAGGTCCAACTCCTGATGCGCAGCTACACCGGCGGAGAAATGGACTCGGTGGAACTGGCGAGCGAGTACATGGACCGGCGCGATCCCGAGGCATTTTTCATAAGCGCCAGCCACGCGATGCAGAAGCTGCGGGCCCAAGCGGAGTTGCTGGCTCAGTCCGATGTGCCGGTGTTTATCGTGGGGGAGCGGGGGAGCGGAAAAGCGACCGTGGCCCGGCTGATTCACGGGCTGTCCCTGCGCTCGGCGTACCGCTTTCAGCAAGTCAATTGCGCCGGGCTGCCGCACCATTCGTTCGAATCAAAGATGGAACTGGGCGAACGAGGCACGATTCTTTTCTCGGAGATAACCGCGATGCCGGCGGAACTGCAGGCCAGGCTGCTCGACGCTTTGAATAATCTTGAAGCCATTAAAAACACCGGCCCGGGCAATCCGCATAACAGACCCCATGAGCCCGCCGAAGTACGGATTCTATCGGCGACCAGCGAGAACCTGGAGCGCGCATTGGCGGAAGGGCGGCTGAACCGCGATCTCTACCGCCGTCTAAGCGCTTTCACCCTGCAGGTGCCGTCGTTGCGCCAACGCCGGGAAGAAATACCGGTTCTGCTGAATCACATCATGCGCAAGCTCGGGAGCCAGTATGGTCTGGCTGCACGGGAGTTCTCGCCGGACTTGCTGGCCAGCTATGAGCAATATGAGTGGCCGGGAAACGTAGCGGAACTGGAAGAATTTGTGAGACGCCATCTGGCCGGGAATGCGGAGGATTTGCCCGGCACGGGGCGTGCCGCTTCCTGGGCGGGCGTTGGCGATGCCGGCAGCGACAGACACGGCTATCGCGCGCCGGAAGAGCGCCATGACCGGAGATCTGTTTTTTCTGGTGCAGCGGGAGCTGCGGCAATCCCGGCGGAACGCGAAAACGCCGACCATTCGCCGGCAGGTGCCTCCGGCGCTCTGGCCCCACAGTCGCTGAAATCGTTGATTCAGGACATCAAGAGCGAAGCGGAACGCAAGGCCATCGGGGCGGCCCTCGATCGCACGGGATGGAACCGGAAGGCCGCAGCCCGGTTGCTCCGCGTGAGCTATCGCACATTGCTTTATAAGATTGAGCAGTATCAGATGAAGGCGGCGCCTTTCTTTTCCCCATCTCCCGTCGAAGGTCTGGCCGAGGGCAGCGCCGGAAAACCTGACGGAAAAGCGAGTTGAGCGGGGAACAGATTCAGATTTGGCGTGCACGGTTTTCGCGGCAAGGCTTTTGATGGTAGGACATTTTCTGTCTCATGAAATTCTCTCAAGGATCGGCTAGAGTTATGCATCGGGATGCGCGGATGATGTGGATCAGGAAACTGGGGCTTATTGTCCTAGGCACGTTTGCAGCAGGATCGCTGTGGAGCGCTACGCTCCAGGCCCAGAGTGGATCGGCCGCTAACACGCCCGCAGCCGGTGTCCCGGCCCAGGCCTCCAGCGGCCAGGACGGCGCGGCTTCCGCGGCGAAGGCCCACGATGACACCTACGTGATCGGCAACGACGACGTGCTCTCGATCAACGTGTGGAAGGAGCCGGACATTTCGCGCTCCATTCCGGTGCGCTCCGACGGAAAAATTTCCTTGCCCTTGGTGGGCGAGGTACAAGCCGCCGGGCAAACGCCGATGAAGCTGGAAAAAGAGATTGCCGGCAAACTGCAGAACTACATCTCCGATCCTGAAGTTTCGGTGATGGTGCAGCAGAGCAACAGCCAGAAATTCAATATTCTCGGGCAGGTGGTGAGGCCGGGGTCCTACGCTATCGCCAATTCCGCAACGGTACTGGACGCCATTGCGCTGGCCGGAGGCTTCCGCGATTTCGCCAAGCAAAAGTCCATTTACATTTTGCGCCAGGGGGCAGACGGCAAGGATGTGCGGCTGCCATTCAACTACAAAGATGTCATCAAAGGCAAAAGCCTCGATCAGAACGTGAAGATTCAGCCGCGCGACACCATCGTGGTTCCGTAACCCCGTGCGCACGCCGAAATCCACGACTTAATTCCGCAATGTTAAAAATAGGTTGTCACATCTATTGTCTGAGTCTGCTGCTGGCCGCCGTTCCAGCGTGGACGCAAGCGGCGCCTGCGGCCGATGCTCCCGCAGTGGCTGTCACCGGCCTAGTGGACACCGGAGACCGCATGCTGGCACCGCCTCCGGTGAGCGGAGAAGATTATCCGGTGGTGTTTACCTCGGAGGCGCGGACCAACTTTCTGCGCGGCGGCATTACGTTCGACTTCGCGCACTCGGACAACATTCTCGGTGGGGAGAGCGTCACTCCGGTCAGCGATCAGAGCTACTCGATCTGGACGACGATCGCGCTCGACGAAACCACGGGAAGATCCAAGCTGACGTTCTCCTACGCTCCGGGATTCACGTTCTATCAGAAATATAGCGCCTTCAACGAAACCGATGAGAATCTGGCCGGCGATTACGAATACCGCCTCAGCCCGCACGTCACGATACGCCTGCGGGATTCATTTCAGAAATCGTCGAACGCCTACAACTCGCCGGCAGAAGGGCTCGGTGGCGGAGTTTCCGGCACAGCCGGAGGAACGAATAACCTGGTGATTTCTCCCATCGCCGACCGCGTAATCAATACCGGCAATGCGGGGCTGACGTATCAATTCAGTGCTAATGCAATGATCGGGGCCAACGTGACCTTCTACAACCTGCACTATCCCAATCCCAACCAGGTGTCGGGGGAGTTATACGATTCCAGTTCGCAGGTGGCTTCCGTGTTTCACACCGTAAGACTGGCGCGGCGCCATTATCTCGGTGTGACCTATCAGTATCAACGCCTGCTGGCCTACCCAAGCGGCGGAACGACGGAGACGCAAACCAACGGCGGACTTGTGTTCTACACCTGGCTGCCGACCTCCCGATTGTCGCTCTCGGCCTTTGGCGGACCGCAATTTGCGGCGACGGCGCAGATCGGACTGCCGGATTCGCACCTTATAGCGCCCGCAGCCGGGGGCAGTTTGAGCTTTCAAGCCGCGCATACGGCGCTGGCCGCCAGTTACTCGCACGCGATCAGCGGAGGCGGCGGATTGATTGGCGCCTCCCGCGCCGACTCCGCGAATGTTTTTGTGCGGCAGCTTCTGACCAAACGCTGGCAGGCAACGTTGAGCGGGGGCTATGTCGACAATAAGATTATCGAAATTTCCGATTTGCCCAACACCAGCGGACATTCGATTACGGGCAGTGTCGCTGTGGTGCGGCAGTTGACCACGCAGATCGAGGTGCAGGCGGGATACACGCGGTTGCGCCAGGAATACGAGAATGTGCCGGTCATCTCCCAGCATCCCGACACCAATCGGGAATGGATCACGATTTCCTATCAGTTCACCAAGGCGCTGGGAAGATAGAATCTAAAAAACCGAACGAGTTTATCGGGAAAGATTTCATGGCTGAAGATTTCGAAAATCAAGAAGCGGGCGGGCTTAACCTGCCGTATCTGCTGGGAGTGGCGCGCCGCCGTCACATGATGTTTCTCATCCCTTTGCTGGCCGGTTGGCTCGCGGTGTGGGCTGTCAGCTGGGTGCTGCCCTCGCGCTACCGCTCGGAGACCGAGATCCTGGTCGAGCAGCCGACCATGCCCAAAGATTACGTCACGCCGAATGTGAACGATGACACGCAGGACCGGCTGCAGAGCACGACGCAGAAGATTCTCAGCCGCGCCCGGCTGGCGCACATCATCGATCGGATGAAACTCTATCCCGACCTTGCCGGGAGCGTCAACGACGATGAGAAGGTGGACCGCATGCGCAAGGACATCGACATCGCGCTGGTCCATAACGGCCAGGGCAATGAAGTGACGGCGTTTACCGTCTCGTTTTCGGCGGCAACTCCGCGTATGGCGCAGCAGGTAACTAGTGAGCTGACGAATTTATTCATCGACGAGAATCTGGAAACGCGGCAGAAGCAGTCGGAGAACACCACTAAGTTCCTCGAAGACCAGTTGGAAACAGCGCGCAAGAGCCTGGAAGAGCAGGAAGAAAAAATCCGCCAGTTCAAAGGGCAGCACGTGGGCGAACTTCCCACCCAGCTGGCCAGCAATCTGCAGATTCTCGGTGGTCTCCAGTCGCAGTTGCAGGCGGAAGAAGACGCGCTGAATACGGCCAAGCAGCAACGGGTCTATTTGGAAACGCTGGTCAACCAATACCGCACACTCCAGGGTTCTTCGAAGAGTTCCGCCAGTGGGGCGCCTGTCGGGTTACCCGCCATCGACGCCGAATTGGACAAACTCAAGTCCCAACTCGCAGATCTCAGCTCGCGCTATACCGACCGCCATCCCGACGTGCGCAAACTGAAAGAGCAGATCGCGAAAGAGGAAAAGACCCGCGATCAGATCATCGCCGGCATGCAGGCCAAGTCTTCCGCCCCGGTCGATACCGATGCGCTGCCCGAGCCCGCCGATCCGCGTGATCCCTCGCCGCTCGCGCAACTACAGGGCCAGCTCCACGCCAACAAGCTTGAAGTAGCCAACCGCGAGCATTCCACGGCGGAGCTTAAAGCGAAGATTGCCGATTATCAATCGCGGCTGAATCAGGAACCGGTGCGCGAGCAGCAATTATCGGATCTGACGCGCGGCTACGATCAGTCGAAAGCCAATTACGACGAACTGCTGAAAAAGCGTAACGACTCCGCCATGGCCACCAGCATGGAACTGTTGCAGCAGGGAGGGCGTTTCCGCATGGTGGATCCGCCGAACCTGCCAACGAAACCCGCCTTTCCCAATCGCCTGAAGTTCTGCGGCATCGGAATCGGCGTGGGCGTGATGCTGGGCCTGGTCGTGGTGGGCACATTTGAATTTCTGGATGACCGGATTTATGACGAGAAAGAATTGCAGGAGCTTTTGCCGGTGCCGGTGATGTCCGAAATACCCGACATGGTTTCTCCAGCGGATCAGGAAAAGCGCGAGCGGCGAGTATGGCTGGGATGGGCTACGGCGGCGGTAGTGTCGTTTACCATCCTGGCAGGTTCGGCGATCAGCTACCTGCGCGGCTAGCTTGCCTGGGCAAGAAGCTTGATCCAGTCTTGAATTTCGAGTTCTGAGTTACCACCAACATGAGCCATATTTACGAGGCATTGAAAAAAGCGGAATCGCAACGGTTGCGTGGCAAACAGTCGCCGGTCTTTGCGGCAACAGAGCTGATGCAACCCTCCTCGGATACGATCGAGGACATTGGCGCAATCGATATCTCTATTGCGGAGGATCGCGCGGAGCGTATTGGCTTGGATGGACCTCTTCCGCTAGCGGAGTTGGAGCAGTGTGCTTCGCTGCGCGTTTCTCTGCCGCGAGGCAGCCGTCTGGTTTCCGTTGGTGGGGAAGAAAGCCTGGGTGCGGAAAAATTCCGCTTTCTCGCGGTCCGCTTGCGGCAAATGCGCCAGACCCGGCAGCTTAAGAAAATCCTCGTCACCAGCACGATTCCTCAGGAAGGCAAAAGCACGGTGTCGGCCAATCTTGCCTGTACGCTGGCGCGGAGAAAACAGACGCGAACCGTTCTGCTCGAAGGCGATTTGCGCCGGCCCACGCTGGCTGCACAGTTTGGCATCGGAAAGGTTCCGGGATTGAGCGAGTGGTTCGCGGGCGATTCGCGGGCCCTGAACGTTTATCGCCTGGAGAGTCTGGGTATGTGGATCCTGCCCGCGGGCACGGCGCCGGAAAATCCTCTGGAGATGATGCAGTCGGGCAAGATGGGCGCTCTGATGGAGCAACTGGAAACCTGGTTTGACTGGATTGTGATTGATTCTCCGCCGGTGCTGCCGCTGGGCGATACCAGCGTTTGGGCGCGCAATGCGGATGGAATTTTGATGGTTACTCGCCGCGGCGTGACCGAGAAGCGGCAGCTGAAAAAAGGATTGGCGGCGCTCGATCAATCGAAGCTGCTGGGCGCTCTGGTAAACGGTTCGATCGACGCCGCGCACAGCGATTACTACAAGCGATACGGTCCCACAGCGCCCAAGGTCGAGGCGGGCGCATCCAAGCAGTAGCTTTCGGGAAATAATACCTGCACCAGAACGGCTGTCCTGTTTCATTTTCCTCCCCCCAAACAAGTGCCACTGAACAAGTAGCAGCTTCATCCCGGTACCGATCCACTGGCTCGGCCCCCTTGGCCGTGGAATAAGAAGCGTGGAGGGAAAATCGTGAACGTAGTGCGCTCCAAAAATGGCTCAGCTCTAGGTCCGCTGACGGTGAAAACCGTAACCGCCGCGGAACGCGACATTCTGCAGGAACAGGCATTTGTGCGCATGATCTCGCTCGAAAGAAAACGGAGCGAGCGCTCGCGCAAGCCGTTCGTGCTAATGCTGCTCGATATGGGGCGGCCGCTGGCTGCGGGAAAAAGCGATAAGGCCCTCACTAAGATTCTGGCTGCTCTGGCAGTGACCACGCGGGAAACCGACGTCACCGGGTGGTACAAGAACAACTTCATGGTGGGGGTGATGTTCACCGAGATCGGCGCGGAAGACCGGGACCGCATCGTCAGCACTATGGTGGCGCGAGTGAGCGAGACCTTGCGGGAGCATCTGACCGCCGAACAGTTCCAGCAGTTGAGCGTGTCGTTCCATGTCTATCCCGAAGACTGGGACCATGACGCCAGCACGCGGCCGAGCAATCCGGCGTTGTATCCCGACCTCTCGGATCGCGACAAGACCCGGCAGGGATCGAACGCGCTGAAGCGGATGATGGATATTAGCGGCAGCGTGCTGGCATTGATCTTCTTGGCGCCGGCATTCCTGGCAATTGCCGCAGCTGTCCGGTTTACCTCCAAGGGGCCGGTATTTTTCCGCCAGAAACGCATTGGGCAATACGGCGCGCCGTTCGTCTTTTTGAAGTTCCGCTCCATGTACGTCAATAACGATTCCGCTATTCACCAGGAATACGTGAAGAAGCTGATCGCCGGAACCGCTCAGGCAAATTCAGCCGAGGGCGATGGTGAAAAAATCTATAAGCTGACGCGCGATCCGCGCATTACGCCGGTGGGAGCGTTCCTGCGCAAGACCAGCCTCGACGAGTTGCCGCAGTTTCTGAACGTGCTGATGGGCGAGATGTCGCTGGTCGGACCGCGGCCTCCGGTGCCTTATGAAGTGGAAGCTTACGATGTATGGCATCGCCGCCGGCTGCTCGAAGCCAAGCCCGGCATCACGGGATTGTGGCAGGTGAGCGGACGCTGCCGGGTGAAATTCGACGACATGGTGCGGCTTGATTTGCACTATGCCCGGTATCGGTCGCCCTGGCTCGATCTCAAAATTCTGGCGCGCACACCGGCTGCGGTGGTTACCGGCGACGGCGCTATGTAGGTTCATTTATCTCTTCAACGATATTTCCCAACAATATTCAAACACAATGGCTCCCAGGTCCATGGTCGAAGTGGTTCCCCCACTGTCCGCCAGCGTGAATCAGCGCGACGAACAATGCGGAAGGTCAAAAGGTAAAACTATGGTGAAGTTTGGTGTAATCGGCTACGGCTACTGGGGGCCGAACGTGGTGCGCAATCTCGAGCGTCTGGACGAGGCAAAAGTGGTTGCGGTCTGCGATATGAGCCCGTCAGCGCGGAAGAAAGTGGCGAAGGCGTACCCGGACGTACGCGTGACCGACGATGCTGGCGAACTGATGCTGTCGCCGGAAATCGACGCCATTGCCGTGGTCACACCGGTGTGGACACACTACGAACTGGCCAAGGCGGCTCTGGAAAATGGCAAGCACATTTTTGTGGAGAAGCCCTTCACCAGCAACCGGGCGCAGGCCGAGGAACTGATTGAATTGGCGGCCCGCAAGAATTTGAAGATCATGGTCGATCACACGTTCCTTTTCACCGGAGCGGTGCAGAAGATCAAGCAGCTCCTTCAGGAAGGCTCCCTGGGCAAGCTTTACTATTACGATTCCACCCGCGTGAACCTGGGTTTGTTTCAGCACGACGTGAACGTGATCTGGGATCTGGCGCCGCACGACCTGTCGATCATGGATCACCTGATCCAGGAAACCCCCGAGGCGGTGTCGGCCACCGGCCAGACCCATCTCAACGGGCATGAAGACATCGCTTTCATCACGCTCTATTTTCCCGACCACATCATCGCCCACGTCAACGTGAACTGGCTGTCGCCGGTGAAGGTGCGCACCACGCTGATCGGCGGAGAAAAAAAGATGCTGGTGTGGAACGATCTGGAAGCCGACGAGAAAGTGAAAATTTACGACAAAGGAGTACACGTCACCAGCCAGGAAGGCTTGTACAACCTGCTGGTGAACTACCGCTCGGGCGACATGTGGGCGCCGCAAATTGAGCAGGTCGAAGCGCTGCACCGCGAACTCGCCTATTTCGTCGATTGCATCGCGAACGATCGGGTTCCCGTCAATGACGGTCACGCGGGTCTGCGGGTGGTGAAGATGCTTGAGGCGGCCACCGAATCGCTGCGCCAGCGCGGTTCGCTGGTGTACCTGTAAGCTGGTTTGCTCGTAAGAACGAGCGTCAACATTTATCTCTGATTTTATCTCCGATGCGCCCTCGCGGCCCAGCCGCGCGACCTCGTCTTTCGCCAGTTCCGCCTTCTGCCGTCGCGGCCCAACCTCAGGCAGGATCCATTCACGAACCGACCACTGGAGCTGACCACGCGATCATGAATGAATTTGTGTCGATTGCGCCCACTGTGAAGCTGGGCAAGGACGTGAAGTTGTCAAAGTTCATCAATCTCTACGGCTGCGAGATTGGAGACGAGACCACGATCGGCGCCTTCGTCGAGGTGCAGAAGAACGCGAGCATCGGCAAGCGCTGCAAAATTTCCAGCCACACGTTCGTCTGCGAAGGTGTGACGATCGAAGACAACGTCTTCATCGGCCATGGAGTGATGTTTACCAACGACAGCTACCCGCGCGCCACCGCGAACGGTGCGTTGCAGACCGAGGCGGACTGGAAGGTAGAGCGAACCGTGGTTAGAAAAGGAGCATCCATCGGCTCCGGCGCAACCATTTTGCCCAACCTGACGATCGGGGAAAACGCCATCGTGGGTGCGGGCAGTGTGGTCACCAAGGA
This sequence comes from Candidatus Sulfotelmatobacter sp., assembly GCA_036513255.1. Lineage (GTDB taxonomy): Bacteria > Acidobacteriota > Terriglobia > Terriglobales > Acidobacteriaceae > Sulfotelmatobacter. The sequence goes on along the minus strand of DATBZH010000011.1, from coordinate 58,318 downwards.
TGTTCCCGCCAACAGTATTGTCGCCGGCAATCCGGCGAGATTCTTGCGTTCCGTCGAAGCCCCCGCCGGCAAAATCATGGAGGTTACAAAGTGAGTCAGTCAAACGGCAATCATGCAAATCCGAACGCTATTCCGTTCCTCGATCTTGTGACGCCGCATGTCGAACTGGAGAGCGAGTTGACAGCGGTATTCCAGCAGGCATTGCGTACCGCGGGCTTCATCGGCGGCCGCATGGTCGAAGACTTCGAAAGAGATTTCGCCACGTTCTGTGAAACGCAACACTCGGTCGCGGTGAGCAGCGGCACCGATGCGTTGCGCTTTGCCCTGATGGCGGCGGGCGTACAGAATGGCGACGTGGTGGTGACCGTGCCGCACACGTTCATCGCGACCACGGAAGCGATTTCGCAAGCGGGAGCGTTGCCGGAATTCGTCGACATCGATGCCCGCACCTATAATCTCGATCCCGAAAAACTGTTGGCGTATTTGGAGAACGACTGCAGCAAGAATGCTTCGGGCAAACTCATCAGCCGCCGCAGCGGGCGTCCTGTTACTGCCGTCGTTCCGGTGCATCTGTACGGACAAGTCGCGGACATGGACCGCATTCTCGAAATTGCCGGACGCTTCGGCCTGATAGTCATCGAAGACGCGTGCCAGGCGCACGGCGCAAAATATTTTTCCCGCAAACAGAATCGCTGGATGAGCGCGGGCTCGATGGGACGGGCGGCGGCTTTCAGTTTTTATCCGGGGAAAAATTTAGGCGCTTGCGGCGAAGCCGGCGCGGTCACCACCAACGATACGGCTTTGGCGCAGACGGTGCGCATGGTGCGCGATCATGGCCAGGCCAAAAAGTATTATCACGATGTCGAGGGCTACAACGGGCGGCTGGATTCGATTCAGGCCGGCTTGCTCCGAGTGAAGCTGAAGCATCTGGCGAAATGGAACGAGCAGCGCCAGGAGCGGGCCACTGAATACAAACGCCTGCTGGAAAAAATGGAAGGCGTAGTCACCCCTTACGAGCCAGCCTGGTCGCGCGCTGTCTATCACCTCTATGTGATTCGCACGTCCGATCGCGAAGCATTGGCCGAGCACCTCAAGGCCGCGGGCATCGGCACGGGAATTCACTATCCCATTCCGTTGCACCTGCAAAAGGCGTATGCGGGAAGGAAATATGCCCAGGGAAACTTTCCGGTCACCGAAAGTGTCGCTTCGCAAATTATCTCCTTGCCCATGTTTCCTCAATTAAGGCGCGAGCAGCAGGTGCAAGTGGCCGACGAGATTCTGCAATTTCTGCGCGCATCCGCTTCTCTTGAATCGGATGAACTGATGCCGGTCGGAGCGAAACGCTAGAGTCTTCCGGTCGCGTTTGTTTAATGGTCTCCCGATGATGACACTCCCACGGTACGTTCTGATCACTCCAGCTCGGAATGAAGCGCAGTTCATCGAACTGTGCCTGCAATCCGTGATGAGCCAGACCGTAAAGCCGGTGCGCTGGGTGATCGTTAGCGATGGCTCGACCGACGGAACCGACGACATCGTGCGCCGCTACTCCAGCGAGAATCCGTGGATTGAGTTGGTGCGCATGCCGGAACGGCGGGAGCGCAATTTTGCCGGAAAAGTTCTTGCGTTCAATGCCGGCTGCGAACGGTTGCAAGGACTGGAGTACGAGGCCATTGGCAGCCTGGATGGCGATGCCTCATTCGATAGCGAATACTTTTTTTTTCTGCTGGCAAAACTAAGCGAAGATCTTACTTTGGGGCTCGTGGGCACGCCGTTCCGCGAGGGATCGAGCCGGGTGTATGACTACCGCTTCGTCAGCCAGGAGCATGTTTCCGGCATTTGCCAGCTTTTCCGCCGCCAGTGTTTTGAGGATATCGGCGGATATGTTGCGGTCAAGGGTGGAAGCATCGATCACATCGCGGTGATCACGGCGCGAATGAAGGGCTGGAAGACCAGAACCTTCACTGAGAAAGAATGCATTCACCATCGAGAGATCGCCAAGGCGCAGGGCGGAGCGCTGAAATCGAAGTTTAAGTATGGTGGCAAAGACTACGCGCTGGGCAATCATCCCTGCTGGGAGCTGTCTCGCGTGGCCTACCAGATGACGAAAAAGCCTTACGTGGTCGGCGGTCTGGCGCTGGGCGCGGGATACGCGTGGGCGGCGATCCGGCGGGTCGAGCGTCCGGTATCGGCGGAGTTTGTCGCCTTTCACCGTGGCGAACAATGGCAGCGCTTGAAGCGGTTCTTCGGGTCCGGGAAAGATTCGGCTACTCCGGCATGGCCGCGGCCGGCGGAGCGTACGGAGTGAATGCGCAATTCGTGGTAATGGGAGAAAAAGAAATTCCGGCTTCGTCCACGTCCGCTGGCTGCCTGATCGTCAATGCCGATGATTGGGGTCGGGATGCGGCTACGACGGATCGCATTCACGAATGCTTTGAAGCCCGTGTCATCTCTTCAGCCAGCGCCATGGTGTTTATGGCAGACTCCCACCGGGGGGCGGCATTGGCGCAGCAGCGCGGTTTGGATTGCGGCCTTCATCTGAACCTGACGGAATTGTTCTCGGCGGTAGACGTTCCCGCGCGGCTGGTTGAACGTCAGCAAAAAATTGCACGCTATCTCAGAAGGAATCGCTTTGCTCCAATTTTGTTCCATCCGGGACTCACGGACTCCTTCGAATGTGTTGTCGCGGCGCAGATCGAAGAATTTCATCGTCTCTACGGCGCTGCGCCAGCCCGCATCGACGGCCATCATCACATGCAGTTATCGGCCAACGTGCTGTCCCAGAAATTGATCCCGGATGGAACAATCGTCCGGCGCAACTTTTCGTTTCAGGTTGGAGAGAAAAATTGGGCCAACCGGACGTATCGCAAGTTTCGAGATCGCCGTCTGCAGCAAAACTATCGGGTGGTCGATTTCTTGTTCAATTTGCAACCGATCGAGCCTGCCAGTCGTTTGCAACGGATTGTTTCCCTATCCCGCCATGCAGTGGTTGAGTTGGAGACGCATCCGGTCAATGTCGAGGAATATGGCTTCCTGATGCGCGGGGGAATCACGGCCCTGGATGATAGCTTGCAGATTGCGCCCCGTTTTTCGTTGCCGCTCGCGCCGGGCAGCGTCGCTCGCGCTTTGCCTCAGACGGCAGTAAACGGCTGAATCACTCCTTCGATATCATGTCTGCTCCTTCATCCATGCCGTTGCTAACAGACGAATCGACTCAGGCTAACGTCAGCCAGCACAAGCCCAATCTGGCGAGCAAAGCCGCGCACCCGGCCAGCGCGCAGACCGGCACGCCGAGCGTGACTAAGAAGACGATCGAGATTGCCGTGAAAGGGAAGTGGTTCCGCGTTCCCGCTCTCGAGGTGCAGGGGAAAGACATTATCGTTCAGGGAAAATCGATACGGACCGCGAGTATCGAAGCCGAAGAGTGGCTGGAAACCGAAGTCGAAGATCCTGAGCTTTGCTTGCGAACTCTCAAAGAGGAAAGCTCTCCTGAGTTTCGCGCGGATGTATTTACTTTTGCGCAAAAGCTTCCTGTGACCCAACAGAAGTACGATTACCCGGTGGAGTGGGAAAGCATTGCCGCCATTCCGCTGACCAGCTTCAAAGACTGGTGGGAAAAGCTGCCGCAGGAATCGCGCAAGAATACGCGGCGCGCGCAAAAACGCGGCGTGGTCGTCGAGGTGAAAGAACTGAATGCGGCGCTGATTCAGGACATCATGGTGCTGAACAACGATTCCCCGATTCGCCAGGGAAAAACTTTTACTCACTACGGCAAGACGCTTGAGCAGGTGACGAAAGATCAGCAGGCGTTTCTCGACCGTTGCGATTACATCTGCGCGTATGCCGACGGAGAATTGATCGGCTTGACCAAACTGGTCTACCGGGGAGACGTCGCTTCCATTCTGACGTTTCTCTCCAAAGCCAGCCAGAGCGACAAAAGGCCGGCCAACGCATTGATGGCGAAAGTCGTCGAGCGATGCGAGCAGAAGGGCATCTCGCATCTGATCTTCGGAATGTACAACTACGGCAACAAACGGCACACACCGCTGCGCGAATTCAAGATCAGAAATGGATTCACCGAGATTCTGGCGCCGCGTTATTACGTGCCGCTGACTTTCAAGGGCGCGCTGAGTGTTAAGTTAAAATTTCATCGCGGCCCTCTTGGGCTGCTTCCGCACAGCGTGATCAGCGTGCTGGTGAATGCACGCGCCCGTTGGAATGCTTTTAAACTGAGCCGGTGTAGCTCAATGCCAGAGCGGCCGAATAGTGATCGGCAGACGGGGCGTTCAAATCCCCCCGCCGGCTCCAATCTTTAACCCTCGAAAAGTCTCGCTTATGCTTTCTCCATTTTGGAGGAAGAAGCCACATGACAATATCCAGGCTCGAACGAACGCGAATGCTCCGCGCCCGCGAAATCGACAGGAGCGGCCAATGAGCCGTAACTCGCGTGCGCTAAATTCGCTTCGCGCCGGAGTGCGCGGAATCCTGCGTCGAGCCCTGAGCCAGGAGCGGCGCACCGAGCTGAAGCGCCTACAAGGTCTGACGAAGAAACGATTCGCCCCGGTACTGTCGGTTATGCATGGCACCTTCAGCAATGACGATTTGCGCACGGAGTTATTGCGGCGATTGCCAGCCGACTTTGAAGTCTTGATGGTGCACAGCTCCTACGATGCGTTCCTGCCGATGTACAAGGGAAGCGCCACCGATCTACTGGCGGTGTTGCTGAGTGTTTGCGGCCCGGAGCGCACCCTCGTGATGCCGTCGTTCGTGATGGGCGGCCGCACATTTGATACGCGCGAGTACTACAGCACGCGACCATTCGACATTCGGCGGACACCATCTGAAGCGGGCTTGCTGGCTGAGGTGTTTCGGCGCACACCGAACGTTTTGCGCAGCCTGCATCCGACGTGTAGTGTTTGCGCTCTCGGACCTTTGGCGAAAGAGTTGACGGCAGGCCATCACGTTTCGCTGACTGGCTTTACAGCCGACAGTCCATTCGGGGCGATGAACCGGCACCGCACAACGATCCTGGGTCTCGGAGTGGAGTATTTCCGCGTTCTGACGCACGCTCACACGGCGGCGCATCAGATGGGCGATGAGTTCCCTGTCAAGTTCGCTAGCGCTTCGACCGCGGTTACGCTGGTCGATTACGACGGCAGCCGTTATGAATACAAGCTGGGACTTCCGGATCGAACCAAGAAACTGGATCTGACGGTTCTATGGTCGGTGCTCAGCAAGAAAGAACTTTCGGAATGGCGTTTCCACGGCGTGCCCATGTTCGCCGTTCCTGAGGCGCGCATAGTCACTGAAAAACTTGTGGAAGCCGCGCGAAGAGGAATTACCGTATACGGCCGCGTCGCGGTCCCTGACGATTTTCGAGTGGCAGCTCCGTTGCAGGAAACGAGGTCTGCACGATGACCGCCGGAGCGAACGGAAACGGGAACAGCCGTGGAATGAGGCAGGTGCTCCTGGTCGGCGACACTACGCTGGACCCGCTGGCGCGCCTGCTCGATCGCAATCCCGATGCGCCAAAGCTCCGCTGCTCTGCCGCGCCATATGGGCAGGTCTTTCAGATTCTGCTCGACGGCTCCCATCCTGCGTGGGCGCACAAGCCCGACGATCTCGTCGTCTGGACCGCGCCGCAACTGACGCTGCCCTCGATAGGAAAGCTGATGCGCTTTGAGGCGATCAGCCATGACGAGGCATTGCGCGAGGCGGAGCAGTTCGCCGATGCGGTGCTGCAGGCAGCCAGTCGCATTTCTCTCGTATTGATACCCACTTGGATTCTGCCCAGCCGCGAGCGATGGATTCAGATGCTGAGTTGCAAGCAAGGGGTCGGGCTGGCGAACCTGTTGGCTAGGGCCAACCTCGTGCTGGCCGAAAAATTTACGGCGCAGTCCAACGTCGTTCTGCTCGACGCCAACTACTGGCAGACGAGCTTAAGCCGCCCGGCGCACGATCCGCGGATGTATGCGGTGGCTAAAATTCTTTACTCGCAACCCATGCTGGAAAAGGCCGCTGCCGAAATTAAATCCGTGCTGCGCGGGTCACTGGGGCTCGCGAAAAAAGTAATCGTCTGCGATCTGGACAACACGCTATGGGGAGGCGTGGTTGGCGACGAGGGCGCGCACGCCATCAAGTTGGGCGCTCCCGATCCGGTCGGAGAATGTTTCCACGCGTTTCAATCCGCTTTGAAGGGACTGCGCGCGCGCGGCATCCTGCTGGCGATTTGCAGCAAGAACGACGAGAAGTTTGCGCTGTCGGTGATCGACGATCATCCGGCGATGGTTCTGCGCAAGAGCGACTTCGTCGGCTGGCGCATTAACTGGAAGGATAAAGCCGAAAATCTGGTAAGTCTCGCCGAAGAGTTGAATCTGGGCCTCGATTCATTTGTCTTTCTCGACGACAGTCCGCAGGAGCGCGAGCAAGTCCGCCAGATGCTGCCACAGGTGTATACCCCAGACCTGCCCGTATCGCCCGCCGATCTGGCGCCGTTTGTTTCGTCACTGGACTGCTTCGAAACTCCTGCGCTTGGCCGGGAGGATTTCGAGAGAACCGAGATGTATCAAGCCGAGCGCGGCCGCCGGGAAGTCGTCGAGATGAGCGGCGGGGTAGAGAACTGGCTGCGCTCGCTGCAAATTGAAGTGCGCGTCGCGCGCGTACAACGCGAGAACCTGCCCAGAGCGGCGCAACTTCTCAATAAAACCAACCAGTTCAACTTGCGCCTGCGGCGCATGGACGAGCAAAGCTTCTGGAACTGGGTAGAAGAGCCCGGGAACTCTGCTTACGTGTTCAGCGTTTCCGATCGGTTCGGCGATTTCGGTCTTACCGGCTTAGCCACTGTTTCGCGCCAGTGTCAGGATGCGCAAATCGTGGACTTCGTGATGAGCTGCCGCGTGATGGGAAAGAAAGTGGAAGAGGCGTTGCTTGGATATGTTTTCTCGCAGGCGCTGGCCGACGGCGCGGTCCGGATCATGGCTCCGGCGTTTGAAGGCCCGCGCAATGCGCCGGCGCGGGAGTTCTTCGCAGGGAAGTATTTGCGTGGCGATGACACAACCATCGATCCCGAACGGGTTGCCATACCTTCCGCCATCACTTTGAAAGAGGAGAGCCTTGCGCCTGCGTAACGCGATAGGTACTTTATGAAAGATCTGATCGCAATTCTTAACCAGATTCGTCCGGGACAGGACTTTGCTGGATCGACCGATTTTTTCTCCCAGGGCGTGCTGGACTCGCTCGACCTCACCACCCTGGTTGCCGAGCTCGAAACGCGCTACAACGTGTTTGTCGATGTCGAAGAGATTGTCCCGGAGAAATTCCGAAATCTCGCGGCCATTCAGCAGCTTCTTGCCAAGCACGGCGTTACTCTGTGAGCCGCCGCCGCTACTCCCGCGTATCTCAAGTGACATTCAAGCGCGGTGAGGATACCCGGTTTTGAACTACTTCACCAAAAAGACGCACAACGTTTTCCGAAGTCTGGTGCAGCGCTACGGGCCGGAGGACGCCAAGCGGAAGCTTTGGAATGGCGAATTTGCGTCCGGCCACTGGAAACAACTGGAAGCCGGCGGCGACGAGAGTGTTCACTTGTTAGTCGAGCGATATGCCAGTAAAGGCTCCATTCTGGATTTAGGGTGCGGCCCAGGAACCATCGGCATCGAACTGGATCCCGCAGCCTACAGCATCTATACCGGAGTTGACATTTCCGACGTAGCCGTCCTGAAGGCCAGGAACCGGGCGCAGATGGCGGGACGGGCCGAGCGCAACCAGTATCTCCAGTCCGACATTCTTACCTATGTGCCAATGCGGCCCTACGACGTGATCCTTTACGGCGAATCCATCTATTACGTTCCCGTACGCCGCGTTGCCGCGATGCTCGACCGCTACGCGACGTATCTCACACCGGGGGGAGTTTTCGTGGCCCGGTTCTGCGAAGTGACGGGCAAGCTCCGCGAGGTGCTCGATATCATCGAAGGCCATTGTCAGGTCGCAGAAAAACACCTTCGCGAACAGACGCGGACCTGCCTCATTGTGTTTCGCCCGCGAGTCGGGCCGTCGATCAACCTTTAGCTCTTTTTGAATTGCGCGATCTGAAACGAATCGAATGCCTGGAATCGTTGGTCTTATCAGCAAGATGCCCCGTAGCTGGGCTGAACCGCAGCTTTTGCGCATGGTGAAAGCTCTGGGCCACGAGCTTTTCTACGAGACGGGCACTTGGATTGATGAGTCGCTTGGCGTTTACCTGGGATGGACGGCTGCGAAGGGCTCCTCTGCCGCAGGCATGCCTCTGGTCAACGAACCAGGAGACATTTCTCTGATCTTTTCGGGAGAAGAATATCCCGATCCTGACACGATTCGCCAGTTGCGGGATCGGGGACATTGTTTTGCGCCGGAAGGTTCTGCGTATCTGGTCCACCTCTATGAAGAAGAGAACCAGAACTTTCCCGCGAACCTGAACGGCATGTTTCACGGCCTGGTGGCAGACCGCAGGCGCGGCACGGCAACGCTGTTCAACGATCGCTATGGCATGCACCGCCTTTACAGTAATGAATCAAGCGAGGCATTTTACTTCGCCGCCGAAGCGAAAGCGATTTTGGCGGTGCGTCCCGAGCTGCGGACCCCGGACAATCAGGGACTGGGAGAGTTTGTCGCCTTCAATTGCGTGCTGGAGAACCGGACCATCTTCAAAGACATTCGCGTGATACCAGCGGCCTCGGCCTGGACCATTCGCGGCGGGACCATCGAAAGCCGGAAGACGTATTTCGAACCGAAGCAGTGGGAAGAGCAGACGCCGCTCGATTCGGAAGCATATTACAAGGAACTGCGCGATGTGCTGGCGAAGAACCTGCCGCGTTACTTTGCCGGACAAGAAAAAGTAGGGATGACGCTGACCGGGGGCTTGGATACCCGCGTCATTACTGCCTGGAACAAAGCCAATGCGGGATCGGTTCCTTGCTACACGTTTGGCGGCATGTTTCGCGACTGTGAAGACGTGAGCATCGCGCGGCGGGTAGCGAACATGTGTGGGCAGCCCTATCAGGTGATTCCCGTGGGAGAAGAATTTCTTTCTCGCTTTTCCCATTACGCCGAGCGCACGGTCTACCTTACAGAGGGCAACATCAATCTCTATTATTCGCCGGACCTGTATGTCAGCGAAAAAGCCCGCGCTATTGCGCCGGCCAAAGTTGTGGGCACGTATGGCAGCGAAATCGTCCGGCATGCCGTAATGTTCAAGCCGGTGGATCCTATGTCCGGACTGTTCGCTTCCGATTTTCTCGGGGATGTGGGCCGTGCGCGACAAACCTACGCGCGGGTGCGAGACGCACACCCGGTCACTTTTGCCGCATTCCGGCAATCTCCCTGGTATCACTATGGGATTTTGTCGCTCGAGCAAACCCAGTTGACGGTGCGTTCTCCGTTTCTCGACAACGACTTTGTCCGCACCGTCTTTCGCGCGCCACACGCGGATAGCTCGAACGGCGATGTAAATGGCGATGTGCGGTTACGACTGATTGGAGATGGAAATCCCGCGCTGGCCCGGCTGCGCAGCGACCGCGGCATTGGGGGCAACGGCAATCGCCTGCTGGCCGCCGCCCGGCGCAACTTGCTGGAATTCACCTTCAAAGCCGAGTACGCGTACGATTACGGCATGCCGCAGTGGGTGTCGCAGATCGATCATCTGTTCTCGCCGCTCCGCCTCGAACGCCTGTTTCTCGGCCGGCACAAGTTCATCCACTTCCGCGTCTGGTACCGCGACGCGCTGGCCTCCTACGTTCGGGCGATGCTGCTCGATTCGCGCACGCTTTCCCGGCCTTATCTGCAACGCCAGGGGGTGGAGGCCATTGTTCGCGGCCACCTGGGCGGAGGAATGAACTACACCACGGAGATTCACAAGCTCCTGACTCTGGAATTGCTGCACCGTTTATTTTTCGACGCCCCATGACTCCGATTGCAACTCTGCTGTGGGCGACGGGAGTAATCGTTCTTTTCGTGCTCGACCGCAACCGAAAAGAACGGACTTCTCCGGCGCTGTGGCTGCCTATCGCGTGGTTAAGCATCATTGGATCGCGGGCCGTATCCCAGTGGCTGCAATTGGATACCGTCGGTACGGCCAGTCAGTATCTGGAAGGCAGTCCGCTCGACCGCGACGTGTATGCCGTGATGGTGCTCCTGGGCATCATCGTTTTGCTGGGGCGGACCAAGGCAGTGTGGAGGCTGCTACGCGGCAATGCCCCCATTTTTATATTTCTGGCCTACTGTGCCATCAGCATTGTCTGGTCGGACTTCCCCGACGTCGCGTTCAAGCGTTGGATAAAATTCTTGGGCGACCATGTAATGGTCCTGATTGTGTTGACCGACCCGAATTGGAAGTGGGCAGTCAAGAAAGTTTTTGCCCGCGTTGGATTTCTGCTCTTGCCAGCTTCCGTTTTGTTTATTAAGTACTATCCCGATCTGGGCCGGTCATATGGGCGCTGGGAGGGAAAACAATCGTACACGGGAGTGGCGTTAGACAAGAACATGCTGGGAATGGCATGTCTGATTTTTGGCTTGCCCGCCTTGTGGCGGGTTTTGCAGGAAATCCGCGAACGAAGAATTTCTTTCCGTAACCGGCCGCTTGTCGCTCAGACGATCTTGCTGGCCGCCGCCCTCTGGCTGCTGTGGATGGCCAATTCGATGACTTCGAGTTCCTGCTTCCTGTTTGCCGCCTGCGTAATTGCGGCTACGACTTTCGGGAAAATTGGCCGCAGACCAGCGCGCGTGCATTGGCTGGTGGGCGGGGTCGTCCTGACCTCGTTCTCAGTGTTGTTCCTGAATCTGGGAAGTTTTGTGCTGGCCGCGGTCGGCCGCGACTCAACGCTTACGGGACGAACCGACATCTGGGCTAGCGTCCTTGCCCTCGCGACGCATCGCTGGGTGGGAACCGGGTTTGAAAGTTTCTGGCTGGGACCGCGGCTGGAAACAATATGGAAACAGTATTGGTTTCATCCTATCGAAGCGCACAACGGTTATCTCGAAACTTATCTGAACCTGGGGTGGGTAGGTATCGGACTGCTGGCCGTCCTAATGGTGACGGGCTACCGCAATGTCATCCGCATGCTGAAGTGGGATCCGGAGTCGGCCCGCATAAGGCTGGGATTTATTGTGGTCGGCCTGACGTACAATTTTACCGAGGCTGCGGTTCACACCCAGTGCCTGGTATGGCTCGCATTTCTGCTCGCCGCGATGAAACTTCCGCAGCCGAAGCCCGCCAAACTGCAGAAGGCGCAACCGTCGGCGGAGCCGGTTGGCCTGGAAGAGTCGAACCTGGCCAGCCTGGACCCGGCGCATACATTTTGAGTTGCCGAGTGCCCACGTGAAGGATTCGCCCGGCTGTCGAAACAAATTAGGTCGAAACAAATCAGAACATGCAAGAAAGGAACGTACTTTGAAGGTCAGCATCTTCGGGTTGGGTTATGTGGGAACGGTGTCGGCCGGATGCCTGGCCAATGACGGCCATGAGGTCATCGGTGTCGATCCGGTTCCTACCAAGACGGAGCTGATCAATCGTGGCCAATCTCCGATCATTGAAGCGGAGATCGGAGAAATCGTCGCGGCTAACGTCAACGCCGGACGCTTGCGTGCGACCGGCGATCCCAGCGAGGCGATCCGCGACACGGAGTTGTCCTTTGTCTGCGTCGGCACGCCCAGCCAGGCCAATGGCAATCTCGATCTGCGATTCATCCGCCGTATTTGCGAGCAGATTGGCGAAGCGCTCAAGCACAAGACGGAGCGGCATACTGTCGTGATTCGCAGCACCATCTTGCCCGGAACCATGCGCGAGATCGTGATTCCCACGCTCGAAGAAGCTTCCGGGAAAAGAGCGGGAGTGGAATTCGGCGTCTGCAACAATCCGGAATTCCTGCGCGAAGGCTCGGCGGTGAAAGACTTCAACTCGCCTCCGAAGACGGTGATCGGGGAAGTCGACCAGGCCAGCGGGGATAAGCTTTCCGTCCTGTACGAAAAGCTCGAGGCTCCCCTGATTCGTACCAGCCTCGAAATCGCCGAGATGGTGAAATACGTCGACAACAGCTGGCATGCGCTCAAGATCGGCTTCGCCAACGAGATTGGCAACCTCGCGAAATCGTTCGGCGTGGACGCGCACGATGTGATGAACATTTTCTGCCAGGATAAAAAGCTCAACATTTCATCCGCGTATCTGTTGCCGGGGTTTGCCTTCGGCGGTTCGTGTTTGCCCAAGGACCTGAGAGCGCTCGCGTATCGCGCCAAGACGCAGGACTTGCAGCTTCCCATCCTGACTTCGATTCTGCCCAGCAACGAAATTCAGGTTGCCCGCGGCCTTGAACTCATTATGAGCAAAGGACACAAGCGCGTAGGCGTGCTGGGCTTCAGTTTCAAGGCGGGCACCGACGATCTGCGGGAGAGTCCGGTGATTGAGGTCATCGAACGGCTGCTGGGCAAGGGCTATGACCTGCGCATCTACGACAAGAATGTAAACCTGGCCAGCCTGGTGGGCGCGAACCGGGATTTCATTCTTAATCGCATTCCGCACATCTCGCGGCTTATGGTCCCCGGCATCGGCGCGGTGCTGGAGCACGGCGAGACCATCGTCATTGGCAATCAAGACCCGGAATTCAACCGCGTGCCGGAGCAGTTGCAGCCCGAGCAGGTGCTGGTGGACTTTGTCCGGATTTCGCATCAAGGGAGAGGAAGTAAGAATGGTAACTACGACGGCATTTGCTGGTGAGCAAGCTGCGGTCCAGGGGAAGAGCAGCGCGGTCAAGCAAGAGATCTGGCAGTCGATTGCCAGACTGACCGGTTGGCTTGAGAAAAACGACTATCGCGGCTATGACACCTTCGATGGCCTTAGCGCCGCGGTGCGTCCGCTCACCTTCGAATCGAATTTTCTGCGCACGGTGCTGCAACAAGGTGTGCGGCGGTTTCCGCTGAATCTGCGTCCGCTGCTGGGCATCCCGAAAGAGCATTCGTCGAAGGGCATGGGATTTCTGGCCCGAGGATTCATTCGTCTGCATCAGGCCACGGGAGATGCACAGTGGGCCGAAAAAGCCAGATTCGCCCTACAGTGGCTGATGGAAAATCAGTCTCCTGGCTATAGCGGGGCCTGCTGGGGCAATCACTTCGACTACCAGTCGCGCAGTTTTTATTTGCCGAAGGGCGTGCCCACGATAGTGTGGACGTCGCTGATCGGCCATGCCTTTCTCGACGGCTACGACCATTTTAACGATCCGCGCTACCTCGATATTGCGGTCAGCGCCTGCGAACATATTGTGCGCGATCTGGCGGTGCAGCCCGAGGGCGACGGTCTATGTATCAGCTACATTCCGGGGCAAAACAAGCAGGTACACAATTCCAACACGCTGGGCGGCAGCTTTCTCGCCCGCACCGCCGCCTGCACGGGCAATGAATCCTATCTGGCGCTGGCCCGGCAATCGATGCAGTACACGGCGCAGCACCAGCGGTCGGATTCATCCTGGTACTACGGCGAAAAGGAAAATCTCCACTGGGTGGATAATTTTCACACCGCCTATGTCCTCGACTGTTTCAAGTACTACGCCGAAGCCACAGGCGATCGCCGCTTCAACGATGCCATGATGCGCGGTTACGAGTACTGGAAGAAAACGTTCTTTCTATCTGATGGGACGCCGAGATACTATGACCGCAAGACTCTGCCGCTGGACATCCAGTGCAGTTCGCAGGCAATCGATACGCTGGCATTCTTCCACGAATTGGATGGCGAGAGTCTTACTCTGGCGATCCAGGTGGCGCGCTGGACCATTCAGAACATGCAAGATGACAGCGGCTACTTTTACTACCGACGGTATTCTCCCTGGCTTGTGAACAAGACTCCCACCCTGCACTGGGGACAGGCCACCATGCTGTGTGCGCTCTCCGGCCTCTATAAACTGCTGTAAACCTATGCGCCCGTTCCCGCGAACGAGAAAGCTCTCTTCGTCGTGAAGAAAAAAATCCTGATCATCGTGGAGAACCTTCCTGTTCCGTTCGACGGACGCGTGTGGAAGGAAGCCTGCGCCCTGAGAGCCAACGGCTATCAGGTCACTGTGCTTTGTCCCCGGGGCAAGGGATATGAAAAGACTTACGAGTTTCTGGAGGGAGTGCACATCTACCGCCATCCGCTGCCCGCCGAAGGCAGCACCCCACTGGAATATCTGGTGGAATTTTTCTGTGCGCTTTTCTGGGAGTTCTGGTTTTCCTGGTGGATTTATCTGCGGCGCGGCTTTCAGGTCATTCAGGGCTGCAACCCCCCGGACGACATTTTCCTGATTGCGCTGCCCTTCAAACTGCTGGGGGTGAAATACATCTTCGATCACCACGACGTGAACCCGGAGCTCTACTTCTCCAAATATGGGCGCAAAGATTTTCTTTACCATGCGCAATGCTGGCTGGAAAAATTAACTTATCGCTTTAGCGATGTGGTCATGGCCACCAATTTGAGTTACAAGGAAATCGCGGTTAGTCGGGGAGATCTGAATCCCGACGACGTGTTCGTAGTGCGCAACGGCCCGGACTTGCAAACGTTCAAAGCTGTGCCTGCGGTTCCCAGCCTGAAACATGGCAAGAAATATCTGGTCGGCTATGTCGGCACCATGAGCGAGCAGGAGGGTCTGGACATCCTGCTGGAGGTCGCACTCTATCTCAAAAATATGGGCCGGCGCGACATCCACTTTACCTGTGTTGGGGGCGGGCCCGCTCTCGAAGGGCTACGCAAAATGACGGCGGAGAAGGGTTTGCAAGACACGGTAAATTTCACTGGTCGAATCCCGGATGAACAATTACTCCAGATCCTCTCGACCGCCGAGGTTTGCGTAAATCCGGACCGGCCCTGTGAAATGAACGACATCTCCACCATGATTAAGATCATGGAGTACATGGCGCTGAGCAAGCCGATCGTGCAGTTTGATTTGAAAGAGGGCAGGCGCAGCGCCGGGGAGGCGTCGGTTTATGCCGACAACAATAACCAGGTAGCCGATTTCGCCGCTAAGATTCTCTGGCTGCTCGAGCATCCCGAGGAAAGGAAAAAAATGGGGAAGCTCGGACGGACCCGGGTGGAGCAGGAACTGGCGTGGGAATATTCGGTTTCGCCCCTGCTCGCCGCCTACCAGAGGGCGTTCCAGAAAAGGCAGAGTTCGGTCACCGGAACCGAGGAGCCGTCCATGCTTTCGTGATGGAACAGGCGGTCCTTATTACAATTTGCCATGCACCTGCGGCTTAGTTCCATGCCCTTTCGTGTCTTGAGCGGAATGGCTGATCCCTTTAGAGTTCCTTCTAGCGTGCCCCACGATTCGATCCCCCTGGGCAGGCGGCTGACAGAGTAACGGTAGTTTCAGGCTGCTAAGGGTTCGAAGCGCGTAGCGAATCTGTTGTTTCACGCAACGCGAGCGAGGCTGAACGCCTCGCGCGGAAGTGGGGCCTTTAGAGAGGCTCAATGTCGGTCAAGCGCGCTCTCCTGTTTACTCTGAGTTTGCTTTATTTTTCAGCAAACGCTTATCCGCAAAACTGGAACGGAATCATCGCTCCCACCCGCGCCGTGGATTGGTCCAATGTGGGCGTGGTGGGCGGGATACCATCGAACCGGACTCAGTGCGGATCGACAATTGCCCCCTACAGCGGAGCGCCCACGGCCATCAACAATGCGATCGCCAGTTGCGGCGCCAACCAGTATGTATCGCTGGGCGCAGGCACCTTCAACCTTACCTCGATGATCAACTGGGGCACTCAGAACAATGTGACTCTGCGCGGTCAGGGCGCAAATTCCACGTTTATCGTGTTTTCCAATGGCGGCAATTGTGTGGGTGTCGGAGCCGATGTCTGCATCGCCGGGAGTGAAAATTACGGTGGCGGCCCATCCAACACGGCCAACTGGACCGGTGGTTACACGCAGGGAACAACCTCCATCACACTCGACAAAGCGCCCAACCTTGCCGTCGGCAACGTGATTAGCCTCGACCAGTGCGACGACGGCTTCAGCGGACCGTCCTGCGCCGGCTCGGCCAAGGATCCGGGCAACGCGTATGTTTGCGAAACTATGCTAGTTTGCGGCAGCGAAATCGGCAGCGGCACGGGACGGCCCAACCGCGCCCAGGCGCAGATGGTTACGGTAACCAGCATCAGCGGCAAAGGCCCTTACACACTCGGAATTACACCAGGGCTGTACATGCCGAACTGGCGCAGCGGCCAGACCCCTGGCGCTTGGTGGGGAGCTGCCATCTCCGGCAACGGGGTGGAGAATTTGTCGATGGATCACTCGAACTCCACGGGAAACGTTGGCGTGCTGCTGATCAATGCCACCAATAGCTGGGTGAAAGGCGTGCGTTCCATCAAGTCCAACCGGAACCATGTCTGGCTGACCCTCGCTCCCCACAATGTGGTACGCGACAGCTACTTCTACGGAACCCAGGACGCGGCCCAGCAAAGTTATGGAGTCGAGCTGTTTCAGGCCTCCGATGCTCTGGTCGAGAATAATATCTTCGAGCAGGTGGCCGCACCGATCATTGCCAACGGCTCCGCATCCGGCGCAGTGGTTGGCTACAACTTCACCATTAACGATTATTACAGTCCCGATTTGCAGTGGATGTCGGCGGGCAATTTCATGCACTCGGCCGGAACCGACATGATTCTTTACGAAGGCAATCAGGGAAATGGCTTGATCGGCGATTCAACTCATGGCTCGCACAATTTCATCACGGCCTTCCGCAATTACTACACGGGCTGGGTCTCGGGACAGGACCAGGAAACCATACCGATTCATCTGCAGCAGTATTCGCGTTACTTCAATATCATAGGCAACGTGCTGGGAACTTCCACCTTCCACACCAACTATGCCTGTGTGGCCACGACCACAACTTCTAACTGCACTTCGCAAGTGGGGAGCTGGTCGATTTTCACGATCGGTTATTCGGGCAATGAAGGCCAGTACTACACTACGGTTGGCCCGGACGATCCCATGACCGGGACCACGCTGATGCGCTGGGGCAACTACGACACGGTGAACAAAGCTGTCCGCTTCGAGAGTTCCGAGGTGCCCAGCGGAATCAATCCCTATCCGGTTACGGTGCCGAAGAGTCAGACATTGCCGAATTCGTTCTACGTTGCTGGAACGCCTGCATTTTGGCCTTCGGGAAAAGTGTGGCCGCCGATTGGGCCGGACGTAAGCGGTGGAAATATTGCCAACGTTGGGGGACACGCGAACACCATTCCGGCGGCGGATTGCTATGCCAGCATGGGTGGATCGTCGGATGGGACCGGTGCGGTTTTGACTTTTAACCCGAGCAGTTGCTATGCGACGACGAGTACCAACAACCAGCCGAGCCCGCCAACCAACCTGGCCGCCACCGTGAATTAGGCAGTCTCTGGCAGTCTGTCAATGACCGGCTAAAAATGACCGGCTAAAAACGACTAACGTCATAACTGCCTGCCGCACCGAGAAGGTCCGGGTGCGGCAGGCACTAAGACTGTGATTGTGCTTGACTGCTCGCGTAATGCTGAACACGGCTATTGATTTCCGTTAACTGTCAGATTTTCCTGTAGCATCTTCAACTTATAAAAACTTTGAAACCAGACCCGGTGTTGATGCCGGATTGGGATTTGTCACTCGGCGTGCCCGCCGTTCCTCCCGGATATTGAGCTCTGGATGTATTCCTTTTTCTCAGCACACAACGAGGCAAAGAATTGAGGCCGTTCGACTCGCAGGGGACATTTGCTCCCGCAGCCGAGGCGGACGAACTCCGTCGCCTTTCAGTCAAGGGCGCAGGGGCGTCGGTCTTTTCCTCGGCTGCCGGATTGGCGATCCAGATGATCGCTACGCTGGTCTTGGCGCGGTTGCTGGCGCCGGCCGATTTCGGCGTAGTGACCATGGTCACCACTGTCAGCCTGTTGCTGACCAGCTTCGGCCTGAATGGGTTTAGCGAAGCGATTCTGCAGCGCGAGGAGATTAACGAAGCCCTCGTCAGCAACCTGTTCTGGATCAATCTGGGCGCTGGCCTTGTCTTGACTCTGGGACTGGCCGCCTGCGGGCCGATGCTGGCATGGTTCTATAAGAATCCCCACGTGACCGCGGTGACGGCCGGCATGGCGGCGACAATTTTTCTCACCAGCGCATCGGTGCAGCATTTGGCTTTGCTCAAACGAGCCATGCGTTTTTCGAGCTTGGCTGGCCTGGACATTACTTCCCGCGCGGTATCGGTGGGTGTGTCCATTCTCTTGGGATGGATGGGATGGGGCTATTGGGCGCTGGTGGCGGGCGCGATTGCCCAGCCGCTGGTGACCGGAGCGGGGGCGTTGTGGCTGTGTCCGTGGATGCCGAGCCTGCCCCGGCGCGTGCCGGGAACGGGCGCGATGGTGCGCTTTGCGTTGGCGATTTATGGACGCTTCAGCGTCAATTACTCGGCCCGCAATCTGGATAATGTTCTGGTGGGCTGGCGCTTCGATGCGCGTTCTCTGGGCTTCTACAAAAAAGCCTACGACCTGTTCGCTCTGTCGGCCAGCCAGCTAGTGGCCCCGCTCACCGTGGTCGCGGTTGCGGCGCTGAGCCGTCTCACTAAGGACGCGGTCCAGTACCGGCGCTATCTTTTGCGGGCGCTGGCCATGATGGCTTTCGTGGGCATGGGGATGGGCGCCGATCTTACGCTCGTGGGCCAGGACATGATTCGTGTGCTCCTCGGTCCGGGATGGGAGCAGGCGGGCCGCATCTTCATGTTCTTCGGTCCGGGAATCGGGATCATGCTGATTTACAACACGCATGGCTGGATTCATCTTTCCATTGGAACTCCTGATCGCTGGTTCCGCTGGGGCATCGTGGAGTTTGTTGCGACCGCGCTTCTCTTCCTTGCCGGACTGCCTTATGGTCCGGTAGGGATTGCGATAGCTTGGACGGTTTCTTTCTGGCTGCTCACCATTCCGGCATTTTGGTACGCGGGAAAGCCCATTGGGTTGGACGCGGGCGTCGTCATCGGCGCGGTTTGGAAATATCTGGCGGCATCGGTGGCTGCGGGGCTGGCATCGGCGGAAATTATGCACCTGATGCCGATGCTGGCGGCGATGCCGGAGATGCAGGGAGCAATAGCCCGTATTCTCACGGTTTCCGCGATCTTCACTGGACTCTATATCGCCGGCGTTGTGGTTTTGCATGGCGGGCCCGAACCGATTTCGCAATTCCTGGGGCTCGCCCGCGAGATGCTCCCGGGGAGAAGAACCGAAAACCAGGCTTCCGTCATGACTGTCGGCAAAGGCGGAGTAAGCGCGGGGTTACCCGCCGGGCCCTTAACCCAGCAAGATTGAGGTCTGCTTACCTTGACCATGACCGCTGAACATTCCGCAGTAGCCGAACCGATGCGGGAAAGCTACGCCCTGAAGCGGCAACCGGAAATTGAAATCGGTTTGCTCACCGGTTGCCAGGACCGTCCGTATGTTTTCGGGCTGGCCATGGCGTTGGCGGCAAAGAATGTCAGTGTTGAAATCGTCGGCAGCGATGAAGAGGACAGCCCGGAATTTCACACCGCGCCATTGCGATTTCTGAATCTCCGCGGAAGCGTGCAATCGCAATCCATAAAATTCAAGAAAATGGCCGGGCTGCTCGCTTACTATGCACGGCTGCTGCGCTATGCCACCACCACTAAGGCGCCGATTTTTCATGTGTTGTGGAACAACCGGCTGGAATATTTGGACCGCACGCTGCTGATGTTGTACTTCAAAGCTTTGGGAAAGAAAATCGCGCTCACCGCGCACAATGTGAATATCGCCCGGCGCGATGGAAATGACTCGTGGCTGAATCGCATGACCTTGCGCTTTCAATACCGCGTGGTCGATCACTTGTTCGTGCATACGGAAAAAATGAAAAGCGAACTTGCCGGTGAATATGGGGTTCGCGAAGACGCGATCACGGTGATCACGCATCCGATCAACGATGCGTTTCCCGACACCGATCTGACTTCGCTACAGGCCAAGCAGAGGTTGGGCCTTAAGCCTCGGGAAAAAGCAATCTTGTTCTTCGGCCGGCTCCGTCCCTACAAAGGTCTCGAACATCTGATCCAGGCATTTCAATTGCTGCCGCAGAACTCGGACTACCGGCTGATCATCGCCGGTGAATCGAAAAAGGGATCGGAAGAATATTTTGAAAATATCCAGCAGATGATCGGGGCCGAGGTGGCCACGGGACGGATTTTGGCAAAGATTGAGTTCATCCCGGATGATGAAGCGGAAGTTTATCTCAAGGCGGCGGATGTGCTGGTTCTGCCGTATAAGGAAATTTTTCAGAGCGGCGTTTTGTTTCTTGGATATTCCTTTGGCCTGCCGGCCATTGCGACGGACGTAGGATCATTTCACGAAGCGATTGTGGAAGGCCGTACTGGATTTGTGGCGCGTTCCTGCGATCCCGCTGAGTTGGCCGCCGCCATTGACCAATATTTTGCCAGCGATCTTTACCGCAATCTCAACATACGGCGCGCCGAGTTATGTGAATATGCGCGTGAGCATCACTCCTGGGCGGCGGCGGCGGAGTTGACCGTCAAAGCCTATGCCAGATTGCTCGAAACAAAACGCTAGAATGAATTTTTCAGAACACAGTATTTGTATGAGGTCAGCTTCTTGAAACCCTTAGTATCGATACTTATTCCCGCCTACAACTGCGAACGATGGGTCGCAGACACGCTGCGCTCAGCGCTGGCCCAGACATGGGAGCATACAGAAATTGTCGTGGTCAATGACGGCTCGACGGATGGAACGCTCGAAGTTCTCCAGCAATTTGCGGCTCCCAACGTCCGAATCGTGACACAGCCCAATCAGGGCGCCGCGGCGGCGAGAAACAAAGCGTTCTCGGAAAGCCGGGGAGATTACATCCAATGGCTCGATGCCGATGATCTTCTGGCTTCCGACAAGATCGCGAAACAAATGGATGTTCTGGAAAAATGCGGCGGCAACCGCACGTTGGCCTCGGCCGCGTGGGGACGATTTCTCTATCGTTATTACCACGCAGAGTTCATTCCCAACGCTTTATGGTGCGACCTGTCGCCCGCCGAATGGCTGATCCGCAAAATGGGCCAGGATTTATTCATGCAGACCGCATGCTGGCTGGTCAGCCGCGAAGTGACCGCGCAAACCGGACCGTGGGATACGAAACTGCTCGGTGACGACGACGGAGAATATTTCTGCCGCGTGCTGCTGTGCAGCGACGATATTCGCTTTGTGCCGGAGGCGAAGGTTTATTACCGTGCTTCGGGCGCGGGCAGCCTGAGCTACATCGGCAACTCCGACAAGAAAATGGAAGCGCAATGGCGGTCGATGCAGTTGCATGTTGGCTATGTTCGTGCCCTCGAAGATAGTCCGAAGGCGCGGGAAGCTTGCGTGGCCTATCTGCAAAACTGGCTGGTATTTTTCTATCCCGGACGGCTTGATCTGGTGGATCAGGCGCAAGAGCTGGCACGCAGCCTGGGAGGAGAGTTGCACCTGCCCCAGCTGTCGTGGAAGTATTCTTGGATCGAGAGGTTGTTCAGTTGGCGCGTGGCCAGGCAGTCGCAGTTGCGATTGCAAGGGCTGCGCTGGTCAGCGCAGCGGATCTGGGATCGCGTCCTTTTTCACATCGAAGGCCGGAAATTCGCCGACAACTTCGCTAACGTGGATGCACCCTCTACGGTCCCGGTCCGATTGAAGACTGGTCCTATCGTTCACTAGAACTATTCATTAGAATTGCTTTTATGGCAGTCCTTTCCCTGGCACTCCCGTCCCGCTGGAGTCATATTCAATGATCACTACGCGCACCCCACTTCGCATTTCGTTTTTCGGTGGCGGCACGGACTATCCCGTGTGGTATCGCGAGCATGGAGGCGCGGTGCTGGCGACCACCATCGACAAGTCGTGCTACATCACGTGCCGCTACCTGCCGCCGTTTTTCGAGTACCACAGCCGCATTTCCTACTCGAAGGTGGAGAACGTCAACGGCAACCGCGAGATTCAGCATCCGTCGGTGCGCGCCTGCCTCGATTACATGGGAATGATCGAGGAAGGCATGGAAGTCCACCACATTGCTGACCTGCCTGCCCGCACCGGTCTGGGCACGAGT
This sequence comes from Candidatus Sulfotelmatobacter sp., assembly GCA_036513255.1. Taxonomy (GTDB): domain Bacteria; phylum Acidobacteriota; class Terriglobia; order Terriglobales; family Acidobacteriaceae; genus Sulfotelmatobacter. Next base: position 36,234 of record DATBZH010000011.1, on the reverse strand, counting down.
TCGGCTTTTACCGTAGGCATGCTACTGGGACTCTACGCGCTGAAGAACAAGATGCGCGACAAGCATGCGCTGGCTAAGGAAGCGATTCATGTGGAGCAGGAGCTGTTGAAGGAAGCAGTCGGGGCGCAGGATCAGGTGAGCGCCGCCTACGGCGGCTTTAACCGCATTAACTTCCGCACCGACGGCTCGATTGAAGTGAACCGTATCGTCACTTCGCAGCCGCGCCTGGCCGAACTCGAGCAACATCTGGCGTTGTACTTTACCGGCTTCACCCGCTTCGCCTCCGAGATCGCGCAGGAACAGGTGCGTCTGACTCCGCAACGCAAAAACGAATTGGCTACCATGCAGCAGATGGTGGATGAAGGAGAAGCCATTGTTACCAATCCCGCGCGTCCTATCGCGGAATTTGGCAAGCTGCTCGACCAGAGCTGGCAGATTAAACGCGGGCTGACGAAAAACATTACCAGCTCGAGCATTGATGAAATCTATGAAGCTGGACGGAGTGCGGGCGCGCTTGGCGGAAAGCTGCTGGGCGCCGGTGGTGGCGGCTTCATGCTATTTTTTGTCCCGCCGGAGCGAAAACAGGAATTACGGAACCGTCTGCGGAAGCTGCTGTGCGTGCCATTTTCGTTTTCGAGCCGGGGCAGCGAACTTGTGGTGTACGAGCCCGAGGAAGTGTATGACAAAGCGTTGAGTACCGAGCGCAGCCTGGTTTACGCGTAGTCCGTTGATATCGATACCGATGTTCAATTCACCGATGCCCGAAGCGATCGTTCTCTGTGGAGGAGCCGGCCTGCGGCTGAGAAGCGTTACCGGCACGACGCCGAAATCGCTGGCCAGCATATCCGACCGTCGGTTTCTTGATCTGCTGTTGCGGCAACTGCAACGCCATGGCGTTCGCCGTACGGTTTTGGCGGTGGGTTATCGCAAGGAAGCGATTCAGGAGTATCTGGGTGATCGAGCATTTGGAATGGAACTGGCGTATTCCGTCGAGTCTTCGCCGTTGGGGACCGGCGGCGCGATCGGTCAGGCTCTTACCTTGGTCGAATCGGAAGCTCCGCTGGTTCTGAACGGGGACAGCTATACGGGAGCTGATCTTGCGCAATTCGCCGCCGAGCACCGGGCATCGTACGCGGATGCATCTATGATGATCGTTCCTCTTGAGGGGCGCGTGGATTGTGGATCGGTGGTGGTCGACTCGAATTACAAGATCACGCGGTTTGAAGAAAAACAATCGGGAATCGCTTCGGCGTTCGCGAATGCCGGAATTTATTTGCTGAACCGGAAACTCTTCCATGATGTTTCGGCGGCTACGCAGGTTTCGCTGGAGCGCGAATTGCTGCCGCGATGGCTGGCTGAGGAGCGCGACCTCAGAGCATTCGTGCATGATGGCCCATGCATCGACATCGGTACTCCTGAGCGGTACCAGAGTGCGCAATTGGCACTGGCGGCAGTGGAAGCGGGCACTGATGGCAGCTTGATCGCTGCTGCCAAAGAGCGGGCATGAAGACGCGCCGAGGGAAAGATCGCCGAGGGAAAGATCTATGAAGTTGTCGCAGACCAGCGATTCAATGCGGGCTTTGATCCAGGAACGAATCCAGAGCAGCATTGCCACCAAACAGAAGTTGCTTGCGGATAGCGTCTTCGAGGAGCAGGTTGCTCTCGTGGCGGCAAAAATCGTCGAATCATTACGCCGCGGAGGCAAAGTATTTTTTTTCGGCAACGGCGGCAGCGCGGCGGACGCGCAGCATCTGGCCGCCGAATTCACCGGGCGTTATTTGAAAGAACGGCGTCCTCTGCCGGCGCTGGCTTTGAGTGTGAACTCCTCGTCTTTGACCGCCATCGGCAACGATTACGGATTTGAACAAGTGTTTGCCCGGCAACTCGAAGCCCTGGGAAAAGAAGGCGACGTGGCAGTCGGCATCACCACCAGCGGAAACTCACCCAATGTGGTGAAGGCCCTGGAAATGGCTCGAACGAAGTCTATTTTCGCCGTAGCGCTCACCGGTGCGGCGGGCGAGAAAGCCGACAAGGTTGCCGATTGCGCCATTTGTATCCCGTCAAAAGAGACTCCGCGCATCCAGGAGTGCCACATCCTCACTGGCCATCTGATTTGCGAAATTGTGGAAGCAGAAATGTTTGGAAACGAGAAACCGGCAAAGGCCTCGCTGGTATTCGAGACTGCCGGTCCGCAAGCCGCTGGACGCTAGATTGGATTTGCTGCCAGAGGCATCAGCATTAGAGGAGAAAGCGGTTGATTTGGTCTAACAAATTGCGCTACGGGTGAGCTTGCGGATTGCCGCGCTTCAGTTTGTTCCTGCATTCCTTTCTCCGGCAACGATTGTCCCCTCAGGAAATAAACATTGATCTATACCCTTAATCCGATGAAAGACCCGCGCTGGACCAGGTTCATTGCCGGCCATCCGCAGGCGACGGTCTTTCACTCGGTGCCATGGCTGACGGCTTTGCACAAGACTTACGGCTACGATCCCATCGTGGTAACCACGGCGCCGCCAAACGCCGCCATTGAGCAGGGAATTGTTTTTTGCCGGGTTTCGAGTTGGGTCACGGGCACGCGCCTGGTGTCGCTTCCATTTGCCGACCATTGCGAGCCGCTGGTCAATGACGCGAACGCCGGCTCTGAAATTTCAGAATGGCTGCAACGGGAACGCGCCAAGAGACATTGGAAGTATGTCGAACTGCGCCCCTTAGCCGGGAGCCCGTATCTCGGAGACGGTTTGCGTCCGGGCGATTCGTATTGCTTCCACGAGCTGGATTTGAGCCCGGGGCTGGACGAGTTGCACCACGCATTGCACAAGGATTCGATTCAACGCAAAATTCGCCGCGCCGAAAGAGAAGGCCTGAGCTACGAATCAGGTTCAACTCCACGGCTCCTGGAGGAGTTCTATCATCTGTTGCTGATCACCCGGCGGCGTCTGCATGCGCTGCCGCAACCAAGAGGGTGGTTCCGGAATTTAAGTGCCGCTCTGGGAGCGGATTTCGAGATCCGGGTAGCGAGGAAGAACGGATCGGCGCTTGCTTCGATTCTGAGTCTTCGTCACCGGTCCTCGGTCGTCTACAAATACGGAGCTTCCGACCATGCGCTGCACAATCTTGGCGGCATGCCGTTTCTCTTCTGGAAGCTGATCGGAGAGAGCAAGGCGGCGGGCGCGGAGCGAATCGATTTTGGACGATCGGACCTCGATAACCCCGGGCTGATCACCTTCAAGAATCGCTTCGGAACGTCGAAAAAATCTCTCACGTACCTGCGCGCCACGAGCGCTCCGGAGGAAACAGCTTGGAATGTCCGCGCTCTTCGCCCCTATTTCTATCTGCTGCCCGACGCTCTTTGCTCGACCGCGGGTCGAGTTCTATACCGCCACATGGGGTAGGGCAGACTAAGTTGCTCGCGGAATCGGGAATCATGAAGATCAAGGCATGAAGCCTGGGAGAATATATGCGCGGCTCGTTACAACGAGCTATCTGGGTGTGCTGGCCATCATATTGGTCGCCGGGCTCTGGCCGTTTCATGCTCCAAGAAACAATGTCACCTGGTTGGCGGAGGGAAACGGAATTCGCTTCGGGCATCACGGGACACTGTTGAGCGCGGGAAAGTTTCCGCGCGACCTGACAGCAAACTCTTCTGGAAGTATCGAGATGTGGTTATCCCCGGATTTGGCTGCCAGGAGGAAAACGATCCTGACCTTCGATGGCCCCGCGCATCCGGGAGAACCGTTCTCCCTTCAGCAGGACGAGGACGCACTAGAAATTCGCAGGCACAACATCGACAGTGCCGGCGTTGCTCGGACTGCCGTGTGCGAGGCCGGCGGAATCTTTCGCAAGGGTAAAGCCGTTTTCATTGCCGTTACCCTATCTGCTCATCAGACCGTGGTCTATGTCGACGGGGTTCGGGCGAAGACCTGCGCGATTGCCGGGGCATCCGCCGACAACTTGAGCGGCACCGTAGTCTTGGCCAACTCAGCCCTAGTAAACAACAGTTGGCCGGGAACGATCCTGGGACTTGCGCTTTACGGGCGGCAGTTGAAGCCGGACGAGGCAGCCCAGGACTATGAAAGCTGGACGAAAATTGGCAAGCCGGCATTAGCGGAAACGGAAAGTCCACTGGCGCTGTACCGGTTCGACGAGCATTCCGGTGCGGTCGCTCACAATCAATTGAATGCCGCAACCGATCTGAGGATTCCGAAGCATTATCTCGTCCTCCATCCGGCTTTTTTGGAATTACCGTGGCGGGAATATCGTCCGCGATGGAGTTATTGGGCGGATGTAGGCGTCAATGTCGCGGGATTCGTTCCCTGGGGTTTTTGTGTGGCGGCATATTTTTATTCGGTAAAAAAGATCGCCCGCCCAGGCGTCACGATTGTGCTTTTGGGTTTTGCGGCAAGCTTTACCATCGAAGTTCTACAGTTCTGGCTGCCGACGCGAAGTTCGGGCACGACGGATCTCATCACGAACACGCTGGGCACGGTACTGGGCTTGATGCTTTATCGCTGGTCTTTCACTCAGTATCTGCTTGCGGGGGTGATGGCTCACTACGGCGTTCACAACGGAGACCGGGATCAAGCGGGAGGGTTGGATCGTCGCGCCTGGGATCATGAGGCCGAACCGGCCGTCGCGCGGCATTCCTGACCAGCAGGCTTGTGGCCCTTTACATCAACATGAAATTCCAGGAAACCAAACTGCCCGGCGTTTTCGAAATACTGCTCGACCCCATGTCGGACGACCGCGGTTTTTTTGCCCGCTCCTGGTGCCAGCGGGAATTTGAAAGTCACGGTCTGAATTCCCGGCTGGTGCAATGCAACGTTTCCTTCAATCAGCGCGAGGGGACGCTGCGGGGCCTGCACTACCAGGCGGCCCCGTTTGCCGAGGCCAAAGTCGTTCGCTGCACCAGCGGCGCGATCTACGATGTCGCAGTTGATTTGAGGCCGAAATCGCCCGCTTACAAGCAGTGGCTGGGAGTCACTCTTACAGCGGCGGAACGGAACATGCTGTTCATTCCCGAGGGCTTGGCCCACGGCTTTCTGACTTTAGGGGACAACACCGAAGTTTTTTACCAGATGTCGGAATTTTACGATCCAGCTTCGGCGCGCGGTGTGCGCTGGAACGATCCCGCTTTTCGGATCAACTGGCCCTTAGAACCGCAAGTGATTTCCAATCGCGACCGTGATTATCCCGACTTCAATCCCGAAGCGCATCTCGAATAGCATGAGCTTGCTGAAGAAACTCGACGAGAAAGACGCCGCAGAATTGGGCTGTTCGCTGCATTCGTTTGCGGCTGAGTTGTATCCGATCTGCCGCAGCATCACCGGGCAGGGAATCCGTGAGACTCTCGACCGGATCGCCCGGCGGATTCCGTTGCGCACGACTAATGTGCCGACGGGAACCCAGGTGTTTGATTGGACGATTCCAAAAGAATGGAACATTCGCGATGCGTACATCAAGAATTCCAAGGGCGAGCGGGTTATCGATTTTCTCCAATCCAACCTGCATGTCATGAACTACAGCGCGCCGGTGCATAAAACCATGATGATGAGCGAGCTGGAACCGTACTTGTTTTCCGCGCCGGAGACGCCCGATTGGATTCCATACCGGACTTCCTATTACCAGGAGAACTGGGGATTTTGTTTGTCGCACAACCAGTTACTCGAGTTGCGAAAAGATGACGGAGAGTTTGATGTTTCGATCGATTCCACACTCGAAGACGGCAATCTGACTTATGGCGAATGTTATTTGCCCGGACGATCGAGCGACGAGGTTTTAATTTCCACGCACGCTTGCCATCCCTCGTTGGCCAATGACAACGTTTCCGGAGTGACGGTTGCCGTAGCATTGGCCGAGTTGCTGGCTGGCAGGGATCTTCGATATTCCTACCGGTTCTTGTTTATTCCCGCAACGATTGGGGCGATCGCATGGCTGGCAAATAATCAGAAAAATACGCATCGCATTCGGCACGGACTGGTGCTGACCTGCGTCGGCGACTCCGCTGGCTTTCATTACAAGAAAAGCCGGCAGGGGAACGCGGAAATCGATCGAGCTGTGGCCGCAGTCTTCCGCCATCTTGGCGAGCCGGCAAAGATTCTTGAATTCTCTCCGTACGGTTACGATGAGAGGCAATATTGCTCGCCGGGCTTCAATCTGCCCATAGGCTGTCTCATGCGCAGCGTGTGGGGAACGTTTCCCGAGTACCACACTTCCGCCGACAACCTGGATTTCATCCAATCGGAGAAATTAGCGCAGTCAGTTCGAGTTTGCGCCGCTATCCTCGATGTGATCGAGGGCAATCAGAGATATTGCAGCCTGAATCCATTTTGCGAGCCGCAACTTGGGCGGCGCAATCTTTATCGGAGCAGCGGAGGTGGTGGCTTGGAGGATGAGATGTTGGCGCGGCTTTGGGTGCTCAATCTGTGCGATGGCGCACATTCGCTGCTGGACATCGCGGAGCGATCCGGACAGTCCTTCGCAACAATTCGGGAAGCGGCGGAGCAGTTGCGCCAAAGCGGACTGCTGTCGGTTATGCCGGAGTCACAAGCTTGATACTCAGCAAGCTCCCCGTAAGTACATAAGCTATTGATTATCAAATGGTTATAGAGTGCCATTGCGCGCCCTCGGATATGTCGATATGATTTTTCATCCCCGGACCTTCTCCCTCTAAACTGACTGACTTTTGGCGCTCGTGCCAATTGCATTGAGTGTAACTTTCGGAACATAACCTCGGGTTGATTTGCTGATCGGCGGTACAGGACAAGACAGGCTATGAACGTACTGTTGACGGGTCACAAAGGATACATCGGAGCCGTCGCCGCCCCGATGCTGCGTGCCGCAGGGCACGAAGTTGTTGGTTTGGATACCGATCTGTTTGCCGGTTGCGATTTCGGGCAGACGCTCGCCCCAATGCCGGAAATTCGCAGCGACCTTCGAGATTTTAGTGAAAACGACCTTCGCGGTTTCGACGCCATTGTCCATCTGGCCGCCTTATCGAATGATCCGCTGGGCAATCTCGATTCGAGCGTAACCTACGATATCAATCACAAAGCTTCGGTACGTCTGGCCGAGCTCGCCAAAAAATCCGGAGTCGGCCGTTTTGTTTTCTCGTCTTCGTGCAGCACCTACGGGGCGGCGGGCGATCATTTTCTTGACGAAACAGCTGCGTTGAATCCGGTGACACCGTATGCCGAATCGAAGGTCTGGGTGGAGCGCGACCTCGCGCGGCTGGCGGATGATGGCTTCAGCCCGGTTTACATGCGCAATGCCACCGCCTACGGAGCTTCGCCTCGCCTGCGTCTGGACATCGTTCTGAACGATTTTGTGGCGGCGGCCTATACCAGCGGGCGGGTCTACATCAAAAGCGATGGCACGCCGTGGCGGCCGATCGTCCACATTCGCGATATTGTCGGAGCGATGATTGCCGCGCTCGCTGCGCCCCGCGAAGCGATTCACAATCAGGTTTTCAATGTCGGTGTTACCGAAGAGAACTACCGTATGAGCGAACTGGCCGACATCGTTGCGGAAGTCGTTCCCGGCTGCCGCATCGAATACGCGCCGGGCGGCGGACCGGACAAGCGTTGCTACCGCGTCAGTTGCGACAAGATCGGGCGCATGTTGCCCGCCTTTCGTCCGCAGTGGAATGCTCGCAAGGGTGCGCAGGAACTCTTCGATGCGTATCGCGCGGCGGGGCTTACCCTCGCCGAGGTCGAGCGCGGACGATATACGCGCATCACCCGCATTCAGGAGCTGATGAAATCGGGCACGGTGGACAACTCGTTGCGTTGGGCTCGTCAGGAAATCGCCGCACCGATGAATGTCTGATTGGGATGTTGTGCAGCGAAAGGAAAAGAATCGAAGAACATGGCGACCATGACCATCCCGGCAGCAAGTGAATTGGCAGTTGCCCATCAGCCCTGCCGCTTTTGCGGGGCCGCGCTCGATCGTACCTTCATCGACTTGGGCATGTCGCCCTTGTGTGAGACCTATCCCGCGGCGGAGGAATTGAATCGCGGAGAGACGTTTTATCCACTGCATGTTTATGTCTGCGGCAAATGCTTTTTGGTGCAACTGGAGCAATACGAAAGCCCCGAAGCCATCTTTTCCGACTATGCGTACTTTTCTTCGTACTCGGATTCGTGGCTGAAACATGCTCGAAATTATTGCCAGAAAATGACGGAGCGTTTCGAACTGAACGCGAAAAGTTTCGTTGTAGAAGTGGCCAGCAACGATGGCTACCTGCTGCAATATTTTGTCCAGCAGAACGTTCCTGTCCTTGGCATTGAGCCGGCGGCAAACGTGGCCAAGGTCGCTGTGGAAGAGAGAAAAGTTCCGACGCTGGTCAAATTCTTTGGCGTGCAACTGGCGCGCGAACTCGTGGCCAACGGCCAGTCTGCTGATTTGGTTCTCGGCAATAACGTTCTGGCGCAGGTTCCCGACCTCAATGACTTTGTCGAGGGACTGAAAATCCTGCTGAAGCCCGCGGGAGTTCTGACGCTTGAATTTCCTCATCTGTTGCGGTTGATGGAGCACAACGAGTTTGACACTATTTACCACGAGCACTTTTCGTATTTTTCGTTGCTGGCAACAGAACGCATTCTCGAAGCGCATGGATTAAGAGTATTTGATGTGGAAGAGTTGGCTTCGCATGGCGGTTCGCTGCGCGTGTTTGCCTGCCGCACTGAAGAACAGAGCCACGACACCCAAGCTTCGGTTAAGAAATTAATAGCTGCGGAACAGGCCGCTGGCCTCGCCTCGCTTGACGGGTATCGTCAGTTTTCTCTTCAGGTGAAGCAGACGAAATGGGCGATGCTGGATTTTCTGCTGACCGCGGCCAAGCAGGGCAAATCAGTTGTTGGATACGGTGCTCCCGGCAAGAGTGCGACGCTGCTTCACTACTGTGGCATCGGCAAGGATTTGATTCAATACACGGTCGACCGCAGTCCCCACAAACAAGGACGATTTCTTCCGGGTACTCACATTCCGATCCATCATCCCGACAAAATCCGCGAGACGCAACCGGACTATGTCGTCATTCTTCCGTGGAATCTGAAAGATGAAATCGTGAAGCAGTTGCAGTTCATTCGCGAATGGGGCGGACGTTTTGTGGTTCCCATTCCCAAGGTGGAAGTTTTTTGATCGCGGACCAAGGAGAGCAACCATGAAGGTCGTGCTGTTTTGCGGCGGGGCGGGCATGCGGTTGCGCGGCTATGCCGACGACGTGCCTAAGCCCATGGTGACAATCGGCACACGCCCCATCCTCTGGCACCTGATGAAGTATTACGCACACTTCGGCCATAAAGACTTCATCCTCTGCTTGGGCTACAAAGGGAACGCGATTAAAGACTATTTCCTGCACTACGACGAGTCGGTCTCGAACGATTTTGTCTGGTCGCAAGGCGGCAAAAATGTTCAGTTTCTCAATCGCGACATCGACGATTGGACCATCACGTTTGTCGAGACCGGAGCCAACGCCAACATCGGCGAACGGCTGAAGGCGGTTGAACCCCACGTCAGGGACGAAGAAATGTTCCTGGCGAACTACGGCGACGGGCTGAGCGATGTTCCCTTGCCGGCGATGGTCGAGGCGCTCAAAAAGAGCAACGCGGTCGCATCGTTGCTGCTGGTGCAGCCTACGGCGAGTTTCGACATCGTGCATGCCGGGGCGAACGGGGCAGTGCAGGAGATCTGTCCACTGACCCGCAGCGATATCTGGATCAACGGTGGATTCTTCGTCATGCGCAACGAAATTTTCCGGCATATGCAAGAGGGGGAAGAATTAGTGCGCAAGCCCTTTCAGCGGCTCATCGACCGCAAAGCTCTGCTGGCGTACAAGTACAACGGCTTTTGGCAGTGCATGGATACGTTCAAGGACAAGCAGAGACTAGAAGAATTGAGCGAGGGCGCGGCGCCGTGGAAAGTGTGGAACGGAGCGGCCGTGAACTCGAATGGCTCCGGAGCGGTATCAGCGACCGTATGATGCATCTGAACCTGCGGCCCGGCGCCAACGGCGCGCTCAACGTGCTGTGCCTCGGGGCGCATTCGGACGATATTGAAATTGGCTGTGGCGGCGCGATTCTTGAATTGGGCGAGCGGTATCCGGGCACAACATTTCATTGGGTGGTCTTCAGCGCGACAGGCGAACGAGAAGCAGAAGCGAAACGGGCTGCTGAGCTTTTCGCGGGCGCGGGATTACGAGGCCCGTTCTTCAAAGGCTTTCGCGACGGCTTCATGCTTTATAGCGGGAGCGAAATCAAGACGGCCTTCGAAGAGCTAAAACCGGTTAACCCCGACGTTATATTCACGCACTGCCGCGACGACGCGCATCAGGATCACCGCCTTCTTTCGGACTTGACCTGGAATACGTTTCGCGACCACCTGATTCTTGAATACGAAATCCCCAAATATGACGGCGACATGGGACAGCCGAACATGTTCATGCCTCTCAAACCTGAGACATGCAAGGCGAAAGTTCGTCACATCATGGATGTCTTTCCTTCGCAGCAAGGGAAACGCTGGTTCGAAGAGAGCACATTTCTTTCGGTGATGCGGCTGCGGGGGATGGAGTGCAACTCGGAGAGCGGCTACGCGGAAGGTTTTTATTGCCGCAAGGTGGTTTTGTAAGAAGCTTCGTCTCGTGAAGGATCTCAAGGAAAAAACGATTCGCGGTGGCGTGGCCCGCATGGGCGCACAGGTGGCGAACTTCGTGCTGCGCATTGGTTCTTTGATGATTCTGGCCCGGCTGCTCGATCCGAAAGACTTCGGATTAGTCGGCATGGTGACGGCGTTTACCGGAGTCTTGAATCTATTCCGCGACTTCGGCCTTTCGACCGCGACGGTGCAGCGCGCCGAAGTGACAGAAGATCAGATTTCGACTTTGTTCTGGATCAATCTTCTGGTGGGGGCCGTGCTGGCGTTGTTATCGGTGGCTTTGGCGCCGGCAGTAGCGGCCTTTTACCATGAGCCGCGTCTGTTGTGGATTACGGCCGTGCTTGCCACCGGATTTGTTTTTAACGCAGCCGGCGTTCAGCACTCGGCGATTCTTCAGCGGGAGATGCGCTTCACCGCGCTGGCGGTCATCAACACGATCGCTTTGATCGCGGGAACGGTGTTAGCCATCGGGATGGCCAAGTACGGATACGACTACTGGGCGCTGGTTGCGATGACCATCGCTTATCCGCTGGTTACCACGGTTGGGCTGTGGATGACGGCGGCCTGGATGCCGGGTGCGCCCCGCCGCCGCTCCGGTCTTCGCTCGATGATTCGCTTTGGCGGCACGATCACTTTGAATGGCGCGGTAATGTACGTCGCCTACAACTTCGAAAAAGTTTTGCTGGGCCGCTTTTGGGGTGCGGAAGCCATCGGCGTGTATGGCCGGGCCTATCAGTTGGTCAACATCCCGACTGACAATCTGAATTCGGCGGTCGGCGAAGTGGCGTTCTCGGCGCTGTCGCGGGTACAGGACGATCCGCCGCGCCTGCGCAGCTATTTTCTGAAAGGGTATTCGCTGGTCACGGCGCTCACCCTGCCGATCACCATTCTTTGCGCACTGTTTGCCAGGGAAGCAATTTCGATACTTCTCGGACCCAAATGGACCGAGGCCGTTCCTATCTTCCGTCTGCTTGCGCCCACGATTTTGATTTTTGCCATGATCAATCCGTTTTCCTGGCTGCTGTTTGCCATGGGCAAGGTCGGACGCAGCCTGAAGATTGCGCTGGTGATCGCGCCTCTGGTGATCGCGGGATATGTAATCGGTTTGCCCTACGGTCCGACCGGTGTCGCGCTCGGTTATTCGGCGGCGATGGCGGTTTGGATTCTGCCTCACATTGCATGGTGCGTTCACGGCACTCCCATTTCCTTTTTGGATGTACTGCAGACTCTGAGCAAGCCGCTGCTTTCGGGGCTGGTGGCGTCGGTTCTGCCGCTGATGATTGAGTCTTCTTACGGCCAGCAATTGTCGCCACTGTTTCGATTGATCGTAGGTGTGGTGCTGTTTCTTAGCGTCTATGCCGTCATGCTGTTGTATGCGATGGGGCAGAAGGCGTTCTATTTGAATCTGGTTCGGGGATTACGGGCAAGCCGGAGCTTGGACGAAAAGAGCCTGGTTCCGGCGTAAAGAAACTGTGGCGTATAGCAAAATGAAAATTGCTTCCCAACCGTTGGTCAGCATCGTTGTGCCGGTTTACAACGAGGAAGAATTTCTCGGAGAATGCATGGATAGCATTCTCGCGCAGACCTATGCGAACTGGGAGTGCACCATCGTCAATAATTGCAGCACGGATCGTTCGGCGGAAATTGCAAAGCAGTACGCCTCGCGGGATTCCCGCATTCGACTCCACGAGAATGAGAAATTCCTGCGGGCCGTGCCTAACTATAACGGAGCGCTGCGCCAGATTTCTTCTTCCAGTAAATATGTGAAGATCGTTTTTTCCGACGACTGGATCTTCCCCGAGTGCCTGGAGCGGATGGTCGAAGTGGCAGAAGAGCATCCGACGGCGGGCATCGTAGGAGCCTACGGACTGCAAGGGCCGGACGTGATGTGGTCGGGCCTGCCTTATCCCAGTCAACTGATCTCAGGAAGGGAAGTGTGCCGCAAGCTCTTTCTCGACGACCTTTACGTATTTGGAACGGGCACGTCGCTGCTTTTCCGCGCAGACCTGGTTCGCGCCCGCGACCCCTTCTATAACGAGTCGAATCTGCACGCCGATTCTGAGGCTTGTTGCGCGCTGCTGGGAGAGTGCGATTTCGGGTTCGTCCATCAAGTGCTCACCTTTACTCGAGTGCGCGAAGGTTCGCTCTATCAGTTTTCGCGCGGCTTGAATACGCTGATCGCCGGTCGCTTGCACGATCTGGTGAATTACGGACGGCAGTCTCTGAACGAGCAGGAGTTTCAGACTTGCCTCGAGAAAAAATTGACCGAGTACTACCGGTTTCTCGCGGCGCATGTGGTGAGGCGCTACGATCGAGCCTTCTGGGAGTATCACAAAAGAAAATTGGTGGAAGCGGGAGTCGGATTCGACCGTCTGCGCTTGGCCGGCGCATTGTGCGGCAAGTTTGCGGATGCGGCGCTGAATCCGAAACAAGCGTTGGATAAGTTCTTGAGCCGCAAACATTCCAATAAGCCTGCCGCGCCTGCGCTGGATGCATTGGGCATGGCGAAAGCAAAAGGAACGGTGCTGGCGCTTGAGCACGTGGGAGTCGGGAATAAGAGTGGGGAATAGAAAGCTGTAAAAGGGGAGACAGCTTGATTTCGCGCCGCTGCGGTGGGCAGCGGCGTGGAAATCGCTTGTAACAACGATGATGATCACAGTCGTATTGTGTACCTATAACCGCTGCCAGGCGCTTGCGGGAGCGCTGGAGAGCGTTGCCGCTTCCAAAGTTCCCAATTCCGTAGAATGGGAAATTCTGGTCGTCGACAATAATTCGAATGACCAAACGCGTGCGGTGGTCGAGGGGTTGGCCAGCCGGCATCCGGGCCGATTCCGTTATTTATTCGAAGGTAATCCGGGAAAGTCGCAAGCGCTGAACGCAGGCGTTACCGCGGCGCGAGGAGAAGTGCTGGCTTTTATGGATGACGACGTCACCGTCGATCCCTGCTGGCTGGATGCGGTGACGGCTCCATTGCGCGGCGTAGGCGAATGGTCCGGAGCCGGTGGGCCCGTAATACTGTGTTGGTCGGGGCCGCCTCCAGCGTGGCTCGATATTCAGCGTCCGTATTCCATGGGGCCATTGGCGGGATTCGATTTGGGACAACAAACGACGGAACTCGACGAACCGCCCTTTGGAACGAACATGGCGTTTCGCAAATCCATGTTCAAGAAGTATGGACTGTTTCGAACCGATCTTGGCCCCAGCCCGCGCACCGACATCCCCCGCCCCAACGAAGATACGGAGTTCGGCCGGCGGCTGATTGCGGGCGGAGAGCGGTTGCGCTATGTTCCGGCGGCCATTGTGCATCACGGTGTTCCCGAGGAGCGCCTTCAGAAAGAATATTTCTTGAACTGGTGGTACGACAAAGGACGGGCGGAGATTCGAGAAACCGGAAATCCTTCCGGAGATATCAGCCTGCGCGGCGTTCCCCTCAATCTGTATCGCCGCATCGGCGTGTGGACTCTTCGCTGGATATTCGGAATAGGCGCCGCACAGCGCTTTGACTGCAAGCTGAAAGTCTGGGGCAAGTTGGGTGCGATTGCCGAGTCGCGGCTTCAGTTCACACACGGCAGAAATCCGCAAACACATTCGCTGGCCGAAAAAGACGCGGAAAAAGAGAAGGAACAGTGCGAAACCCTGGTATAGGGCATCCGGAGGTATTGAACCTCAAGGCGGGTGACTGGGTCGAAGTTCGCAGCCGGGAGGAAATTCTTTCTACGCTCGACGAGCGTGGACGCCTGGACAATCTTCCCTTCATGCCTGAGATGCTGGAGTACTGCGGGCAAAGGCTGCGCGTGTACAAACGCGCCGACAAGACCTGCGAGTACACGCAGGGATGGAGCATCCGCCGCATGACCAACACCGTACACCTGGAAGGGGTGCGGTGCGATGGCAGCGGCCACGATGGCTGCCAGGCCGGCTGCCTGATTTTCTGGAAGGAAGCCTGGCTGAAGCGCACGGAAAACGGGATGGTCCGGCTGGAGAGTCTTGGTGGAGCACCTGCGATCCCGGCGAGCTTTAACGGCCTTATAACCGTAGAGAATTTGTTGGCGGCGAGCCGGACAAATTCTTCCGAGGGAGACACGATTTACAACTGCCAGGCCACAGACGTGCCCAAGTTCACTGCATATATGAGTTTTTGGGATCCGCGGCAATACATTCGTGACCTGCGTTCCGGCAATCTCAAAAGCGGGCTCGAAGGAGACTTGCGCGGGCATCGGGTGCTGGAATTCATTTTGAATGTGCTGCGTCTGCTACAGACGTCGATCATCGGATTGTTTAATCAGGTACAAAGCCGCAGGCAGGGGAAACACTACCCTTTCATCGAAGGAGACTCGACCAAGGCATCAGTCGAATTACTCGATTTGCAGCCGGGCGAACTGGTCGAAGTTCGCAGCAAAGAAGAAATTATCGCTACGCTAGGCAAAGACCAAAAGAATCGTGGCCTGTGGTTCGACTCGGAGATGCTGCCCTACTGCGGAGGTATTTATCGCGTGCTGCGCCGAGTTCACAAGATCATCGATGAAAAAACGGGCAAGCTGATCACCATGAAAAATTCCTGCATCGTTCTTGAAGGGGTGGTCTGCCGATCGGATTTTCACCGGCTGTGTCCGCGCGCCATCTATCCCTACTGGCGAGAAGGCTGGCTCAAGCGGGCCAGCAACGCTACCGCGTCGCGTAGTTCCGATCATCTGGTGGCCACATGCAAGAACTAGAAACTCCCGATCGGGCCGCTGCGGCCGCGCCATATGGCGAATCCCGAGGAGAATTGAAGGCCAGAACCACAGTTGTGAAACAACTGCGTTCCACGAGCCGATTCTGGCTGCTTTTTGCTGCGGTCGTGATGACGGTTCTGCTGGCGGCAGCCATCCGATGGTCGTTTGATCATCCGTATGGCGTCCACTGGGACGAAGCGGAATACTTCAACGAAGTTCACATTGATGTGCAGCGCCTGCAAAGCGGCATGTTGGTCCGATTGGCGGGAAGGCTGCTGGTGAAAAGCTGGGGGCGTCCTCCGGCCTATCGTCTTCTGGCGGACCCCGTGCTCGCGGTTGTTGGATTCAGCACGTTCGCGGCACGGTTGATTTCATTGACGTGCTTCGCCTTCAGTGCCTGGTTGATTTATCTCACAGTCAGGCGCGTCGCAGGTCAGGCCGCAGGTTCTCTGGCGGCGCTGGTATTTGCACTATCGCCGGAAGTTGTTTCGGCCAGCATTTTCTTTGGAACCGACACTTCACTTTATCTGGCAACTTCGGCGATGTTGTATTGCCTGGTTGTGATCTGGAACGAGAAAACAAACGAGTCCAAACACTGGATTGGCCTTGGCTTGGCACTCGGTTTGGGATTTCTCGCGAAAACTTCATTCATCGTCATCGCACTTCCAGTTCTGGCGTTCTGGTTTGTCGCAGCGCGTTCGAAAAAGTGGGAGTTGCCCAGACCAACCTCGCAATGGAAGGCGGCAGTTCTTGCTGCGGTAATCGCCGGACCCTGGTGGATCATCAACACGAGAGCCGCTTTCGCTTACGGCCGCTATGCCCGAGGATTCGTCCGCAATTCCCTGGGAACTCCATCGTTGGCCACGGGAGTTCGCTGGCTCAATACCGTCGTGCAGTGTCTGTGGGGTCACGGCGTAAGCATCCTGATCGGACTGCTGTTAATTGCGTTTCTGGTCGCCGTTGTGCGCCGGAATGCCAGCGTCAATTCCTTACAGAGAGTCCTTCTTGGTGCTTGTGCTTGCGCAGGATTGCCAATCATGTGTGCGCAATTGTCGGGCACCAACCATTTGCTTCGCCATATTTCTCCGGCGATGATCCCTGTCGCCATCGCGGTTGGAGTTCTATTTGAAAGCACCGGTTGGGCCCGGAATTGGGCGATGAGCGCAGTCGCAGGTGCTTTGTTATGCGTTCAACTTGGAATGCTCGTCGCTCCCGTGGTTTCGCCGAATACTCAGCAGGTTGACCTGGGATTCGTTAACGGTGCTTTGCCCTGGCGCACCATGGTTCGCTTCGACCAATGGGACTGGAGTCCAGTTCGCAACCTCGCCGAAAAATGCGGTGTGCAAAATCCAAAGGTCTCGTATCTGGGAAATGGACGCGAGTTCAATAAGCCCGAGATCGAATATGCGTGGGTGCTGAGCAACGCGTCTGTTCGTGGCAAAATCGTGGATCTCCCCGATCCCACCTGGTTATGGAGATATGAGAATGGTCCCATTGAATGGCAGAGTGTGATGGCTTCTGCCGACCAGCATGACATCGTTCTGACCGCTCCGAACTTTACCGGAGAAGCGAGATACAAGGAAGATCTGGACAATCAATACAACTCCGAGTTTGCCGCGCGTCTCTCACAGGATCAGCAATTCCGTAAAGCGATTCCACTGAAGATGGGACGCTTTGAACCAGTCGAAGTTCTGGTGTTCTTAAACAAGAATCTTGCGTGCCGAGAGAGTCTCCAATGACTCACAACATCCTGACTCCGCGTTCCAATCCAGCTTTGCTGTCGGTCGTGATGCCTTTCTACAACGAAGAGGAAATCTTTGCCCTGCTTCGTCCCGAGCTCACGGAGTTTCTCGACCGCTCACCTTATGCCTGCGAGGTCATCGCAGTTAATGACGGGAGTTCAGACAACACGATCGAAAGACTGGTCGAGTGGGGCCAGTCGGATCCACGAATCAAGGTCCTGAATTTATCCCGCAATTTCGGCCATCAATACGCATCTACGGCAGGCGTCGACCATGCCTCCGGCGACGCGATCGTTTTGATGGATGCAGACCTGCAGGATCCGTTCGCGGTGGTTCACGAGATGGTCGGACAATATTGCAAAGGCTACGACGTGGTTTGCGGCCAGCGCATGAGCCGCGCCGGCGAAGGATGGTTTAAGAAATTTACGGCATGGTTCTTCTATCGTTCGATGCGGATTTTTTTCCTGAAGTCGCTGCCGCCGGATGTTGGCGATTTCCGGCTCATGTCGCGGCGCTGTGTGGACAGCCTTGGGGAGATGCGTGAGCTTCATCGCTTTCTGCGCGGCATGGTCGCATGGGTCGGCTTCCCGCAAACTTGCGTGCAATACAAGCGTCATCCACGGGCGGCCGGCACCACGAAGTATCCGCTGCGGAAGATGATTCGGTTGGCTTGGACCGCGGCCGTTTCGTTTTCCGCTCTGCCGCTTCGGCTCAGCTTCTTCGGCGCCGGAACCATGACTCTGGTGGCTCTGGAAGAAGCGGTACGCGCCATGATCGCGCACTTTTCCGGCAAAACCGTTCCTGGTTGGACCTCCCTCATGGTCGTTCTCTGCCTTAGCAATGCGGCACTTATGATTGCGGTCGGAATTCTCGGCGAATACATCGGAAGAATTTACGAAGAAGGTAAAGGGCGGCCGTTGTACGTGGTCGCCGATTCCTGGAACTTGGGCGGGCGCGAGGCTGGCTTGAAACAAACAACCGAAACTCACGAAAGTGTCCGGTCCCGATAGCGAAATGGAAACTCTCACACTTCCGGAGCCGGCGGTAGCCGTCGCGGTCCACACGGCCAACACGGCCAGGAAGACCGCCTTCTATCGTCCCGAACTAGATGTCGTACGCTTTTTCGCTTTCCTCGCGGTCTTTGTTTATCACACGGCGTATTATCCCGCAGATTATTTTGTAACCCGCCATGTCCCACTATGGTTGGCGCAGATTGTGGTCAGCGTGTCGCGGGCGGGGGCTTACGGAGTAGATCTGTTTTTCGTGCTGAGCGCCTACCTCATCACGGAACTGCTACTGCGTGAAAAGGAAGAACGTGGCCGGCTCGACGTCAAATCGTTTTACATTCGCCGCATGCTTCGTATCTGGCCGCTCTACTATTTCTTTATCGCGCTCGCTGCGTTCGTACCGCTGCTGAATCCGGCGGGACAGTTCAACTTCCGCTACATCATTCCGTTTCTTCTGTTGGCAGGGAACTGGAGCACGATCGCTTTTGGTCCGCCGCAGTCGGCCGCACTACCTTTGTGGAGCGTCTCGGTTGAAGAGCAGTTTTATCTGCTGTGGCCGCCGATTGTTGCCCGTCTGTCGCGCCGCAACATCATCCGCGCCGCGGTCGTCATGATTGTCCTGGCGAACCTTGCCAGAGTCTTGGTTTTGTTGCTTCACGGCGGCGGCTGGGACGTGTGGGTGAACACCATCGCGCGTCTTGACCCTATGGCTGCGGGCATCCTGCTCGCAGTATTACTCAAGGGCCGCGCGCCACAGATTGCGCCCGCGTTGCGCTTCGCCGCCATCGTAGCGGGCGTTATAAGCATCGCTGTGACGGGTTACTTCGCCGCGCCCTGGGGATACGCCTTGCCCTGGCGCGGCACTCTGATCAGCTATCCCGTGGTTGCTGCAGCGAGCACTGCAATCGTTCTGGCTTCCATCGGTATGTCGGTTCGCATAGGGATTCTGGAATATCTCGGCAAAATTTCTTACGGTCTCTACGTTTACCACACCGCCTGCATATGGATTACGGACCGCTTTCTCCACATCCGCAACGGCCTGACTCATATGTGCGTGCGCGAAGTTGTGGCACTCGTGCTGACCATAGGAATCTCGGCGTTGTCCTATGCGCTGATCGAGAAACCATTTTTGAATTTGAAACGCAGGTTTACTTATGTTCACTCCCGTCCGGTCTGAGCGGAATATGTCTTTTTTCGAGCAAGAGTCGATAGCTGACGCAGGGCACGGGGATACGACATCGATGAGCGACTATCTCACTCAGTATTTCCGTTGTCCGGAACAATACGTCAGGCTGGCATCGAACGGCCCTCTTTCCGGCCCGATCGGTTATTTCCGGTTTGGCGAGAGCGTCTGCTATGGCTGCTGCACTGGGAATAGCCCCGCCCTGTCTCCCGTCCATCCGTTGTGTGATGCTCTTCCCGATTCGAGGCTAAACGATGGAACGGTTTCGTTATCGTTTGACCCTGATGAAGTCGTAGGCAATCTGACTCAAGAGAAGTATTCGCATGCCAATGACGGCGGGCCGGTGAAGCTCAGTTCACCGGCGAACCGGATCTACTATCTGATCCGCCCTGCTTTACCCGTCGCGGCGCGCAAGCATTTGCAGCGGATTCGCCTCAAGGGCTGGGAGAAAATCCCATTTCCCACCTGGCCTGTGGATCGCACCGTCGATACATTGCTCAGTGACCTGCTGTTGCTGGCGATGAAGGCTTGCCGGACCAAGCGCATTCCCTTCATCTGGTTCTGGCCAAAAGGCGTGGCCAGCGCGGCAATCATGACCCATGATGTTGAAACTCCGCTGGGCAGAGACTTTTCCTCCACGCTGATGGATATTGACGATTCGTTTGGCATCAAGTCGTCGTTCCAGGTTGTGCCGGAAGAGCGCTACGAAGTTCCCTCGTATTATCTGGACTCCATTACTCATCGCGGATTTGAAGTGGCAGTTCAGGATTTAAATCACGACGGGCGCTTGTACTTGAACCGTGAGGAGTTTTTGAAGCGAGCGGTCCGAATCAACGAGTATGGCCGCCAGTGGGGCGCGGAAGGATTTCGCGCGGCCATCTTATATCGGCGGCAGGACTGGTTTGACGATCTCGACTTCAGCTATGACATGTCGGTACCGAACGTCGCCCATCTCGATCCTCAGCGCGGCGGATGCTGTACGGTGATGCCTTACTTTGTCGGCAAGATGCTGGAACTGCCTGTCACGACCACTCAGGATTACACCCTGTTTCACATATTGAAGAGTTACTCGCTCGATCTGTGGAAGCGCCAGATTGACCTGATCATGGAACGTAACGGTCTGGTGAGCTTCATTATTCATCCCGACTACATCACCACTCCGCGGGAACTGGAGACGTACAAAGCTCTCTTAGGCTATCTGGCGGAGTTGCGGAAAAGCAGAAATCTTTGGATCGCCACGCCCAGAGAGGTCAGTCGCTGGTGGAGAAAGCGTTCCCAAATGCGATTGGTCGAATTCCGTGGCGGATGGCACATAGAAGGGCCCGGCAGCGAAGACGCGCAGATCGCTTACGCTACGGAAGAAAATGGCCGCATTAAATTTGCAGTTGAGCAAGTCGAAATGTTGCGTTAATGGTCTTCTCCCCTCCATGTGATTGGTAGGCGAATTCGATTTTTCTGGAGACGAAACCGTGAACACAGAAACAAAATTGACAAACCGCCGGGTGCAAGCCGCGACGATAAACGATGAGCACTCGGAAAATCAGTGTGACGTAGCGATTATTGGCGCTGGTCCCTACGGACTTTCGGCCGGAGTGCACCTGCAGGCGAAAGGAATCAAAGTTCGCGTCTTTGGCGAGCCTATGGAATTCTGGGCGAAGAAGATGCCGCAAGGAATGCTGTTGCGCTCGCCGCGCGTGGCATCGAACCTCTCCGACCCGGACCGCGCATTCACGCTCGAGGCTTACGAGGCGGCCTCGAAAATCGAGCCCTGCGCTCCGCTTCCGCTCGACACGTTCGTCGAATATGGAAAATGGTTTCGCCACCAGTTGGGATCGTCTCTGGACCAGAGAACCGTCACGCGGGTCGAGAAGACGCACGATGGTTTCCGCGTCATCATTGCGGATGGCGACGCAGTGACGTGTTCGCGCCTGGTGGTGGCCGCCGGCATCGGTCCATTTCGCAAGAAGCCGGAAGTATTCCAGAACTTTTCCAGAGACCTCGTATCTCACTGCTACGAAGGACGTGACGTAAAGAAATTCTCGGGGAAGAGCGTTGTCGTCATCGGCGCCGGTCAGAGTGCTCTGGAATCGGCCGCGATCCTATCGGAAGCAGGAGCCGAGGTCGAGATCATCGCGCGTAACTCCTCGCTGAAGTGGATCGGCAGCCACAAGTGGTTGCATCAGCTCGGTCCCATATCCCGGATGCTCTATTCTCCACACGATGTCGGGCCGATCGGCATCAGCCGCCTTGTGGCCTATCCAAAACTCATGACGTTTGTGCCGCTCAAACTGCGCGACAGAATTCGTATCCGTGCAGTCCGCCCTGCCGGTTCGCAGTGGCTGCCTGCGCGGCTGGCAAATGTGCGTCTCACCACGGGGCACACGGTTTCGCGTGCGAGTGAGGCGAACGGCGGGCTCGCACTGACGCTGGATGATGGCAGCGAGCGCGAGGTCGATCACGTGCTGCTGGCCACTGGTTACCGCGTCGATATTTCGCGCTACGAATTTCTATCGCATGAGTTGGTGGAGGGCGTCGAAGTATTCGACGGTTATCCCCGTTTGCGCAGCGGATTCCGCAGCTCAGTTCCTGGATTGCACTTCATCGGAGCGACGGCGGCTCGCAGCTTCGGCCCTCTTTTATATTTTGTTGCGGGCACTGAATTTGCGTCGCGAGAACTGGTCTCTCACATCGGGAAGCATACTAAGGCGACCATATGACGCCGACTGAGACCATCACACAGCAAGCGGAAAAAGCAGCATTCCGGACGCAAGGGATTGGCGCCGTCGTGGTCGGAGGCGAACATCCCGGTCTCGGCGTCGCCCGTAGTCTCGGTCGCCGGGGCATCCCTGTCTGCATCATCGACGATCAGCACTCGATTTCGCAGTTCTCAAGGTATGCGACGCGCGTCGTCCGCGTGAAAGACCTACGCGACGAAGAAAAAACAGTCGCCAGTGTGCTGGAAGTCGGGGAGCGTTACGGACTCCAGGGCTGGGTGCTATTTCCCACGCGCGATGAAACTGTGGCGGCGTTTTCCCGGCATCGCGATGAACTAGCCAAAGTTTTCCGCGTCTCCACCCCTGAGTGGGAAACGGTCAAGTGGGCGTGGGACAAGAAAAACACCTACGAGTTAGCGGAAGAATTGGGCATTCCGTGCCCCCGCACCTGGAATCCACGAACGCCCGCCGATCTTACGGAGTTGTATTCTCATCTGCCGCTTGCTGTGAAACCCGCTGTGAAGGAGAATTTCTTTTACGCGACCGGCTCGAAAGCGTGGCGTGCGGAAACTCCAGCTCAGTTGGATGACTTATTTTACAAAGCCGCCCAGCAGATCAAAGCGGAAGAGATTCTCGTCCAGGAAATTATTCCCGGCGACGGCAGCCGTCAGTATTCTTATTGCGCCTTTTTTCGCGACGGCATTGCGCACAGCACATTAATGGCGCGCCGCATTCGCCAGCATCCGCGCGAGTTCGGCCGCGCCGCGACCTACGTCGAAAGCATCGACGTGCCGGAAGTGGAGGCGCTGTCACTGCGGTTTCTACAAGCTATCGATTACTACGGTCTGGTCGAAGTCGAATTCAAGCAAGACCCGCGTGACGATCAATATAAATTGCTGGACGTCAATGCGCGCACCTGGGGGTTTCACAGCCTGGGAAAGCCAGCCGGCGTTGATTTCCCTTATCTTCTATTTGCCGATCAGATGGGTGAAACCACGCAGCCCTGCAAGGGACGTTCCGGAGTCGGCTGGCTGCGGCTGATCACAGACCTGCCCACCGCGGCTTCCGACTTTTGGCTTGGGCACATGAGCGCTGGTTCGTATCTCAAGAGCCTGCGTAGCACTCGGATAGAGTCGGTATTTTCCGCGGCAGATCCGCTACCCTCCATCGCGGAGATTTTAATGCTCCCGTATTTGGTGACAAAGAAATATATATTGTAATTGGCGATCGCAAGAGTATTTTGCTGCCGAAGACCTTGCGCCGCCGGTTTTCGGGAGACATCATATTTGCGGCACATTCTTCACGTCGTTGGGGCGCGTCCAAATTTCGTCAAAGCGGCTCCGGTGATTCGCTCGCTCCGGCAGCGGGGCGTGCGGCAGACATTGATTCACACCGGGCAGCACTTTGACCGGAACATGTCTGACGTCTTTTTCACTCAATTAGAAATTCCAGAACCGGACATGAATCTTGGTGTGGGAGCCGGTACTCATGCCGCTCAAACTGCCGAAATCATGCGGCGTTTCGAGCCAGTAGTCGTCGAGCAGAAGCCGGATATCGTTCTGGTTTATGGCGATGTGAACTCTACCGTCGCCGCCGCGCTGGTTTCCTCCAAACTTCCGCTACCAGTCGGCCACGTCGAGGCTGGCCTGCGCTCCTTTGATCGAACCATGCCGGAAGAAATCAATCGCATGGTCACCGACCGGCTTTCTGATTTTCTCTTTACCCCTTCCGAAGATGGCGACGCCAATCTGCTCCGGGAAGGCATTGCCCTGGACAAGATCCATCGCGTCGGCAATGTGATGATCGATTCGTTGGTTCAGCTTTTGCCGGCTGCCAGAAATTGTCCACGAAACGGATTTCCCGATCGCCTGGCTCTTGTGACGCTACATCGTCCGTCGAATGTGGACGACAGCGGTAACCTTAAGCGGATTCTGGAATCGCTGGGGAAGATCGGCGAAGGCATCGACATCGTTTTCCCCGTGCATCCAAGAACGCGCCAGCGCATTGCCGAATTTGGCATCACGATGCCGAAATTGCATCTGCTCGATCCGCTGCCATACATCGAATTTCTCTCACTACAGATGCGGGCCACAGTTGTGATCACCGACTCCGGCGGCATTCAGGAAGAGACAACGTATCTCGGTGTCCCGTGCCTCACGCTACGAAAGAACACGGAGCGTCCCGTCACGGTTACTTTGGGCACCAACGTCCTGGTGGGCGAGGACACGAATCGGCTGGCCGCCGAGGTTAGCAAAATCCTGGGCGGGAATGCGAAGAAGGGAATTGTGCCGCCGTTGTGGGACGGGCACGCCAGCGACCGCATCGCCGAGGTGTTGCAAAGTTGCTGAGAACATTGCTTCCCCAGTTCCGGAATTTATGTGCAAGAGAGTGCGTTTCGCACGTATGCAAGATATGATCCCGCTCCAACCCCTTGTAAACACAATAGTTCTCTTTGCCCCGAGCGGCACGCCGGTTGCAAAATAGATGGAGTAATTCCAGAAGTCGGTCCCTGCTCTCCCCCCAGACCAACTACAAAGAAATTCATCTGAGGAGAGAGAAATGAACAAGAGCATTAAGCTTGCAAGCCTGGTTGCCGTCCTGCTGCTGGGAACAGTATTTTCCGCGACATTTGCCGCAGCGGATGACCATTCCAACAAATCTGCCGCGCAGTTTTCCATCGGCTGGGGATCTAACACGGTAAGCGTGGGAAGCCTTTATGGATGGTACGGCCTTCTCGTTTCCGGACCCTCTTCTACTCCTGGAGCCGGTGGAAAGTATCTTACCGGCGCACTTTACTTCGATGGCCGCGGTAACGTAGCCGGCTACGACGTCAACGGCGGCGTCAACGGACAGGTCAGCAGCACCAGCCTCACGGGTACGTATGTCGCGAACACCAGCGGTTCGCTCGCCGGTACGCTCACTCTCACGCTGAAACTTGCAAATCAGACGGCTGTCCAGACCTACGTTGTTTCCGTCAGGCAGACGGCATTCGAAGCGGTCGGCATCGAGACCGACGGCTCCGCGATCGCGACTATCGACCTGCAAGCCCAGATCGTATTGTGGAACAACTCATTTAACAATTCGGCTCTGTCGGGCACCTTTGCGGCAGTCTGCACTGGCAACCCGGGAAACTACGCCCAGCTCAACTATGTGACCTTCGACGGCAAAGGCAATCTTCAGGGTATCGACCCGTATGACGATAACAACGTCGAAGGCGTCAACCCATTTTCGGGTACCTACACTGTGCACCCAGATGGAACGTTTTCGGCCGTGACTGCTCCCACCGTTTCGATCACGGGTGTCATCGACGCATTTTATACGGAGATTGAATACACGTATAACGTGGCGGGACAGGGCGAAATTATCTCCTGCGTCGGCAAGAAATAATCGTCGAACTGAACTAGAAGTTAACGCTGGGCTCGTCTGCAAAAGCAGACGAGCCCAGCACTTTTGCTGTAAAAAAAACCACGCATCTCTTCCCATCGAATCTGGCGCCGAAAATCAACGTCACCAAAGAGAGAGGTAGCAACATGACTTACTATCGCTCGCGTCCCAGCAGCACCGCTGCGCAGCTCGCGCTGGTTCTGCTGTTTGGCGTTATCGTCGCTGCAGCTCAAAAGCAGGAGCCAGCCACTCCGGTCAACGTGCTCACCTATCGCGCCGACAACCTGCGCACCGGGTGGTTTTCTTCCGAAACCCAGCTCACGGTCGCCAAAGTGAATACAACCTCGTTCGGATTGCTGACCAGCGTGCCGCTGGACGGTCGCGTCGACGGCGAGCCTCTCTATGTTTCGCAGCAGATGATTCAGGGAAAAGGCGTTCACAACGTCGTGTACGTCGCTACTGAAAATAATAGTGTCTATGCCATCGACGCCGCCAAGGGCACAATTCTATGGCACAAGACATTTGGAACCCCCGTGCCCTATACGTACAAAAACAACGACGACAACGTTTACCCGGTGATGGGAATTCTCTCCACTCCGGTGATTGATCTCACGCTGGGGAACATTTACTTCGTGAGCGACACCTACAACGGGAAGACCGACGCTTTCACGTTGCATGCGATCTCACTAAGTACGGGGCTCGCCACGATTAAAGCCGTCACCATCCAGGTCTCGGCGACGCTCTCCGACGGCACAACATGGAAACTCAACCCGAAGTATCATCTGCAACGGCCGGGTTTGCTCGAAGCGAACGGAGCGATCTATGTTTCGTTTGGCAGCACCGGAGATACAGTTCCCGCCCAATCCCGCGGCGTTATCGTGCGCTACGACGCGTCATCCCTTTTGCAGCTCGGCAGCGACCTGGAAAATTCGCTGCACGTTCCCGCCAATCCGTACTATCTGTCTTCGATCTGGCAGTCGGGTTACGCTCCAGCGTCGGATTCGAATGGCGACGTCTATTTCTCCACCGGCAACAGCAGTCCTAATCAGCCGAGTTACTCAGCCAACTTCAATCGCCCGCAAAGCGTTGTGCATCTCTCCGGAGATCTCAGCACCCTGCTCGACAGCTTCACGCCCAGCAACTATTTTCAACTCGATCAGCAGGATCTCGACCTTGGTTCCGGCGCCACCATTTTGCTTCCTGACCAGCCGGGATCAATCCCGCACTTTGCCATCGCTGGCGGAAAAGACGGCCGTGCCTTTCTGCTCAACCGCGATAGCCTCGGTGGCTACACGCAGAGCGGTTCCGACAACGTGCTGCAAACAGTACAGCAGGGAGCTTGCTGGTGCGGCCCCGGATATTTCACGGGCGCCGACGGCAATCCCTACGTTCTAACCGGCGGAGGTTCCGGCATTATCAGCTGGCAACTGCAACTCACGCCGACTCCGCAGCTCGTGCAGAAATCGGCCACAACCTTCGGCATCGCCAACGGTTTGCCCTGGTATGGCGGCTCCATCCCGGTAGTATCGTCCAATGGCACCATCGCTGGCACTGCCATCGTCTGGGTATTGCAGAAGCCTCAAACGTCGTCAGACACGAATCCTGGCACACCTCTCACGCTCTTGGCTTTTGATGCGAGCAACCTGCAAAAGCAAATTGTGTCCATTCAAGCCGGAAACTGGACTCATGCCATCATCAGCAATGCCAACCTTCTGCCCACGGTGGCGAATGGCAAGGTTTACGTCGCCAGCAACCTACAGTTGAATATCTTCGGGTTGTTGCCGCCCAAAGGAACCGCAGACTACGCTGCATTGCCGCATGTCACGAAGCCAGCGAATCCTGATGTCGTCACATGTTCGCCGGCCGAAACTCCTCTAGCGGAGCTCGGCACATCCACGTCTGCAACGCATGAGCTTTATGGGAAAGTTTGCCGCATTGGGCAGACAGAAGTGCAAGTGTCACTGCGCGATGGGAAGAGTATCGTCATCGACACGACCCACGCTACGATTCGCTTGCGTCGCGCAACTCTGGTTCCGGGCCGCACGGTCCATGTCATCGCAAGCATCGATCAGAAAGGTGTGGCGCATGCATCGCAAATGTCGCCCATGCACACTTCTTCTCTGGAGCTTCCTGCCGACCGCTGAGCTGCGAACCGAACATCGAGTCACAAATGGTGCCTGAGCAAGGCCGCAACTAGGCATCCTGTCTCTGACTCGGATACAGTGTAGCGATATGGGGTTGGGGAAGCGGCAAGTACAGACCGTGGGAATCTGCACCGCGGGAACTTGTTTGCTGATTTTGGCATTCATGGCTGTGCCCCATCACGCTTTCTTGCCACGAAATTCTCTCAGTAGGGCCGGCAGTCCGGCGTTAGCAAAGGAAGCTCCAGTTCCTTCGTGCGCTTCGGGACCGGCTTCCGACGGAAAACAGCAGAGTGGCTTGTCGCCTCACTCGGTCACGCTGACATGGAACGCCAGTATTCCGGCCTCCAGGTCAGCGAGGGACATGGTCAAAGGCTATTACGTCTATCGCAGCACGAAGTCGCACAAGTACGCCAAACACGACCGCTTGAACGCGGATCCAATCACTGGAACCAATTGCATCGATAAAGCCGTCAAGCCTCGTGCGATTTACTTCTACTCCGTCAAGGCGATCTCGCAAGGAGAAGTAGAAAGTGAATTCTCTGACGAGGTAAAAGCTGTCATTCCCCGTCCGTAAATCCCGCTTCGCGCAATTCCCGCCACAGTCGCCGACTCGCCGAAACGATTCCCCAGACTCTTTTCATAATTTCTATGAGGGATACGTGTGTAGACTTGCGCCTCGACTTGTTTCTGTGGACTAGTTATCGATTACGGAACTACCGCCTCTACCGGCGTCGAGTACGTGCTCTCTTCTCCGGCGGAGTTTACCGCAGTCGCCACGTAGTAGTAGGTTTGGCCAGCGCTGACGGTATTGTCGGTATAGGTCGTGCCGGGGTTCAAAGCGGAGTTCACCTTGGAATAGGAAGTCTGTGAAACTCCGCGATACACGTTGTAGCCGACGACTTGAGATGTGCTGGGGCTCCACGAAACCGTTACTGTGTAAGTCGGTGTGATCCCTACGCCGCTCAAGCCTTCCTGCGTATTCGAATTGGAAGCGTTGCTGGCCAGCGACAGAGTGCCGGACGTCGTTCCCGTAGCATTCGGAGTGAAGGCTACGTTGAGGGCAACGCTCTGGCCGGAAGCGATGGTGAGGGGAAACGACGCTCCCTGAAGCGCAAACTGCGAACTGCTGCTGGCGGAAGAAGAAATTGTAATCGCGCCGCCGCTGGCGCTCAAAGTCACAGGTTGAGTCGAGGTGGTCCCGACATCCACATTGCCGAAGTTCATTGCGGTGGGATTCAGCAGCAACTGGCTGGTGGTATTTCCGGCTCCAGTGCCGCTCACCGGAATCGTAAGCGACCCGTTCGGAATGACCAGGCTCCCGCTGTATGAAGTTGTCGTTTGCGGAGAGAAGATAACATTAAACGTGGCGGTCTGGTTGGGCTGCAGAGTAACCGGCAGCCCCGGCCCGGTGATGGAAAAGCTCGTGCCCGTCAGTTGCGCCTGAGCAATGACGGCGGCGGTGGTCCCCGAATTGGTAAGCACAACCGGCAGCGTCGCAGTCTTTCCCACGGCGACTGAGCCGAATCCAAGTGAAGAGGTGCTGGACTTAATGGATTCGCTGCCCACACCGACGCCGCCGAAGCGAAGATAGATCGTGCCGCCCGTAGCATTGCTACTAACGGCCACAGTCCCGCCCTGCCAACCGGAAACAGTGGGGGTAAACGTAACATTCATAGATGTGGTTTGCCCGGCCGCAATCACCAATGGCAGCTTCAGGCCCGTAATCTGAAACCCGCTCGGCATGGAACCAATCGCAGAAATCGTGATGCTGATCGACTCCGTGTTGGTAAAGCTCAGGGGTAGAGTCTGGCTTTGCCCAATGACAATGCTGCCAAAATGCAGTATCGGCGGATTGCTGGTGATTTGTGCCGCGTGCAGAACGGCGCTAACTGGCAACAGGATGAAGAGAAGTAATGCCGCCACGGATGGGAACTGGACAGCAAGGAAAGGGCGTTGTGGGTTCTGCCGGGGGAGTCGCATGCCTCGATTTTTAACGAGCGGCAGGCCCTCTTAAAGATATCGGTGGTACAGTCTGGCATTGTCCCGAAGTGCACCGGACCAAAGTGGGAAAACTGCTCGTTCGTCGTGCGACAGCAATCGTTTCTGCTAGCCGCGGCGGCGTTCTAACGCGGCATGGTTTGCTGTGAAGATGTTGGTTGAGGGGATAGTTTCTTCAATTCGCTGGCCAGAGATGTTGCCTTGTCGTTGGAAACTCGAATATCCCCTTCCAGCACGACCGTCAGCGCTCCCGCGCCGGTGCTCTGAAATTGCGCGCGATGAAGAGTGGCAGAGCCCTGCGCCGCCGCAGGGAGAATCAGTTTGAAGTCTCCGCCTTGGCGCACTGCGGACAGAATATTTTCCGCTATCTGGTCGCGCAATTCGCTCCCTAAAGATCCAGAGCGCAGCGACTCCCCCAGCAACCCTTCCGCATCAACGCGACTGATCGCCGGAGTCAGTTGCAGCCTGCCATTCTGCTCAACTGCCGGTGTCAGCTTCACCTCGAGGGTGCCGTCGCCTTCGGCTATTTCGTTGTTCTGCCCGCCAAAGCATGCCCAGCGCTCAAAGTGCAATCGAGTCACAACCAGACTGGCTGGCTGCAATGGGGTGAGAGTAGCGTCCTGAATTGCAATGCGCTCTCCGCAGCGGTCCGACTTGTCGAGTTGGGCGCGCAAAACCTCGGTAATATTCTGTTGCAGGTCGAAGATGTCCTCGGTCAGTTTCACTGTGAACACATTTTGACGGGCTTCTTCGGCGCTCTGGGAGATCATTCCAGACGTAATGATCGCGACCGGCTGATTCCGAAAGCTGATTGAGTTCCTAACTGGCGCAATGTTGAAGGTCAAGCCCTCGCTGTCGGGAGTTAAGATGCTCATTTCCCGGCCCAGACTGGCTTGCTGGTCCTGAAAACTCGTGAGCGCGTGCTCGACACTCTGCGCTGCACTTGCGATGACTTCGCTCGCTACCCTCGGATCCGCAACCCTTTGATTCAGTTCCTGAGAGCGTTGCGCCAGTTCGGAATCCGCTTTTGTCAGCTTCTTGGCCGTCTCTTTCAGGCCTGATTTCTGCGGACCGGAAAATCCCCCGATAAAATTCTTGTTGTCTGTCCGTGCCTTCTCAATCGCCTGCTGAAGTGTTGTATCGCGGACGGCCAATGCGGAAGCGATTTCCTGCTTTCCCAGTTGATCGAGCAAAGCCTGCAATTCTACGGTTGCTGCGGACGTGCTCTTCATCATCGAGGCGTACGCGATGATCTGCTGGCTGGTTGCCTGCACGGCCAGAGCTTGGTGAAAATCCTTCAAATCGTCTTTCTGATCGACTCCCGTCGGTCTCCCGCCTCCGTTCATCCCACCGCCGCCAATTGATCCGCCCGCCCCATGCCCACCGTGCTGTGCGAACATTGTGCACGGACCAAGGGTCAGCGCGGCCCACAATGTGGCAACGATCCGAATTCGGCTCCCACGAGATATATTGCGAAAAATGGACTTACGAAACATTGGCCAGATCTCCGGACAGCGCCCTTGATGTTGGGCTGGAACGCTTGACAATCCCGATGGGGACTAGCTTGACTCAGATCTCGTTAAAAAACTACAAACTTTACAGTTCTTTGCATAACACAAGCATGCGATGGGACGCTCGCACGATTCGATATTGGTTACGCCCGTGTTGGGGAGACCACTTTCAATCCCGGGACCTGAGCAAAATGCCGTTCGTTGAAAGTCGCTACCGTGCTTCCGCGTTCCAGAGCCGTCGCGGCCACGATGAGATCATAGAAGCCGATCATTTTGCCGGTGGATTCCAGCGCCGCCCAAATGCGCGCATGTTCCAGCGCAGTGGCCTGAGTGTAGGGAATGATTGGCAACATTTCCAGCACGGCCCGGAGGTACCGTTCTCTGCTTCCTCTGTGCTTAGCGTTGGCGCGTTCCACGCCGTGCCACAACTCCGCTATGGTGATAGCTGCAACCTCGAATTGCTCAACGGCATACCTCGCCATCCAGTCTCTGAGGTCGAAAGTTCCTCTCTCGCCTCGAATAATGACATCGGCATCGAGAATTATCGCCATCGATTACGCGGTGCCTTGAGAGCTTTGCGCGCATTTCGCAGGTCGCGATTCCAGGCTCTCGCCTCCTCCGGCGACAACTCGACTTTAGCCAGAGCCTGCGCCAGATCGCTGCCCGTACAAATCCTTTCGCCATCCGGCACGAGGCGGGCCACAGGAGAGCCATTCTTAAGCAGAACAAACGTAACGTTTTGATAGTGTGCCCGATTCACGCAATCGGCAAAATTGCGAGCCGCCTCGGTTACAGAGATAACCGTCTCTTTCATAAAATCAGATTATCAGATTATACGCAAAAAAGGAATTGACTCCGGGCGGGCATTGGTGGATATGATGACAGTGAGTACAAAATGGCGGATCAAATTGGGCATTGCTTTCCCATCCTCAAGATCGGGAGCGAATATGAATTGGCCAATCGACCATACAACTCAGGCCGCGGCGAGTAGCTTTAGACTACCAATTTACGCGCAACAATCGCTGCCCGAAGACAAGAGCGGAAACTTTGAGTACAAAAGGTGGCAGGGCTCGCCGTATTTGTGTCCCGGCGATGCTTTTCCGCCGAAGCCTTCAGGCTGCTACCCAAACCACCCAACTCAGATAGTCGCCGAATTCAAGGCTGGCCATTATCTTCCAGCCCTGGCGCTCACAGCATCTTGGGGAGGAATGGGGAGAACCAAGAAGCGCATTTACGCGCGTCCGCCACAACACACCCACAACATTCTAGACCAGTGTGCCCAGTCAATTCAGGCGACCCAATCCGTCGAGCACTCTTGGCAACTTCTAGTAGGGGTATGAATTGGACGAGTGTCATGACCTTAAAAACACTTCATTTTCTTTGCAGAGCCTTGTTTGGTTTTAATTACCAAGATCCGCCTGTGCCGATTGACGGCAAAGTTATCCGGGGATATGTGTGGCCAGGCTTCAGGATAGGAATTCCACCGCCGCAGCGCCCGCAGGACTGGGAGGGAGATTCTTTCGCCGCATATTGTAGGTACATGACTGCAGTTCTGGAGTGGGCGCGAAAGAAGAACTGGACCACCACGCAAGTGCAGGCAACGATCTTCGAAGAGAACAAGTGATAACAGCCGGTCCGCAGGCCGCCACGTCTACTCGCTCACTCCCATTGGCTCTCCTACCCCAATCCCCGGCACGGTCCTTCCCACCACCGCCGCGATCTGCCGCACCTGCGTCATCAATTCGTCAAATTGATCGGGGAACAGAGACTGCGGTCCATCTGACATCGCTTCATCGGGCTTATTGTGAACCTCGACCATCAATCCGTCAGCGCCGACGGCGACAGCCGCGCGCGACAATGGCGTCACTTTATTGCGTTTGCCTGTGCCGTGACTGGGGTCAACAAAAATCGGTAGATGGCTCAATCGCTGCACCGCCGGGACAAGGCTCAGGTCGAGCGTGTTGCGAGTGTGATCAGCGAAGGTGCGCACGCCGCGCTCGCACAGAGCCACGTTGTAGTTGCCCTCACTCATAATGTATTCCGCCGCCATCAGAAACTCTTCCAGGGTTGCCGACATGCCGCGCTTGAGCAGCACCGGCTTTTTGGCCCGCCCGGCGCGCTTCAGCAACGAAAAGTTTTGCATGTTACGCGCGCCGATCTGGATCATGTCCGCATATTCATCCACAAGGTCGAGCGATTCGTTGTCGATCGCCTCGGTGATGATTTTCATTCCAAATTGCTGGCGGATATCGGCCATGATGCGCAAACCTTCTTCGCCGAGCCCCTGGAACGAGTAGGGAGAAGTGCGCGGCTTGTACGCTCCGCCGCGAAAAAATTGCGCTCCCGCGCGATGCACACGCTCGGCCACCGCGAATGCCTGTTCCCGGCTCTCTATCGCGCACGGTCCAGCCACAATTGCCAAGCCCGGGCCCCCGATGGTCGCATCGGTGCCGGCGAAGCGGATTACCGTGTTGTCTTCTTTAAGGTCGCGGCTGACTAATTTGTAGGGTTTCGAGACCTTGATGACTTCCTGCACGCCCGGCATCTCTTCCAGCGTGCCCTGTTCGACTTCGCCCTTGTTGCCGGTGACGCCGATAGCGGTGCGTTGTGCCCCCGGCATCGAATGCGCTCGATAGCCCAGTTTCTCGATTTTTTCGCAAACGGCGCGCACCTGTTGTTCACTGGCGTGCGCCTTCATCACGACTAACATAGGGTTCCTCAGCAACGGGCCGTGTGAGCACGGATCGTGGGTACGCTGCCCCTTCGATTTCGCTCAGGGCAGCATTCTCGGCCGTCGGGTTGAGCGAAGCTCGACCCGCTCTCTTCGCTGCACTTTCCCGGCACGAGTAACTAAAGTCTACCTGTGCCTGCTCTGGTACCGCAAACAGATCAACCATGCGCTGAATCCTGTGTCGATTTCCAATTCGGGATCGTCTGAGTTGAATCGGTCCGCACTTTTGGGCCGAATGTAGTAGCCTTTCCCGCGTCTGGCTGTTTTGATAAGTGAAGAAGAAGCGGAGGTGCGTCTTGCGCAAGCTTTTCTTAGCGGCTGCTTTTGCGCCGCTTGTTTTCAGCATCGCCCTGGCCCAGGATGCGACGAAGGTTGAACCGAAGCACTACAAATTGGCGTTCGAGAATGACAAGGTGCAAGTGGTCTATATCCACTACGGACCACATGAGAAGTCGCGAGAGCACTCTCATCCTCAAGGCGTAGTAGTAAATATCACCGCCGCCCATCTCCTCTTTACCGACGAGAATGGAAAAACGCAAGAGGTGTATTCCAATCCTGGGGAAGCGCGATGGTTCCCGCCATTTCGGCACACCGTGGAAAATCTCGGAGAAACAGCCTACAGCGGAGTCTACATTGCGGTAAAAGGCGGTTCGTCCACCGGAGGAAGCGCCAGACAGCAATTGCCGCCGATAGACGAACAGACGGCTAAAGTTCTCGCAAGTTACCTGATCGATGCGGCTTCAGTCCAACAGCCAAGTCCTCCCCGGCAATGACGGCCCTCTCGCGCATACGCTTTGCGAGCCTGCAAGCAACGTATCTGTGATTTTTCTATACTTGTTCGTGTGAGATTGATTGCCCGTGAACAAGACATCCTCGGCCACGCGCCGAAACTCCCGTCCCGACTGACGTCCCGCAGAATCGGCCTTCACACGTCTTCCGCCGGAGGCGTACACAATGCCGCAGAGCGTGCATATCGCCTCGGCTGCAATACATTCCAGATTTTCTCTTCCAGCCCGCGCCAGTGGGCGCCTTACGAATTGGGCGAGTTGCAATGCGAGGAGATGACGCGTCTCCGTGCCAAATACGATTTGCGTCCGCTGGTGATTCACACCAATTACCTGGTAAACCTGGCGAGTTCAAATGAGCTGTTTCTGAATAAATCGATGGAAGCGTTTCGCGGCGAAGTGGAACGCGCGTTGTCTTTGTGTGCCGAGTATCTCGTGCTGCATCCTGGATCGTTTCGCGGCGCGGACCGCGAACAAGGGTTGCTGCGAACTGCTGCCGCGATCGCTGCTGCGACCCGAGGCTTGGATCTGGCGCAAGGCGGCCTTACGATCCTCATCGAAAACACTGCTGGCTCGGAGTTTTCGCTTGGCGGAAGCTTCGAGCAAGTCGCAGAAATACTCGACCGCTTGCGCGGAATTGTGCCGATCGCCGCGTGCATCGACACGTGCCACACGCACGTTGCCGGGTATGACATCGTCAGCGAAGAAGGCATCTATCAGACACTCCAGCATCTCGACGCAACTATCGGGCTGAACAATGTTCGCGTTATCCACTGCAACGACGCCAAGGCCGCGCGTGGATCGAAGCTTGACCGCCATCAGCATATCGGGAAGGGAACCATTGGAAAAGAACCATTCCGCATTCTGCTGAACGATCTCAGGCTGGCCCATGCTGCCTTCATTGCCGAGACGCCGATTGACCAGCCGGGAGACGATCGCCGAAACGTGGATGCATTGAAGCGGTTGGTGAATTAGAGAAGGAATTGTGAGACAGCAGTAACTATTTCCGCGGCAGCACTTCGCTCCCCAGCACGTATTCGTTAAGCGGCCCAAACTTCCTTTTCTCCGCATAGAGGCGGAAGCGGCGAAATACAATGCGCAGGCTGGCCATTACCGGGATCGAAAGATAAATGCCGAGAATACCGGCGACTTCTCCACCGGCCATTACGCCGAAGATCGCAGCCAGGGGATGCAGTTCCATGCTCTTGCCCATGATTCGAGGCGAAGAAACGTAGTCCTGGATGACGCGCCATACGCCGAGAAAAACGATCAGGACCAGCCAGTGCGGGTAGCTCATCAGCAAGGCGACGCTGACGATGATCACCGCCGCGGTCAGCGGACCAACCAGAGGGACAAACTCCAGCAATCCACCAACAGTACCAAGCACAAGAGCGTAGGGAACACCCATCGCTCCCAGGAAGGCGGAGTACGCGACTAATGTCAGCGCCGCCAGGGTCAGTTGCGCGCGAATGAAATGGGCGAGCATCAAGTTCAAATCGTGAATCACGCCCTGCAGCAATTCGCGCTGGGGGCGCGATTGCACCAGCGCCAACAGAACTTCGCTGAAAGATTCCCCGTCTTTGAGGAAAAATATCGCAAGGATCGGCACCACGAGAAATAGCCACGCCTGTTTTGCGACATCGGCCATTCGCAAGCCGACACGCTGCGCC
>DATBZH010000010.1:0-10273 GCA_036513255.1 Candidatus Sulfotelmatobacter sp. | reverse complement strand
GCCAGAAATCGAAAAGAGGCCGGCCTGCCGGAGCGATACATTTTATTCGTTGGGCGACTCGTGCGGGAGAAAGGCGTTTTTGATTTGCTGGCGGCGTACACAAGATTGGAGCTTTCGATCCGGCGGCAGGTAGGCTTAGTGTTCGTGGGCGATGGCGACGCGCGAGCAGCGCTAGAGGAACAGGCTGCGACGATATCCTCGGGCAGCGTTAAATTTGCCGGCTTCGCTCAGCGCGAGCAACTAGGAGCCTATTACGGACTTGCCGATTTGCTCGTTTTGCCAACTTACACTGATCCCTGGGGATTGGTGGTAAACGAAGCGATGGCTTGCGGGCTGCCCGTGATCGTTAGCCGTGTGGCGGGGTGCGCCGCCGACTTGGTAAAGGAATTCTGGAACGGAGCGTTGATTGCGCCCGGTGACGTTTCCGGACTGGCTTCTGTCCTGTATCGCCTGCTCGCGGACCGCGATGGTTGTGCGAAAATGGGGGCCAACAGTCTGGAACTTATTTCGAAGTTCTCTCCCGTGGAATGGTCGGCAGGAATCGCAAGAGCGATTGCCGCAGTCGTTCCGGCGGAGAGTTCTGCAGGCGGGTGAGATTTTGTCGGATCGCATATCAAAGATCGTGGTCATTGTGGTGCTCGCCTTTGTGCCATTACTCATGGTGCTTTTCGCGATGTCGCGACCCGGCTATTTCAGCAACCAGACCTATCTCGGAGGGCTTCTCCTTTTTGAGCTGATCGTTGCCGCGCTGTGGATGTATCGGAAAGTTTTTTTCCCGCTGATTCTGGTGGCCTTTCTCTTTGCGGGTCTCGATCTGCCGCTGGGATCATTTTGGGTTACCGGGCGCTGGATCTTTCTTGCCGTTGGCGCACTGGCCGGCACGGTCATCATGTTAAAAGACCGGAGTCATCGGGTCGGCAGCTTTCACGTGTTGGCATTATTCTGTGTTCTGGCAGGAACGGTTTCAGCAGCGGTGTGCCGTTATACAGGATTTTCTTTTCTGAAAGTGTTGAGCCTGTTTTTGCTATTCGCGTATGGAACGACGGGAGGAAGACTGGCGGTCACGGGACGCGAGAACCGCTTTTTCTCCGGATTGCTGACTGGCTGCGAAGTGTTTGTTGCAGCGGTGGCGCTATTTACCTTCGGCGGCATACAAGTGATGGGAAACCCCAATTCCCTGGGGGCCGTCATGGGTGTTGTAATTGCGCCGATTTTGTTGTGGGGAGGCTTGTCGGATGATAGCGAGTCGCTTCGCCATCGCCACTTGGCTCTTTGCGGGCTTGCGCTGTACCTGACATATCGCAGTCACTCGCGCGCGGGAATTATTTCTGTTGTTATTGCCTGCTCGCTTCTCTGCCTGGCGCTGCGGAGATATAAGCTGCTTGCTCAGGGGCTGTGTATTCTGCTCATCGTGGTCGCCTCTTCGGTGCTTATCGATCCGCAGGCGGTACCTGCTTTCGTGGACGATGTTCTATACAAAGGAAAAGATCCAACTCTCGGACTTCTGGCGTCACGGGACTCTCCCTGGAAGGGCGCCGTAGAAAGCATTAAGAAACATTTTTGGTTCGGATCGGGTTTTGGCGTTACTGATAATGGAGTGGATGCCAGTGAACATGTAGGCTCTTACGAGACGGATGAGCGCATATCGCGAGAAAATGGAAGTAGTTACCTGACCATTATGACGTGGGTGGGATTGATAGGGCTGCCACCCTTCGTACTCTTATTGCTGGTGCTTCTCGGCAAGATTGTACGAACGCTGTTTTGGATGCTCCACACCGGAAATGCCAACCATCCCGCGGTTCCGCTGGCAATCATAACGCTAGCCGGGCTCATTCATGCTGGTCTCGAAGACTGGCTCTTTGCGCCGGGGTACTATCTTTGCGTATTTTTCTGGACAATGGCATTTCTGCTTGTCGACTTTGCTCCGTGGGCGCCACTTCCCAGTTTCTCTACGCCATGGAGGGCGAGAATGGCTCGACCGGCTGGAACCTTTGTTCCGACCCGATGATGCATCTGTTCATTAACGCTCTCGCCGCGAGTGCCGGCGGAGGGCTCACCTACATTCGAAATGTGATTCCGCATCTCGCTTCTAACCTGGATGTGCGAGTTACAGTTGCTCTGCCGCCTCAACTCGGGCGAGAATTTCGTTCCATTTCGAATATTAAATTTCTAGAACTGGAAATTCCTGCCGCGCGGCGCTTCTGGTTTGAGCAATCGCAACTGCCGGCGGTAATCCGGCACTCCGGGGCGAATGTATTGCTTTCTGCCGGAAATTTTGCGCTGCGACGGTCACCAGTGCCGCAGATTTTGCTCTCACGAAATTCGATCTATACGTCCGCTGATTTCTACCGCGACCTGCTGTCGCGGCATGAGTACCGCAACTGGATCGATACTCGCTTCCGGGCAATGCTTGCGAAGAAATCGATCCAGTGGGCCGACGTTACAGTCGCTCCGAGCGAAGCCTTTGCAGCCGATCTGACACGATGGACTGGGAAGCCGGTGAGCGCGATTCATCATGGATTTGACCGAGATATCTTCACGCGTGATGAAAGTCCATTAACTGCAGATCTTGAGGAAAAGTTACGTGCAGATGACAACTCGGTGCGGCTGCTCTTTGTCAGCCACTACAACTATTACCGGAACTTCGAGACGCTGATTCGCGCGTTGCCTTCTCTGCGCGATCGTTTACGGGGGAAATCGGTCAAGCTTTTGCTGACGTGCAAGTTGGCATTGGGAGAGAATCCCGGTTCGTACAGGCCGGAGGCGGCAGCCAAGCTGGCGAGAGAGATTGGGGTTTCCGATATGCTGGTGGAGTTGGGAAGCGTTCCATATTGCCAACTGCATCAGATTTATGGGCGTGCCGATATCTACGTTACTCCAGCGTACACGGAAACTTTCGCTCATCCCCTGGTTGAAGCTATGTCGAGCGGATTGCCAATCGTGGCTTCGGATCTGCCAGTGCACCGCGAGATCTGCCACGATGCAGCTCTTTACTTTCCTCGCTTCTCCCCAGATGAATTAACGGAACGAGTGGCGAAGATTGACGCGTCTGCTGGTCTACGTGCACGATTAACAGCCGCGGGAAAGTCACGGTCTATGGCTTTCAGTTGGAAAGAGCATGTCGAAAAACTTCTATCCGAGGCCGCCAAATTGTCTGGCGCGCCCTTTGGCGTGCCAACTCCTGCCTCGAAATCAAGGGCTATGAGTTCGTAGCTTCTATGTCTTGGCGTCCAGGGCTGGACGGTGGCGCAAGTCTGTGGCCCAGTCGAATTATTGGACGTTCGATGAAACGATAACTGAGAGCGGCAATCAAAAATAACGCAAGGCAGTTCACAGGAAAGGTCTGCAGCCGCGACCACGGATAAGTTGCTCCAGGAACCAGAAATAATTGTTGCCAAAGATACAAACTATAGGAAAGGCGGCCGATCCATCGCATCCAGCCCAGTTCGAGAATACGTCCGACCCAGGTTTGTGGACTCAGAACGGTGCCTGCCACAATTAACGCCAGCAGGGACGATTCGAAAATTGTGTAGTAATGGTGACGGAAGAAAATCTGAATGCCAAGGTAGGTTGCGACGCAGGACCACCAAATCCATGATCGCAATGTGCGCAACAGAGTCGGGCGCCAGCGTGGATCAGCTGCCAGCAAAGCCACAAGGCAGCCCAGGAGAAGTCCGTCGAGTCGCGTATCTGTGCGCGTACCGAATAGCAGCCCTGGCAAATGTTTTTCAAAGACTTGATGATGTAAATCGAATGATCGCCAACCTGCGACGGTAACAGCGAGTCCGCCCGCGACCCACTTTGCCCGCTTTGGACCGGCAAGAACCAAGAGCCCCGGCCAAACCAGATAGAAGTGCTCCTCAACCGCGAGCGACCAGTAGTGGATGGTGTAACCGCCCCAGCCGGGGAAAATCATGGCAGGTGGCAAATAGTTCCGCCAGAATAAAGCTGAGGCCCACCATTCCAGCGGAGTTACGACTATGACGCCGACAAAAGCTAAGAGCCCTATCACAGCGAGATAAGTGAGCGCAGGAGGAAAAATTCGGCTGGCGCGACGGATGTAGAACCCACCTAGGCTGATGTGGCCGGTGGTGGAGTGTTCTTCGAGAAGGCGCGAGCAGATCAGGAAGCCGCTGATCGCAAAAAACAGGCTGACGCCATTGGGCCCGACACGGGTGACTGAAAATAGCTTGGGGAATCGCGTTTGAAAGTTGTAGCCGGAAGCATGGTCAAGAATGACCGCCAGGATTGCAATGGCTCGCCAACCGTCGAGTGTTGGCAGATAACCTTGCTTCGCTGGACTCAAACTATTCCGCGGTCGCAAGGCTCGCCAGGGCTTGCGATACTTTCTGAATGTGATCGCCCGGCATCTCGGGGTAGATGGGCAGAGACAAGACCTCTTGCGACGCGCGTTCCGATTCTGGCAGCGATCCCTGCGAGTAGCCGAGGTCAGCGTAGGCGGGTTGCAGGTGTGCCGGGATGGCGTAATGAATCGCTGTCTGAATGCCTTCGGCCTGCAGCGCGGCTTGAAGTGCGTCCCGGTCATCTGTGCGGAGTGTGTAGACGTGATAGACGTGGCGAGCCCACGGCATTTCCTCCGGTAGTCGGAGCCCGCACTCGGCGAGCTGTGCGTCGTATGTTTTAGCGATGCTGCGGCGCGTCTCGGTCCAGCGCTCGAGATGGCGAAGCTTCACCCGCAGAATTGCGCCCTGGAATCCTTCCATGCGGTAGTTGTATCCGCGCAGCAGATGGTGATACTTGCGGTCTTGTCCCCAGTCACGCAGGATGCGAATAGTCCGGGCGTATTCCGGATTATTCGTTGTGACCGCGCCCCCTTCACCGTAGGCGCCGAGATTCTTCGCAGGATAAAAACTGAAGCATCCGATGTCGCCGATGGTGCCCACGGGGCGGCCTTTGTATTTTGCACCGTGAGCCTGCGCTGCGTCTTCGATCACAATCAGGTTGTGACGACGCGCGATGTCCATGATGGGATCCATGTCAGCCGGGTGTCCGTAGAGGTGAACGGGCAGAATCGCTTTGGTACGCGGAGTGATGGCAGATTCGATCGCTGCCGGGTTCATGTTGAATGTACGGGGATCGATATCGACGAGGACGGGACGCGCTCCGGTGTAAACAACGGCGGCCACGCTGGCGATAAAAGTGAATGGCACCGTAATGACTTCATCGCCAGGACCGATACCTGCCGCGAGTAACGCGAGATGGAGGGCGCTGGTGCCAGAATTCAGGGCGATGCAGTCGGTTGCGCCGCAGTAAGCGGCGAAGTCGTGCTCAAAGCCGGCGACTTCTTCGCCGAGAACGAATTGGGAGCTTTCCAGGACGCGGGCGATCGCGGCATCGATCTCGGATTTAATGGTGTGGTATTGCGCTTTTAGATCGACGTAGGGAACCTTAATCGAAGTATTCGCCATTTTGCGGAAACCAAGTCGCACGATACAACAGACGCTGCACGCGCATCAACTGTCGGCCGGATTTTGAGGCGTTCTTCCCAGTGTCCGAGTTGCTTCGCGGGGCGTTTTCATAGAAGCTATTCGTGCGGTTTTTAATCCATCCAGATGTGTGGAATTGTTGGCATTGTCGCTAACGGCGCGTGCGTCGCTCCGGATGTTCTTGAGCGCGCGACGCAGTCGCTCGCGCATCGTGGGCCGGATGACTCTGGCACCATTATTTTGCGGGAATCCGTTCCGCATCCGGTTGAGATCGGCCTTGGTAACCGCCGCCTCGCGATTCTTGACCTGTCGTTTGAAGGTCACCAGCCGATGCGCGATGCGGCGACAGGCAATTGGATCGCCTACAACGGGGAAATCTACAACTTCCGCGATGTGCGCAAAGAGTTAGAGGCAGAGGGGATGAAATTCGTCAGCAGCTCCGATACAGAGGTTCTGCTGAAGGCTTACGGGCGCTGGGGCGAGAAGTGTCTAACGAAATTTCGGGGGATGTTTGCTTTCGCGATTTGGGATGTGCGGCAGCACAGGTTGTTCATTGCGCGTGATCCGATGGGCGTCAAGCCGTTATATTACGCGCAATCTGGCGCTTATTTTATTTTTGCCTCGGAGGCGCGCACGATAGTGGGAACAGGCCTTGTATCAAAGCAGATTGAAAGTGCTGGGCTGGTGAACTATCTCACTTTCGGTTCTGCCTACGATCCTTACACGTTGATCGAAGGGCTGCGATCACTTCCCGCGGGGCATACGCTCTCTTGGGAGAATGGGGTCGTGCGAGTATCTCGCTATTGGGATCTCGTTGATGATACCGGCGGAAGTAATGTAGACGGTGTTCGCGGCTTCGATGAAGAACATGCCGGCGAACAATTGCAGCCGGTTCTCGAAGAGGCCGTTCGATTGCAACTGGTCAGCGATGTGCCGGTGGGAGTGTTTCTCTCCGGCGGTATTGATTCCAGCGCCCTCGTCAGTGTTTTGAGCCGCGGTGGGATCACACCGAGCACATTCTCGATTGTTTTTCGCGAGGCTGAGTTTTCGGAAGGCGAATTCTCCCGTGCCATCGCGCAGAGATTTCATACCGACCATCACGAGATTACGGTTTCACAATCGGATCTGCTGGCTGCGATCCCGGACGCGTTGCGCGCCATGGACCTGCCCACGATGGACGGCGTCAATACGTTCTTTGTTTCTCGAGAGACGCGGCGCGCAGGCGTGAAGGTTGTGTTGTCAGGGCTGGGTGGGGACGAAGTTTTTGCGGGCTACTCCAGCTTTCACGCGGTCCCTCGCATGGAGAGTTTTGCGCGCTTCTGGAAGCACGTACCGCATTTGTTGCGCGACTCAACCGCTTCGGTTTTTGCCGCGGTCGCTCCGGAGAGCGACAAGAGTCGAAAATTGATTTCGCTGGCGACGGATAATGGACGCCTGATGCATCCCTATTTTCTGAGCCGTATGTTGTTCACAGCGCAGCAACGCGATTTGCTGTCTCCGTCAATGGATGGCACAGCGATTGATGCTTCGACCAGGACGCAGAGAGAAAGCTTGGAGCGCACGGCGAGTCTCGATCCAGTGAATCGTGTTTCCTATCTCGAGTCTCGCTGTTATATGCTCAATACACTGTTGCGCGACGCCGATTTTATGAGCATGTCCCAGGGCCTGGAAGTGCGAGTTCCGTTGATCGATCATCAATTGGCAAAGCAAGTCTTGGCTCTTCCCGGCAAATGGAAGCTGAACGGCACTCCAAAAAAACTTTTGGTAGCGGCTCTGGCGGGATCCCTGCCAGACGAGGTCGTGCATCGACGCAAGCGCGGATTTACGCTGCCATTCGAGCGCTGGATGCGCGAGGAGTTGCGCCCGGAAATCGAGCCGGTGCTGCAGGCCAAGAGAGTGAATGATGGCCCTCTGGGCCAATTGTTGAATGGCTGTCAGGTGCAAAAGGTGTGGCAGGATTTCTTGCGTGGCGCAGTTTCGTGGTCGAGGCCGTGGTCATTGTACGTACTCCAA
Source organism: Candidatus Sulfotelmatobacter sp. (assembly GCA_036513255.1). Taxonomy (GTDB): domain Bacteria; phylum Acidobacteriota; class Terriglobia; order Terriglobales; family Acidobacteriaceae; genus Sulfotelmatobacter. The sequence goes on along the minus strand of DATBZH010000010.1, from coordinate 2,813 downwards.
CGCTGGTGCGAACAGCATCTGTAGTTCCCAATTGAATGCCAAGAGTTGAAGACGCATCCGGGGCGGATCGTAATGCGCAGGCAACTAAGTTGCCGATTAGCGTAATCGTTGCTGCGCGCAATGAAGAGAAAAATCTTCCACGCTGCCTGGAGGCTCTGCACGATGTCGGCGAAGTTTACGTCATCGATTCGCAGAGCAAGGATGCTACGCCGGAAATTGCCAGATCGTTTGGTGCGCAGGTGGTGCAGTTTCATTATCAAGGCGGTTGGCCCAAGAAGCGGCAGTGGGCCATGGACAACCTTCCGCTGGCGTTTGAGTGGGTTTTGCTGCTCGATGCGGATGAGGTGCTGACGCCGGAGCTTGTCGATGAGATTCGGCGTGCACTACAGAACCCGAATATCGACGGCTACTATATTTCCCTCCGCATGCATTTTCTTGGCCGCGTACTGCGGCACGGCGATGCAAGTTTCTGGAAGCTTTCTTTGTTCCGCAGCGGCAAGGGCCGCTATGAATGCCGCCTTCGCGAGCAGAATGCCTCCATGGCCGATATGGAGGTCCACGAGCACGTTGTAGTTGACGGAGCGACAGCACGGTTGAACAATCCGCTCATTCATCACAACATTGAATCGCTGTCGCGGTATATCCAGAAGCACGACGAATACTCCAACTGGGAGTCGCGAGTGTTGCTGCAGGGCGAAGAGAACAGCAGAGAGCTGCCACCGAAGTTTTTCGGAACCCAGGCGCAGCGCAGGCGCTGGCTCAAACGAAAATTGTTTATCGTGCCGGGATCACCTGTTCTGTTGTTTTTCTATCGATATTTTCTCCGGCGGGGACTTTTAGACGGCGTTCCTGGCTTGATCTACTGCGGATTTCAGGCGGTGCAGATGTTCCACACCAAAGCGAAAATCTACGAACTGAAGGCTCAGGCGCGAGAAACGTCTGAAATCAAAATAGCGCAGCCAGGCGAATTGAAGACGCATTCCGAAGCAGAAGCGTTGAAGAGGAATTAGCGACACATGTGCGGCATAAGCGGAGTGGTGAACTGCGGAGACCGGGAAACGCTGGCGCGAATGACGCATGTTCAGGCGCATCGCGGACCGGATGATTCCGGGCTTTGGGAGCGCAGGTTCCCCGATGGTACCTACGTCGGCCTGGGCAGCCGGCGCCTCGCGATTCTCGACCTCTCCACACTCGGCCACATGCCGATGTGCAACGAAGACCGCAGCCTCTGGATTACCTACAACGGCGAGATTTACAACTTTGCCGAATTGCGCCGAGAACTGGAAAGTAAGGGGCATCGTTTTACTTCGCACACCGATACCGAAGTCGTGCTTCGACTGTACGAGCAGGAAGGTCCGGCTTGCGTGAAGCGGTTGAACGGAATGTTCGCCTTTGCCATCTGCGATCTGCGAGGAAGTACGCCGCTATTGTTTGTCGCCCGCGATCATTTCGGCGTGAAGCCGTTTTACTATTTTCACGATGCGGCACGCTTCGCGTTCGCATCGGAGATTAAAGCTCTCCTGCAGATTCCGGGCATCGACGCCGAGTTGGATGCGCAGTCTTTGCATCAGTATTTGACGTTTCTCTGGGTGCCTGATCCGAAGACGATGTTTCGGAAGGTCCTCAAGCTACCAGCGGGCCACTACGGGATTCTTCGCAACGGAGAATTTGCCGTCACGCAATATTGGGATTTGACGTTTCCATCTGCCGATCCTACCTACACACGTTCGGAAGACGATTTAACGGATGAAGTCCGGCAGCGCTTGCGACAATCGGTAGAAGCGCAGATGGTCAGCGATGTTCCAATCGGCGCGTTCCTGAGCGCAGGGCTGGATTCATCGAGCATCGTGGCATTGATGTGCGGGCTGACGAAGCAGCCGGTTCGTACTTACACGATCACATTTCCGAAGAAATATCGCGTCGGTGAGTCCACCCTTGATGATCCTGAAGTAGCAACCCGACTGGCCCGACATTTGGGTTGCGAGAACCAGCGCATCGTCGTAGAACCGGATGTCGTCGATCTGCTTCCGCGCCTAGCTTGGCACATGGATGAGCCCACTGCCGATCCGGCGATCATCACTGCTTATCTGGTGTGCCGCGAAGCTCGCAAGCAGGCGACAGTGTTGCTTTCGGGCGTTGGCGGCGATGAGCTATTTGCCGGTTATCGTAAACACGTTGCCCACTCCTGGGGGCAGGCGTATCGACGCGTTCCGTCATTCGTGCGCGGACCGGCGGAGTTGATGCTCAATGCGATGCCGAGTTTGCGTGGAACGCCGATGAAGGGAAGCTTGCGCCTCACGAAGAAGATGGCGCGTAGTGCATCGCTTGATCCGGTCGATCGCTTTATTGCGAACTGTACTTATCTTGATGAGGGGCAGAAATCGGATTTGTATGCGCCCGAATTTAGGGCGGAAATATCAGTGTCGGATCCGGCAAGTCAACACCGCGCCGCATTCGGACGGGTTGACGGTGCCGACTTCCTGCATCAGATGCTTTATCTCGACAGTAAGATTTTCATGACATCGCTGAACCTCACCTACAACGACAAGATGAGCATGGCGTCATCTGTGGAGGTGAGGGTTCCATTTCTTGATCGCGAACTGGCCGAGTTCGTAGCCTGGAATGTGCCGCCAAGGCTTAAGCTGAAGGGATTCTGGAAGCCGACCACGAAATATATTCTTCGCAAAGCCATGGCGGATGTTTTGCCGCGTGAGGTTCTGCAGCAACCGAAGGCCGGGTTCGCCGCTCCGGTAGACTATTGGTTGGCGCACGATCTCAAAGAAATGGTGGACGATTTGCTTTCGTCGTCTCAA
>DATBZH010000009.1:0-5941 GCA_036513255.1 Candidatus Sulfotelmatobacter sp. | reverse complement strand
ATGTTCAATACCCCTTGCACATCGACTCCCACCAATCCTTGCTTCAATGAACCCAACTCCAACTACGGCGAGCCGACGCTCTCCCTGGGAACCCTGCTGACGAACTACCCGCAATTTAGCGGCGATTTCGAAGGCCTGATGCTGGAGAGCGCGAGCTCCTGGTACAACTCGATGCAGTTTCGCTTCCAGAAGCGGACCACGCATCACGTCAGCTTCGAAGGCAGCTATACGATCTCGAAAGAAACCGACGATTCCTCCGCAGGCCGGAACAACTGGGTGGGTGGGCTTAGTCTCGGCGTTCCGCAGCAACTGGACCGGCTGTCGGCGGAGCACAGCATCGGCGCCAGCGACGCGCCCCAGCGACTCGCGGCCGCAGTGGTTGTAGACCTGCCGATCGGCCGCAAAGAGTGGATTGGCGGCAATATGAACCGCGTGGTGGATGCGTTCGTCGGAGGCTGGGCGATTGCAACCATGTTCACCGAACAATCTGGGCAACCCATGGCCCTCGGCATGGCGAATGCGCGCCTGGCCAACGGCACCCAGCGCCCCGAAATCCTCTGCTCGCAATACAAGACCGGCGTCAGCATGCACACGGTGGCGTTGAACTGGCAAAACGCTGGAAATGGGGGCTCGCCGGCTTTTCTCAACGCGAACTGCTTTGGCGACCCAGGCGACCAGACTCCGGGCAACGCGCCACGCTATTTTTCCGGCTTACGCGTCGACGGCATCCACAACGCGGACCTGAACTTTTACAAGTCGTTCGTGCCTAAAGAAGGCATGAAAATTGAAATCCGGGCGGAGATGTTCAACGTCACCAATCACCCACGCTTTGCGCAGCCGGACTCGGCAGTGGGCGATCCGTTTTTCGGGACGATTACCGGCGACGCTGGTGGGGAAACACCTCGCTTCTTCCAGTTTGGCGCGAGGTTCGAATTCTAGCGCCGGGCTGGCCAGATTAACTTCATCATCTTCTTCATCCGAGAGTGCCTATGAAAGCACGAATAGCATTTTTGTGTCTGCTGATAATTGGTGCGGGCGCGCTGACTTTGCTCGCACAGAAATCTGCTTCGAGTGACTTCCCTCCCAATCAGAGTTGGGCGAACTACGTTCGCATTGGCGCCTATGGGCTGAAGGGCGGCGATGCGGCGCAGATTGTGCGCAAGGCTGAAGACAGCAACGTCTTTGGAATCGAAGTGGACAACGACATTCCGGGGCGCTACGAGAGCTTCGTCGATCCAACCAGCAAATTGAAGGCGATTCACGAAGTCGCCGAGGCGGCGCATGGCGTGGGCAACTATGCGTTTGTCTACATCGCGGGGACGGAGTGCATTACGGCAAACGCGGATGCGACGCCGCACACGCTGGCGAAAGAACATCCGGACTGGCTGCAGAGAGACATCAACGGCAAGCAGGCGGTGTTTGGCGGCGGCAGCGCGTTCTGGATCAGGAAGGGCGATGAGGATGTCTGGGTGAGTCCGTATGCGCCGGAGTGGCGGAAAGTTTATATGGAGCGGGTGCGGCAGATTGCCGGGACGGGGATCGATGGAATTTACATCGACATTCCTTACTGGATGACGCACTTCGACGGCTGGGAAAACACGTGGGCGAGTTTTGATGACTATACGGTTGCGGCGTTCAAACAGAAGACAGGACTGGACGCGAAGCATGATTTGAAGCTGGGAGATTTTTCCGATCCTGCGTTTCGCAAGTGGGTGGATTTTCGGATTCAGACGTTCACGGACTTTCTCGCCGAGATCGATCACAATGCGAAATCGGTGAATCCGAAGATCAAGACGATTCCGGAGATTTATCCGGGGATTGAAGAAGAGGCGGTGCGGGTTGGTGCGGATGTCTACAGCTTGTATGGCGTGGTGGATGCGATCGCGCATGAGTATGAATTCGGCAGCGGAGATCACATGGCGTCGGCGCGCAAGCCGCTTGACTGGTTCCGCTATCAGGTAGGAATGCATTCGTTTCGCGCGTTTGCGCAGGGGCCGAATGGCGAGGACAAGGCGACGTGGATTCTGAATTACTCATGGGATGGCGACAAGAAAGTAGCTGGGAGTGAGGCCATGATTCGCGAATCCATGATGAATCTGGCGATGTCGCAGGTGATGGCGGGCGCGAATTTCTGGGACGCTCCGGGGCATTCGATGGCGGGATCGAATGATCTGGCGACCCGGAAGAAAATCTTTGACTGGATCAAGGCGCATGAGAAGACGTTTTATCTGCCGCGGTCGCCGATCGATCCGATTGGCGTTTATTTTTCGCCGGCGACGAGAAATTTTTATGCCGAGGATTTCATCGCGTCGTACCGGGGGATTTTGATACTGCTGATGCAGAGGCACCTGGAATTTCAGGTTGTCACGCCGCGGACGCTGGCGAATTTTCACGGCAAGACGCTGGTTTTGCCGGATGCGCGAGTGCTCGACGATAACGAGAAGAACTGGCTGCGGGATTTTGCCGGCCAGGGAAAGAGACTCGTGATTACCGGCGCGGATGCGACGGGGATGGCGGAAGCGAAAAATGTCATCCGGTTCGCGGCGTGTCCCGGCAAGGCTTATAACGCGGCTTTGGAGAAAAGTTTCGAGCAGGCTTCGCCAGATTCGCAGAAGGAGTTCTACGAGAGCCTGCAGGGATCGACTGGTGTGACGGTACATGCTGGGGCGCAGGTTGCGACTTCAATTTCGCGCACGTCAGATCATCATGTGAATGTTTACTTCGCGAATTTCACGGGGCTGAAGGGCGGGGAGAGTCCGGTGCAGACGCCGCAGAGTGGAGTCGAGGTGAGCGTGCAAACGGAGCCGGGCGGCAAGGGAATTTTCCTGCCGTTTCTTGGCGAAGAACAAGAGATTAAGGGGACGCGGAGTGGGGATGCCGTCACTTTCACTTTGCCGTCGATCACGAAGGGCGCGGTGTTCTCATACCTGCCCGCGAACTAGTTCAGCGCTTGCGCGCCGTCTTCGGCGGAGCAGATGTAGATCTGCGGTTTGATGTTGGTGGCGCGCTGGTAGCGGTCTGCGATCTGGGCGGCGAAATCGGATGCGTTCCCGGTGCGCACGAGATTGATAGTGCATCCCCCAAAGCCGCCACCGGTCATGCGTCCACCACAGAAACCGGGCAGGTCTTGCGCTGAGTCGACCATGATGTCCACTTCCTGGCAACTGATTTCGTAGAGATCGCGCATGCTGGCGTGAGACTCGGCCATCAATTCTTTCATGCGCGCGAGATCGCGGTCCGTCAGGCTCCGGGCGGCTTCGACCGTGCGCTGGTTCTCGAGAATGACGTGCGTGCAGCGCTTCAGGATCACCGGAGAGAGATCTTTACTGTGTTCGTGGAGCATCTCGACGGAGACATCGCGGAGCGCGCGAATATTTGGATACCACTTGACGAAGTATCCGACGCCCTCTTCGCACTGCGCGCGGCGAACATTGTAGCCGCTGGTGGCGACATCGTGCTTGACCATGGTGTTGCAAACCACGAGCTGCAAGCCGGGAGGAATTGGGACCAGCCTGAACTCCAGCGATCGGCAGTCGAGGAGCATGGCGTGACCAGCTTTACCCATGCACGAGATGTACTGGTCCATGATGCCGACATGCGCGCCGACGTAGGTGTTTTCGGCTTCGCGGCACAGCGTGGCAACTTCAGGCAGCGGCATCTGGGTTCCGGTCAGGCTCAAGAAAGCCAGCGTTGACACCACTTCCAGGGCGGCCGAAGAACTTAGGCCCGCGCCGATCGGGATATTGCCATTTACCAACAGGTTTGCGCCTTCGAGGCGGATCCCGCGGCGGCGCAGCACGGTGGCGACTCCGACCACATAGTCGACCCATGCCTGATTGCGCTGCTGCGGAAGATTGTCGAGATCGAATTCGAAACACCCGGGAAACTCCTGCGACTGCAATACGAGCTTGCGATCAGTGCGCGGCGCAATTCCAGCGTACGTCGAAAAGCCGACTGCGGCCGGCATCACGAAGCCATCGTTGTAGTCGGTGTGTTCGCCGATGAGGTTGACGCGTCCGGGGGCGCGAAAGACGCGGGGGCGAGCAGCGTAAACTCTTTCAAACTGCGGTATGAATTCGGACAGGTTCATGCGCCAAGGGTCTTCGCAGCCGCGCGGTTATTGTACGAGAACCGACCGCGAGCGTCAGCGCCATCCTAGGGTAAGGCTGTACAGGAAAAAGCTTTCCGCGCCCAATGCACAAATTGGTATATATGGGGAAGTGAAGCCGTTGCCCTTGGCAGAAGCGGAGAGTGTGTGACGCACCGCAGCATTTGCCTTATTTGCCTGGCTCTTTGCCTTAACCTGGCAGCCTAGGAATATGAGGGCAAACGCGTTTGCCATAGGCCTGGTTTCGATTATTCCAGAGATGTTGGCATTGCCGTTACGAAACCAGGCGGTTCCTGCCTGGAAATTCGGAACCCAAATCTTAGAGTCGGCCGCCGGCTGCCCTTTGTGGTCGCGGGCGGGCCGCAGACCTCCGGCGAAATTGAGATCACGGGAAAATTGGATCGAGCCTGCGGCAATGGGCCGCAGAAGCAGACGCCAAATCGCGAAACGCATGATCGAGACGCCATCGCGCACTATAAATTCAAGATAGTACGCGGCACTCTTCCCAAATCAGTTCCGGCGCTTGCACTGGCCAACTTCAGAGGCGTTATGACAGCACAGCGAGAAGGCATCGGAGCAGATCTCGATCACAACGGTCGAATGGAGTTTTTTCGTTCCTGTACCAGTTCGGAAGGAGTACACATTACGATTTGGACCGGCAAACCTCTGGAAGGAACACGCCGGTGGCACGGTTACTATGCACTCTCTTATGACGTGGATGCGGATTGCACGGAAGCTGACACCAGGCAGTAGATCGTAACCAATGGGCCCTGAAGTACTCGATCACAGCATGATCCACAGCGAGATGGAGGACCCAATGGCCAATGTTTTAAGCGGACCTCGTCTGAGTGGACCCGAGTGGCTCAACAGTTTCCCCACCAGCAAGAGTGTGGAGGATCTGGTGGAACCATTCCGGTCGAAAGCGAAGAGTTTCATTGCCGCTCTGGAAGCAGCAGGTGCGACCGTTGGCGTGAATGCGACGCTCCGTCCAGCCGCGCGTGCTTATCTTATGCATTGGTCATTTTGCATTGCGCGGGAAGACTTTGATCCCGCACAAGTGCCGGCCATGCCGGGCGTAAATATTGACTGGGTGCACCGCGACGAAAAAGGAAATACGTTTCTGGCTGCCTGCAAGCTGGCGGCAGAACAGATGGTGCAGGGTTACGACATTGCCTTTAAGCCGGTTCTGGTCTCGCGGCATACGCAAGGTCTCGCCATCGATATGAACATCGCGTGGACTCGCGTTGCTTTGATCATTGTCGATGGAAATGGAAAGAAAATCCGGATCAGCGGCGGTAACAAGGACGGGAGCAACCCCAAGTTGCAGGATGTGGGAAAAAGCTACGGGATCATCAAGCTGGAGAGCGATCCGCCGCACTGGTCGAGCGACGGGCATTGATGCACCTCGGATGCAGCCTTAGGGGTCGAGGAATCGCCCAGGGGAAGGCTTGGTGCAAGGGAGATCCCTCGCTTCGCCTGAAGGACGGCTCCGATCGGGATGACCCCATCGAGGCCTGCCTGGAACATTGAGGCATTTCCACGCCTTGCTTTTGCCCCGCTTCGGACTTAGAGTACACTGCGGTTTCTATGCAACTTCGCGGGTTGAAACGAATCCTGATTTCCGGTTTGACGTGCGTATTTTTCTTATCCGGTGGAGGCTCCGCGCAATCGGACCAGGATGCTATTTTCAGCTCCGCGGTCCAGCTTTACCAGCAGAACCAGTTCCGCGGGGCACTGGATAAATTCAAGCAGGTGAACGGATCGCATGCCGCAGAAGCGAAGGCATACGTGGGCAAGATCAACACGTATGTAGAAGCGTGGTCGGCGGCGACG
>DATBZH010000008.1:0-18473 GCA_036513255.1 Candidatus Sulfotelmatobacter sp. | reverse complement strand
CCGTGGCGCATTCTTCTCTTGCCTTGGTGACGTGCGGCTGTGGTAAACTCCCGCCGACTGTTGCGTGACGATTTTTTTTCGCGCAACCGCTTTGGGAAACGTTTCGAGCACCCTGGGAGGGTCGCGAATGGGTCTCGCGTTAATGGCTGTTATCTGGCTGATTACATTGGCCAGCACTTATTTTTTTGTCGCCAAGACGTGGTGGTTGCCGGTTGGAGCGGCCGAAGCCGCCGGCTTTATCGATCACCAATTTGCTCTCACTTTCGTGATTATGGGAGTGGTTTTTCTGGCGGCGCAGCTCTCGCTGGGCTACTTCGCCTGGAGATACCGCGATCATCCTTCGGCCGATCCTGTGAAGTATTCTCACGGAAATACGAAACTGGAAGTGATCTGGACCGTGCTCACGGCGATCTTGTTCATCGGATTGAATTTGATGGGCAGCAGCGTGTGGGCCAGCCAGCGATTCGATCCTGCCGAGGCGGGCGCGGTGAAGGTGGAAGTCACGGGCATGCAGTTTGCCTGGTATTTCCGGTATCCCGGTCCGGACGGCAAGTTCGCACCTACCAGCGTCAAGCTGATGGATCCTTCGGCGGGCGGCGAGGCCGCTGTGGGACTCAATACTTCCGACCCGGATGCGAAGGACGATGTGGTTACGGGAACGATGTATTTGCCGGTGAATCGCGAAGTCGACTTGAGCCTGCGCGCGGTGGATGTGATTCACAGCTTCTTCATTCCATCGCTCCGCTTTAAGCAAGATGCGGTACCGGGGCTCAACATTCACATGCACATCAAGCCCACCGCCATCGGCGAATATGAGATTGTCTGCGCCGAGCTTTGCGGATTAGGACATTACAAAATGCACGGCATGGTACACGTCGTCAGCCAGGAAGATTTCGACAAGTGGCTGGCGGCACGGGAGGCGGAGAAACAATAAATGGCGACCGCGGCAACGATTCATTCGCACGCTCCTCAGGGATTCATCCGGAAATATATTTTCAGTCTTGATCACAAAGTCATTGGAATTCAATATTTCTTTCTGGCGTTGACGGCGGTGTGGGTGGGGATGTTTTTGTCTCTGCTCATGCGTATTCACCTGCTGTGGCCCTCGGCAGTGATTCCACTCTTCGGCGAGATCAAGCCGGAAACCTATCTGAGCCTGCTGACCATGCACGGCACCATCATGGTGTTTTTTGTGCTGACCACGGCACCGCAGGGAGGATTTGGGAATTACTTTCTGCCAATCCAGATTGGCGCGCCGGACATGGCGTTTCCTGTGCTGAATATGTTGTCGTTCTGGACTACATTTGTCGCGTTCATGGTGATGCTGGCTGCGTTTTTTGTTACCGGCGGTGCGCCACTGCATGGATGGACGGGTTACCCGCCGCTGAGCGCAGTGCAATCGGCTGGGCCGGGTGAAGGCCTAGGCGCGGATTTGTGGATTACCAGTATCGCGATCTTCTGTATTGCCTCGCTGATGGGTGCGCTGAATTTCATTACGACTACGCTTGATCTGCGAGCCAAAGGCATGACTCTGATGCGCATGCCGCTGACGGTTTGGTCCTGGTTCATCACGGCGATCCTCGGATTGCTGGCATTCGGTGTGCTGCTTTCGGCAGGAATTTTGCTGTTGATGGATCGCAACCTGGGAACCAGTTTTTATGTTCCGCTCGTGGTAGTGAACGGGCAGATCATGGGGCACAAAGGCGGCTCGCCTTTGCTGTGGCAGCATTTGTTCTGGTTCTTCGGGCATCCGGAGGTTTACATCGCGATTCTGCCGGGCATGGGCGTCGCGTCGCAGGTGCTGTCGACGTTCTCGCGTAAACCTATTTTTGGCTACAAGGCAATGGTCTACGCCATGTTGTCGATCGGCTTTTTGGGCTTCATGGTGTGGGGCCACCACATGTTCATGAGCGGCATGAGCCCGTATTCGGCTTTTGCTTTTTCGATTTTGACCATGTGCATTGGAGTTCCCTCAGCGATCAAGACATTCAACTGGCTGGGTACGATGTACAAGGCGCGGATTCGCTTTCAGACTCCGATGCTTTATGCCATCGGCTTTGTTTCTCTGTTCGTTTCCGGCGGGTTAAGCGGACCGTTCTTGGCGCAACCGGTGCTGGATATTCAGTTGCACGATACGTATTTCGTGGTGGGGCATTTCCATCTCATCATGGGAGTGGCGGCGATCTTTGGCATGTTTGCGGCGACTTATTACTGGTTCCCGAAGATGTTTGGACGGATGATGAACGAGACGTGGGGACGAATTCACTTCTTCCTTACTCTGGCGGGAACGTATGCGATTTTCATGCCGATGCACTACCTGGGCATGGCCGGCGGGACGCGGCGCTATTCGGATTACCGGGAAGTCAAATATCTGGCAACGCTGATTCCGCTGCATCAGTTCATGACCTACGCGGCGATCATCACGATTGCTGCGCAGTTTATTTTCATGGTCAATCTCTTCTGGAGCATGTTTAAGGGACCGAAGGCCAGCGACAACCCGTGGGAGGCGACGACGCTGGAATGGACCACGGCGACTCCGCCGCCGCACGACAATTTCGGGGGGGTGACGCCGGTGGTGCATCACGGGCCTTACGAGTATGGAGTGCCGGGGGCGGCGAAGGACTATGTGATGCAGACTGATCCGGTGAGTGTGCCGGCGCATTAGTTCGCTACAGCACAGGGGCTAAAGCCCAAACTGATATAGCGGATTACGCGGCGCTGAAGCGCCGCTCTTCCACGATAGCACTACACGATAGACTAGCTTTATGGCAACTTACACTCCAAGCACTCCGATCAGTCAGTTAGGCCGTGGCGGCGATCCGCCGGTGCGGACTTCTGGAGGCGGGGATGGCGGTTCGGGCAACGGCGGACCGAATTATGGGGCACGCTTGCGGCGGGCGCGGCTGGGACTGGCCTGTGCAATTGCCACGGTGAGCATGATTTTTATTTCGCTCACCAGCGCCTATATTGTGCGGCAGGGACTGCCGACGTTTGATAACGCTTCGAGCAGTTATGTACACGACTGGGGAGTGGTGAATTTGCCCTGGCTGTTGCTGGGAATTAACACGCTGATCCTGTTGTTCAGCAGCTTTACGATGGAGGGCGCGCGGCGGCAGATTACGCGGCAGGCCGCGCTGGCCCCGGTCAAGTCGATCCCCGGAGTGTCGCTGGGAAACGAGGGGAGTTTTCCCTGGCTGTGGATCACCGTATTTCTCGGCTTGGGATTTCTCGCGGGTCAATGGATGGCATGGTCAGAGCTTCGGCGGCGCGGATTCTTTGTGGATACGAACCCAAGCAGCTCGTTCGCCTATCTGCTGACAGCCACGCACGCGGTTCACCTGGCGGGGGGAGTAATCGCTTTGTTGTGGGCTGCGATTGCGTCGCGCCTGCACAAACCGATCGAGGAGCGGCGCATTGTTGTCGATATCAGCGCCTGGTACTGGCATTTCATGGCTTTCCTTTGGCTTTACGTTTTTGCGTTGTTGGGATTTGCGCGGTAGCTGGTAAGAGAAAGGGGAACTTGAGGGATGGCTGACGCCACAGTTACGCATGGCACGGTAACGCATGGGCTTTCTGGAGAATTCGAGGCTCCGTTGTTTGGAGCATATTCGAAAAAAGTTGGCATGTGGCTGTTTCTGGCCTCGGACTCGCTGACCTTCGGGGCCTTGCTGTTTGCCTTCAGTTACAACCGCATTTCCAATCCGGCATGGCCGACGCCCTTCGGCAAAGAGAGCATTGCCAACGCCACGATCATGACGGCGTGTCTGCTGTCGAGTTCGCTGACCATGGTGCTGGCCGTGTTTGCAGCGCAGCGCGGCGATAAGGCGTGGACGCGCAACTGGCTGCTGGGCACGATGATCTTCGGCACAGCTTTCGCGGTGTTGCACGGCATGGAGTGGACCAAGCTGATTGGCGAAGGCATGACGCCGTTTGGCAATCCGTGGTCAGCAGCGGTGCCGCAATTCGGCGGGACATTTTTTACGCTGACCGGAATGCATATGCTACACGTGACCATCGGCGTGATTTATCTGGGAGTGGTGGCATTCCGCAAGTGGTTCCTTCCGGCGCTGGCGGTGTTGTGGATCGGTGGATACTTTCTGATTCCCGTCGATAACGTTTTTCATTACGGCATTCACGTGCTGGGAATCGGATTAATCGTGTCGGCGGTGATTCTGTTCTTGAAACCGAAAGATTACGATTCGCACGACGTGGAAGTGGCTGGGTTGTACTGGCATTTTGTGGACTTGGTGTGGATGTTCATTTTTCCGCTGGTGTATTTGATGTCGACCAAAATCTAGCAGTTAGCAATCAACATTCAGCCATTCGAGCGAGGACTTGATCTATGCATGACGTGGCGGCACATGAGGACCACAAGATAACTTATTTTTGGGTGTGGGGCGGGCTGCTGGTTTTGACGGCGGCCGAGGTGATATTGGCTTACCGGCAGGTTTTTCAGCCGGTCGTCATGCTCGAAGTTTTGCTGGTGCTGTCGATCATCAAATCCGCGCTGATCATCGGATACTTCATGCACTTGAAGTTTGAAACTGCGATCATGCGCTGGATGCTGATGCTTTCCGTGGTGGCCTGTTTTATCATTATGTACTTCTTCTTTTTCCCTGACGCCGGGCGGATTCTGCGGCTGGGAGTAAAGTGAGCATGCGGCTGTTTGCGACAAGACGTCTGGCAATTTTGCTGCTGCTGTGCGGTATCTGGACAGCACCTGCTTTTGGACAGGCGTGTGCGATGTGTTATGCCACAGCCAGGGCGACTCCTAAAGAAGCGCAGAAGACGATAAACCGCGCGATCTTTGTTTTGCTGTTCCCCCCACTGGGGATTATGGGCGCTGGGGTCGGATTCGCTTTCCGCTACGGAAAGAAACGCGATCTGGAAAATTCGCAGGAAGAACGTTGCGAATAGCGCACTCCTGAAGCTGTTATTCAACCCAAGGACCAAGGGCTCGGCGAATGCCGAGCCCTTTCTAACGTTGTAGATTGTCCAGGTAATCGCGAACTTCTGCCGCAAAAAGGCGGCGACGCTTAAGCCACTGCGACCGCTTCTTCTTCGGTTTCCAGAGTTGCCGCTTCGCGCGCGCCGGTGCGGCGGAGCAATTCCATCGCCCAGTCGCTCTTGCTATTTCCGGCACACGCAACGTAAACGAGGACCCCAGCGTGCCGCAATTGTTCTTCGAAGCGAAAGGCGTCCCTGGCGTTGAACCCAAGGCCCGCCAGCGTCGTGGATTGGCCGCAAAGCCCGGGCGCGTCCTGACCTGACAATAGTGCGTGAAAAAAGGCTTGCGAACGGATGAAGAATCCCACGGACGGAATCATGACGGCGCCAAATTCGGAAAGCCAGCCGATAAGTTTCGCAGCAACCGAACTAGCTTGACGGTCACATTCATGCAATCCTGCCTCACGCACCATCCCAGCGATCGGGTGGGTGGGAGAGAGCATCATGCATATGTCTTCGTTCCCGAAGCCCGCATGGTTCAGAGTATGAACGACGTCGTTTAAAGCGGTAGTGGGAGGGTACATTCCGTAGGCAGCCGCTGTGGGGAAAGCCATGATCGACTCCGTAAAGTTGAAAATTGCAGACAACTGTGGCGTTGCGCGGAACGTTTGTATGGTTGACGATACCAGACGAAACAGGAATGAAACTAGGGTAAATACCGTATACGGCCTAAGACTTTTCAACAGCGCGCTGCGGCATTCTAAAGCCGCAACAATTGCGGCGTTGCGGCAGGATTTGCACTCTCCCAAATGATTCATCAATTCTCAACGTGCCAACCGCAAGGAATTTAAGGCTCATCTGACTTGGCAACACTCTTGCTCCGATGTTTGATGGCGAGTACGAATATTTCTCAGGAGGATGGCATGAAAACCTTTCTATTTCGATTTTCGCTGGCGGCAGCTTTGGCACTAGCGACGGTAGCATTGGGTGTGCAGGCCAATGGGCAGACTTCTGGGGTGCAAGATCCGGCGGCTACAGCTCCGCCCCAACAGCAGGCGCCTGCCGCGACTCCACAGGAGCCGACGGCGTCCTCCCCGAATAATCCCGCGAGCGATCCGACGGCCACTTCCCAACAGAATGAGCCCCAGATGCCGACTGCGGGCAGCGATGCGCAAACGCAAGACGCGCGGGCATTCACAGGCACAATCGTGAAGCAGAGTGGCAAAATCGTTCTGATGGATCCAGTGACAAAAACCACTTACCAGATCGACGACGTTTCCAAGGTAAAGCCGTACATGGGTAAACAGGTGAAGGTTACCGGCAAGCTGGATATGGACAGCAACATGATTCATGTAACCAGCATCGAACTGGTATCTACGGACTGAGCCGGGTAATAGAGGACGCGATGGCGTAGGCTCTGCGTTCAACTCTGCGTTCAACTGAATGTCGAGGAAATTGTCATGAAATTTAATTTAGGGCACGGAGAACAACAATACGACTTGCCGACTGCGGTTACTTTTCTCATGGCCGGATTGGGCATCGGCTCGCTGGTCGCGATGTTATTTACACCGCGGCGTGAATCGGTGCGCACACCGGCGAGACCCCGAACTAGCTAGCATCTCAGAGGAGGCGGAGTTAACGGCAGGACACGACAAAGATCTGCGTGCACAGTTGAGTCGAGTTATTCGGGGCCACAAAAATCGAAAGTATTTCAAGGAGTTCACAATGAGACGATTGATGGTAGGTGTGCTGGCTTTAACATTTCTGATGGGCATAACAGCTTTTGCCCAGCAGGATTCCATGTCGATGCCTGCAGATCAGGCGTCGGCGAAAGCGCCATTGATGACGCTGAAAGGCACGGTTAAGACCGATGGCGATAAAGTAATGTTTGTAAGCGATAAGGATGGCAAGAGCTGGGACGTGATGAATCCTGACCAGTTGAAAGATCACGATGGACATCACGTGCAGCTCAGCGCGCATGTTTACAACGATAAAAACGCGATTCACGTGATGAGCGTCAAGATGCTCAAGGGCGCCGCAAAGAGCGGTGGTTCGATGAATCAATAATACGCAATCGGTTGCCGGCTGTCGGCGATTGGGGCGGCGAAAGCCGCCCCAATTTTTTGTGGCCACATCCCTGGACATGCGCAACTACAGATGCTCGCTGCCCGCGCGACATACACCTCGCCAAAGTCCAGCGCTATCTCTCCTCAATCCTGTTTATACTTAATCCTTTGCTTTTGTTTTCTATCCAAGACTCTCTATGACCAACATGTTTTTGCTGGCAGCGCGCCACGGCTATACGCTGACGTTTGCACTGTTGTTTGCGGAGGCAGTGGGCCTTCCCTTCCCGGCGGCAATCGCGCTGGTAGCGGCGGGAGCGGCGGCGGCATCGCACACACTGTGGGGACCGTTTGTGCTGATTGGCGCGGTCTCGGCATTACTCCTCGGAGACTGCGCCCAGTTCTGGCTCGGGCGATACATGGGTTGGGGCTTGCTAGGATTTCTTTGCCGGGTTTCGATCAACCCGGAGACCTGCATCCTTCGCTCTGCGGAGTCGTTTTACAAGCGGGGAAAGATGACGCTGGTGATCGCCAAGTTTATTCCCGGCGTGAATACGATGGCTGCGCCGTTGGCGGGCAGCATGAAAATGCGTTTCTGGCAGTTTCTGCGCCTGGATTGTTGCGGAGCGCTTCTGTATGCGGCGAGCTATCTGCTGCTGGGTTATGTTGCGCACGACTTTCTAGCGTCGATTTTGCGTGGCTTCCATGCGGCTAGCCGAGCGATGGAAGCGGTTGTGATCGCTACGCTTGTTGCCTATGCCGTTTACCGCATTGTGCAATTCAGGAAGCGCCGTCCGGATCGACTGGTGCCGCGAGTGCAGGTGCAGGAATTGGCGGCGCGGCTTGCTTCGAACGATGCAGGCCACGTGCAGATCGTCGACGTGCGCAGCCACGGCTACTATGACTCAGGATCGGCCCGGATCAAAGGGTCAATTCGGATTGAGCCTAACAACCTGGACGAAGAGATCAAGAACCTGCCCAAGGATAAGGACATTTATCTGTACTGTACTTGAGCGCGCGAAGCGACCAGCGCCCGGGTGGCGCATTTATTGCGGGAAAAAGGATTCAACACGTTTGTGATCGTCGGCGGATTGGCCGCGTGGCGTAAAGCGGGAGAACCGACCGAGGGTGTGCCGGTGGATGATCTGGTGAAATTGCCGACTTTTTCTTAGCCCCGTCGTTCATCGTCGGTCGTTGGCCGTTCGTCTCTCATTCGTCACGCACCGAACTGGCGCAGGTGATGGTCGAGGTGTTTGTACATTCCCGTTGCCCACTCGTGCGTTGTGAGCGGGCCGAAGAAAGGATGCGGGTGCGTCGTGCAGCGCGCTTCCCCGTCCTGGTGAAATTGCCGGATCTTAATCTTGAGTTGTTCCTGTTCCTGGACGAAATCCCGCGAGTCAGAGATGGCAAGTTTCTTGTCCGTGGGGTTATTTCTGGAAAACGGTTTGTCGTTGGAATAGATTGGCCGCGCCAGCCGGCCAAACACTCGGCCAATGAATACGCGCGGCAAAATGAGCCGGCCGGAAGCCATATCGAGGGCCGCGGAACAATGCGCCATCATCTGCGCCACATCCATTTTCCCCCACAGGCGTTGCGTCGAAGGTTGCAGCGTGTCGATGCGGGAGGTCACTTCGCTGGCCGCATCCGGTTGGAATAGATTCTTCATTCTCTTTTCCCCAAGTGAGCAGCGTTCACCGACAGGCAAAATGATAGCATCGGATCGAAGCCGTTTGTTGCGGTGCAGGCCGCTCCAGGATTGATAGCGATGGCATCCAACCGGGAAATCGAAATCAAGTTTCGCGTGCGTGATTTGCGGGCACTATCGCGCAAACTGCGTGCCGCTGGATTTCGTCTGGACACGCGGCGGACGCATGAGATGAATACGCTGTATGACCTGCCGGGAGAAGTGTTGCGGGCGCGGAAAGAGTTGTTACGGCTGCGGAAGTATGGGACCAAGTGGAAGCTGACGCACAAGAGCGGGAAGAAAGTAGGGCGGCACAGCAGCCGGATTGAATTGGAGACTTCGGTGGGGGACGGGAAGAAGATGGATTTGATCTTGCGGGCGCTGGGATACGCGCCGTCGTTTCGCTATGAGAAGTATCGCGCCGAGTGGACGGATGGGAAGGGACAGGTTGTGGTGGACGAGACGCCGATTGGAGACTTTTGTGAGATTGAGGGGGCATCGAGGTGGATTGATGCTACGGCGAAAGCGTTAGACGTGAGCGAAGCGGATTACATTACGAAGAATTATGCGACGTTGTTTATTGAGTGGAAGCAGCAGACAAGAAGTCGGGCGGAGGAAATGACGTTTAAGGCTGTCGGAGGAAGAGCATCCACCTCAGCGGCTAAAGCCGAATCAAAATAGCATCTTCCGGCACGACTTAAGTCGTGCCCTTCCCAGTCCCATTTTTCCTCGCATGTTGCCGATTTTCTACGCGCCGTGACATTTTTTGAATTTCTTGCCCGAGCCGCAGGGGCAGGGATCGTTGCGGCCTACTTTTTCCTGCGAGCGGACGACTTGCTGCACCTGCTGAGCGTCGCCTGCGCCGGCCATGCGGGCTTGTTCCAGTTCGCGGCGCTTGCGGCGCATGAAGGCTTCTTCCAGTTCATCAGCAGAAGTGGAAACCATGCGCGGCCGACGACCATTGCCATCGCCGTCGCGGTGAGCGGGAGTGCCTGATTCCGGGCCTTGTCCGGCGGGTCCGCTTGGCGGCGGAGCATCTGGCGGCCGCTCCAAGATCTGCATCAGGTAGAGATAGCGGACTGTGTCTTCCTGGAAGCGCTGCAGCATGGCCTCGAACATGTCGAACGATTCTTTTTTGTACTCGACCAGGGGATCGTGCTGGCCGTAGCCGCGCAAGCCGATGCCCTCTTTTAGGTGGTCCATGCTGAGCAGGTGATCTTTCCATTGCTGGTCGATCACACTGAGCATGATCATGCGCTCGTGATGGCGCATGGCTTCGGGGCCGATAAGCGTTTCTTTCGCCTCGTAACGCTCTTTTAGTTTTTCAAAAATCGCATCGCCGAGCGCCTGGCGTTCCAGCGACTCTGGCTTCACTCCTTCAGCAAGAAAATCGACACCAAAGCGGGTGAATACGGCGTCTTTCAGTGCCTTGATATTCCAATCGTCAGCGTGGGCTTTTGGGGGACAGTACTCGTCCATCAGGTCGCCGAGAATGGCCGAGACGTAATCTTCGAGGATCAGGTCTTTCTGATCCATGCCTTCGAGGAGGCGGCGGCGCAGGCCATAGACGGCTTCGCGCTGCTTGTTCATCACATCGTCGTACTCGATCAGGTGTTTGCGAGATTCGAAGTGCTGCGCTTCCACCGTTTTCTGCGCCGTTTCGATGCGGCGGCTGATCATCTTGGACTCAATCGGCACGCCTTCGTCCATGCCCAATCGCTGCAACAACGTCGAGATCCATTCTTTGGCGAAGATGCGCATCAGATCATCTTCGAGCGCCAGATAGAAACGCGAGGAGCCGGGATCGCCCTGGCGGCCGGCTCGACCGCGAAGCTGATTATCGATGCGGCGCGATTCGTGGCGTTCAGTGCCGAGGATGTGCAGGCCGCCGACGGCAGTGACCTCATCGTGCTCCTGGTCGGTCTGAATCTTGTAGCGGGCGTTGGCTTCGTTCCACTGATCGGTTGGGACCGTGTATTCATTGCCGTTGTAATAGAAAACTGAAATTTCGCCGTCTTCCTGCGGACCTTCGATCTTGCCCTGAGCCACGCGCAGTTGCTGCGCAATTCCCTTCTTGACCAGTTCCTGCTTGGCCATGAATTCGGAGTTGCCGCCGAGCAGAATGTCTGTGCCGCGGCCAGCCATGTTGGTGGCGATCGTAATCATGCCCTTGCGGCCTGCCTGAGCGACAATTTCGGCTTCACGTTCGTGTTGCTTAGCATTCAAGACCCAATGTTTGACGCCTTTTTTCTTGAGCAAATCGGAGAGGCGCTCGGACTTTTCAATGGAGGTGGTTCCCACCAGAACGGGCTGGCCCTTGGCGTTGAGCTGCTGAATTTCGTCCGCGGCGGCGAAGTATTTTTCTTTTTCCGTGCGGTAGACGATGTCAGGATTTTCGACACGGAGGAGCTGCTTGTTGGTAGGAATGACCACAACTTCCAGCTTGTAAATCTTGTCGAACTCGCTGGCTTCCGTCTCCGCCGTGCCGGTCATACCCGCCAGTTTCTTGAACATGCGGAAATAATTCTGGAACGTGATAGTGGCTAGCGTCTGGTTTTCGCGCTCGATCTTGACGCCTTCTTTGGCTTCAATAGCTTGATGCAAGCCGTCAGACCAGCGGCGGCCCGGCATCATACGGCCGGTGAATTCGTCGACGATAATCACTTCGCCGTCTTTAATTACGTATTCCACATCCTTGCGATAAAGGGCGTGGGCCTTGACCGCGGTTTCGACGTGATGCTTGAGCGGCCAATTCTCCGGGTCGGCGATATTGCCAATGCCGAGCAATCCTTCGACTTTTTCCCAACCTTCGTCGGTGACGGTGATGTTGCGGTGCTTTTCGTCGACCACGAAATCGCCGGTAAGCTGCGCGGGCTCGCCGGGCGCGACATCGATTTCTTCGCCCTTTTCGAGCTTGGGAATGATGCGATTGACCTTGTAATACTTGTCGGTCGATTCCTCGCTGGCGCCGGAAATGATCAGCGGCGTGCGCGCTTCGTCGATGAGGATCGAGTCAACTTCGTCGACGATGGCGTAGTTGTGGCCACGCTGCACGCAATCTTTCAGATCAAACTTCATATTGTCGCGCAGGTAGTCGAAGCCGAATTCGTTGTTCGTACCGTAGGTTACATCGGCGGCGTAGGCGGCACGGCGCTCTTCGTCATCAAGATCGTGGACAATTACTCCGACCGTGAGGCCGAGAAAGCGGTAGAGTTTGCCCATCCACTCAGAGTCGCGTTTGGCAAGATAATCGTTGACGGTGACGACGTGTACGCCGCGCCCGCTGAGCGCGTTGAGATAGACCGGCAATGTGGCGACGAGCGTTTTGCCTTCACCCGTCTTCATTTCCGCGATGGTGCCCTTATGCAGGATCATGCCGCCGATGAGCTGCACATCGAAATGGCGCATGTTGAGCACGCGGCGTCCGGCTTCGCGGGTTACCGCAAAAGCCTCCGGCAAAATCTCGTTCAGCGCCTCCTGCAGGGCTTCATACTGCTCTTTTTCCAGCCGCTTAATGCGGTCGAGATCATTTTCCTCTCCTGATTCGCCCCCCGCATTGCTTCCGGGTGGCTGATTTCCGTTACCGCCGCCGAAGCGGCTCAGCCGTTCCTGAATACGCTGGCGGAATTCGTCCGTTTTGGCGCGCAGTTCGGCGTCGGTGAGGGTCTGCATCTGCGGTTCAAGCGCATTGATGGCCGCAACCTGCGGCATCAGCTTCTTGACCACGCGCTCATTTTTCGTGCCAAAAATCTTGGCAAATATTTTGTCAATCAAACAAGAAATCCTTCGGAGGGCAGCGCGCCCGAGGCTATCTTTAGAAGCCTAGCATATTTAGATGCTGGAAAAGGCAGGGGGAAGCTACGAAGGAAAACCAAAGGCATTCATCGCCGAGAACGCAGAGTTCGCCGAGAAAGAATGGGTTGGCTTTCGTCCCTGGCACTCTTGGCGTTCTCGGCGATAAGTAAGATTTTCGTGTATATTCCCCACGATCTATAAGCAATTCGACCGATGCCAACTTTTTACGACCGATTTGTGGAGTGCTCGGAGCGCTGGCCTGAAAATGTCGCGCTCGAACTGCAGCGCCACAATCAACTCGAAAGCTGCACCTACGCGGAGCTGCGCCGGATGGCGGAGTCCGTGGGGCGCTGGATCACGGAACAGAAATTTGAGCGTGGAGCGCGGCTCGCCATTCTTGCCGATAACCATCCGCGATGGGTAGCAGCATATCTCGGAATCATCGCGTCGGGATGCGTTGCCGTGCCGCTTGACACCGCCTTGTATGCCGATCAAGTCACCAAGCTGCTGAAAGACAGCGAGACCTCTGCGCTCTTTTGCGATGCCAGGCATGTTGTGGTTGCCCAAGAAGCAGTTGCGGAACCGCAGATCGGGCTTGTACTCCTTGATCCGGAAAGCATATCCGGAAAGGCTCAGGGACAGTGGCTCGGAAATCTGCCGGACATCTTCCAGGCAGGCCCGGAAAAGTTTACGCCTGTGATTGCGAGCACTGACGATCTTGCTTCTCTGCTTTACACCTCTGGAACGACGGCCGATCCGAAGGGAGTGATGCTGACGCATGGCAACGTTCTTGGCGAAGTAGAAGCGGTATTCAACTGGGTGGATATTGGCCCGTCAGATGCGCTGCTGGGCATGCTGCCCCTGTTTCACGTGCTGGCTCAGATGGCGAACTTGCTGCTGCCGCTGGTGAAAGGATCGCGGGTTGTCTATTTGGAGACGCTGAATACGACGGAGCTTCTGCGCGCATTGCGGGAACGCAATATCACCGCCTTTGCAGTGGTTCCGCAGTTTTTCTATTTAATCCACGAGCGGATTTTTCAGGAAGTGGCCAAGCGAGGAGTGGTCACACAAAAACTTTTTCGGGGCTTGATGAGCGTAAACAGCGCACTGCGCAAAGTTGGCGTCAACGCCGGGAAACTTTTCTTTGGGAAGGTACACGACACTCTCGGCAAGCGCATGCGCTATTTGGCCACGGGTGGTTCACGATTTGCTCCGGAAATTGCACGCGATTTCCACGATTTGGGCATCGACGTTATGCAGGCTTACGGCCTGACCGAAACCGCGGCTGCAGTTTTCGTAAACCCGCCCAGCGACGTGGTGATTGGGTCGGTGGGCAGAGCTATGAAGGGAGTCGAAGGAAAAATCATCGACCCGCAGCCGCGAGAAGATGGCGGTCCGGCGGTGGGCGAGGTTGCCCTGCGCGGCGCGGTTGTGATGAAAGGCTACTGGAAACGTCCCGACGCAACCGCCGCTGTCTTACGCGATGGATGGTTTCACACTGGCGATCTTGGATATTTCGACTTTCATGGGAATCTATTTCTTACCGGAAGAAAGAAAGAAGTAATTGTGCTCAGCAACGGGAAGAATGTTTATCCCGAGGAGATCGAAGCACACTATTTGAAGTCGCCCCTAATCAAGGAAATTGCGGTCATAGGGCTGGAAGGTAAGCCGGGTGCGGGCGGCGACCGCTTGCACGCGGTAATCGTCCCGAACTTCGACGTGCTGCGGCAGCGCAAGATCGTTAACGCGAAGGAAGCGATTCGTTTCGATGTCGAGGGGCTCTCGCCACAGATCGCATCCACCAAGCGCATTGGCAGCTATGACATCTGGCAGGATGATTTGCCCCGGACGACGACGCGCAAGGTCAAACGCTTTGAGGTGGAAAAGCGGGTCAAAGCTAACTTGGGACAGCGTGCCGAAGGCGATTCCGATTTGCTTGCCGAGAAGCCGCTCACGGCCGATGAAACCGCGTGGCTCGATCAACCTGATATACAGCGCGCGGTTGTGATCGTGCGCGAAGCTGCGCGCACAACGCCACCAAGCTTGAGGCCCACGTTAAGTCTGGAACTCGATCTGGGACTCGATTCCATGCAGCGTGTGGAGCTGCTGAGCCGACTGGAGGAGGAACTCGGCGGCGATATTGAGGAATCTCAACTCGCCGAAATCTACACGTTGCGGGATTTGGTGGATGCAGTGTTGCAGAGCGCGGCGAGCGGCGCAGGCGCGCCCGGAACAAAAGCAACATTCGCCGGATGGAAGGCTATTTTGGCGGAAGATCCTACTGACCCTGATGTCTTGGCGCTGGGTAAGCCGCAGCCCGTCATCGAGGCTTTCTGGTTTCTTGTGTCGCAAATAGCTCAGATCGTTTCGCTGGATCTGTTTCGCTTACGCGTCGCTGGATTGGAAAACCTTCCACCCAAGGGTCCATTCATCATTTCGTCCAATCATCAGAGCTACATCGATCCTGTGGTGATGGCTGGAGTGTTGCCGGAAAATATTTTGCATGACAGCTTCGCGGTTGGCACCAGCGAAATCTTCGGGCAAGGAATTATGCGGCGGCTGGCCCGCTTGCTCCGCGTAGTCGTGTTAGACCCTGACGCCAACTTAGTTCCCGCGATGCGCGCGGGCGCGTTCGGCCTGCGCCACGGACGCGTGCTGCTTCTTTATCCCGAGGGCGAACGGTCGATAGATGGCGCTCCCAAGACATTTAAGAAAGGCGCGGCGATTCTCTCGATACACATGCAGGTTCCGATTGTGCCCGTAGCGATTGATGGCTTTCATGACGCATGGCCGCGGGGCAAGAGCTTCTTCCAGCAAGTAGCTCCGCTCAGAATGCGATTCGGCAAGCCAATTTTGCCGCCGCCAGAGACTGAGGCTTCAGAAGCCGCGTATGAAAAGCTTACGGCTGAGTTGAAAGCGCAGGTGGTTGAGATGTGGGAAGCACTGAGAAATTAGCGTGGGCTGCGGCTTTAGAGTGTTTACTTCGCGCGCGGATGTGTCTGATCGTAGACCTGCAGCACATGTTTCATCGAAAGTTGTGTATAGCGTTGCGTGGTGGCGAGACGTTCATGGCCGAGCAACTCCTGAATCGCCCGCAGGTCGGCGCCCTCTTCGAGCATGTGTGTACCAAAAGCATGACGCAGCGTGTGCGGATGGACATCGGGCGAAAGCCCCTTCGCCACAGCGATTTTCTTGATGATGCGGCCAACGCTGCGCGTGGTGAGACGACCGCCACGATGGTTTATAAGCAGGGCGACATTATTCTTGTGCGCCTCAGTGAGAGCCTTCAGGCGCTGTGGCAGATATGCCGCGAGAGCCTCCGTCACAGATTCACCGAAAGGCACATATCGTTCTTTCTTACCTTTTCCGCGGATAAGAATTATTTCTGAGCTGAGGCGAATGTCATCTACATTGATGCCGGTGAGTTCAGAGTTGCGGATGCCGCACCCGTAAAGGAGTTCCAGCATCAGGCGGTCGCGCTCGGGAAAGGCCGCGATCTCCGGCATTGGGCCGTCGAGCACGCCATTCATTTCCTCGATGGTGGGAACGCGCGGGAGTTTCTTCGCCAGCTTGGGCGTGGACACCAACTTCGCCGGATTCTGCTCGACCACACCTTCCCGCGCCAGCCAGCGATAAAGTGAGCGCACCGCAGCCAGCGATCGTGCTACCGAAGTCTTGCCCAGACCTTTTTCGTAGAGCTGAAACAAGAAGCCACGGATTGTGAGGTGGTCGATGTCTTTCCATCCGCGCGAACCCGAGTAAGCCGCAAAATTTGCCAGATCTCCGCTGTAGGCCTTGACGGTGTGTGGAGAAGCGTTGCGCTCGCGCAGGTGGCGGAGAAAGTCGGCAACGGCCTTAGCGACGGTAGTCTTGGCAGCATTCATTGTTAGATCAACTTCTTCCATCCACCACAGAGACACAGATTCACAGAGAAGAACTTTCTTTAACAAAGAAATGCGCGTCGGTTCTTCCTCGCCAATAGATCTTGAATTTGTCTTCCTCTTTGCCTCTGTGTTCTGCGGTGAGACTTTGATATTGCCGTCGGGCTCATCTCGCCTTCGCCCGCGGGTGATGCTTCTGATAAACCGTGCGCAAGCGGTCAAGCGCCAAATGCGTATACACCTGGGTGGTTGAGATGTCGGAGTGGCCGAGAATTGTCTGTACGGTGCGCAAGTCAGCGCCGTTTTCCACCATGTGCGTGGCACAGGAGTGACGCAACATGTGGGGCGACGCCTTGCGACCAGTGACTGCTGTGGCGGCGCGGACCATTTGCCACACACGCTGGCGAGTCAACTGGCGCGCGTTGCGACCAAGGAACAATAGTCGCGAGTCTTGTCGCGCAGCGGTTGTGTTCCGCTTCCCTGCCAGTAGCGGACGAGATTGCGCAAGATATTCCGTCAGCGTGTCTTGGGCGGCTTTGCCGAGTGGAACCACGCGTTCTTTGTCGCCTTTGCCGCGGACGAGCATGTATCCGGCATCGAGCTTCAGGTCTTCGAGTTTGACATTCGTTATCTCTGAAACCCGTAACGCACCGGCATAGAACACCTCCAGCATGGCGCGGTCACGAAGGGCCAACGCCGCAGATTCCTTGCTGCTCCACGCCAGGGCTGCACTGCGCATTAGGGGCGCTGCCAGGGTCGCTGCCATCTCCTCCCGGCCTAGCGATTTCGGCAACACTTTCCACTGTCGCGGCGACTCGATATTTAATGTGGGATCGTGCTCCATCTTCTTATCGAGCAATAAAGAGCGGTATAGATGACGAAGCGCCGAAAGTTTCCGCCCCACGCTGCGGCCATCCACCTGATAGGAAAAAAGCTGTTGCAGGAAATCTCTTACATCAATGCAAGCCGCGGTCAGCAGCGTTCGCTTGCGCTTCTCCAGAAACTCGGCGAACTGACCGATGTCGCTGGCGTAAGCAGTGATGGTAAGCCGCGCAAGGCCCTTTTCGATTCGCAGGTAATCGAGAAAATCGGAGAGCACGCGTGTGTTCGTTTGCAAGGACATTGGAAACTGTAAGTATGCGCGTTGGCGAAAACTGGGGAAAGTGATGAAGAGGATGCTAGGCCGGGGTAGGTTCTACTCCCGTCGCTTCACGCAACAGATCAACCGCATACAGCGCGCCTTCCGGAGTTTCTTCATGCTTGAAATAGGCGAAGACATCGCGACCCGCGCCCAGATGCTCACTGATGCGCGCGACCATAGACTGGCGTTCGTCTCCGGTGTAGCTGGGCTTGCGAAAGCGGTAGTAGGCGAACGGTGCGGTTACGACATCCGGAGTGGTCATCGTCTCGGTTTCGGCCACACACACGGCACACTGGTGAGAGCGGAGAAGATCCCATGTCGCATCGGCGAACCAAGAAGAGTGGCGGAATTCGAAGGCTGCGGGAAGACTTCGCGGCAAGATGGCCAGAAAATCCTGCAAAAGAGTGGTGTCCATCTTCAGATTGGGTGGCAGTTGAAACAGAACCGGGCCCAACTTCCGGGCTGCGGCCAGAGGCTCAATCGTCGCCAGAAAACGCGGCACGAAATCTTCTGTGCCTTTTAAACGCTTGATGTGAGTGATGACCTGGTGCGCCTTGACGCCAAAGCGGAAGTGCGGCGGCGTCTCTTGAATCCAGTTCTGGATCGTCGTTTCTTTTACTAGTTGCCGGAAGGTGAAATTGACCTCGACGGTATTGAGTTGCATCGCATAGTGGCTGAGAAATTTTTTCTGCGCCAGCTTCGCGGGATAGAAATCTGGTTTCCAGGTTGCGTAGGCCCAGCCCGAAGTTCCGGCGAAGAGTTGAGGCATGAAGATTCCGGCTATAAGTTCTCGTTGAAAGTTCGCGGGCAAGGGCCCCTCCGACTCCCACTCAGGGCAGGTCCGCGCCACTCATTCTGCGGGCGATTATACCTTGCGGCGTTGCGGGCGAACGGCGGGTTTCTTCGCGGATTTTACTTTTCTTTGCGGCTCGGCGGGTTCTTCTTCGGCTTGCGCCGCGATT
>DATBZH010000007.1:0-2418 GCA_036513255.1 Candidatus Sulfotelmatobacter sp. | reverse complement strand
GATTTTTCCTATCTTTCCTGGGGCCCGCTCGATCACGATCAGCGCAACACGCTTAACCTCGGCGGCGACCTGACGTTGCCGTGGCGCGCCTACGCTTCCACGAATGCTTACTACGGTTCCGGCTTCACCAATGCTTTTCCCGGCCAGCCGTATCCCGGAAACTACTTGCCGGGGCCGACCAGGTTCGACGTGACTCTGGGCAAGGATTTCGGTGAACGCTTTTCCGCTTCGGTGAACGCGATCAACGTTGCCAGCCGAAGCGTCGAACTCGACAACAGCGTCACCTTCGGCGACTCCCACTGGAACAATCCGCGCGAAGTCAATGTCGAACTCCGCTATCGTTTTCACTACTAAAGTAAAACACCGGGCGAGTGTGCAGCACGGCCGCACGCAAGTCTCGGGCGGCCGAGTGCTGAAGTTCTTCGTGATGTTTTCCGCCTTCACCGTACATGTCGGGTTCGACCTGATGTACTTGCTAACCACTCCCACGACGGATAGTGAATGTGTTCCCGCATCGAGACTTTGGTGTTCAGCAAGTCGCCGTATTCCTGAAACACCTTGTGCCGACCCCGAAGTTGTCGCCAACCCCACTCTGCACTCCGGAATCAGATACGGTACGTAAACACGCAGTTCAAAACTCTCAGCGCGGAGGCCTCTCCATATGGATCAGCGCCAGCTCGCTCTCGTGATCGCGGTGATCGTCGCCGTTGTAGTGATTGCAGTTATCAGCTTCTTCCTGGCGCGCAAGCGCCGCAGTCAACAACTCCGCGCACGTTTCGGACCCGAATACGATCGCGTACTCAAAAAAGAGGGCGCGGTACACAGCGCCGAAGGCGTGCTTGAGATGCGCGCCAAGCGGCGAGACAAGTTCGATCTTCGTCCCCTGCCCGACAGCAACCGGCTGGATTTTGCAGAGCGCTGGAGAACTGTGCAATCGCAATTCGTCGACGAGCCCAAAGGCGCGGTCGCACAGGCAGACATTTTGGTGAATGAACTGATGGAAGCGCGTGGATATCCGATGGCTGATTTTGAACAGCGCGCCGCCGACATTTCGGTCGATCACCCGGTAATGGTGGAGAACTATCGGGCGGCGCATGACATTGCCCTGCGCCACGATCGTGGCGACGCCAGCACCGAAGACATGCGGAAAGCCATGGTCCACTATCGCTCTCTATTTGAAGAGTTGCTCGGGGATTCAGCCGAGAGAAAAGAGGAAAGACGAGCATGAGCATGCCAATGCGAAAAGATCAACCGCAACTGGAAGAAGATTTGACCACGGCAGATTTGGCCCGGGACACGCGTCCTGCGGTCTCCGATGATCCGGTTAGAGATGATCTGCCCAAAGCAGATCGGTCGAAAGAGGGCCGGCCCAGACCGCTGCTCGCACCACGTCCATCCGGCGAGACTGTCCAAAGTGCAGCTTCCCAAGGCGTATCTTCCCAGGATCTCGTATCCAAGGCTCGCAATTCAACAGATGCTGATGCGCCGCTGTTCCCCAATAACGAATTGCAAGAGTTACGAAACCGCTGGAGCGGCGTTCAGACCGCTTTCGTCGATGAGCCGCGCAGCGCCGTCGAGCAGGCGGACGGTTTAGTCGCCGCAGCCATGAAGCGTCTTGCCGAAGTTTTCGCTGAAGAACGTTCTAGGCTTGAGCAACAGTGGGACCGGGGTGATAACGTCTCGACAGAAGATCTGCGCATCGCATTACAACGCTATCGCTCCTTCTTTCAACGTTTACTGTCGATCTGAACGAAAGCCGGGCGGACCACTTCGGACTGCCCGGTTACCATCCCTCTCCGTCCTCTCCGTAGTCATATCCCTGTAATGAAAGTCGAAGAGCCCATATTGAAGTTAGGGGCCTGCTGCGGTGGCCCATAACGCACTACCTTTTTCATTGTTAGCTTTATCGAGACTTATCTGCATTGCGTGGCTTCTCTGTGCGCTTGTACGGGGCTTCTCACAAATCGCGGAGATGGGGTGCTACCCGCTTGCTACACCGGCCACTGCACCTGCGACTTTGTAGACTCTCTGCAGCGCTGTGTACCTGCGCCAGTGGTCGAAACTACGATTTATACTTGTCACGACGGGGTGGTGCACTGGCACTTTGCAAGACTGATAACGACGCGTCCGATGGCAATCGCCTGGCGCAAGCGCGCGGCGCGCCAAGAGCAAGAGCGCGAAGCTCCAAGCTCATCCTTCTGAAATCGGTTCCCGCTTGATGCCGCTTTTTCTCTCCCAATGAATCATGGCTGATATCGAGAGACCAGCCATTCAGCCTTGGGCCAGCTTCTGTCTGACGATGTCTTCCACGTCTCCAATTTTTTCTCCCAGCAAATTCAGCTTCCGCGCCAGCCCCTGAATCTCGGCTTCGGCTCGCCGGTTGACATCGTAATCCAATTCGCCGCGCAGGCGGTCCTT
>DATBZH010000006.1:0-25422 GCA_036513255.1 Candidatus Sulfotelmatobacter sp. | reverse complement strand
TGACGGAGCACTTCAAGACGCACCAGAAAGATCACGGCTCGCGCCGTGGCCTTCTCATGCTGGTCAGCAAGCGGCGTCGCTTGCTCGACTACCTCAAGAAATACGATTCCGAGAGCTACAAAACGTTGATCGGAAAACTCGGCATCCGCAAGTAGATGACTTGTCTGGGTGCCCCATTTCTCGCGCGTCTTGTGCGCGAGAAGTGGGCGTAGGCTCCGGATATTTCTGAAAAATTCCGTCTGCGAACAGACGGTTCAGCATCTGAGGAACTTCCACACGTGCGTTTTCTAGAGCAACCCTCACAGACTCCCCCATCCGGGAACGGACGGGAAGGACGCGATTCCATTCGTGTTCTGGGACGAGATCGGGAAGGGCACGACTTTAGTCGTGCCGATAAGACTGCCCCAGATTTCGGGCTTCAGCCCCTGAGGGCCGCTTTTCCAACCATCCTCTCTGCCTCGCACTCGACCGTGCGCAATCCAAAAGGAAACAACAATGAAACCAGAAGCAACTGAAATTACCATTGACCTCGCAGGCGGCAAAAAAATCTCCTTCGAAACAGGAAAGCTCGCCAAGCAGGCCGGAGGATCCGCCGTCGTCCGCTTCGGCGACAACGTCGTCCTCGCCGCCGCCACCGCCAATCCCGATCCCCGTGAAGGCATCGACTTCTTCCCGCTCACCGTTGACTATCGCGAATATACCTACGCCGGCGGACGTTTTCCCGGAGGCTTCATCAAGCGCGAAGGCCGCATGAGCGAGCGCGAAGTGCTCACCAGCCGCCAGATCGATCGCCCCGTAAGGCCGATGTTCGCCGAAGGCTTCAAGTGCGAGACGCAAGTAATCGCCTTCGTCCTCTCCGCCGACACCGATAACGATCCCGACGTCTCCGGCATCAACGCCGCTTCCGCCGCGCTCACTCTTTCCGACATTCCATTTCTCGGTCCCATCGGCGCCGTGCGCGTGGGCCTGGTGAACGGACAGTTCATCGTCAATCCCACCTACACCGAGATGCGAGAGAGCCTTCTGAACATCATGGTTGTCGGCACCGCCGAAGCCATCGTAATGATCGAGTCGGGTGCGAAAGAAGTAAAAGAAGAAACCGTCGTTGATGCCATCGAATTCGGCCACGCTGAAATCAAAAAGATCTGCGCCGGCATCAAAGAACTTCAATCAAAGGCGGGCAAGCCGAAGCGCACCGTCGAGCCCCCGCAATTCGACGACGCATATTACAACGACGTAAAGAAAAAAATCGGTGTCCAGCTCACCGACGCCCTCGACACGCAAAAACATCACAAGGCTGAAAGCTACGCGCTGGTCAAAGAATTAAAGAAGAAACTTCAGGCGGAAATTCCGGAAGACGACAAGGCAGCGCTAGACAAACTCAAGCATTACTACGAGGCTCTCCGAGAACGCATTTTTCGCGAGCAGGTCATCGAAAACAAACGTCGTCCCGACGCCCGCGCCTTCGACGAAGTCCGTCCCATCTGGGTCGAAGCCGGAATCCTTCCCCGCACTCACGGCAGTGCAATCTTCACCCGCGGCGAAACACAAGCATTGGTCACCGCGACTCTCGGCACCAGCGACGACATGCAGCGCCTCGAAGGCTTCGAAGGCGAAGCCAAAAAACGCTTCCTCTTACACTATAACTTTCCGCCGTTTTCGGTTGGGGAGGTTGGGTTTATGCGGGGGGCGGGACGAAGAGAGATTGGGCATGGGGCGTTAGCTGAACGTGCTCTGTCTGCGGTGCTGCCAACGGAGGAGAAGTGGCCTTATGCGATGCGTGTTGTCTCGGACATTCTTGAGAGCAACGGGTCGTCGTCGATGGCGACGGTTTGTGGAGCTTCACTCTCGTTGATGGATGCTGGTGTGCCTTTGAAGGCGCCGGTGGCCGGAGTGGCAATGGGGTTGGTGAAAGAGGGAGAGCAGTACGCCATTCTCACCGACATTGCCGGCGCGGAAGATCACTACGGCGACATGGATTTTAAAGTTGCCGGAACGAAAGACGGCATCACCGCGTTGCAGATGGATATTAAGGTCGCGGGCATCACTCCGCAGATTATGCGCGAGGCTTTGGCGCAGGCACAGCGCGGACGGTTGCACATTCTGGCGAAGATGGAAGAAGTGATTTCTTCCGGGCGCGAGAAGATTTCCGATTACGCGCCGCGCTTCTATACCGTACAGATTCCGGTCGACAAGATTCGCGATCTGATTGGGCCGGGCGGCAAGATGATTCGCTCTATCGTCGAGCAGACGGGAGTGAAGATCGATGTGGAAGACTCCGGTCTGGTGAAAGTTGCGTCGAGTGATCAGGCGTCGGCGGCGAAGGCGCTGCAGATTATCGGCGACATCACGGCGACGGCAGAGGTCGGCAAGACTTATCTCGGAAAGGTGACGCGGCTGGCGGATTTCGGGGCGTTCGTCGAAATTCTGCCGGGCACCGATGGCTTGCTGCACATCAGCGAAGTGGCGGAGCATCGCATTGCCGATGTGCGCGACGAATTGAAGGAAGGCGATCAGGTGCTGGTGAAGGTGCTGGCGGTGGAAGGCAACCGCATACGGCTTTCGCGCAAAGCGATTTTGAAAGAGCAGCGCGCGAAGATGGGCGGAGCCGCTCCGGCTGGCGAAGAGGGAGTTGCACCGGAAGTCTCTCTGGAGGGATCGGCGGTTCCAACCGGCACCGTCGTGATCGAGGGCGGCGGAGATTTTCCGGACGAAGCTGCGAATGAGCCGAACTTTAACCGCGAAGGTGGACCGGCGATGGGCGAGCGCCCTCCGCAAGGGGATCGTCCGCATAGTGACCGTCCGCGCGGAGATCGTCCGCATGGC
The DNA here is from genome assembly GCA_036513255.1 of Candidatus Sulfotelmatobacter sp. GTDB lineage: Bacteria > Acidobacteriota > Terriglobia > Terriglobales > Acidobacteriaceae > Sulfotelmatobacter. The sequence continues at coordinate 22,596 of DATBZH010000006.1, read as the reverse complement.
GGTGGCCGCGGTGGGCGGCCCGGTGGTGGTGGAGGAGGCCGTGGACGCGGCGGTCGCGGCGGCGGACGGAATGGACGCGGCGGATCGGGCGGCGGCGGTGGAAGGCACTAAAGGCAGCTTCTAGCTACTAGCTTCTAGCTATTCAGAAAAGCCGGGACCATTTAAATGGTTCCGGCTTTTTCATTGCTAGAAATCGAGGTCGATGCGGGGGAGGTTAGCAGGCTAGCATCGGGAACCGCAGCCCCTAAAGGGGATTTACTATTGGCTTGGGTTTGCGGCACCGCTGAAGCGGCGCCCTGATACGAAGCGTATGCACTAAATTAAAAGGCCGTAACTTTGGTTGCGGCCTTTGCATGTTCATATCAGAAAATCAAATACGCTGTGAAAGTGTCGTTAAGATCGGACACCACGTTCGCTCCCGGCGTCAGCGTCAGAACATGCTGAGCATAGGTCAGGTTCACCGCGAGAAAAAGCGTGGGAAACGCGCGGTGGGTGGCGACGCCGTTGGACCATATCTTGGCGGTGCCGACGGAAGTACCGTCGAGCTGAACGTTCATCGTAAGCAAGGTGTTGACCGACTGGCTCCACAGGCTGCCTGTGACTACCAATAGAGCCGAACCGTCCATGGGAGAGTTGAATTGAGCTTTGAGGGGCAGCGGGCCCACCTGATTGATAATTTGCAGAACCTGCATATTTGTTCTCCTGTTGATTGCGTTTGCGGGGAGTGGTTAACCCCCGGTGTTACGAGATAAGCCTTTCCGTGTTGTCGAATATGTCTTGAAGGTGCGCTTCGCTCTGCTTACCGTTCAAGGCTTGGCGCAGAAATGTCTTGATGTCGGATTCCCGCAATACGAGGGTTAGCCCCTTCGTTTGGTCGAAGACCTTGCGTACGTGTTCGAAGGTGTGCTGCGGAAGCGGGGAACTCGCACGGCAAACGAGAATCAGGAATCGTCCCGCCTGCTCGTTCATGTAATAGGCGGCCTGATGAAAGTCATCGGCGCTGAGGTCTTTATAGTTCTTGCACTCCCAGAGGACTTGCGTGGCCTGATATTTATCGCGCACTATCGCCCAGAACCCGACCGCGGCTCTGTTAGAAGAAATCCAGTCCCGGATGACGGTCCCACTTACGTCACGAACGTGCGGCTGAACGTTAGAAAGGGACCTGAAGAAGCAAAGCTTGATAACTTCCCCGACTAAATTTTCGAAATCATGCGCAGAGGACCGGCCTAGAGGCAGGTCGGCCAGAGTTTGCGTGAGTTCTTCCAATCGCGTGCGATAGGACGCGGTTGAGAAGGATTCGGGCACTTCGACTATTAGGCCAGAGGTTTTCAGAGTGACTTCGTCACCCAGCGAGGTAATCACGCGTTCCTGAAGCTGCAGGCCATCCACGTAAGACGGGTGTACAACCACAGTCGAATCAACGGTTATCGAGAGGTGCCCAGGATTCTCGGCTTCCGAAGATTTGAATCTCGGGCGACCCTTCGGATTTTTCAACCCCCAAAAGCCGATGTTATACAGCAGTTGTATGAAGGCGTCAGGTGCGGTGAAGTTGTAGAGCCACGTCTTACACGCTTCAAGCACTTCGTGGTCCACTAGAAGTTTCTTGACGAAATCCTCGATGCTGCCAATCGTATATTCGGTCCCTAGCCCGTAAAATCGTGTCAGAACGGTGCTTAACCTAGGATAGTTGTCTGCGTACTCGTCCGAGAGTTCCTTAAGTCTGTTTTCCGAGAATGATCTTTGCGCGGCGTCAAGGTCTTCCGGTCGGATTTGAGCGGCCTGGTGTGCCTGCGCTAAACCAAGCGCGTTGGATGTGTAAAGGAGTATGTCGCGCGGGCGATACTGGCAATAGTCGAAAACCCTGTTCTGGCTTGCTTCGTTGTCGCCGGCGAAGAACGCCCTCCAGGTTGAGCCGTCGACGGCGTACTTCGAAATCAATCCGTCATTCAGGCGTCTCTCTATCAGTTCCCGGAGAAGCTCGCGCGTCCAGTCCAGTGATACCAAAGATGTTTCGAGTCGGGAGAATTCGCCGTCGAGCTCCCTGACCCTATCGAAAACGTTCTCACGCAAGAAAACGAGCGGACGGACGGCACCCGTGGCGGCGCGTATTTCAAGGCAGGCGTGCATCAGTGCCATGACGAGTACCACGGCCTTGTTCGAGTCGTCCCATTCATCGTCAAGGCGGTCGATTAGGACGATTTGTTGCATCCTCGGCTGATTGGCACACTCGGCCTCAATCTCAGCGGCTAATTTATCAGGTCGATTTCGGAATCTTAGCCACTCTTTGGAGTTGTCGGTCTTGAGGTATTCAAATCCTTCCTCAATCAAATTTAGAAGTCTGAGGTCAAACTCAAACTGCTCGATGTTATTCCGCTCCCTCGTGAGTTCGCCTTCGGAGCTGCGGAATGAGAACAGTCCTTGCTTTCTCCATTGCAGCACAACTTCGTCCAAGATCGCCCTTACGAAGCTAGACACCAATGTATTGAACGGCTGCTTCCGCACGCGCTCGTCCCAATCGGACGACACGAAGGCATCTGCGGACGAGAGCAATTTCGGAATGAGTAATAGGGTGTTCTTCGGTTGTTTGTTGGTTAAGTAGAACGTTATAGCTGTTTTTCCTGTTCCACGTCTTCCTATAAAGAAGATCTTTCCCGCTGTTGCGTCCTGCGCGGAGCGGATAGCGGGCGTTTCCACGAAGAGGCTAGGATTCGCACGAATGAGGTCGTGTTCCGCGAATGATTGGCCAAGCGTCGCCTTACTAAAGGCGCGCTTCGATAGCGGATTGCCCGGTTGCCCTCTTATTACTTTCCCCATCGTAGGTTGTTCCCGGCAGGATAAGGCGATTCCGCCTGAGATAGTAGCACTTATCTCCCGTTGTGTCCGGCGCGCAGAGTCCCTTGTGATTGTGGTGAGGACGAACGAAAGCAGATTCCTCACGGGACTTTCAGTCCTATTCGGAATAACAACCATAGATTTCGTTGCAGTTGCACTACGGGACAGCCGAGGGCGTCTGTCCCCGCATAGAACCACCATCAGCCGAAGGTTAGGCCGTCGGGTTCGCAGAGGAGGCGCCAGGCTTCGCGGTAGGGAGTGTAGCGGTTGGGGCGGCGGTCGCGTTTGGAGCGGAGCATGAAGCTGGTGAGGCCGAGGACGTGCGCCAGGGGGATGATGAACCAGGAATCTTCGGGGATGACGAGGGCGGCGAAGAAGTCGATTTCGTCGAGAGTGTAGGGGACGGCTTTGCCGTTGATGCGGCGGTGAGCGTTGAGGTGATAAGAGCCGTCGATGAATTGAGTGGTGCATTTGACCTGCACGCGATAGAGCGGGGCGCGGCCGGGGAGGTTGCAGGGGTCGGTGATGAAGTCGTAGCGGTCGCTGTCTCCGTAGGGTTTAGAGACGCGGAAGCCGAGAGCGAGGGATTTGTGGAGGAAGGCGATTTCGGCGAGCTCGCCGCGGCGTTTGGTGTTGGCTTCTTGCTTTTCGGCTGCGGTGCGCGGAGCCTGGGGAAAGGGTGCGGCGGGCGGTTTTTGGGCGGGACGCTGGAGGCGTCCGCGCTGTTCGCCGCTGAGTTTGGGCATTGTGTTGAGAATTCAATCGCGCAAGGTTGAGGTTGCGGTGACGCTTGTTGGTGATCAGGGTTAAGATTCTGGAACTTGAAGCACCGCAGCGGCTAAAGCCGGTTGGTTTGGGGAGCTTTTATCGCAGCGCTGAAAGCGCTGCGCCACCCAAAATCGCTTGCTTCGCAATAAGAATGGCGCAAGCCGGAGCTTGCGCCAATGTTTACCCTATATATCCAGAATAGCAAATTGGGTGGGGTGATCTGGACATTTTTGGAATTTTATTTCTGGCTTGGATTCAGTGGGATAGAGGAAAAGGGACGCGAATGGGGGCTTGACAGCGGGAGTTTCAAAACGGGGTCGGGCTGCGGTAGGCGACGGAAAGCAGATTCCTCACTGGGCCTTCGGCCCCGTTCGGAATGACAAACTCTTATTGAGTGAAAGCTGGGTCTTTTTAGTGACGAGATTTTATGCGATTGGGAAGCCGGACTTGAGAAGTCCGGCTTCCGTCGTTTGACCTCGTGGTTACGTTCGTCAGCTAGTTGGGCATGAGGACGGAGTCGATGACCTGAATCACGCCGTTGGATTGGAAAACGTTTGCGATCGTTACCATTGCGGTGCCGCCTTTTTCGTCTTTCAGCATGAGGTGTTTGCCATCGTGCAGCATTACCCACAGTTTGCCGCCTTCGACCGTGGTTAGTTCAGCGGTGCCGTTGCCTTCTTTGATTTTCATCTTCAGATCCTGCGCGCTGAGGCGTCCGGCGACCACGTGGTAGGTGAGAATCTTGGTTAGCGTGTCTTTGTTTTCGGGTTTGACCAGAGTGTCAACTGTTCCGGCGGGCAGCTTGGCGAAGGCTTCGTTGGTCGGGGCGAAGACGGTGAAAGGGCCAGCGCCTTCGAGTGTGTCGATCAAGCCTGCGGCTTTGACGGCGGCGACCAGCGTCGTGTGATCGGGAGAATTCACGGCGTTCTGGATGATGTTCTTGGTCGGGTACATCTCTTTGCCTCCAACCTTGGGGTTGTCTGCGGCAAGGAGGGAAGTAACTGACATGGCTAAGACGGCCAGCAATGCTAAAGTCTTGTGCTTCATGATTCGTATCCTCTCAGAATTTGAATTTGTGATTCCGATGTAGATACGCTGCAGCCGAGGAAGTGGATTGTTCGCGGTGAGCGATTGCAGGGACACATCCGATTCATCGGCTGGTGCGTACTAGAGATACAGGCAACGAGCAGATGACGTGAGCTCCCTGGGGAGGGGCTTTGCTGATTCGGTTAGCGCAGCTCTTTCGAGCTGCGCTAATTTTTTGACTATTGTCCGCGGCCTTCTTTCAAAGTTTTCTGGCAGTTGCTGGCCGCGGTGAGGACCTGGTCGAAGGCGGTTTCTTTTCTCAGGTCTTTCAACATCGGGTCGTCGAGTAGGGCGGTATAGGCGCAGTAGTTCTGCTGGACTGCGGCGGCGAGCAGACGCATTGCGGGTTCCTTCTGCCCGCAGAATGCCATCATGGCGCCGACGTGATACCACAGTTCAGGATCGGGCTCGATCATGACCGAGGATTCCGCCTCGCGGACAACTTTGTCGAAGTCGGAGGGACGTTGTGGAGCGAGGCAGGCGGCCATCAGGTCGCGGTGAGTGAACGAGGCCTTGGGAACGTTCTTCAGGCTGGCGCGCGCCTCGGTGAGATTATTTTCGGAGATGTAGACGTAGGGGGTAACCCAGTTCGACCATTCGGAGCCGGCATCGAGATGAATGAAGTCCATGGCGCGTTCGGATTTACCCATTTCGAGAAATGCCCAGGCGCAGGATCGGAAAAGATAATTTCCTGGATCGAGAGCGCGGGCCGAGTTGCATTCATCGGTGGCCTTCTCGAGCATTCCGGCGTAGCGCAGGACGTAGCTTAGGGCGAAGTGAGCGTCCGCGCTTTGGGGACGGCGACGGACCAGGTCGGCAGCGGCATCATAGGCGGGACCGAGCTCGCCACGCTGCACGCGATTGACGATGAGGTTGCTGGCCGCGCCCAGGCGATTGGGGTCGAGAGCAAGGGCGCGCTCATAGGCGTGGTTGGAGCGTTGAAATGCTTCTTCACCACCATTGCCGTACGCCGAATCGAAATAGTAGCGCTGACCGAGAGCCTCCCATGCGGGAGCGTAGGTTGGATCGATGCCTACGGCTTTTTCGAGCATGGCAATCGCGTCTTTGTTGGGCTGGGGATCGTGCGGCACGGCTACGCTGCGGAGATAGAGATCATAGGCCTGCTGATTTTTTGGGGTGGATGCGGCTTCAACCTCTCCGCCAGCGCCACCCAGAGCGGGTAACAGGCCGTGCTGCACCTGCGTGCTGAGTTGCTGTTGCAGGCCGATCAGGTCGTCGACGTGGCCGGTGACGTTGGTTTCCCATAACAGGCGGTCTGTCGCAACGTCGATCGCTTCCAGGGTTACTGTGAGCTGATCTCCCTGGCGCATGAAGTGGCCGGTCAGCAGACGCCCCACGTGCAAGGTCTGCCCGACCTTGCGCTGATCGAGATCGAGAGCAACGTATTTTCGCGTGGCCGACGAAGGACGAACGTCGAGCGAGCGCGCGTAGGTGAGCACGCTGGTGATTTCATCGGCTAAGGCGAATCGCAGGTAGTCCACGCTGTAATCGGCGTTCATGTTTTGCAGCGGAAGCACGGCGATGGCATTGCGTTGCTCGGCGTTTGCGCTTTCTTTGTGGCGATACCAGTAGCTGCCGACGGCTGCGAGCACGGTGACGAGCAGCGCCGCCATCCCGATCAGAAGCCACGTCAGTAGCTTGTTGTTGTGGCCGAAAGTTCTGGTGGCCACACGCAACTTCATCGTGTGGTTCGCGCTCCTCACCAGGCCGGATTCGGTTTCCCGCTTCAGCATGGCGAGGTCCGACTTCATTTCCGTCGCGCTCTGATAGCGATGGTTGCGGTCTTTCTCCATCGCCTTGCCGATAATGCCTTCCAGTTCGACCGGCAGCTTGGGATTGATTTCGCGCGGCGGGACGGGCTTGGTGTGTAGCACCGCGTCGAGTGTCATCAGGGAATTGTTGCCGTGAAACGGCTTTTGTCCCGTGGACATTTCATACATGACTACGCCGAAGGAAAACAGGTCGCTGCGTGCGTCGATGGTTTCGCTACGCGCCTGCTCGGGGGACATGTAGACGGCAGTGCCAGGAATTACGCCGACCGCGGTCAGGGACTGGTCGCCATCGTCGGTGGGCGCGCTTTGGACAAGTTTAGCAAGACCGAAGTCGAGAACTTTGACCTGTCCGCTCGGCGTCAGAAAAATATTAGCGGGCTTGATGTCGCGGTGAACAATTCCTTTGGCGTGGGAGGCGGCCAGCGCGTCGGCGACCTGCACGCTGATGTCGAGCACTGCCTCCAGTTCTATGGCATGGCCGGAGATGCGCTGCTTCAGGCTCTGGCCCTCCAGCTTTTCCATAACGATGAAGGGATGGCCGTTGTTTTCCTCGATGCCGTGAATGGTGCAGATATTGGGATGGTTGAGCTGCGAGGCGGCGCGGGCTTCGCGCTCGAAACGTTCCAGCGATTTGGCGTCGCCGGTGAGATTGTCGGGAATGAATTTCAGCGCGACGTGGCGGCCCAGCTTCAGATCCTCGGCCTCATATACGACGCCCATACCACCGCCTCCAAGTTTGCCCAGGATGCGATAGTGAGAGACGGTCTGACCGATCATGAGTGGCGCGTGCCTCTGTTCCGCGTAATGTTAGGCTTTGGAACGGAATGCGGTCAACTGTTGCGGGACGCTAGCGGGCGTCGGTCTGGAAAGTAAGAGGTCATGCGGGTGGACGTGAGCACTATTTTTTTCCCGCTTGTGATCTCGCGGGTGTGAATTCAGTTACAGAGCGGAGACAGCAGATCTCCGCTTCGCTCGGACTCCGGCGAAACGACAAGCTTGTGTCACAACTACCTCAGGATGAGTCCGGCGCTGGAGGGGGAAACTTGAATGCTACAATCTGGACCGAAGGAGCGCTTTGGACGTAGCAGAAAAACCGCCGCGTGTGTCCCTGGCCATTCCTGTTTACAACGAGGAAGCGGTGGCGCCGGAGTTGCTCCGCCGAACCCGCGCAGTCCTAGACAGTATCCCCGGCGGCCCACACGAGATTGTTTTGGCCGATGACGGCAGTTCGGACCGCACGCTGGAAATTCTGGAAAAGGCTTCCGCGGAAGACGAGCGCGTGGTGGTAGTGGCGCTCTCGCGAAATTTTGGTCATCAGACGGCGCTGACGGCCGCGCTGGATCATGTGTCTGGTGACGTGGCGATTCTGATGGATGCGGATTTGCAGGACCCTCCCGAGGCGATACCCGCATTGCTCGACGCTTATCATCAAGGCTACGACGTTGTATATGTGAGGCGCGTGAATCGCAAGGAAGCATGGTGGCTGCGGTTTTGCTATCACATGTTCTATCGAATCATGGCCATGCTTTCGGCCACGCAGTTGCCGCTGGATGCGGGCGACTTTGGGCTGGTGTCGCGCCGCGTGATCCGCGAAATGCGCAGGATGCCGGAGCATCATCGCTATCTGCGCGGGTTGCGAACCTGGGTGGGCTTTCGCCAGATCGGAATTCCCATTGAACGGCCGGCCCGGTACGCGGGCCGCACGAAATACAATCCAATCAAGCTGCTGATGCTGGCTTTCGACGGCATCTTTGCGTTCTCGATTGTGCCGCTGCGGGCAGCGGCGATTCTTGGCGTGGTGGCCATCGGATTGTCGGGACTGTTTTCCCTTTACTCGCTGTATGCAAAGTTCTGGCTGGGTTCGCCACAGGGATTTACAGCAACCATCCTGGTCGTGACTTTTCTTTCGGGCGTGAATCTTTTTTTCCTGGGGATTATTGGAGAGTACGTGGGGCGCGTGTATGAGGAAACGAAGGCCCGGCCGCATTACGTTGTTGGCAAAATCGTGGGACGGCGGGGGTCGCACAGCGGTGAGTCGGCGAGCGCTGGGGGCGAGAGTGAGCGTTGGGAGCGTCCTGCGTCGATCAGCGCGGACTGATCGGCAGAGCGGTTTCTAAAGGACGGTTGAATAGTAACGACGTTGTGGCATCGCTGGAGCGATGCCCTGATACAAACCTTTTGTCTTCCGCAGCCTGAATTTATCGATCAGCATGGATCCCAGATACGGCGAGCGGTATCGTGAGCTCTATGAAAAGCACTGGTGGTGGCGCGCCCGCACGCGCCTGATGGTCGATTTGTTGCGTCGATTGCAACCGGAAGAAGGTTGGAAGAACATTCTGGATATCGGCTGCGGCGATGGGCTGTTCTTTCCTGAACTGTCGAAGTTTGGCGAAGTGGAAGGAATCGAGCCCTTTGCGGAGTTGGTGAGTCCTGACAACCCTTCCCGAGACCGCATTCGGATTTGTCCCTTCGATAAAGAATTCCAGCCCAATAAAAAATACTCGCTGATTCTTATGCTGGATGTGTTGGAGCATCTTGAGGATGCAGCCGGGGCACTGCGTCATGCGGTGGAACTGTTGGAACCTGGCGGCACATTTGTCGCGACCGTGCCGGCGTTCATGTCACTCTGGACCAATCATGATGTGATGAACCATCACTTCATCCGCTATACGAAAGCGAGTTTTCGGGAAGTGGCGCAGCGGGCAGGACTACATATCCGAGAAGAGCAATATCTCTATCATTGGACTTGTCCGGTGAAGCTCGCCATTGGTTTGCGAGAACGGCTGTTTCATTTGCAGCCAGAGCCGGCGCGGCTGCCCAGGCATACGGTGAACGAGTTGCTGTTCCGGTTGACCAGGCTGGAGCAGAAGACGCTGACGGCGCTGTCATTGCCGTTTGGAAGTTCGTTAATGGTGGTTGGAACGAGGGAAGAAGGCAGCAGCATCTACGAGCTTCGCTCGCTCGGACAGCCGGGGGCGGCTGTCCCCACATAACCTTTTCATTACTCCAGATAGAACCCAGCCGAGGCGCCAACCCATTCCATATTTTTATTGTGATCGACGCCCATCATCAGGCCGCGGCCCATGCGGATGATCGTAAGCACCGGTGTCAACTCATCCAGCCAGATGTACATAACGCGCACTTCGGCTTTGGTGGGGCCGAAGGGCGTGGCGATTATAGGCTCGAAGTGCATGCGCTCCTGCAGGATGTAATCGTGGCGCTTGTCAGAGGGGATGGCCACGATGTCTTCTCTTGTCGGCGCGATCACCACGCCCAGGCCGGCGAAGGAATAGAGAGGCTTCAGGGCGTAGTTCTCAAGATCGTCGGGAATCTTTTCCAGCCGGTCGAGGAACCAGGTTTTCGGCACCGATTCATGTTTCAGGTAAGGAATGGAAAATTTGCTGATGCGGAAGTACCAATTCGGATGTCCGGCCCACTCCACGTCGAGATCGTCGCGCCAATCGAAGGCGAGTTTGACTCCTTTGCGTTCGAGTTCGTCGACGATTGCACGGTTGTAAATTCGGCGGATGGGCAGTCGCTTTCCGTCGCGTTCGTAGTAAAGCTGCGAACCTTCTTTTTTTATGTCGACAATGTCCACGGTGCGGATGCCCAGCATTTTTTCCGTGAGCAGAAAATCTGGCAGCGTCTTTTGCTGCTGCGGATGAATCTCCATCAGAATGACATTGTCGGGATCATGATCGGCCACGATGGCGCGGCGCAGGAGATCTCGATATGAGTCCGGCTCTAAACCGCCTAAGAAATATTTCAGTTTGTGATCGGAAGGGGCGTCTTCCAATCCGTATATGTCGAGATAAGCCTGCCCCAACGGGCCCTGGTAGGCGTAGAGAGAAGGGAAGGCCTGCAGCTCTACGAGCTTGGGATGCAATTGACCATCCGCGCCGCGCACCAGCCCGAAATCCACCTGCACGAACATGGGATGCGGGGCTTCATTAGGCACGCGAAATTCGGCGGGCACGGCTTCGTTGGATTTTGCGCGATATTGTGGGTTGTCGACTAACTGGCGGATCAGAACTTTACCATCTTCCGCCATGCGGTCGATCAATTCTTTGGGAAAGAAGCAGGGGGTTTCGGAGAGACGAAACTGGACATGCGTGCTGCTAGCGTCATCGATGCGTTGGAGAAACGCGCGATATTTTTCGGGAGTGAAGTTGGCGTTGAAGTGTCGCCGCAGAGAGGGAATCATGAGAGTGGAATGCGGAACTATTGCTCGCGGATTTCCATAGAACGAATTAGGTCGCCCTCCAGGCAGTACAAGTGCTCGACCATGCGATCCAACAAAATCGCGCCACTTAAATCGCGGACTACCTGATGGACGGTTACGACAATGCGCCCATGTCCATCCACATTGAATTTCACTGGATCAACGTGAGGATCGATCTGGCCCCACTGGCGAGTCCAATACTCGTGCACGCCGTTCCAGCCTTGCACCGTGCCGCCTTCCATGCCATTGGGCCATTCGACATTGGGCTGCATGGTCGCCAGGGCCGCGTCGAGATCGCGAGCGTTGAATGCCGCATAGGTCTTTTTCAACGTTCTCACGGCGGATTCATCGAGCGTTAATTCGAGTTCGGACATGGCTCTCAGCGGCTAAAAGCCGCTTGCTGTGCGCTTCTGACGGCACCATTCGGTCGCTCCGCTCACTCAGGGCAAGCTCAAAAACTGAAGCCGTGCTCTTCCAACATTGTAAACGCTAAGCCTCGACCAGAAACTTGCCATCCTGCATGATCTGCTCGTCATCGACCCAGATGTTGAATTTGCGGCCGACTACATCGATGTGGGTCGATGAATCCCATTCCGCGCCGGTGTGCGCGCCGTAGGGATTGCCGAAGGCGATGTGTACTCCGGGATATTTTTCATCCTGCAGAATCTGGCCGATCACGTCTTTCAAATCAATGTTGGTGCCGATGGCAAATTCGCCGACGCGGTCGCTGTTCTCATCGGTGTGGGTGTACTTCCAGAAGTCGTCTTCGAGTTCGCGATTGTCGCTGTGCGCCTCGGTGAGGCGGTTCTTCTTTATGTGAATAGTGAGTGGAGTTTCACTCAGGTTGCCGAATTTCGCGCAAAGATAGTCGCCGACGACGCCATCGATCACGAAGGTTCCGTTGACCTCGCCGGGAGTGGTGAAAATTTCTCCCCCGGGAAGGTTGCCCCACTTTTCGGGAGTGATAATGCCGCTGGTCTTGAGCCAGCGGTAGTTCGGATTCAGGTCGGCGGTTAGGTCGGTTCCAGCGGCAGTCTTGGCGCGGATTTTGCTCGCTTTTCGCGTCATGGCCACGACTTTGGCGCTGAGGCGGTCAACTTTCTGGAAGTCCGCGCGCATTCCTTCGAGCATGATTTGACGGTTGATGTTCACCATGTGCGCGTGGCGAATTTGTTTGCGGTTCACAACCTCGGTCATTTGCATGCGCGACTTCAACTCGTTGCGCTGCGCCTGCACGGCGAAAATGGAAACCTGACTGGTCTCTAGATCGTCGAGAATTTCGCGCGGCAAATCGGTGAGAGGGCGCTCGGCCAGTTCTTCTAGTATCCAGGCATGGTATGGCGCGCCAACCGCTTCGATCTGATGCACGATAGCGGAGGCAATTTCCTGCGTGGTTTCATCTGTGATGACGCACACTTTTTCTTCCGGCAGCACGCGCAGGCAGACGCGAATCGCATTCACTGCGCCGGGGGTGTATTCGGGGTCAAACGGAATTTGGAGCCGGCCATTGCCGGCAGCTTTCCGCGGCAGAATGGAATCGCTTTTATCGACGAGAGCGCTCATTACCCTACTTTCCTTACGGGAGCGGACTCGGTTTCCTCTAGGCCCGTTTCCGTTTCTGTGACGATGTAATCGATGACTTTCTTCAAGTCCCCCGTTTCCTGGAAGACCTTCAATTGACGGTCTGCGCCGCTGCCGTGTTCGAGAATTTCATGGATGTAGTTCAACTCTTCGCGCGAATCCAGTTCATCGACGACATCGTCGACGAAGTCGAGATACTCACGAATGAGGTCGCGGGCCGGGACTTCTTTTTGTTTGCCGAAGTCGATCATCATGCCATCAAGTCCGTAGCGAGCGGCGCGCCATTTGTTTTCCATGAGCAGCGCACGACGATACAAGCGGAATCCCTGGTTTGCGGAATAGAGCTTGTAGAGCTTGGCTACTGTCGCCTGAATCAGCGCGGCCAGCGCGATGGTCTCATCCACGCGCATGGGAATGTCGCACACGCGGAACTCGATGGTGTTGAAGAATGGATGCGGGCGGATATCCCACCAGATTTTTTTGGCGTTGTCGATGCAATTGGTCTTGATCAGGAGCTTGATAAAGTTTTCGTATTCGCCCCAACTGGGGAAGTAGTCGGGAATGTTGGTGCGGGGAAATTTGTCGAAGACCTTGCAGCGGTAGGATTTCAGCCCCGTATTCATCCCCAGCCAGAAGGGAGAATTCGTCGAGAGGGCGAGAATATGCGGCAGGAAATAACGCGCATGATTCATCATGTGGATGGCAGTTTCGCGGTCTTCAATGCCGACGTGAACGTGAAGGCCGAAGATCAGGTTGGCGCGGGCCACCAACTGCATGTCTTCCACAATGTTCTTGTAACGCGCGTCGGGATGAATTTCCTGCGTGCGCCAGTCTGAAAAAGGATGTGTAGCGACCGAAGCCAGCCGCAGACCGTTTTCCCGCGCCAGACGAATGATGTCGCGGCGCAGCATTTTCACTTCTGCCTTGGCTTCTTTGATGTTCTTGCAGACGCCGGTACCCACTTCGACGACCGACTGGTGCATTTCGGCCTTAACGCGCTCCTGTAGGATCAGCTTGCCTTTTTCCAGCAGTTCGGCCTGAATATGCGACCGCAGGTCTCCCGTGACCGGATCGATGGTCTGATACTCTTCTTCGATTCCGAGAGTGAAAGTAGGAATGCTCATAAGCTCTCAAGCCCGGTCCGCAAGCGAACCCCAGAGAACAGCTCTGGGCTGGCACCCTATTGCTCCCTTGGAAAGGGTGGCTAAAACAGGCCTTAACAGTATAGCGAATGAAGCCGGGATTAGTGATTCAGAATATGTGGTGCGATTGAAACCAGACTATCCAGAAGAAGAACGCAACGAGCAGGAGCATAAACCCGCTCAGGCAGATGGACAGAAAGGAAAATATGCTGCGCAGCCAATGCCCTTTGGAGAAAGAGCGGAATAGTAAGATCAGCGCCACTGTTTGGCCGATTAAGACCGCGGCGATGCCGTATTCTATGAATACCTCAGCCATCCCGCCAGCGATCGCGGCGAGCCCGGTTACCTTGGAATTGGATAAAAACATCGAGACGAACGTCGGGAGAAACAGAAGCGAGACCGAGCAGGTGAGAGCAACACCCCAGAGGAATCGCTTTTTCTTGGCTTCGTCCACAAAATATTTACGCTTCTGCTTTTTTCTTTCTCACAGGCTTGATTCGCGGTGTCGAAGGTGTCCCTACCAGGAACTCGGCCCAGCGATACTCTTGCACTGGATTTTGGGCGCTCTGTGCCATCTTGATTGTCATCTCGGCCGTGGCGTTGACGATCCAATCGAAGTTCTCCTGGCCTACGGACGTGATTTCCGCATCGGGAGCGGGGTTCAGGAAGTCGATGGCATAGGGCACGCCGCCCTCGACCGCGAACTCCACCGTGTTCAAGTCGTAGCCCAAAGCCCGACAAAGCGCGATTGCGTCTTTTTCCATTCGCTCTTTAAGCGCGGGCGTTGACGGTGGTGGATTTCCTTTTACGTAGCGCTCGTGGTGGGGCGCACGGGGATCGTATTTCATGATGTGTACTTTTTCCTGGCCGACGACGTAGCAGCGGTAGTACTCGTCGAACTCCACGCCGTGTTGCAGAGTCATGCAAAGGTCGCCGGTCTGGTTGTAGTGGTGAAAAAATTCATCCGGCGAATGCACTTTGTAGACGTGCTTCCATCCACCGCCTGAATATGGCTTCAGGAAAGCAGGGAAGCCGACGTAATCGAATAGCTGCTGCCAGTTTAGCGGAAACATGAGGTTGCGCATCGATTGGTCGGTGGTGCCTTCAGGGTGCTTGTGGTGCGGCAGAATGACCGTGGGGGGAATGGCCACTCCCATTTTGTGGGCCAGAGCATAGTTGAAGAATTTGTCGTCGGCCGTCCACCAGAAAGGATTGTTGACCACGATTGTGCCGTGCAGGGCCGCATTTTTTAAATAAGCCCGGTAGAACTGGATATCTTGAGAAATGCGATCGATGATGACGTCGTATTTCTTAGGCTCGTCCATTCGGATGCCGCCGATGTTTACGAATTCGGCGGTGATGCCGTCGACGTTCATGGAGTTGATCTTTTTGACGAAGGCGGGAGGAAAGGTGTTCTCCATGCCGAAAATGATTCCGATTTTCTTTGTATTCACTAGAAAACTCCGGTTGAGATATTGGTGAATTCGGTGTCGCACCTCAGGGGCTAAAGTCCTAGCTTTTTGTCATTCGCACGGCTCGACTAAAGTCGGGCCTTTCCCAAACCCCATGCGGGTCAACGGCTAAACGACCGGCGACCAATGACCGCCCTAAAAATACTTCTCTGCCATTCTCAGCCACAGCGGCCAGTCGTGTTTGGAATTATCGTTGAAAATATCAAGCCAGTGCGGAACGGCCTTGCCGTTCAACATGGCCGAGAACTTTACGTTGTCGTTGAGGCACATGTCCCAATCGGCTGAGCCCAGAACAATCTTCATTTGCCGGTAGCGGCTGAGGAACCAGTCGTCCGTCATGTTCGGCAGAAAATCCGGCGGGTTGTTGAAATAGCAATCGTCGTCGTAGTAGCCGTTAAGAAATTGATGAATGTCGAAAGCGCCGCTCATGCTGACGCAGTGTGTTACGACATCCGGATGCTTCAACGAAAAATTCACGGCATGGTATCCGCCAAAACTGCATCCGGTGACGGCGAGGCGGGGCGTTTGGTTTTTCCAGCGAATGAAGGGTACAAGCTCGTGCAGAATGTAGCGCTCGTACTGCAAATGCCGCATTACGCGGACTCGCGGATGGACGCTTTTGTTGTACCAGCTTTCGAGGTCGACGCCGTCGGGACAAAATACCTGCAAATCGCCGCGCTCGATCTTGTTGGCCAGAACGCCAATCATGCCGCGATCTTCATACTCGAAGTACTTGCCCATCGAAGTGGGGAAGACCAGAATTGGAGTTCCCGCGTGGCCAAAGACCAGAGCTTCCATGTCGCGGTTGAGTTGCTGGCTATACGCCTTGTGGTATTCACGGTTCATTTCGAGGTTCGTTCAGTGGACGGAGTATCTTACCTGCACGTTGCAGGTAGAGCAACCGCAAGGGATGGAGTACACTGTTTGCGATTTTGGGCCCTGTGTTCGTAGCCAGTGTTTGCGGTTATTCAGCAGCTTGAAAGGCAGGGCAATCGTATGGGTGAACGAGGGATTCCCAGGGCCGCGTCAATCACGCTCACGCTGATTCTCTTTTTCTCTTTTTCTCTGCTCGGGGCTGCGCAGACCAACTGTGAGGAAGGGAACGGTCTGCTCGATTTTTCTCAGCCCAAGACCATGACGGCGCCGGAGGTGATTCAAAAGTTTACCACCGCCGAGTCTCGTGCCAGAGATGCCCGCCTCCAGTACACCTATCAGCAGGATGTGCTGGTACAAACGTTCAACGGTAAGAATGCCGACGGTGAGTTTCATGAGGTGACCAGCGTTGCTTACGATCCCAAGGGTAAGCGGCTGGAAAATGTGACCTATGCCGAGCAGAATACTTTGCGCGGCATCCAACTGACGCAGGAAGATATGAACGATATCCGCACGTTCATGCCGTTCATGCTGACCGCCGAGGAACTGCCGCAATACAACCTGATTTATGCCGGACAACAGCATGTTGACGACCTGGACACTTACGTCTTTCATGTCGAGCCGAAGAAGGAAGAAAAGGACCACCGCTATTTTCAAGGACGCGTCTGGATCGACAGCCAGGATTTTCAGATCGTCAAATTATGCGGCAAGAGCGTGCCGGACTCGGTACACGTGAAGAAGAACCAGCGGCAGGATTTGCGGCCGAGCTTCGTCGGGTATCGTCAACAAGTCGACGGACAGTTTTGGTTCCCGGCCTACGTTCGCTCCGACGACACGCTGCACTTTCGCAACGCTTCCATCCACCTGCGCGAAGTCATCAAGTACTCGAATTACAAACGTTCGGGAGCCAACCTTGCCGGCGGGGCAGCACCGAAACCTTAGAATCACTTGACATAGCGTGCAGGTATTGGTGTACTTCCTGCATGGCCGAAGAAAAGAAGCGCAGCAAAGACATCGTGCTGTGGATTATCACCGTCGCCCTAGTAGCCCTAGCCGCTTTCTGGTACAAGCGCTGAGCAGGACGGTTCGTCCGTGGCGATCCAGTGAGCCAATTAGAAGCGGCCTCATGGGCCGCTGCATTCGTGTTTTCTACTGAACCTAGTCTGAACCAGACTGACGCTTGCGCAGTATTCCTTAACTGACCGCCACTTCTTCCCGCTATTGAGATTCTCGCTTTTGATAACGGGTGAAAACGGCATCGCGCGAGATTGTGCCTTCAAGGCGGCGGCTATCGGCGCGATTGACCACCGGTACAAGAGGAAACTGGTTCACATAGCGCAGCGCCGCATCGAGCGGAAGGTCGGGATAAAGACAGGGCAGTGTCTGCGCAGAGATGACCGATGCCAGCGTATGTTCCCCCTTGCCTTCTTGCAGCAGGCGATCGAGAAGGTCACGGCTGATCGTGTTCCAGCCGCTCGGCTGCATACGGACAGGGAAGATTGCTTGGCTTGAATTCTGCGCCCGCCGTGCCGCAGCATCGATGTAGTCGGCGGCACTTAGGATCACTGCCGGCGAGGGCTGCATCGCGTCTTCCACGCGAAGAATAGTTTCCTCGCGCTCTTCTTCAAGCGATGGCAATACCAGCCCATCCTGGCGTGTGAGCAAATCAAAAATGGGAGTTGGTTGCAGGCTGCGGGAAACCAGATAGGCAAAAGTATTCGCGACGATGACCGGCACGATTATTTCGTAGTTGCCGCTGACTTCGAGAACCATGAAGACCGAGGTCAACGGAGCGCGCAAAAAGCCGGCGAACAGCACGCCCATGCCGACCAACACATAGGTCCCCGTTGAACCTGAGAGCTGGGGAAAGAAAATGTGTTCAACGCCGCCGACCGCGCCGCCCAGCATCGCTCCGATAAAAAGCGTTGGGGCGAACATGCCGCCGGGTGTTCCGCTCGCGAATGAGAGTGTTGTGGCGACGATTTTCAAAACCGCCAGCATGGCCAGCATTTGCCAGGTGAATTGCCCATGCATGGCTTGATCCATGAAGTCGTAGCCCGCGCCCATGATTTGTGGCGCGCCGAGATAGCCGATCAAGCCGATCAATAGTCCCGCAATTGCCGGCTGAAAATATTGGGTCCAGCGCGGCAAAGCTTTGAGGCGCGGCCGCAGCATACCGATGGCTTTGGCGAAGAGTACCGCAGCTACTCCTCCGACAATGCCCAGAGCGCCATAGGCCAGGAGCTCCGCTGGCCGTTTGAATGTAGTGATGGGAATGCGGAACAACGGTTCCGATCCCAGAAATCCGCGCACGATTACCACGCTCGATACCGCCGAAAGGACTACTGAGCCTAAAATGCCCGCGCTCCAGCGGCCAATTACTTCTTCGATCACAAATAGCACAGCTGAAATGGGAGCGTTGAAGGCCGCCGCCAATCCGGCCGCCGCGCCCACAGGCGCCATGAGCCGAAGTTTTTCGCGCGAGAGTTGCAGTTGCCGCCCGAGAGCAGAAGCCAGGCTAGCGCCAATCTGCAGCGATGGATCCTCCGGCCCCAGGGAATGTCCCGAGCCGATGGCCAATGCACAACAAACGAATTTGCCGATTGCCGTGCGAAAAGGAATATAGCCGTTGAAGATGTAGAGCGCGGCCTTGGTCTGATTGACGCCGCTGCCACGAATGGCGGGAAAGACATGAATCACCAAGATCGCCACTGCAAGTCCGGCCAGCGCGGGCACGGCAAATATGCGCCAGTGATGAGCCTGCGGGAGCGAACCGAGTAGAGCCAGATGGGTCCAGTCGATTGCCAAGCGGAAACACACGACGGCCAGGCCGGAAAAAATTCCAATGAATACGGAGAGGATCAGGAAAAAACGATCCTCATCAAAGACGCCCTCAATGGCGGCAAACATGCGCCGCGGAGCCTGGAAGCGCCGCTCGCGAGGAAGGGTTGGCTCACCGATGGGGGTGGTATCGAGGCCACTCATTAATCGGACACACTCATTGCTCTCGTTTCATAAACACTGTTTCCAGTCATTGATCCGCAGCGTCCCGATTGCGGGAAGTCAAAAGCAGGGCGAGGTCCGCGCCTTGCGGATCTCCGCACTCCGCCGCCGTCTGCTGCTCGATGTTAAATACCAAATCCATGATCGCATCCGGCAAATCGGTCTCCGCGGACGAACGCAGCCGCGGAATATCTGCTTTCATCTCGTCCAACTCAGCTTCGAGCGCGTTCAGTGAATCTGGTGCTGGCGGAGTATTCGCCGACTGCGGCGTCGAAGATCGTTGCGTTGACAGACTCTGCGCTGTAGAGCCCTGCGTGCCACCATTCACGGCTTGAGCGCACGCCCTAAGCCGCTCTCCCGCTGTGATCCAGGCATCCTTGATGCGGCGGTTGCGTTCCGCATCTGAGATGCGCCGGATGAAGGGATCGGTCGACAAAATCAAGCTTGCCGAATCCAGCAGTCTCCGCGAATTTGCGTCCTCCTGGCTGGCGCTCACCGCCATCCGTAAATACTCTTCTGCCGTACGGTATTTTCCCAGATGAAAGGCGGCTTCTCCGGCTCCTGCCATGGCTTGGGAGTTGCCTCTGTCGGTTCGCAGGATCTGTTCATACTGGGAAAGGGCGTTGGCATAGTCCTGATCTTGTTCGAACAACCGGGCGGCCTGAAGATGCAATTCAGGATTAGGAGGCAGTGTCGTAACCAGAGCCATGAGCTCCGGCTGTGCCGCTACGCGGGCGTCTTTCTGCAAAAGAAATTCGATCAGTTCCAGACGCGCTTTGCGCCGGTTGGCCTCGGAATCGGAGTTCCACACTCCGTACATTGCATTGTGATAGTAGCGGAACGCGTCTTCGATCGAACCGCGCCGCGCCGCGACTCGGGCTAGAGCGAGATTGATGGTTCCATCTTCGGGAGCACGCTGCCAAAGATCCTGGAGGTAGGCTTTCGCCTCCTCCAGTCGTCGCGGGTCGCCGGTATCGCGAAGAGCTCGTCCCAGGGCTAATTGATACTGCGAGTTGGAGGGATC
This sequence comes from Candidatus Sulfotelmatobacter sp., assembly GCA_036513255.1. Lineage (GTDB taxonomy): Bacteria > Acidobacteriota > Terriglobia > Terriglobales > Acidobacteriaceae > Sulfotelmatobacter. The sequence continues at coordinate 2,800 of DATBZH010000006.1, read as the reverse complement.
GCCGGTTAGCGCAGCGCGGAAATCGTCCACCGCTGCGTTCAGATCGCCGGCATTCTGATCGGCCAAACCCCGAGCATACAATTTACGTGCGCGAGCCTGCTGGTTGAGGGTGAATCGGGTGACCAGATGGCTCACCGCGGCAAATGCCGCCATGGCCGCGACCAACAAAACGACCAAAACAGCCGGCGCCGAGCGCGGCACAAGCTTGGAGATCCGCCACAGCATATCTCCTATCACAATATCATTTGCCACTCGGCCCTTTGGCCAGCGGATGTGTCAGTATGGCCAGACCACTCCCGGATAGAGACTAGGCACCCGATAAGCGCGATAGGCGGTTGAGGTGACCGGTGTGATGTCCATCTTCCACACCACCTGCGGCGTAGCTCCCTGCGTCACTTCCTGTACTTCCGATGCCACGCCGGTGCTTGGCGGGATTACCGGAGCGTTCATATCGAACTCGACATTTCCGTTGCCCAGTTGATTGATGCTTCCGCCCCACTGACTAAAGTATCCCGGTGCGTTATCCCACGCCAGATTCGCGACCATCGCGCTCTCGTCAATCTGAAAGATCGTTGCCCGGGAATAGCATATGGGATAGGCGAGATTGCCGGTCAGCGGATTTACACACACCTCTCCACTCGTATTCAACGGACGACCGTCGCCGTTGTCCCAGATTGCCAATGTTGTCTGCGGCCCACTTTGGCTTATAAGTGAAGGAAAATGCTGAAAGGAAAACCACAGGCTCGGATCGTCACTGGGGACGCCGCCTTGTGTTAATGCAAAGTTGCCTTGATATCCGAGTCGCCAGATCACATTCCCGGTCCCTGCACCGTTGTTGTAGTCGATCTTGAGAATCCACGATTGGTGGCGCATCGATATGAGGATGTTGCCGTCGTTGGGCGAGTAGACGAGAGCGTTGCTGTGAGTCCAGTCGGGCAAGCCGTTTAGATGGCGATTCACATCGAGATAATCGAAGCTATTCCACGCCCAAACCGGATTCCAGTCCGGATCCAGATCGACTATCGCGTCTCCCTGGACCGTAATGTTTCCGTACCCGGGGAGATCGGTAAATGCCTTGCCGCAATCCACCAGCACGATCAAATGACCATTGTCGAGAGGAAGAATGTCATGGTGAAATCCCCCGGGCACAAAATCGAATCCCGCGTCCTTCATCTTTCGCTGCAGGGTATATATATCCATGTCGCGAATTATGTTTCCGGCCAGGTCGATTTCGCGCAGAGTGGTGTCCTCCGGGCCGTAAATGTTTAAGAGCACGTGCCCGTTCGAGAGCAGCTTAAAAGGATACGCGTACGTCCCTGGTCCCGAGTCGTAATACCAGATGGGATTGGCATCGCGGTCGGTGAAGAGCGTGCCAATAATAGGGGTCGTGGCTTGCGCGATCACATCCACCAGTTCTATCCCAGGATTCTCGGGCGAACTCGATGAAGGAGCTGGGCGCGTAACGTGAAGAGCTGGAAGGGCAGTTGAGGGTAGCGGACCGGTGGTGAAAGTCATGTCCGGGCTGGTCAACGTGGCGTCCAGGCATTGCACTTGCGCTCGAAGGTGATAAGGCGTTGACGCTCTCATCCCCGCGACCAGAATCGTGATCTTCTGATATCCGCCTGAAATCGGATACGAAGCTGTGGTTCTTCCGTAGGAGGTATCGGGACCAAACTCCACCATCGCTTGTCCGCCACATGCGCTGGCCACTGAGACCTGAGCTACGAGGGGATGCTGGGTGCTTGCGACCGACACTGCCGGAGACGGGGCGCTGTTCATGCCTCCGCCGCAGGCCAGAGTTAAGCTGCAGAAGGCTAATAGTAAGAAGGCTAATAGTAAGAACGACGGGACTACTTGCGGCAGAGACTGTAGTTTCATCTGAATCGGTTACCTCCGGAACTCAGTGTGCAAAGGCTAGCCGTCAGCTATTAACGTCGCTGCCGGTCTAGGTGATGCACCAAGCGCGAAATCATACATCGAAATCTGAAAAACGCACTCAACATTTAGTTCATCGAGGCCGGATTTATTTGCAAGTTTCCGGAAACGGCAAGCCTAATTGCTCTTAGGCAATAGCACCGGGCTTGGCTAAGGTTCTGTAATCATTTGTAAAGTGGCTGTATCCCCAGAGAGCAAAAAACAATTTACAACTGAGTTTCCAGTGCGCGCACTTACGCGTTGGCTGCCAGCTCAGACAGGTTTGAACGATTCTTTCGTCAGTTGCCTGGCAATTGCGCAGTAGAGGTTGATCGCTTCCGCGAGTTGTTGCTTCTCGATGTACTCGCCTTCCGTGTGTGCGACGTGAATCGACCCTGGGCCGATGAGCAGTGGCTGGCCCCAGTTGGCGAGCTTGGGGATGTCGGTGGTAAAGGCAGCGATCATCGTGGGCAGGCCGTCGACGGTACGCAGGCGGAGGAAGGGAAGTTCCAGCGGAAATGTGACCTCGACGTTGTCACCGGCCGCCGTTAGAATTTGCCGGCGCAGATTTTCCGACGGTCCGACGAGGCGGTAGAGCAAGTCTGCGTGGGCATAGTCAGGGATGACGTTAGGCGCACGACCGCCCTCAATCAGGCCGATATTCAGTGTGCAGGGGCCGACCTCTGGAGCGGAAGGCAGGGGCATGGCGCGCAGGCGCGCCAGAGCCGCAAGCAGTTTGTCGATGGCCGACTCACCCAGTTGGGGATAAGCTGAGTGCGCCATGCGTCCACGCGCTGTCACTTCCACGCGCAACGTTCCCTTCGATGCGAGGGCGAGACGATTCTCCGTAGGTTCACCGTTAACCAGATAGCGGCTGCCAACAGCT
>DATBZH010000005.1:0-14650 GCA_036513255.1 Candidatus Sulfotelmatobacter sp. | reverse complement strand
GCTGACCAATCCGCTGAAAGGGAACAAGCCGTCGTTGCTGTCTCGGAAACCATGCAGCACTTTTTCTGTCCAAGTGCCAGCAGAGCCTTTTACCATTTCGAAGACCATGCCTAAACCCTGAAAGCCGCCTTGCCGGGTGGTCCCGTACAAATTGCCGGAAGCGTCGATGATTAAAGAGCCGTTGGGATAGTTGCCGTCGAGCCCGTTGTTAGCAAAGTTATGGATAACTTTGTAAGACCAGCCCCCGCCTGTCTTGGGACTAATCTCGAAGACTGTGCCGATGCCGCCAGTACCGCCGGTCGATGTGGTTCCATAGAAATTGCCGGAGGCGTCCATCACCAGTCCAGCGCGAGGTTGCGTGCCGTCAGTGCCAGTGCTGCCAAAGCTGTGCAGAAATTTTTCGTGCTGGCCGAAGGCCTGCGTAGCGGTTAGAAGGGTAGCTATGGCGATCAGGAACAACAGAGTGCTTAGCCGGAAGGGCACGGTATCGGTTTGCATGAAACGCTCTCCTCGTATTGTTTGACTCGTATCGTTTGGTAAGCGGGTTGAGATGGGATGAACAGAATAATTCTCCAGCCTTCGGGAGAATGGGGGATCACTTTACATCTGGGGTTTGAATAGGTCAACAGGGCGGTGGCCCACTCAAGCCCGGTTTTGGCTTGAGTGGAGCTTCGAACCCGTCCCTCTTGGGATTGTGTTCTGTATTGAGAATCCGTGGCTCCGATTTGTTCTAATTGAATAAAGAATCTAACAATGCCAGCCCCAATTGGAGACCGGAAATAATGTGGTAACCTATGGCCCGTCCATCGATAGGCCAGCTATATGTCGCGGAACAATACACCGCTCGTTTTCATTAGTCATCACAACCGGGATGCCGCTATTGCAAAAGCCTTCGACGACTTGCTTACAGATTTGAGCGGCGGCACAGTTCGGATATTTCTCGCCTCAGATCGCAAGGGTACTCATGGCATACAGCATGGCGAGGAGTGGTATCCAGCCCTCATAGAGAAACTTATCGAAGCTACGGACGTTGTGGCGCTTCTGACCCCAAGCGGCATAAATCGCCCTTGGGTTCTCTACGAAATGGAAGTAGCGAAGGGTAGGCATCCGGATCAGCCGGTACACGGGGTTGCCCTCGGGTGTCCCAATCAGCCAGGATGCGACCAGCCCCTTGGCGCAGTTCCAAAATTACGCCGATGACGACGATGAAATAACAACGCTAGTCCTTGGACTCATACGCCGTCACCCGATACGGCCCCGCGAATCGAGGAGGTACAACGGCGAGTGAGCGAATTCCGTAAGTTCGTAGCCAGGGTTCTTGATTCGCAGCCGGCCGCTGTCTGCCACGTACACCTGTCGGTTCCGCCAGGATGCTCGATCCTCCAAGTACACAAGCTTTGTATGGAGGCGCTTACGCAGGTAGATCGAGTAATGGAAGGTCAATCTAAGCAACATCCTCCGCAAAGAAATCCACAACCTTCGTGTGACACCTGACCTTGCGCCTCAATCCGAACGCCTTTCATAATCGACCAAGCAGAAGCAATGCGTCCAACTCGAACAACAAAGACAGTCCGAGAAAAACGGCCTCCTAACTGCTCTGTGCTCTATAGTTTAGCCTCTAAGTCCTTTGCTTCACGGACTTTGCCGAGAAGTTCGCGGGAACATGATGATTCCACTGGTTTTAGTTAATGGGGGGGAGGGGGCCGGGAGATGACAAACTGGTAAACTTAATACACCGCATTCTTCTAAACGGCGCGGTAGACCCCCAACACCTTAACGAACTCCGCCACCTCGCCGAGATGGCGCAGTGCATTCCGCGCAGCCTCGTCGTCGCCGCGCAGGAAATCGACATAGAATACATATTCCCAGGGCCGTCCGCGCATCGGGCGCGACTCGATCTTGCTCAGGCTGATATCGCGCAAAGCAAAAACGCTGAGCGATTTGAACAAAGCTCCAGGCGTATTCGCCACCTTGAAGGCGATAGAAGTCTTGTTGGCGCCCCGTGGAATCGGAAACTGAGCGCCGATGCCGACTGCGCTTCCCTTCCCGCCGCGAGGGGTTTTGTCCCGCTTCACAGGAAGCTTGCGAATCAGGAAGAAACGCGTGAAGTTATTCTTGTCGTCTTCGATTCCGGAGGCAAGAATCTTGCCCGAATATTCAGTCGCTGCTTGTTTCCCCGCGATACCCGCAGCATCCGTCAACTTATTCTCGATTACGTGCTTCACGCTGCCTGCCGTGTCATAAAACGGAACGGCCTCAATCTGCGGATGCGCGCGAAAAAAATCGCGGCACTGATCAAGAGCCACCGGATGCGACAGCACACGCCGCACAGAATTCAGCTTCACCCCCGGAGCGGCGATCACGTAATGTACGATGCGCAACAAGAATTCCGCTTCGATGAACACGCCGCGGCTCACGAGAAGATCAGCATGCTCGGAGACTGTCCCGGCCAGAGTGTTTTCAATGGGAATAACGGCGGCAGCGGAGCCGCTTTCCACACGATCGAAGACTTCCGCGGATCGCGCGCAGGGAATGACGCTGCAACCCGGCGCCATGCGCCGAGCCGCTTCGTGGCTGAAAGAACCGCGCTCGCCCTGGATGGCAATTTTCATGGCAGCTTTCCTAGGCAAAATATCTTTAGTGAGCGGGACAGCGCAAATGAATTCTGCCGCGTCATGAAGCGGCCGGGAGCGATTTGCTGAGCAGCAGCGCATCTACCCCATTGGAGTAATAGCCCGGAATGCTTTCAATAATCTCGTAGCCATGGCGCTTATAGAAACACAGCGCACCCCGGTTGTCGACGGCGGTTTCCAGATTTACCGTGCGGCATCCGGCGCGATGCAGGCGATCCTCCGCAGCGCCCAGCAGTTGTGAGCCCAATCCCGAACGGCGCGCTGCCGCGATTACATCGATCGTGATGATGTGCCCCGCAACGCCCGCGTGGGCAATGATGAAGCCGCCGATTTTGCGATTCTCGCCGTCCACAGCGACCAGCGTGAACGCCCCGCGGCGGCGCATGAAGAATTTGAGCTCGGCTTGCGAGTAGGCAATTCCCCCAGGAAAACATTTCTGATCGATGAGCCACAGAGCTTGCAGATCGTCGGGTTCGGCGTTGCGCAGGGTAAAGGCCACAGGACATTCTAACTTCATCTCTTTCGTAGTCGAGATGACCATCCCAGCCGAAACGCGGATTCCCGTGCAGGAGGAATGTTTTCCACAGACCCCGCCCATTCGTTAGGAAAAAAATCGCTCTAACAGGCCTTTGTCCTCTTGCTTCGCCCGCAACCTGCGAATTAACATCGGCATCAGAGGAAGCGTTGTGGTAGGCCTTTTGCTGATCGACGTGGCCGGGGCGGTCGTGGCACTGGGGCTGTGGTATTTCTTGTTTGCCACCTACAACCGTCGCCGGGGTGCTGAAGCTTTGCGCTGGGTGCAGTCGGCATGCGCGGGAAAAGGCCGCATCCTTGAATCAAGCTGGCTGGGCACTTCGAGCTTGCATGCGACGCTGCATTTTCCTTCCCGCTGGTTTGAAAATGCCCACGTCACCATGAAATTCCGTCCACGGGCTTTGCCCGTGCCTTGGCTGCTGAGCTGCTGGCACAAACAGAAAGAGACTCTGACCTTCGAAGCCGACCTGGGCGGTTCCCCCAGCTTCAACCTGCAAGTCGTGCGGCATCGCTGGTGCGCGCACAGCCGCGGCATGTCGACGCGTAAACGCAACGATCGCGAATGGGATGTGTGCCAGCCAGGTCCGATTATTCTGACCACGCGGACTCACTGGAAGCAGGATCCCACGCCGGAACTCAGCGCTCTGATGACAGTGCGCCAGCAGGACGTTTTGCAAGTTCAATTCCGCCCTGAGTCTCCGCAGTTCTCGGCCACCGTGTCGCTCGACGCTCTCGCCGATCCCCAGAGCGCCGCCGGTTTTTTGAATACCTTGCGCGAGTTGGCTGCCGGTGCTTCTGCGCACCGGCAGTAGCATTATTCCTGATTCCTGCAGGACCCCTTTGCGAAATTTCTCATTAACTTGCGGAAGCTGTGCGCCCTTTCACATCAGATTCGCGGGCGGATTTTTTGCGTAGCCGTCTGCGCCAAGGATGTTTCGCCGTAAATTTGGGCAGTGGCACGCAAAATTCTTTCCTCCGACTCGGCTGTGGCATACGCTTCCGGAGGACTGACAGTCGCGTGTTCCGCACAGATTTGAAGGAAAGCGGCTTCCGTGCCAAACTCGGCGAACCGCTTCATCGAGTAGCCGCAGAGAAGAGAGAAGGAAAGTCTGCGGGCCAGGGTCTTCCAAAATCGCTCCACTCCTAACGCTGCTTCCAGTTCCCGGTTCGCCCCCAGCAAATCCACGAGCTCGCCAAAGACCATGACAGAAGGCTCTTTCGCGCCGCTCGCATCTCTGGCTGCGGCGATTGCTCCGCCGATCAGTCGATCGAATCGCTCGAAGTCGGGCTTGCCGTCCACCATGAATCCCAAGAGAGTCTCGCTCGCGTCCAGTTCGACATAGCTGCCATTGCCCTTGAGGGCATCGACATCGATGCCCCGCACTTTGAGGCATTGCAGGATGGCACCCCGGTGCTCCTCTGTTGCCACTATCACGACTCCATCGCGCGCCTTAAGCGCGCTGACGATGAAGTCGCACAGAATACCCAGAAGAAAGTCCTCTTTTAAATAGAACTGGACTGCATGAGGATAAAGACGGTGGTCGCAGCCGAACGGGTCTGTATGTGGAAGACGGACGATGGTACAGGGAGTGGAAGAAGTGGAAGGAGTTTCATGTTCCATGACTAGTTCCTTGCGGGGCCGAAATTCGGCTGTTTTTCGCAAGAACCCGTCACCTAAACGAGGCGCGGCGGAGAGATGCGGAAGCAGTCTGAAGAATAGTACACCCAAAAGTGCGCTACAGTACAAATCTTACACAAATCGATCTGAGTGGCAATTCGGGATTCGGTGAACTAACTATAAAGAGAGGGTAGTTAAACTGACCCTAAGCCGACTCCGGAATTGAGGTTGCGCGTGGAGCACACAGCCTTTTCAGCGAAGCCAGCAAGCGCTGCGGGACAGCATCCGTTTTGGAAAGCACCTCAGCAATGCCGACCGCTTTCGCTTCGTGGGCGAGCCGATCGTGAGTGTGCAAGGTGAGCATAACCATGGCGGTCTGAGGTGCGATCGTCGCGATCTCGCGCGCAGCTTCGAGTCCGTTCATGACGGGCATTTGCAAATCCAGAATCACCACGTCGGGACGCAGCTCTTTGACTTTTTCCACCGCGACCGCGCCATTCTCTGCCTCACCACAAACGATCATCTCGCCGTGATACTCAATGCATGAGCGCAAGGAACGGCGGATGGAGACGTTATCGTCGGCAATGAGAACGGAACTAGCCACGAGCCTCTTCGTTGCCCTAGGCAGGCTGCTGGCCGTGTCTAGTCGTTCACAGCGACTAACGCTTGGGAAGGGCAATTGTCACAATAAACTCTTAGCAAATTCGCAGTAAATACAGCCGACACTGTACGCTACCGCACAGTTATAAGTCCAGTCTAATAGTCGGCGGCAAGGCGACTGACGGGGGGGAACTCGATAGCGTCTGAAACTTGCGTTGAATAATGTAGGGGCATTTTGCTCCTCCGCCTGTGGCGTTTCTCGTTTTTCGCTCGACGGAGGGTTCGGTTTCCGCTGCGAGGCTTTCTTTTTCGCGCGGCACAGTATTCCTCGTGAACAAGTGTTCCCTTACGTTATGCAGTCTCCCGCAATGGTCAATACTGCTCAGTCCTTCCCTTCGTCTTTAGGCTACGCTGCTTACAGGAGGCTTATGGATAGCCGCCCCTTCCCAGACATACCTTGCTTGATTTGCGGCCAAGCCCTAGATTTGAAAACCGATTTGTCAGCCGACGAAAATGGCAAGGCGGTTCATACGGAATGTTACGTTAAGCACATTGGCGCAGGTCTTAACAGGCAGCCCGCCAGAACCAAGTAACTCCAAACAGTAGTCTGGCAGTGATCTACCTTGGATTTCTGGCAGAGGCCAATTTCTGCTTTAATTCATGAATCCAAGCCTCGATCTGCTTTTGGATCCCACTATCGGCGCTCTCGTCACGGGCCTTTTCCAGCCTCGCAATTTCAGCCCTGATCCGAGCTATCTCTCCTGGTGAAAGCATGACAAGCTCCCTTGCAGGAAGGCGAAAATTATCGCATATGCCGCGCATCCATGAACGGAAAATTCGGACAGCGAAATAAAGCACAAGGATGTGCTGAGTTTCCCCAGTCGACGCATTCTTCTAGAGACTACCGGCCATTTCCGATACATTGAGCCAAATTAAGGAGTAGTATTGAGTAGTCTCTTCTAGCATCCTTCCGCCGCGCCCCTCAGGGTGACGGTTCCTTGCGACAAACAGACAGCGTGTTCGCTGCGCAAGGAGGCCGTTACGGCCAACAACTCCCGTTCGCCCGCCAAGTCTCTACCCAAGACCGCCTCAACTAAGACCACTCCCATGAAACCGCTCCAGACTGACGGAGATGGAAACCAGATCCATAACGAGGTTCTGCTCAATCTGCCGCAAAAAGAGCGCGAAGCGCTATTTCCAAAACTGGAATTTGTACGGCTACAGGTCCACCAGGTTCTGCACGAGCCCGGAGACACTCTCAAGTCTGCATATTTCTGCAATAGCGGACTGATTTCCATCTTAACCATATTCCCCGATGGCAAGTCGGTGGAAGTCGGTCTGATCGGTAAGGAAGGTCTGGTGGGTTTGCCACTGATCGCGGGCTTTCAGACCGCCGCCACTCGCGCCATCGTGCAGATTGAAGCCACGGCTTTTCGCGTGGATGGCGCAACCCTGATGGCCATTCTTCGTAACCATCTCACTCTGGATCGGCGGTTGCAGCAGGTGGCGCAAATCATGGCTATGGAATTGACTCAGGTGGCCGCCTGCAACCGCCTGCATGAAGTGGACGAAAGATTGGCCCGATGGCTGTTGATGAGCGCCGACCGCATCGAATCGAACGCGCTGCCGCTCACCCAGGAATTGCTGGCTCAGATGCTAGGCACGCGCCGCGCCAGCGTAACCGTCTCGGCGGGAATTTTGCAGAGGGCCGGTCTCATTGCTCACACTCGCGGAGACGTAAGAATCGTCGACCGACCGGGCCTGGAAAAGGCGGCCTGCGAGTGCTACGGACTTATGCAGCAGCAGATCAAGGAATGGCGAAACGGCTCCGTTTCGTAGGATTTTTTCCTGTGCGCTAGCGGACTGACAAGGCCGGCCTCTTGCGATATTGTTGCGGTCCCCGCTGGAGGTTTCCATGGTGCATAAAATTGCAGAGGGTATTCCTAATGCGCGATCCCCTATATGCCCCTTGTGCAACGAACTCGTCAAACTTAGGAGCAGCAAGACCGATGAACTCGGACAGGCAGTGCATGAAGAATGCTATGTGCCCAATCTCACCTCAAAGCATCCCGCTGCCCAAGTTTTGGCAAGGCACAGTTTGAACAAGAGCGCAGAAGAGTCAAAGTAGCTTCTGTCCGGCACGGGACATTTGCAGGTTCGTCAAGGGACGGACAATTCACCAAGGTTGTGGTTAGCATGCAGGAAATTTACTAAAAGGCTTAGCAATGAAGCGACGATTTGAAGATCAGGGTTGGAGTCTGAGCAAGCGCGATTCGACCACCGCATCGAACAAAAAGGCGACATCCGTCGTCAATCACGAGAGAGGCGAACTGATCCAGTTCGCGCAGCTTTCTCGCGACACAACCGCCGCGCTCGAACTCGAAAAATCTTTACGGAAGTTGTCCCTCAAAATTAATGCGGCGCAGCAGGCCGAGCGCCTGCAAATTAACGAAATGCTTCACGCCGCTCTTGGTCGGTCCCTGGCTTTGATGAGCGCGAATCTGCGTGTCTTGGCACTGGAACCGGAGGCCAAGGAAAATGAAATCAGTTATGAGACTGAGGATGTCCTGCCGGCGCGGGAATACATGCAGCCAATTCGCGTCTTCTCCGCTAGAGGCTTTGCCGAGGTCAGTCTGCCCGTCCCGGGTGGGGAATTCTCCCTGCGGCCTGAGGAAACGGCGTAACACATAAATATTTTCAGGCATTTCCCGTTTTTGGAATGGCGCTCTGCTCTCCAGGAACTTCCAAAAACGTTGCTTCACACGGCAGTCACCCTGTCGAACAACGGATAAATCTCTTTTATCCATCGCATCACCTTTTTCGATTGTCTGAAAACCCGCAGTCGCGTTATCCTTCCCTGTTGATCACCAGCCATCGCAATTCCTGTGCATCACGTGCAATTTTAAATTCTCTTGAAGACTGAAGGAGATTCATGTCTAGCGAGCTCCGCAATTTCCTGGCACTAACCTACGACGAACTGGAAGAACACAATCTCGCGGCGAAGGAGCAGCGCAGTAAACGGGTTGCGATCCACAAGATTCAGGAAGAGCGGCTGAAGTATTTGACCGACGAAAAGCGGATCAAGGCCATCACCGTGCTCTTCAGCGACCTCGAGGGGCGGCTGCACATGCTCGACTATGACAAGAAGTTTCTCATTAAGAGCTGGGACAACCTCACCTTCGACGGCTCTTCGATTCGCGGCTTTACGGCGCAGCGGGAAAGCGACCTGCGCTTGGGCATCGACTGGTCGGCGTTTTATTGGGGGCCGGCGGATGTCTTCGGCTCGGGCAAAGTGCTGGTGTTCGGCGAGGTCATCGACAAAGGTGGCACGCCTTATACGGCCGACATTCGCGGGGTCTTGAAAGGTTATGCAGAAGGTTTGCACAAAAAGCACGGATACACGCTGAATGCGGCCAACGAGATTGAAGGCTTTCTGTTCAAAGGGCCCGACGCGGAGCGCCACTACAACGAGAGCGGAAAATTCGAATACGTCAACACCGGCGGTTACTATCATTCGCTGCCCGGCGATCCGCTGCGCACCTTCATCGACACCACAGCCGAAGTGCAGCGCTCGATGGGCTTCCAAAACGAGAAAGACCATCCGGAAGTCGCGCCCTCGCAGTTTGAAATCAATTACGGATACGGAGAAGTTGTCGCCGCAGCCGACCAGATTCAACTCTACAAGTTGATCTGCCGCCAGGTTGCCACCAACATGGGATTGACTGCGTCATTCCTGCCAAAACCAGTCGTGGGCGTGAACGGCAGCGGTATGCACACGAATGTTTCGATCAGCGAGAAAGGTAAGAATCTTTTCTGGGATGCCAAGGGCGAAGAGAAGCTCAGCAAGATGGGATGGCAATTCATCGATCGCATTCTCACGCATGGCAACGATCTTTGCCTGCTGCTCAATGCCAGCGTGAATGCGTACCGGCGCCTCGATCCCCATTTTGAAGCACCGAATCAAATCAAAGCCTCGGCGGTAGATCGCGGATCGATGATCCGCATCCCCATCGGCAATGAAAAGAGTATGCGCGTGGAAGTGCGCTCGGTCGCTCCCGATGCGAATCCCTACATGGTGATGCTCTCGATCTTCAAGACCGGCCTCGACGGCGAAACCTCGAAGATCAAAAACCTGCGCCAGGCCGAACGCTACCTTCCCGACAACATTTACACCGCGCTGGAAGACTTCCGTAAAGCGGAGTGGACGACCGAACTTCTTGGCGAAGACGTAAAAAGCCGCTATGCGGATTTGAAGCAGGCAGCCGCCGATCGTTGCCCGCGCCTGCTCGGGACGTTTGTGAAAGCGCCTGAGGTGCAATATCACCACGACGTTTATAACCAGTTCTTGTGGAATTTGTTCTAGATTGAATTTATTAAGAACAGAGCTCAGCATTTGGTGGACATAGCGAGGAAGCCTTCGATGATGGTCTCTATCTTTATCGGAGCCAGCGTGGACGGCTTCATTGCACGCCCGAATGGTGATCTCGACTTTCTGCCCGCGGGCGGCGGTGAACCCCACGGTTACAACGAGTTCATTGCAACCGTCGATGTGCTGGTCATTGGCCGCAAGACCTTCGAAACGGTTCTGGCCTTCCCCAACTGGCCGTATGGCGATAAACGAGTAGTAGTCCTGAGCAGTCGCCCGCTCGACTTCTCCGCCGTTCGCGGAGGTCTCGTGGAACAAATGTCCGGAACGCCCGCGGAAATCGTTGCCAAGCTCGAAGCCAGCGGCGCCCACCACGTCTACCTCGACGGAGGAATTACGATTCAAAGATTCCTGCGCGCAGGCCTCGTGCACCGTCTCACTATCACGCGCGTGCCCGTGCTCATTGGCGAAGGAATTCCTCTTTTCGGATCCCTACCGCGCGACGTGCATCTGAAGCATGTCGCGACTCAGCATTACGCAAGCGGTTTGGTACAGAGCAAATATCAGATTGTGACCTGAGGAACTAACCACGTAAAATGCTAAGCCTTTTTCATGATGTCTCTCCTGAGTTTCTTGATTTATGAAACGAGCCGCGCCGGTTATGTTCCGCTAATTTCCCGCTCACCTATATAGGCGACATTTATCGCTCGGGACCCTCACGGTCTGAGGGTTTTTTCTGGGCGAGACGAATGTCCCGATTGTTGGTTGGCGTGTGCCGAATCGCGAGCTGAAACCGCGTGTGTGGAATCGCACAAGCTACAATGCGTGGCGGAGGATTCATGTCGAAATCGCGCAGGGAGTTCCTGACCCAGACGTCATTGGGCTTATTGGCAGCGGCGACTGCGTATCGAAGTTTTGCGCAGCAACCGGGCGATGTTCATCCCGACGAGCTGCCACCCGGTTCTCCTGGCGCGTTCGGCACCGCGCCGGCGGTTGGCCCTGAGATCACAACTTCCACGTTCGCCGAAGCGGAGAAGTTAGTGCAATTCCCTTTGACCGCCAGCGAACGCGCGATGGCGGCGGGAACTTGGCGAAAAACGATGGCGTCGCTCTACGAGCGCCGCACCGGCCCGCGCAAACTCGCACTCGAACCGACGCTCGCTCCCGCTTCGCGCTGGAATCCGGTGCTGCCCGGCATGAAGTCCGGCCCCGAGCGCGATCAGTTTGTTCGCAGCAATACCGATCCCGGTCCTCTGCCCGCGAACGATGAAGACATTGCCTTCGCGTCTGTCACTCAGCTTTCGCGCTGGATCGAACAGCGCAAGCTGAGTTCCGACCGGCTCACCCGAATTTATCTCAAGCGCCTGGAGCAATTCGATCCCAAGCTGCATTGCATCATCACCCTCACCCGCGACTTGGCCTTGGCTCAGGCTAAGAAGGCCGACGAAGAAATCGCCGCCGGAACCTATCGCGGGCCGCTGCACGGAATTCCTTGGGGAGCGAAAGATCTTCTCGACACCGCCGGCATCCGCACAACTTACGGCGCTGAACCTTTCCGTAACCGCGTGCCTGCTGATGATGCCATTGTGGTGAAGCGCTTGCGCGAAGCCGGCGCGGTGCTCGTCGCCAAACTCAGCCTCGGTGCGCTTGCCCTCAACGACATCTGGTTCGGCGGGCAAACGATGAATCCTTGGCTGCTGGAGGAAGCGTCATCGGGATCAAGCGCGGGGCCGGGTGCATCCGTGGCGGCTGGGTTGGTCGCTTTCGCCATCGGTAGCGAGACTGGCGGCAGCATTGTAAGTCCCTCGATGCGTTGCGGAGTTACCGGGCTGCGTCCTACTTATGGCCGAGTAGCACGGACTGGCGCCATGACTCTGTGTTGGTCGCTGGACAAGCTTGGTCCCTTGGCGCGCACGGTGGAAGACACGATGCTCGTGCTGCATGCGATCTCCGGGCCTGATACTGGCGATGTCGCCAGCGTTCCCAGCAAGCTCGATTTCGATGCTGGCGCATCCGTGCAAGGGTTGCGAGTTGGCTACTTTCCTCGCTGGTTGCACGAGAATCCCGCCACGGAAGTGGACCGCGCTGCCGTGGAGACCGCGAAGAAAGTCGGAATGATTCCGGTGGAGATGGACATTCCCGACTGGCCTTATGACGCGCTCAATCTGATTCTCTTCGCCGAGGGAGCGGCGGCGTTTGAAGAGCTCGTACTGAGCGGCGGAATGGATCAACTTAAAGCGCAAGTGCCGGATGCGTGGCCGAATATTTTTCGCGAAGCGCGATTTCTTTCGGCGGTGGACTTTGTGCAAGCTGACCGCCTGCGGCGAAAAATTGCCGAGGAGATGGAACAAGTTTTCGCCAAGGTCGACTTGCTGCTGGTGCCTTCGCTGCGCGACGAGATGCTGACGATTACTAATTTCACCGGCCATCCATCGCTCACGTTGCGCGCGGGTTTCATCGAGGTCGCGAAAGCACGCAGTGACTGGGCGCCCGATCCAAACCATCCGATGCCGCGATTTTCGCCGCCGCGGCGCGTGCCGCATGGCGTCACGCTTATCGGACGGCTGTTCGATGAGGGGACGGTGGGCAGAGCTGGCCTCGCTTTGGAGCAGGCCTTTGGCGTGGCGAGCGAGCGTCCGCCGGGCTTCTAGGCCGCGTCCAAGAACGGACCAACAATCAGAAAGGATGGAATCTTCTTCGCGATAAGAGATGCTTTGGATTGACCTTTCTGCGGATACGAAAGTAACCGTTCGCCCTTACCACGGCTACCTCAACTTTCCTCAATCGCATGATGTCCACGCCACTTCCGCCGATTAGCCCAGGAGAGTATTCGCAATGCCATCTCACCTTGGGGCGTACATGCAGAAAAAAGCGGCTGCGGTTTTTGTACTTTTCCTGATTTGTCTTTCTTTTTCTCTATCATCCTGGGGGCAGAGTGCGCCGAGCGCTGCGCCGGTCAGGGATCTTCTCGCGGTTCGTCCTAGCGACCGGATTACAGAGCCCATTGACGAAGGCCGGCGGGCGGTGCTTTCCGGACATCTGCATCCCATGGCTAGAGCGGAGTATACGACCGGGTATATGCCATCGGAGCAGCGGATGGAGCACATGGTGCTGGTGCTGCGTGCGAATTCCGAGCAGGAAACGGCGCTCGAAGAGTTGATCGAAGCGCAGCAAGATTCGGGATCACCTTATTACCATCAATGGCTGACGCCTCAAGCTTTTGCGCAGCGATTCGGAACGTCGGCCGATGACCTGAAGCAGATCAGCGCATGGCTGCAGAGCCACGGCATGGAAATTGAAGAGACGCCGTCGAACCGGGCGGTTGTTTTCAGCGGCAGCGCAGCGCAGGTGGAAGCGACGTTCCACACGACCATGCGAACATATGCGGTCAACGGCGAGCCGCATTATGCGAATGCGACTGATCCGGAAATTCCTGAAGCGTTGGCACCCGTGGTCCACGGAGTGGTGTCGCTGCACAACTTTGTCAGCGAACCGATGCACGTGACGGCTCCGGCTTTCACTTCCGGCAGCGCTCACTACCTGATGCCTCGGGATTGGGTGACGATTTACGACGTGACGCCGCTATACAACGCGGGGATTACCGGCTCCGGAGAAAGCATTGCAGTGCTGGGACGGGTGGATATTTATATGTCCGACATTCAATCGTTCCGGGCAAATGCGGCGCTTCCGGCGAACAATCCGCAGATCATTGTGAACGGTGTGGACCCGGGCGTTTCCAATTCCGGCGATCAAGTCGAATCCACGCTCGATGTGGAGTGGGCCGGAGCCATTGCGCAAAAAGCCGCCGTGAAATTCGTTACTTCGAAATCGGGATCGAGCGACGGCATTGCGCTTTCCGCGCAGTACGCGGTTGCGCACAACATTGCGCCGATTGTGAGCTTGAGCTATGGAATGTGTGAAGCGGCCGAAGGCTCCGGCGGCAATGCATTCTGGAATTCTTTGTGGCAACAAGCGGCAGCACAGGGCATGTCGGTATTTGTTTCCTCAGGTGACAGCGGCGCCGCGGGTTGCGATGCTTCGAACGCAAGAACCGCGACCCAAGGGCGGGCGGTGAATGGACTCTGTTCGAGTCCTTACAGTACGTGCGTGGGAGGCGCTGAGTTCAGTGAAGGCTCAAACTCCAGCCAGTACTGGTCGTCGAGCAATGGCGCGGGCATGTCGTCGGCTCTTGCCTATATCCCGGAGGACGTGTGGAACGAAAGTGGAAGCGGTGGCTTATGGGCAGGCGGCGGCGGGACGAGTTCCGTTTACAGCAAACCCAACTGGCAGTCGGCGCCCGGAGTTCCCGCCGACGGCAAGCGAGATGTTCCCGACGTTGCGATGACGGCGGCGATTCACGACTCCTACGTAATTTTGATTGACGGATCGCTGCAGGCCGTGGCTGGCACTTCAGCGGCGGCTCCATCTCTGGCCGGAGCGATGGCGTTGGTGGTACAGAAAGCGGGCACCGCGCAGGGCAACGTTAATCCAGTTCTCTACCGATTAGCCACGCGGCAATTGTCGGATGGCGGGGCTGAAGTATTTCATGACATCACCAGCGGCAACAACAGCGTCCCCGGAGTTTCGGGCTTTAACGCGGGCGCCGGCTATGATGCGGCCACGGGACTGGGATCGGTCGACGCTAATCTTCTGGCTAGCCACTGGAACGATACCAGTGCAAATTTTGCTCTCGCTGCGAGTTCCTCAAGTATGACGGTGGGGAAAGGTGGCTCGAATACGGTCACAGTGAGTTTGATTCCATCAGATGGTTTCAACTCGCCTGTGACGCTTTCTGCGAGTGGAGCAGCCTTCGGCGTTACTGTGCGGTTTTCTTCCGCTACGCTGACTGCTTCGTCGCATGTTACGGTTACAATTTCCGCTGCGACAACGGCGGCGACG
>DATBZH010000004.1:0-3064 GCA_036513255.1 Candidatus Sulfotelmatobacter sp. | reverse complement strand
TTCACACGCGCAATCCTGTTCTCTATGCCAGACGCGCAGCCAACAACTCGAAGACGCCTTCGCGGAATTTGCTCAGTCGCATCGGATCGTACTGAATGCTGCGTTGCCTTCCTCTGCCGGACCGCGCGCCCTGTTGAAGGCTCAGCTTGCCAATTTGGCGGCGCGTCCAACTTCAGCATCTAGTGCGTTATCGTTCTTGAACTGGCGTCGGGCACTGGTCGTTCCGGTCTTCGCCACACTGGCCTTCGCAGCGATCTTGCTGACGCATGGCAACCTGCATCGAATGCAGACCGCGCAAGCCCCTTCCCTTCCTGACGAACCCGATGCCCGCTTCACACCCGGCGCCGTCAGGTCTGCCACACGCAGCCAGGTCTGCTCGGCTACGATCGACGAACATCCTCCCGTTCCGGCCGCGCTAAAAGCGAAGGTATTGGAGTTGTATGGAGTGGCTGGCGGCCACGACGACGCCTACGAGGTCGACTACCTCGTCACGCCGCAGCTAGGAGGCGCCACCGACGTTCGCAACCTGTGGCCGGAGCCTTACCACCACACCGAGTGGAACGCCCATGTGAAGGATCGCCTGGAAGACAAACTGCGCGATATGGTCTGCCGGGGTGACATCGATTTGGCGACCGCGCAGCACGATATCTCCACCGACTGGATTGCGGCCTATCGCAAATATTTTCACGCCGCTCAGCCGGTTCTGACTGGATCGTCCTAAACGGACCCCATCTTTTTTGCAAATTCTAGACATCGCCGTGACAAATCACCGGGACGGCTAAGGCATTCTCATTGCCAGATCAGGCGTGCCGATTCCCAGGCTTTTCCGCGATTTATTAAAGCTTGGGAGTTCGGATCGACCACTTCCAGGCTCTCCGTCACCGGGAGGGCGTGGGGAAAAACAGGCGCTCGCACCGCAGGGGGTACGGGCGCCGTTTTGTTTTTTGGGAGGGTGATTGGTTGTACACCTCGCAGTTAACCCCGCTTATTGTGTAGTGCCGCAACTGCTACAATCTCTAGTTACCGCCCAGGATTGCTGACTCCCGCATTCGTGCGCCGAAAGGTTCCCGGTGTGCGGAATCCGCTCCTGACGGTCCCAGCGCCATGAAATGTCCCTTTTGCGGATTTGCCAATGACAAGGTTGTGGACTCGCGCGAGAGTAAAGAGGCGGAGTCGATCCGCCGCCGCCGCGAGTGCCTGAAGTGCAACAAGCGCTTCACCACCTACGAACGTATCGACGAAATTCCCTACATGGTGGTGAAGAAAGACGGCCGTCGCGAAAAATTCGACCGGCAAAAGGTTCTCAATGGATTGCTGCGCGCCTGCGAGAAGCGCCCGGTGCCCATCAGCAAGCTCGAGCAGATCGTCAATGAAGCCGAATCATTCGTCATCGACTCGACCGAGCGCGAGCGCAAAACCAGCGAACTCGGCGAGCTGATCATGAACCGCCTGCGCCGTTACGACAAAGTTGCATACGTGCGCTTCGCCTCGGTATACCTCGACTTCAAGGACGTAAAAGAGTTCATGAACGAGTTGAAAGATCTGGTAAAGGTCAAGGGTGTCTGATCGCAAGCAGCGACAACCTCCAATCAATAAACCGCATTCAATAAAATGACGATAGAGAATTTATGGCACATAAAGTAACCCTCATCCCCGGCGACGGAATCGGTCCTGAAGTCACGCAGGCAACGGTGCGCATTCTCGAAGCAACCGGTGTGAAGTTTGAATGGGAGACGTTCGCCGTCGGAGCCGATGCCTTCGCTAAGCATGGCGAATACATTCCCAAAGAGGTCATCGAATCCATCGAGCGCACGCGCGTGGCGCTAAAAGGTCCGGTCACCACGCCCGTGGGCGGCGGATTTTCCAGCATCAACGTCGCCTTGCGCAAAAAATTCGAGCTCTACGCCAACTTTCGTCCGATCCGCAACCTGCCTCATATTCCCACGCGCTATCCAAATGTCGATCTCATCATCGTGCGTGAGAACACCGAGAGCCTTTATTCCGGACTCGAGCACGAAGTTGTCCCCGGCGTCATTGAGAGCCTGAAGATCATCACCGAAAAGGCTTCGACCCGCATCGCGAAGTTCGCCTTCGAATATGCGCGCAAGCATGACCGCAAGAAGGTTCACGCCATCCACAAAGCCAACATTATGAAGTTGTCCGACGGATTATTCCTCAAGTGCTGCCGCAACATTGCCAAGGATTATCCCGAAGTCACCTACGCCGAGCACATCGTCGACAACACCTGCATGCAACTGGTGATGAATCCGTACCAGTACGACATTCTGGTCATGGAAAACCTTTACGGCGACATCATTTCCGATCTTTGCGCCGCGTTCGTTGGCGGGCTTGGTTTCGTTCCCAGCGCGAATCTGGGTGAGAATTGCGCGATCTTCGAAGCCGTTCACGGGTCGGCCCCGGACATCGCAGGTAAGAACATGGCCAATCCAACCGCACTATTGCGCTCGGCCCTGCTCATGGTTCGCCATCTCGGAGAGCACGAGGCGTCGACGCAGATTCGCAATGCGCTGGAGCGCGTTTACAGTCACCCCGAGAAGTTGACCCGCGATGTCGGCGGAAAAGCCGGCACATCGGAATTCGCGGACGCGGTCATTGAAGAAATGCGTGCCGCCACTCCATCTACAACCTAATCCTCGAATCCCCTTCAGCGGCGTTTTAAGGCTTCCAGTTCGTCCAGCGTCCGCGGCCAGTCCGATCCGAGAAGGCGTGACAGGCTCCGGTCGGCCAGTACTTTTCCACCGGTCTGGCAGCGGGCGCAATAGTTTGTTTCTTTGTCGGCATAGCGGATGCGCAACACTTTGTCGCCGCATCGTGGGCAGGGCAACCCATAGCGTCCGTGGACAGCCATCTCTTTTCGAAATGCCGTCACCTTCTCAGGAAAAGCTTTTTTCGCTTCCGCTTTTAAGCGATCAATCCACAATTGCAGGGTTTGCCGCGTTGCCGCGAACAAGCGCTCCCACTCTTCCGGCTTGAGCTTCTGCGTTTGCGCGATGGGTGAAAGCTGCGCCGCATGCAGGATCTCATCCGAATAAGCGTTGCCGAT
>DATBZH010000003.1:0-10287 GCA_036513255.1 Candidatus Sulfotelmatobacter sp. | reverse complement strand
TCACGCCGAAATCAACACGGTCTCGACGCAGAGTTTTTATGCCGTTCTGGGATTGGCCTCATCCATCGATCACGGACTTAGCTGGATCGATCTCGGCGAAATCGTTCGCGTCAATCAGGCCTACCGCACCGACCTCGACGGATACGACATCGGAGATCCTCCGCTCGTGGTCTCGCCCGACGGCAAGTATCTCTACATTTATTTCCGCGACTGGCTGGCCAATGGAACCACGCACTGGGGCAATACAATTACGCAGGCGTCGGTGGCGCGGGCTGAAATCGCGGAAGTTGCCAGGGGAGCCTTCGGTCCCAAGCAGCACGCCGCAGCTTTTCAAAAATATTATGCGGGTGACTGGCGCCTTCAGCCCGGCATCGGCGGTTACTCCACCGATCTGAATCCCACGGCCGAATTTGCAGGTGAACTGCAGGTTGCCTACAACGCCGACCTGAAGCGTTACGTCATGATCATCGGCGAAGGCGTTCTATTCGCCTATGCCGAATCTCCGGACGGACTGAACTGGTCGTCGCCGGTTCAGATTTATCAATTCAACGGCCAGCCCAACACCTACGTGATGCCGATTGGCATGGGCAACGATCCCCACATCCTGGGTAAGCAGTTTTATCTCTTCTATACCTACGGCGGAAGCGGCGGCTGGCCCACCAACTATGTAGGCCGCCTCACCGCAACCTGCCAGTGATAATGACGAAGAATCCTGTCATCCTGAGCGTAGCCGTTCTTCAGGCGGAGCGAAGGATCTCCCGCTGAACTGGCCCATCGCGCCAGCCAAACTGCACCACTACCGCGATAAATGATTGGGTAGACAATATGCTGAAGTTCCTAAAATGTGATCGCAGCATGATACTCAGAGCAATAATCATCGTCTTCGCTCTAACTCTGTCACTCGCTGCGCTCGCTGCATCACAGACCACGCCTCCTCTACCAACAGGCCCTCTCGTCGTCGACCGCAACAGCCACATCGTCGTCATGGAATACGAAAACTGGTTTGGCCCCAATGCCGTCACGTTTCAGGGCGCGGCCGCAATGCCCGTTCTTCAGTCCGCCGACATGCAATCCGTCGGCGGCGGCTACGACAGCGCTGATCCCGCCGTCATTCAGACGCACGTCGCATGGTTCGAATACATGGGCATCGACGCCGCCCTGATCGAAGTCACCAACAATGTGAGCTGCATCTTTAACAGCGAGTGGTTTGTTAAGAAATACGTTTCTAATTGCACACCGTCGTTTCGTTCCTCCAACCGCACGATCCGGGACAATACCGGCAACACCTACCCCACATGGACCGCGCTGGGAACGCGGATGAAGCTGATCCCGCTGCTGGGCGGAATCGACGAGGACGTCCTCTACAAAGATATCGATGGCAAGACTTCGCTCGAAAAAGAAATCAACTATTTCGGCGATCTCATGAGCCGCTACCCGGACCGTGTCGTCATCTACGAAGGCAAGCCGCTCATGCTCATCTTCCTTGGCGCCGGACAGGATCCCAGCCGCGCCGACCACCCCGAGTGGTTTCAGATCATAACTTGGCTGCACGGCCACCCGGAGATCGAGAGCAAATACACCTTCAAAGAAATGGCAGGATATCTCGACAGCCAGCCGTATCTCTGGGCGTCCGGCGTCCGACCGATTGCCCCGTTAGAGATCGATCCCTCCTACGGATTCTGGAGCTGGGTCGACCGCCTCAACCCGACATGCGCCGTGGCTCCGTACTGTCCTTACTTTCCGTCGTATAACCGGATCGGCACGCCCGGCGATCAGCGCGTGGAAAACTTCACTGCCTCCATCGCGACCGCCGGCCAGGACGGTTGGGCATGCGCCGTTTCCACCTCGAATCCCACTCCCTACTGTCTCGATGACGCTCTGCGCTACGGCCCCGACGGCTCCAATGCAACCCTCGACTCCTTCATGGACTACGCGGCCAAACTCGATCCCATTTTCCTCATCCTTCACCAGTTCAACGAATTCGGCCCGCCCGACGAAGGCTTCGACGCCAACACCGACGACGACATCGAACCCGCCAACCTCTGGGGCAATGACTTAGGCATCGTGAAGCAGCAGATCGAGCAGTACCGCCGCAAGGTGCAGGAACACGAAGGGCATAACTAAGCGCAAAAGTTTTCACGTAACGCTGTCGTAATCCCCAAGCCCGTGCTTTGCACGCGTCCGAGAGCCCAGATCCATCATCAGAGTTCTTTTCGTTGACTTTCTTTCCACCCGACTCCTAAGATGACTCGCCTGAGCTTTTCAGCTTCCGCTTGCGCGCCGTGCTAAACCGACTGGCCAAACGATGATCGGACAAAACATCTCTCACTACCGCGTGATGGAAAAGCTCGGCGGTGGCGGGATGGGCGTTGTCTACAAAGCCGAAGACACCCGCCTCAAGCGTTTCGTGGCACTCAAGTTTCTTCCTGAAGATGTTACCCGCGACCCCGGCGCTCTTAGCCGCTTCCGTCGCGAAGCCCAGGCGGCCTCGGCTCTGAACCACCCCAACATCTGCACCATCTATGACATCGGCGAAGAAGGCGATCAGGCTTTCATCGTGATGGAATATCTCGAGGGCGAGACGCTCAAGCACCTGATCGACAATCGACCATTCGAAATCGAACAAGTTCTCAGCATCGCGATCGATGTTGCCGACGCCCTCGACGCCGCGCACGCCAAAGGCATCGTTCACCGCGACATCAAACCCGCCAATATTTTCGTCACCCAGCGCGGCTCCGCCAAAATTCTTGACTTCGGCCTCGCCAAAGTCGTGCAGGAAGCCAGCCGCGCCCTCGATCCCTCCGAAGCCACGCGCACGCAAAACGTGAGCGCAGAGCACCTCACCAGCGCCGGCTCCGCGCTTGGCACCGTTGCCTACATGTCGCCTGAGCAGGTTCGGGGCAAGGCGCTCGATGCCCGCACCGACCTTTTTTCCTTCGGCATCGTCCTGTATGAAATGGCGACCGGATCGATTCCATTTCGCGGCGAAACCTCCGGCGTCATCTTCGACGAAATTCTGAACCGCACGCCGACCGCGCCCGTGCGGCTGAATCCCAAGTTGCCGGCGCGCCTCGAAGACATCATTAACCGCGCTCTCGAAAAAGATCGCGATCTCCGCTACCAGCACGCCGTCGATATCAAATCCGAACTGCTGCGCCTCAAGCGCGACCTCGATTCCGGACGCAGCCCCACGCTCACGTCCTCCGACTCGCACACGGCGGCGCCCTCAGGAAGCGTGCCCGCATCCGCGCAGAAAACCAGCGGGTCGGCTCGCGTAATCCCATCTGCCGCATCCTCCGGCTCCGCGCCAGTCGCAACCGAGCCCGCGAAACGCGCCTGGTTGAAGTGGATGATCCTGCTCGCCGCCGTCCTAATCCTCGCCGTGATCGCCGGAACTTTTTACTTCAAGAAGCGCTCCACCGTGCAACTCACCGACAAAGATCAGATCATCCTCGCCGACTTCACCAACCAGACCGGTGATCCCGTCTTCGATTCCACCCTGAAGGAAGCGCTTGCCATCCAACTGGAGCAGTCGCCGCTACTGCAACTCGTAAGCGACGCTGAACTGCACAGCAATCTGCAGTATCTCGGACAAAAAGCCGATCAAAGAATTACTCCCGATTTAGCCCAGCAACTGGGCCAGCGCCTCGGCGTCAAAGCCTATCTCGCCGGTTCCATTGCCAGCCTTGGCTCGTCTTATGTCATTGAGATCAATGCTGTGAACGTGGCTACCGGCGAAGTCTTCGGCCGCGAACAAGAGACCGCTTCCGACAAGACCGGAGTTCTGCAAGCCGTTTCCAAGGCTGCAACTGCCATTCGCTCGCGGCTGGGCGAGTCCATGGCGTCGATCCAGAAACTAAGCACGCCGTACACCAACGTCACCACCGCGTCGTTGCAGGCTTTCCACGCCTTCGCACTCGCAGAGGAAGAGCACCGCCTGGGTCACGACTTGCAGGCAATGTCGCTCTACGCCGATGCGGTTCGGCTCGATCCTAATTTCGCCATGGCCTATGCCCGGCTCAGCGTGACCTATGCCACAGAAGGTTCGTTGGTGAAGTCCGAGGAGTACGCCAAAAAAGCCTATGATTTGCGCGAACGCGTCACCGAGCGCGAGCGCATGTATATCGAGGCAGAATACGAAACTCAGCAGTATGACTTGCCTAAAGCGCTCGACGCCTACAAATTATTCGCTGCGACGTATCCGCGTGACGCTTCGGCCTGGAATAACCTTGCCATCGTGCAATCCAATCTAGGCAATCTCGAGGAAGCGGTGCAGGGCTTCGAGAAAACCTGGGAAATCGCCAAATGGAACATCACATCCGCAGCCAACAGCGCCGGCGCTCTCTTGCAGTTGGATCGCATACCGGAGGCGGAGCGATATTTGAAGGAAGCAAAAGATCATGGTGGCGGCGACGATATCAATTATCAGGGAACGGCTATGGTCCTCGATTTCATGTCTGGCCAACCCTGGGAAGGACATATCCAGTGGGCTGCCAGCCACCCCGATGGTTTCTCCATTGATGCAAATGCGGCCATGATTTATTTCTTCGATGGCCGAATGCGCGAAGCCGACCGCGCGTGGGAGCATGCCTCACAACGCGCCATTCAGCAGCACTTGCCCGATGCTGCCGGTGGATTCTTGGCCATCAAAGCCCTGCACGACGCCTTAACGTCGAACTGCACCACCGCTCGCGATGCTGCAAGAAAAGGCTTGGCGCTCGATCATTCGTTAGCCACTCTTCCAGATGCCGACTTGGCGCTTGCGCTCTGCGGAGAGACCGCGGATACGGTAAAAGACCCGATCAAAGATATGGAGCATCTGGCTGCATCAGCTCCGAACAATACTCTGGTAAACGAGATTTTTCTGCCCGAAGTGAAAGCAGCAACGGCTCTGGCCGCGCGCCATCCCGACCAGGTTGCGGCCCTTTTGAACTCCACTGCACCCTACATGCTGGTCTCCGTTGCGCCGCAGCTTCTGGGCCGCGCCTCGCTCGAAAGCAAAAATCCACAGCAAGCCGTAACCGATTTCGCCCCTTGCTTGCGTTATCGCGGTGTGACGCTCCAGGAGGGATCAGGGGCCGACACACAAGCCCCCGATTATCCCCTCTGCCTGCTCGGCACCGCCCGCGCCCAGGCGCAATTCGACAAGGCCGCCGCCATCAAGAGCTATCAACAGCTGCTCGACATCTGGAAAAACGCCGATGCAGATTTCATCCCTGCCCAGGAAGCCAAACGCGAATTCGCCGCGCTGAACGCCCCCGCAAAGAACTAAGGGCCAACAAAGCACGCAGCACGCAAGACCCAGCCGCAAAGCGGCGAAAGAATGCAGCCCCGGACGCAAGTCCGGGGTAAGTCACAAATAATGGAACCAGTCCCGTAGGGACGACAGAATCGCCGGCTAGACCGACTCAGGATGCAACGATTAAGGGCTGGGTGATTGAAGTGTTCGATTTCTTTCTAACGTACATCCAAAAAAGTACATACAACGCTTGTCAAGTCCACTTTAGTAGACGTTTTTAGCCCTAAAATCGCTCTCTTTTTCCACAGCCTAACCCTCTGAAAACAAATCACGGCTCCGCAAGCCCCCGCGAATCAGCCACTTGTAGCCCTCGTTTTTCGGACTTTTGCACAGTGTTCCTGCAGGAACACTTCGTCACTTTTGCACGTCGTGCCTCGCCGGTTTGCCCATCTCTCACGCGGGATGCAACAATAGTAGCTATGCTTAAATCTTTCATGATTGCGCCACGACTGTTGGCCGCTAGTGTCCTGCTTGGCAGCGCATTCGCCCAGCCAGCTTCACCACAGCAAGGATCGTCCTCCACGCCCGCTGCTGGCCAAACCAGTTCGCAGACAACTCCCAAAACCAGCAGCGGCACCGCCAGTAACACGGCGAAGAAACCTGCCGCGAAGCCCGGCGCGTCTGCGCCTGTCGTGCTCAAGACCGATCGCGACAAGCAGAGCTACGCCATGGGCATGAATCTTGGCAATCGCCTGAAGCAGCCGGGGATCAAGCTTGATCCCGCAATGGTTGCGCGCGGCTTGCGCGACGCGCAGAGTGGCGTTAAAACCGCAATGACGGAAGATGAAGCGCGCAATGCGCTGCAGCAATTACAAACCGAGGCGCAGAAGACCATGCAGGCTAAGTCGCAACAGGAAGGTGCAGGCAACCGCAAGGAAGGCGACGCATTCCTCGCCGCCAACAAATCGAAGGCGGGCGTCGTGACGCTGCCCGACGGCATGCAATACAAGATCCTGACCGAAGGCAAGGGCCCGAAGCCGACGGCGAGTGACACCGTGTCGTGCAACTATCGCGGCACGCTGATCAATGGTAAGGAATTCGACAGCTCCAGCAAGCACGGTGGCCCGGCGTCGTTCGCCGTGGGCGGCGTGATCAAGGGCTGGACCGAAGCCTTGCAGTTGATGCCCGTCGGATCGAAGTGGGAACTCTACATTCCTCCCGACCTGGCTTATGGAGATCGCGGCGCGGGCGGAGACATTGGCCCGGGCGAGACGCTGGTGTTTGAAGTGGAATTGCTCTCGATTCAGGAACAGAAGAAGTAAGGCGTCAGATCATAAGAATCAATCGGGCCGCCTCAAGCAGGCGGCCTTTTTCTTGCAAAGGTAATGAGGCTTGTGGCCGTAGTAATTTGTCATCCCGAGCGAAAGCGAGGGATCCAGGGTTTTGTCTACTCTACGGCCGGTGCCGGGAACAGCAAAACCTAGATCCCTCACAGCGCCAAAAACGCTTGTTCGGGATGATACGTCAAATTTGCATTCACACTTCAAACTACAGCACACGTCAAACTGCACCAAACCCCAGGCGGGGCGCGGCTTTTCGCCGAATTGGTAATTGGCGTTCATCTTCGCTTCACTTTTGATTCTCCTGTGTTACTTCGCGGTGACCATCGCATCCGCTTCAAAGACAATGAGTTTGCAGGGTAACCTGCGCGGGTGACGAATGTACGTTGCGGCGCTAATTCGCGCTGGCTAATCTTTACAGACGGTATGGAACTAAAAACCACAAAAAACCGTCCCCACTTACACTCGACAAATTTAACCGCCGCAAACCTCATACGGAACCAAGCTGGACGCCGCCGCAGCAACCGCATGAGCCTGAACGCAACCGTTGCATTGGCCGGCGAAGACCGCCAGAAATGTTCTTTCACAATGCCGGCGCGAGCCACCAGCCTGAACAAGCACGGAGCCGCAGTACAGCTGAGCAAGGAATTGCAGATGGGCTCGGTTGTCGTACTGAAAAACAAGTGCGGCGCTCAGGTGACGGCGCGTGTTGTGGCGCAGTTGACCGCGTCACAAGGCGTTTCCACCTACGGAGTGGAATTCGTCGAGCATGATGAAAGCGCGCAGAGTTTCTGGGGCATCACGTTTCCATCGAACGCCTAAGCCGAAAGACGATCGCGATCAGAGCGAATGATGCAAGTGTTCTTCGGCGGAGAGATTTGCGCCTGCCAGCAGCAGCAAGCCTGACAGGAACGCCCAGAACATCATGCTCACCGAGAGCGCGAAGGGGCCGTAGACTTCCTGAAAGTTCAGCCAGGGCAGCGCCAGGATGTACGCGTATTTCAATGCCTCGGAGAGCAATCCCATGATGATGGCTGCGGGCAGGACGGCGCGCGCCGGAACCTTGCCATTGGGCAGCAGCCAGTAGATCAGGAAGAAGATCGCGATGCTGGCGGCAATGGCGAAGACCTTCATCACTAAAAATCCCACCACGCGCACGAATCCGGTGCCATAGCCGCGCAGAATAAATTCCATGAATGCGACCGGACCCGCGGTGAGCGCGATGGAGAGCAGCGCCAGCGCGCCGCAGGCAAAGGCAAGGCCGAGCGAGATCAGTTGATTGCCTAAGTAAGAACGGTTGTTTTCGAAGCGCCAGATGCGGTTGAGCGCGACTTCGAGGGGAAGAAAGACTCCAGACGAAGTAATGAGCAGGATGACCAGCGAAGCCACCTGCACGCGCTGGCGCGAGTTGACCATGGCGTTGAGATTGCGGATCACGAACTCCTGACCGGCGGGCAGGTAGTCGCGGAGAAGCTGCAGAACGACGTCGTACATAACACGCGAATGAAAGACGTTGCGGATGACGGTCATCATCAGCACAACGAAAGGGAAGAACGAGAGGATGGCATTGGCCGCGACCGAGAAGGCGAAGGTGTGAACCTCGGTCCGCATAAGGTATTGGACGGTAGAGATTACGAGGCTGCCCGAGCGTTGCGGCACCCGCGGCGAGGGCTGTGCTGGAGTCGGCACTTTCTCCGGCGGGGTTGGTGAAGTGGGAGTGGGCACGAAGGGATCATCCTACCAGAGGGGTAAAAACAAGACTGGGGGCTGAATATTTATGCAATTGCGGGGAATCCTTCAATTTCTTTATCTTAGTTAAAGTTATCTGGAATGACCAAAAGTCACGTTACGATTTCTTTCAGATTCTAGTTGCGAAACGTTTTAATAGTGCATATGATTCCGCCTCAATACCGGGCAGTTGGTCGGTATTGAGAACTGTACGGTTGAGGTTGACGTGGTTAGGTGTGGTAGAAATGCGCCAAATTGTCGGGCTCCGGAAGGTTCACGCTGCAATGGCCGAAGGTTGAACGCACCAATGCGCAGCGCGGGCCGGGGAGCTTTCTCTTTTTTGGAGAGTTCTTCTTCCGCACGTCTTAAACGCAACCGGTTCCAGCGGAACCTTTGAGGGGGCTCCGGTCGAGCGGAGCGAAAACATCTGAAGGTGCCGCGGAGCTAATTCTTCGCGATTGCGAAAGGAGTTTTATCCGTGAGAGAGAAAGGCACAGTCAAGTGGTTCAACGGAGCGAAGGGCTACGGCTTTATCCAGCGCTCCACCGGGGAAGATGTGTTCGTTCACTTCTCTGCGATTCAGGAGAACGGCTACCGCACGCTGAACGAGGGCGAAACCGTGGAGTTTGACCTGCTGAAAGGTCCGAAAGGCTTTCAGGCGGGAAATGTTGTTCGCGCCTAACGCCGCTGGGCACCTTACTTCGAACCCTAACCTCTGAAACCTAAGCCTAAGAACATTGAACAAAAACCCTCCCGATTCGCAGCGGGAGGGTTTTTTACTGCCAGTGCCCCAGAGCAGAGAGTATTCAAAATCCCTTGACCAGGGATAGGTTGATGGTTACAGTGTTCCGGACGTTCACGGGCCAAACGCTCAGTAAGAAGTTAGTCGTTTGCGCTGCGGATTTGTTCCCCGGAGTTCTCAGTGCAGATGCGCCACTGTAACTGACGGTTAGGGGACATTCGTTTTATGCGCCGCATTATCTTCGTCCTTTCTTTTTGTTTTCTCGCCTTTTTCCTGAGCCCCCTCGTTCGCGCGGGCGATGACTGGCAGCCCATCTCACCGGAAGAACTGAAGATGACAAGCGAGCCCAAGGCTCCAGGAGCTTCGGCGATTTATCTTTACCGCCAAGTGGATCGGGACGATGTGAAATTTCGCGAGATCGACTATGCGCGCCTCAAGATTTTCACCGAGGAGGGACGAAAGTACGCCGACGTTGAGATTCCTTATGTGAAAGGCTTTGGAAACATCAAGAATATTCGCGCCGCCGCGGGCCATCACTCTTTACTTGCGGTGGGATTATTCAGCGGCAGTGAACGGCACCTTTTTGAGCAGGAGTCCAGGACCCACCCGATCTATTATCACTACGCTTACGAAGACAAGGACGATGTCGAGATTGAGTTGCCCGCTGGGATGCAGGTAAGCGGCCTGCCCAAGCCTCAGGTTATCGACGGCAAGATCTGCAACTACCGCTCCGATGTAACCAGCACCAACAATTCCTTGCACCTTCACCGTGATCTTGCAGTCAATGCGTTGATTCTCGACAGCAAATACTACGGCACATTGAGGAATTTCTATCAACAGGTGAGGACAGGGGACGAGCAGCAGGTTGTCCTTTCCGGTACCGCCTCCGCAGCCCAGAACTAGCGCGCCGGCGATGCCGAATCTCGGCGACTCGTTGCTGTTGCGCCATGCGCCACGGTTAATCAATTCACGAGCAGAATATCGGGATTGGCCAGACGGCGACGGTTAGCGTAACGTCCTCGGTTCGCTTTGCCGTAAATTGACCTCGACAGACAGATGACCGGGTACCCGTGGCACGAAATTCGGCATCTAAACGATGATATGAAAAAGGCCGAGAAGACGATTTTCGAGCAGCAATATAGAGTCGTCGCCGTTATGCCTGACCGGCTGCAGGTTCGAGGAATTCTCAACGGTGAGTTGCTGACCATCCTCAATCCTGAGCCTGATTGTCCTCTCAA
>DATBZH010000002.1:0-2454 GCA_036513255.1 Candidatus Sulfotelmatobacter sp. | reverse complement strand
ATAGCGGCTGCGCCTGCTCTTTTTCCAACCGGCCCACCATCTCTTTCGGCAGGCCATGGAGCAGTTCGAGAAACGCGGCATTGGTCCAGCCAAAGCCGATGACGTTCATCTCATAGCCGAGTTCGACATGCGATTCGGAAGACCGCGTGACCACGTTGTACTTCTCGCGAATATTGCCATCGCGCCGGAAGTTCTCCGCAACCATCGACAGAAATTCATACGAGACCCGGTCGGCATCCTGGTTAAAGCCATAGCGCCGCAGCCCCGCAATCACCACCATCTCGATATTTCCCCATCCGTACGGCAGATCCCACTGCGCGCCGGTATCGTCCGTACTCATGGGGACCCCACCCGGCCGCTCGAATACCTTCAGGTTCGCAGCCACTGCCTTCGCCTGCTCCGGCGTCGCCAGTCCCGCCCACAGCGGATAAAACGTCGACGCATATTTGTACGCCGACATTTTCTTCGTCATGAAGTTGTAATCGAAAAACAGCCCTTGCTCCTGGTTCCACAGATACCGCGTAACCAGCTTCTTCCGTTCCTCGGCGCGCTTGGCCCATTGTTTCGCCTCGGTGTCTTTGCCCAGCCAGCGCGCAATCTGTTCCAGATCTTTTTCGTTTTTATAGAGCAGGCTGTTGAGGCAAACCGGCGCAAAGTGGTGCGTTGCTGATCCATACGCTCCAAAGCGTGAACTCACATCGAACCCCGACTCGCGCATCGACCGGTCGCCCTTGTAATAGTCGGAACTCAATTTGAACGCCTGCGTCTTGTCGCACGCCGGACGCCCCATCGTGGTCGCCGAGTCGCACACCTGAAGCGTGTACGCCGCACCCGCTACGCCCTTGTCCACTCCCGGCTGCCAAGCCTGGATGTAATCATCCGCCTCGGCAGGATGAAGGAAAAAATACTCCGCCACCTTGCGATAGATGCCGCTCTCGTCTTTGATCGCTTCCGCCGGCGGGCCATCGCCAAAATCGTAATAGCGAGACAACCCGGTATCGCCCGCCCGATGCGGATCGTGCATCCACATCTCATAATCTTTCTGCAGATCGGCGTAAGCGCGCTCCAGCCATGCCGTGTCCGGCTTGTCATGCGCCGTCGCCTGATAAACATCGACAAACGCGGAGCTCAAAAACGGCGGCTGTGAACGCGTCAGATAGTAAGTCCGGTTCGCATTGAGCATCGCGCCGTAATGCTCGATCTCAAAAAAGAAATTGTCGACCATGTCGCGCGCCAGTTCGACTTTACCCGCCAGCAACAGCCCGCGAATGATGAAGTAACTGTCCCAACCGTACATCTCATTGAAGCGCCCGCCGGGCACGACATATTTGTTGGGAAGATAAAGCAATCCCGAAGGTTCGACGTTGGCTGTGATCTGGCCCAACTGGTGAATCTCGACCGGAAGCGGCTCGACCTTCACATTGCAGTCGGCGCTGAGTTTTTTCACTCCCTCCGGTTCGGCAAATCCCGCAGGCAAATACAACACCGGAACCGCTTTGATCTTCGGATCGACCACGCTCTGGCACTCCGTCATCGAGCGCGTCAGTGTATCCCAGCCGTTAGAGATGTAAGAAAGAATCGGCTTCAGTCCGTCACGGTTGCCGCCTGCATCACTCTGCCCCACACAGGAAGCGCCGAAAAATGCCGCAACAAGAAAGCACCCGAAAATGCGGCAACGCAAATGCCGCGCAGAACTTCGAAGACGCCAACTGAGAAATTTCATATTCGAGCGCTGGCCAAGAGAAGTCTCGCCATCATAAACGCGCTTCCCGGCAGGTCAAAAGGAATTCACGTCGCGTCGTAACTTTTCCATTCCAATCACGGCTGCAATGATGTGTGGCGCAGGTTGAGTCCAAACCTCAAAAGTCTGTTCGGCGTCATCCTGAACGAAGCCGTTTTTCTGGCGGAGTGAAGGATATCCCTCTTGACCGGCCTGACGCGTTAGCCACACTACAACACCCGACCCCATCGAATGCTATATCGAAACCCTATTTAGATTTATCCTTATGTGTTTCCTCTCCCTAACGGAGCAACCCAATGCGATCCGCAACCGTCATTCGCGTATTCATTCTTTTCCTGCTCGCCGTTTCTTGCAGCGCAGCCTGCGAACAGGTTCCCGAGAACACCTATCAGGAGCTGCACTGGCGCATGGTCGGCCCATTTCGCGGCGGCCGCACCCGCGCCGCCACCGGCGTTCCCGGCCAGCCGAACGTCTACTATGTGGCGCAAGTAAACGGCGGCGTGTGGAAGTCCGACGACTACGGCCGCACCTGGAATCCCATCTTCGACCACGAATCCACTCAGTCGATCGGCGCCATCGCCGTTGCCCCGTCCGATCCCAACATTGTTTATGCCGCCAGCGGCGAGGGATTGCACCGCCCCGATCTTTCCGTCGGCAACGGCATTTACAAATCGACCGATGCGGGCAAGACCTGGACTCATCTCGGCCTACGC
>DATBZH010000001.1:0-4205 GCA_036513255.1 Candidatus Sulfotelmatobacter sp. | reverse complement strand
CGCCGGAGCGTTGAAATTCGCCGTCCCACTCGTCGCCTGCGTCCCTCCGGTCACGTTATATTTGCCCGTGTAGTTCACCGTTCCCGTCGTGAACGCCACTGTGCCCGCCCCGCTGATCGGCCCGCTGATGGCCGCAGTCGTCGCTCCGCTCCCCAACTCCAGCGTTGTTCCCAAAGCCACAGTCCACGATCCGGCGCACGTCCCGCTGCACACTCCCACGTTCGAAATCGACAAGATCCCGCTGCTGTCCGTCACCGTGCCCGTGTTGTTGAAAGTAACCGCATTGCTGACTCCTCCGCCGCTCGCGCTCGTTCCACCCGTCTTCTCGAAGGTTCCCGCGTTGTTAAACACTGGAATCGTCCCGCCTTCAAACTGGATCGAGCTGTCGTTTTCGTGATTCCATGTCGCCCCAGCCTGGTTGTTAATTACCGCGCCATTCTGAATCAGGAATGAGCTCCCACTCCAGGTTGCCGTGCCTGCATTGTTCAGCGTCTGTCCACTCAAAAATGGCTCGCCACTCAGCGCCATTCCACCGTTCGCATTGGTCGTTCCCGTCCCGCCAAAAGTCCCCGCCGACCACGTGAGCAGCCCGCTCAAAGTCAATGTGCTGTCGTTCGTAAATAGGGGATTGCCGCTCAATGTGAGCGTGGTCATCGAACCGGTGCCATTCAGAGTCAGCGTCCCACTGATGCTCAGAGCGGCCGCAAACGTGGCCGTCCCGCTGATCGTCAGCGGCCCTCCGGCAAGCGTGATCGGCCCGCCGCTATTCAGGCTGGCAACAGTTTGGTTGGCGGTCGCTAGAGTTCCCACGCTGATGGCTGTAGTAACGCTGCTGGCGATGCACACGTTGTCCGTCGCAATCGGTACCGCGCCGCGGCTCCAGTTCCCCGCGGTCGTCCACTGGTTGTCTCCCGCCGTGCCCGTCCAATGGTTGGTGCCGCTCCCGCAAGTGACCTGCGGTCGAGCATTCCTCTGCTGCTGCGCTGTGTGCGCCGCGCTCGACGATCGCGAAACTACCGCGCGTTGCGCGTGAGCCAGCTTGAAAGAACCGGGTGCAAAACCAAGCGCCGCAATCGCAGCCAAGATGGCACACGAATTCTTGAGGTGGAAACCACCTTCATGACGCATTGAAGCCTCCATTACTGTCGGTTGTTTAGGCCAGGCTCTTGACTCGCGAACGCTGAACGGCCGAGGGGAAGATACAAAAGTGCCAGTCAAAAACGCGACCAACTTTAGTCAACATCCCACACAAATGCAAGTGAATAGATAGACTATTTGTGCTGCAAGAAATCTTTTTCAAGTGACAACAAGTTGCACACGGCGCAGAGTCCGCAATCGAAATCGTTCCCCGGCGATGTCATCCGAACCGGCGCGAAGCGGCGGTGAGGAACCTGCTTTTCCTGCATCGACTACGTAGGCAAAGGAACCAGTCCGCCCGAAATTGATTCGAGGCGATCCGGTTCCCTTTCCCCTGAAGATCTAATTCCCTCCCCTCACCACCAGCGTGTTAAATCCGAGCACAATCGTCGCGGTGTTGCCCAGAGACCCGCCGCCACATACGCCGATCGTGTTCTTGCCGGCCTTCAAGCCATCCGCGGGCGTAATGATCCACTGATAATGAACGTCACCGAAAGGCCCGCTGCCTCCCGTTCCCAGGTTGAACTCCGGCAGCCGGTTCGGTCCGTGAAAAACGTTGCAAGTTCCGCCATTGAGCATCAGTCCCACCCAGCCTTCCCCAGTTGCCTGATAGTCCAGGTTAAAATCCACGGTGACCGGCACAA
This sequence comes from Candidatus Sulfotelmatobacter sp., assembly GCA_036513255.1. Lineage (GTDB taxonomy): Bacteria > Acidobacteriota > Terriglobia > Terriglobales > Acidobacteriaceae > Sulfotelmatobacter. The sequence goes on along the minus strand of DATBZH010000001.1, from coordinate 2,424 downwards.
CGGTAGCTGGTTCGGTGACGCTAACCGACTCATTCCAGTTCTGGCAGCACGCGCCCGTAAACGTCACTGGACTCCCCGTGTAGCGGAAAACCTGAGCCGCCGGAATCGCAAACAGCGTAACCGGCACTGCAATCATCACGACTAAAGCAATCGCAAGAATCGCCCCGATTTTCTTGCTTTCCTTTTCTTGCACAATCTCGTTTTGCATGATCTCGTCTCCTGTAAGTATTTTTTATTGGGACGAAGCCCCTTGCAGAGTTCGCCTGTTCCCAGCGCAAACTTCTGCTCACGACCAACCCCAAGCAGGACGCATATTGCACGAAAGCCTGAATTTCCTGAATAGAGGTCGCATGTAGGGCACATTAATTTTCCTGTCGGGGCAACTCCCGATAAATCAATTCTTTGCGGCTAATCAATCTACAAGTCTCTATCCGGAGTCATCGTGAACGGAGCCGTTCTTCAGGCGCAGTGAAGGATCTCCCGCTGAACCGGCCTGACACCTAAGCAAAACCGTGCATCTACCCAAAAAGACAATTTTTGAAAACCGCGCAGGTAAAATATGTCCTCGGTCGCCCGACAAGGCCCAATGACGCTGGATTCAATCCGTTTTGGAGACAAGTTCGAACTGGAGCGCCAGTCGCGAAAGCTCTACCGCGACGGCCGTCTGTTGCGCTTGGAACGCATCCCCACAGAAGTCCTTCTCCTGCTGATCGAAAAAAACGGGCAGATCGTCACCCGTGACGAGATGATCCAGAAGATTTGGGGCGATGGAGTATTTTTCGACACCGACAACAGCATCAACGTTGCCATTCGAAAAGTACGACATGCCCTGCGCGACGATCCGGAAAATCCACAATTCATCCAGACCGTGACCGGTTACGGCTATCGTTTTATCGCAACCGTACCTTTCGAATCACCAGATCCGATCGCAGCTCCTGCCGCTCCAATACTCCCGGAGCCCGCATCGAACGTTACAGAAATTACGGGGCTTGCGGAAGAAGAAGACGAGCTCTCCGCCGAAACTCTTCCGCGACGATCCCTATTTTGGCGCGTTGCTGGACTCGCTGCCTTGGCCGGACTCATGGTCGCCGCTCTGGCCGTCTATCTTCAATCCCATAAAACACCAACAGCGGCGGTCCCCGGCGGAAGATCCATGCTGGCAGTTCTCCCCTTCGACAATTTCACCGGAGATGCGGCACAAGAATACTTCAGCGACGGCCTGACCGAGGAGATGATCAGCCAGCTCGGCAATGTTGACCCCTCGCACATCGGCGTGATTGCTAGAACTTCCGTGATGCACTATAAGCACAGCCAGGAATCACTGTCGCAGATAGGAAAAGACTTAGGCGTGCAATACGTAGTTGAGGGCAGCGTCCGTCGTGATTCGAATCGCGTGCGCATCACGGCCCAACTCATCCAGGTAACGGATCAAAGCCACGTCTGGGCGCGCCAATACGACCGTGATCTCAACAGCCTGCTCGCTTTACAGACGGAGATCGCCGGCGAAGTGGCCGATGAAATCGAGTTCAGTCTCACCGGCAAGCGCCCCATCTATGCGATACCGCAAGCCTCTCAGTCTCCCAATACCTATCAGGCCTACGACTCTTATTTGAAGGGACGCTATTTCTGGAACAAAAGAACCCGCCAGGGTTTCCAGCAGGCCATCGAATATTTTCAGCAGGCAATCGCTAGCGATCCAGGTTATGCCCGCGCCTACGCCGGTCTCGCGGACTCCTACACCTTGCTTCGCGGTTACAGCGAATCGCCCGAAGCCGAGTCGATGCCGCAGGCGCGTAATGCAGCGCTCAAAGCCATTGCCCTGGACGATCGGCTAGCTGAGGCCCACACTTCGCTCGCATTGATCAGCGAAACTTTCGATTTCGATTGGGAGACCGCGGAAAAAGAATTTCGCCGCGCCATTGAACTCGACCCGAACTACGCCACCGCCCATGAATGGTACGCCGAGTACCTTGGGCTGCAGGGACGATTCAGCGAAGCTCTCGCCGAAAGCGACCGCGCCCGCCGGCTTGATCCGCTTTCGCTGATCATCGCCGCCGACAAGGGCACCATCCTTTACTATGCCCGCCAGTATGACGCTGCCATCGCTCAATCCCGCGCCATCAAAGAAATGGACCCTGCATTCCCCCTCGCTCACATGGCGCTGGCCGCCTACGTCGAAAAAGGACGGTTCGCCGAAGCGCTAGCCGAAATCAAAGACTCCAGCCAGGAAAGCGATATCTGGACTTCAGCCTGGCAAGCCTACGTCTATGGGCGCGCGGGCCAGCGGCCGGAGGCGCAAAAAGCGCTAGAAAAAGTTCGAGCATCGTACGAACGCGGCAAAAGCGACGCCGATCCCGTGCTCTGGGCCTATCTCGGAATAGGCGATCGCGAACAAGCCTTAGTCTGGCTCGAAAAGGCCTACGC